>JAFRAT010000017.1 GCA_017405305.1 Aeriscardovia sp. | reverse complement strand
TGACAGTCGCGCGATCCCTCGCGCGAACCGCACAGAAGAACCGCCTCGCATGGAACGAGGCGATCTGGCATTCAAAAAAGGCTATATCAATAGCACGATCAACGCTCTCGAGTTCTCAAACCACCATGCCGGTCCCCGGAGTCCGCCGGCCGCGCCGGCCGCCCCGTGAGCAGCAAGACAAGACTGTAACCCCCATCCCGCCCATCACGCAACCCCTCCCATTAAACACATTGAGAACACTGGAATCCACCGGCGTGTCGCAAAACACAAAAAACAACAACCTATGACACAAGGAAAATATTTTGCAAGCCCCCCCCCCTATCCGGAATGCCCCTCGATCATTCAACGTACAACCAGTCAACGCCGATGAGGCGGCGTGCGATCATACGGCGAACGATAGAAGATAAACGAAAGCCTCCCCTTGGGGAGGCTTTCGCATCAGAAACTACCGTTCATTCACGCCAGAGCGTTGGAATCGAGAGTGATGCCCGGACTCATCGTGGAGGACAATGTCGCGTGCTCGACGTAACGGCCCTTGACGGTGGACGGACGGAGACGCTTGATCTCAGCGGCGACGGCCTCGAAGTTCTCCAGTAAAGCCTTCTCGTCGAAGCTCATCTTGCCGATGAGGAAGCTGAGGTTGCCGTTCCTATCGACGCGGAACGTGATTTTGCCGCCTTTAATTTCCTTGACGGCTTTGGCCACGTCCATGGTCACGGTGCCGGTCTTCGGATTCGGCATGAGGCCACGAGGACCAAGGACTCGGCCAAGACGGCCGACCTTGCCCATCATGTCCGGAGTCGCCACGACGGCGTCGAAATCAAGGAAACCGTCCTGGACTTTCTTGACGAGATCGTCATCGCCGACCTCGTCGGCTCCGGCGGCCTTCGCTGCCTCCGCCTGCGGGCCACGCGCGAACACAGCGACGCGGACGGTCTTGCCGGTGCCGTTCGGAAGGGAAACGGTTCCGCGAATCAGCTGGTCCGCCTTGCGCGGATCCACGTTGAGGCGGTAGACAGCATCGATGGACTCGTCGAAGTTGTATTTCGGCATCGACTTCAGCAGGGCGATGGCCTCTGCCGGGCTATACAGCGTCGAGCGGTCGATCTTTTCGGCCGACTCGCGATATTTCTTGGAACGCTTAGTCATCTGCTTCTCCTGTCGAGCAGTCACGGTTCGAGCTAGCGTCAGCTCTACCGCAAATCCTTTGTTCTCTCAATCACTTTCCGGTGACAGTGATGCCCATGGAACGAGCGGTGCCAGCGATGATCTTCGCGCCAGCCTCGACGTCCTTGGCGGACAGGTCAGCGAGCTTGGTCTGCGCGATTTCACGGCACTGGTCCCACGTCACGGAGCCGACCTTGGCGGTCAACGGGTTGGCGGCACCTTTGGAGACGCCGGCGGCCTTGCGAAGGAGGTCCGCTGCTGGAGGAGTCTTCAGAACGAAGGTGAAGGAACGATCCTCATAGACCGTGATCTCAACAGGGATGATCTGCCCCATCTTGTCCTTCGTCTGGTTGTTGTACGCCTGGCAGAACTGCATGATATTCACGCCATGCGAACCCAGAGCCGGGCCGATCGGCGGGGCCGGGTTAGCCTTGCCGGCTGGAATCTGAAGCTTGATCAGGCCAGTAACTTTCTTGCCTTTTTGAGCCATATCGTGGTTCTTCTTTCTCTGAAGCGGTCAGGCGAATGCGCCCGCGCGCATCTCCCGCAACCGATGCTGTGTTGCCGCGCGTAGCGCGGCAACCGTTTCAGTCTACAAAGAAGACAGGAAAAGGCAAAACGAAAAGGCGCAGATCTTGCTGCGCCCTGAAAGGAAAACACAGAGACCGGAGCGAACCCGACTCAACCGTTACTCGCTCTCGAGCTTCTCCACCTGGTCGAATCCCAGTTCGACGGGAGTGTCGCGATCGAAGATGGACACAAGAACTGTTAGCTTTTGGCTGTCCGGAGACACCTCCGAGATGACGGCCGGCATTGACGCGAATGGGCCGCTGGTCACGGTGACGGACTCGCCCGGCTTGAAGCTGACTTCGACGATGCGTCGGGCCTTCGCGGCAACCTTGTCGCCGGCTTCTTTGAGCGCCTTCTGGGAAATCATCGGAGCCATCATAGCAATGACTTCCTTGCGGCTCAGAGCCACTGGCTCGCGCTGCACGCCGACGAAACCGGTCACGGCTTCCGTCTCGCGGACGATGCGGAACGCATCCTCATCGTTGTCTACCATGCGGACCAGGACATAGCCCGGGATGCGCACGCGGTTGAGGACCTTGCGCCCCTTCTCAGTGTGTTTCTCGACCTCCTCCATCGGAACTTCAGCCTGGAAAACCTTGTCCTCCAGGCCGAAATTCGCGATACGGGCCTCCAGGTTCTGTTTCACGCGTTTCTCGTAGCCGGAGTACGTGTGCAGGACGTACCACTTGCCCGGCAGGGTGCGCAGCGAGCGAGAGAACTCCTTGACAGCCTTCTGGCCAGCGTCGAGTTCTTCCTCCGCCGACTTCTCAGTCGGCTCGGCGGAGGCCTCAGCAGCTCCGTCCGCCGCAGAAGACTGCGTATCAACGGCCTCCTGCTGTCTGTCTTCCACGAAAACGACCTCATCCTCAGTCATCAAGCTGCTCCACACCTCTTTCAAACACTAATCAGCCAAAAATCAAAAGAACGAGTTTACCCATCCCGAAATCTAGGACAGTCACTAACACCATGAGCAGGACGACGAAAATGGCGACAGCGATGAACCAGTTGAACAAATCCTTGCGCGTCGGAGCGACGACTTTACGCAGTTCGGCGATAATCTGCCGAATAAATAGACCGATGCGCATGAAAAAGTTCGGCTTGGCAGTCCCCATGCCCTCCGCCTTGCTATTTGCCATCTGACGTCCTCACTATGTGTCACTACGGAGCAGGGGAGGCGGGACTCGAACCCACAACCTACGGTTTTGGAGACCGTTGCGCTACCAATTGTGCCACTCCCCTATTCCCACGACATCCCGCGGGAATCAAGGCAGAGCTAACTGCCGAACCCCCATTTTAGCGGATGTCAGGACATTCGTCCACCGTGTGGCGGACGCGTCGCCGTTATTCCTTCGACGGATCGGCCCAGTAGCCCGCCTTCCGCTCGGCCTCGCGCTCCGCGCGCAGCTGTGTCAAACGATCCATTTTCTCGTGGTAGGCCCGGCGGCGTTCGGCATTCGTGCGCCGCTTGACGTAGCCGACGTCGCGCAGGCGGATGTCCTCACCGCGGCTGACGACCGGCGATTCGTCTAAGCCTTCTGCACCGGCAGCAATCGCCGGATCCCAATTGAAGAAGACTTGGTCCCCTTCCGGACCGATATGGACCTCGTCCCCGGCGACGGCGCCCGCGTCGCGCAGCGCGTCCTCGACGCCCAACCTCGCCAGACGGTCGGCCAGGTAACCGACGGCTTCGTCATTGTCGAAATCAGTCTGGATGATCCAGCGTGACGGCGTTTCGCCCACGATGTCAAACCAGTAGCTGCCGTCGCGGTTGCCACGACGGACAATGGAGAAATCGGGAGTCTCGCTTGCGGCCTTGTTACGCTTCATCTCCAGCGGCTTGATGACAACGCGGCCGTTTCCCTCGGCTTTCGATCGCAGCTCGTGGACCCGCTTCCGGGCCTGCGCCACCATACCCGATAACGCGAATACCAGCTGTTTCAGGCCTTCATGCGACACGGCGGACACGATGAAGACCGGCAGGCCCATCCCCTCAAACTGCGGTTTGACCATCTCGGCCAGTTCGCGGGCGTCGGGCACGTCCGCCTTCGTTAAGACGATCACCCGCTGGCGCTCGTCCATCGGAATGGCGCCCAGCGGCAAGTCCAGCCGCTGCGCATAATAGGACAACTCGTTTTCGATGACCTGGTAATCGCTCATTGGATCGCGGCCCTGCTCCGGAGTGGCGCAATCGATTACGTGCACGATCACCTGGGTTCGTTCAATGTGGCGGAGGAACTGCAGGCCCAGTCCCTTACCCTCGGATGCTCCGGGAATCAGACCGGGAGCGTCGGCGACGGTGAAGCGGTCCATGCCGGCCTTGACGACGCCCAGGTTTGGCACGAGCGTTGTGAACGGATAGTCGGCGATTTTAGGACGCGCCGCGGAGATGGCGGCGATGAGGCTCGATTTGCCCGCCGACGGATAGCCCACGAGGGCTACGTCCGCCACCGATTTGAGCTCGAGAACGACGTCGGTCGCTTGGCCTGGCTCACCCTTCAGCGCAAAGCCCGGAGCACGGTGCGCCTTGTTGGCCAGGGCATGGTTGCCCAGACCGCCGCAGCCGCCACGGGCCACAACGAACTTATCGCCTTCGTGACTGAGGTCGGCAAGCTGCTCGCCGCGATGTTTCGGCTGTCCGACAGGCCCCGCGGCCCTGAACACTACCGTCCCGATAGGCACGGGCACGACGACGTCCTCGCCGCGCTTGCCATCGCGGTAGCCACCCTCGCCGTGCTTGCCGTTCATGGCACGGCGATGCGGAATGTAGCGAAAATCAAGCAAGCTCGTCTCGTCGGCGGATGCCCTGAGGATGATGGATCCGCCGCGGCCGCCGTTGCCGCCGTCCGGCCCGGCCAATGGCTTGTACTTCTCACGCCTGATCGACGAAGCGCCGTTGCCGCCGTCTCCGCCTTGGAAATGTACGGTGACACGATCCACGAAGTCCGCCATCCCTGATCCTTTCACCCGCCGTTGTTTCTTTTGGCATATTAGCAAGCGGCATGCCGGCCTCGGCGACAAAAAGGCCGCACCGCAAACACGGAGCGACCTTTCCTATATTCGCACGGGCGTCTCATGCCCGTGCGCACGCCAATTCAGCGGGCGGAAGCAGTTTCCTGCTTTTCTGCCAGCACATCGACGACTTTGTGGTCGTGGCGGACGCCGAAGCGGACGACGCCGTCGACGACAGCGAACAGCGTGTCATCCTTGCCCTTACGGACGTTGAGACCCGGGTAAAAACGGGAGCCGCGCTGACGCACAAGAACATTGCCGGCGATAACGGACTCGCCACCGTACTTCTTAATGCCTAGGAACTGCGGCCGTGAATCGCGACCATTATGCGAGCTGGAACCAGCCTTCTTATGTGCCATGATCTATCTCCTCTAGTCCTCGGTCTCAGGCGATCTTGGTGATCTTGACGACGGATAGCTTCTGACGGTGCCCCTGGCGGCGAGCGCCGCCGGTCTTGTTGTGGAACTTCTGGATGACGACTTTCGGCCCCTTGGCCTCATCGTCGATCACTTCGCCCTCAACGTGGATCTTCGCAAGATCCTGAGCTGCGATCACGGTCTTGGAACCGTCGACAAAAAGAACGACGGGGAATTCGACCGTGCCGCCTTTCTTCGCTGCGAGACGGTTGACGGTAATCTCGTCGCCAACCTCAACTTTCTCCTGGTGGCCGCCAGCCTTCACAATCGCGTACATAGCCCCTGCCTTGCCTGTTTCAAAATTTCACCTCACCGCACCAGGAACCCAGGCACGATAAGACACCAACGTATGAACGTACATAGAAGAATGTACAAAACGCCGTTCGTTTCGTCAAACCCTGCTACAGCAGAGAACGAATCCTGTTCCGCAAAGTACCACAGGGCTGTGATGAAGCGACGCCTGTCTTACTCTTCCGCCCTGTCCCTCTCATCCGTGGAACCAGCTCGCTCGCTCCTTTTCGTGGCTGCAGCGGCGATGGCAGCGAGCTTGGCCTTGACTTCCGTGCTCGAACCTGTAGGCATCAGAGCGGACTCCCGCGCCGACGCCGTGGCGTGCTGCTGCTCGGCATGGTGCCTGCCGCGGGGCTTCTCGAACGGGTCACCGCCTTTGACCTCGTACGGATCGTCGGCAGAGGA
Organism: Aeriscardovia sp.; assembly: GCA_017405305.1. GTDB lineage: Bacteria > Actinomycetota > Actinomycetes > Actinomycetales > Bifidobacteriaceae > RGIG7107. The sequence continues at coordinate 91,853 of JAFRAT010000017.1, read as the reverse complement.
ATCGATGGTCGGATCCTCATGGATGATGAAGCCGCGGCCATGGCAGGTCGGGCACTCCTCGGAGAACGCCTCGACCAGTCCCTGACCTACGCGCTTGCGGGTCATCTGGACCAGGCCCAGGCTGGTGACCTCAGCCACTTGGTGCTTCGTGTGGTCGCGCGACAGGCACTCCACCAGACGGTGCAGCACAAGGTCACGGTTGGACTCCAGGACCATATCGACGAAATCGATCATGATCATACCGCCAATGTCGCGCAGGCGCAGCTGGCGGACGATCTCCTCGGCTGCCTCAAGGTTGCACCGAGTGACGGTTTCCTCGAGGGACTTACCTTTGCCGATGAAACGGCCAGTGTTGACGTCGATAGTCGTCATAGCCTCGGTGCGGTCGATGACGAGAGAACCGCCGCTGGGCAGATACACCTGGCGCTCCATGCCTTTGCGTAGCTGGCCATCGATCTTCCACCGGTCGAAGACGTCCTGGCCAGCGTGCTCGGCCGGATCCCAGTAGTGCAAGCGGCCCAGCAGGTCCGGGGCCATCGTGGATAGGTAGTGCTTGATGCGGCCGTAGACGTTCTCGCCTTCGACGACCAACTGGCGGAAATCGTCGTTGAACGTGTCGCGCACCACACGAATGGCAACGTCCTGCTCGCCGCGCAGCAGGCGCGGGCGATGCGAGTCCTCGAACTCGTCATACTGCTTGAGGACGTCGTTCCACTGCGCCAGCAGCATCTGATAGTCCTTAGCGACGGCCTCCTCCGATGCGCCTTCGGCGGCCGTGCGAATAATGATGCCGAAGTTCTTGGCACCCAGGTTGTCGACGATCTTCTTGAGACGTGCGCGTTCACGGTCCGGGAGCTTGCGCGAGACGCCGGTCATGCCGCCGAACGGCACTAGAACGATGTAGCGGCCTGCTAGCGTCACCTGGGACGTCAGACGGGCACCCTTGTGGCCGATCGGGTCCTTCGTGACCTGGACCAAGATTGGGGCGCCGGAGTGATACGCCAGCTCGATGCGGCGCGGATGGCCCTCGAGACGGGCGGAGTCCCAGTTGACCTCGCCGGAGTACAGGACGCCGTTGCGGGCCTCGCCAATGTTGACGAAAGCAGCCTCCATGCTCGGAAGCACGTTCTGCACGCGGCCTAGATAAATGTTTCCGACGGTGGAAACCTCGTCGATATCGGAAACGTAGTGCTCGACCAGGATGCCGTCCTCGATGACAGAAATCTGGGTGTGGCGGCCCTTCTCGCGCACGATCATCTGACGGTCCACGTTTTCGCGGCGCGCTAGGAAGTCCTGCTCGGTGATGAGCGTCTGGCGCGAACGCTCGCGGCGGTTGTCACGGCGGCGCTGACGCTTGGCCTCTAAGCGGGTGGAACCCTCCACATCCTTGATTTTCTCGATGTATTGCTGCTCGCGCTTGTAGCGGGACGTAGTGGTTGACGGAGCGGCAATCCGCTTGGTCGAACGACGGCGACGGGTCATCGTCGTCGCTTCGCCGGATTCCTCGGACTGCCGAGGGTCCTCGTCTGCGCTGTCCGCGGTCCCCTCAGAAGAACCGGAACGGGGATAACGGCGGGAACGCTCACGTTTGATGTCCTCCTCGATCTGCTCGATCTCGGCGGCAGCGGCACGCTCCTCCGCGTTCAGGCGGCGGCGGGTTCTGTCGCTCTTCGCTCCGGTTTCGGTGTCGTCGTCGACTTTTGCGTCGGTGCAGCCGTTGTCGGCCTTGGTGGCGCGCGGAGAGCAGTCCTCGCGGCTGGCATGGGAGCGCGTCCTGCGGCGGCGCGGCTTCTTCTCCTCCTCAGGATCGTCGACGAACGCATCGGAAGAGGACTGCGCAGGAAGGACCGGTTCCTGGAAGAGCAGCGAAGTCATCGGCCGGCGCACATGGCGATCAGCGGACGGAGCGGCGGAAGAATCGTCGGAAGCGGCGGCTCCGTCAGCAGGTCTAACGGCACGGGACGTGGAACGGGAACGACGGCTGGAACTGGACGCGGCCTCGCTCTTGGCCGCCGTCCGACGGGCCACTTCGGAATCAGAGAACAACTCGGCGGACAGACGGCGGCGACGATCATCAGCGGTCTGCGCGAGGGAAGCGGACGACGGAACGGATACTGTCGTTGGTTCGACGGCTGATGCCCCCTCGTGGACTTTCACGGGAAGCTTGGCTCCCGCTGCTCCCGCGGCACGCACCACGCGGCGGCCGCCGCGACGGCGCACGCGCGTCGCCGGCACCTGCTCCTGCGAACGGACGGACTCGCCCAGCTGAGCGGAATCATGCAAAGTATTCATTTATACGTCTTCCTCGCACGCCTGCACGCGTGCGGTACTGCCCGCCGGAGCGCAACAGAGCCGTATCTCTCGGCGGAACCTGAAAAGCCTTCACGGGATGCGGACACCGTCGCTTGCCGCCCTTCGCGGCCCAGGGGATCAACGCATCGCCCACGGCGGCCATGCAGAGCCGCCAGCCCCAGTATCTCACACGCGGGCCGACAGCCGTGACAGTCTCTCGGCGAAGCCTGGCCAATTCTGGCCAAAGTAGCTCAACAATCGGCACTTCCCTACGTCGGAGAACGGGACCCACTCCACTGACAGGCTCTCCCCGTCGTTGATCCGCGCAGTCACGGCATGACCGGGCTTCTCGAAGGCGAAAACGGTCGTATAGGCCCAGTTGCCGTGGTCTTCGACGTGCGTGCCCACGATGTCGACGTCCTGCGCCGTGATATTCGCTTCCTCGAAGCTCTCGCGCAGTGCGCCCTCCAGCGGATTCTCCCCGTCAGCGAGCGCTCCGCCGGGGATGCCCCAGGTGCCGCCTTCGGCGCTCCACTCGGCGCGGTGCTGCAGCAGCACGTCTGTCACTTTACCGGTGGCTTCGTCGCGCCGGGCCAGCAGCATGCCGGCGGCGCCGTTGAGGCCCCAGTGGCGATGGCCGCAGGAGCAGTCGATCCATCCGTCGCCGGGCTGATGGATGAATTCGCCGTTGCCGTTGGCTTCGTGCGCCGAGGAGTCGACGGTGTTCCACAGGTCGGTCCATTCGTACCTGAGGCGGGACGTCAGCGAGCGCAGCGTCGATAGACTCAGGCCGATGACGCCATGTGGGTCGCCGATGACTGAGTCGATGAAAGCGCCGCCGATGCCTTCCAGCGTGAAGGATCCGGCTACTTCTAGCGGTTCCTTTGTGGCGATGTACCGGTCGATGTCCTGTTTGGAGTAGTTGCCGAAGATGACTTCGGCGCTGCTGGCGAGGTGCTCGCGTCTGCCCGTTGCTAGGTCGATGACGGTATGGCCTGTCCACAGGGTGCCGCGCTTGCCGCGCATGGCCAGCAGCCGTTCGCGCGCGGTCGATGCATTGTGGGGCTTGCCGTAGACGTGCCCGTTGAATTCGAACATTGAATCGCAGCCGATGACCAGCGGGCCGTGCTTCAGGCCTGCCAGGCCTGGTGTCTGGCGCATAGACTTCTGTAGTGGATCGTCGGCGGTGCGATGGGCTTTGCCGGATTCATCGCGGCAGCCGAAGACGATGCGCTCTCCGCTCGCGGACCGGATGGCGGCCTCGTCTGCCTGCATCGCTTGGGCGACGGCGGAGGCTTTGGACAGTGACAGGACCAGGACTCGTGTCTTTGCTGGGATGGTGTCCGCCGTTGTCTCGGTGTGTTCTGCGAAATGCTGGATGACCGCCGGCTCGTCGACGAAGGATGGCCGCACGATTGGACGGATGCCGGCTTTCACTAGTAGTCGGAGACGGGACGGCGACGTGGATGCGAGGACGACGGGAATTGTCATAATGCTCCTTTTCACACGGTTCCATCAGGGGCCTGCGCGGCCCGGTGGGTTTTGTCGGCTCTGGCTCATTGGCCGCGCGCGGCGCGGGATGACCGGTCGATGTCGACGCCGCGTTTGTCTCCTCCGACTGTGCGTAGGCTCCACCGGCCGGTGGCCAGCCACTCGGAACGGATCGCTTGGCGAACGACGGTGTCTGTCTTCTCCGCTCCTTGTTCCGACAGCACGACGATCGCTGGGCCGGAGCCGGTGATGAAGGCGGCCAGCCCTTGCGAGCGTAGATGGGTCATCAGTTGCCAGGAATCAGGCAGAAGCTCGTTGCGGCTTGCCAGCTGGGCATCTTCCGCTGTTGCAGCGAAGAGGTCCCCGTCTGACGCGGGGTCGCTGTCTGATAGCAGCCGGAAAAGCGCGGACGACCGCCGCGCGGCCTGTCGTGCCTGTCGCAGGGGAACGGTGCCCTCGTCTGGCAGCGGGACGTGGCGGGAAACTCTCCGGGGCGTGATGAGCGAAGCCGTCAGGGACGATGAGACGGGCGCTGCGACAGCGTGCCAGCCTTCGCTGTAGTTGGACAAAGGCGGCGGTGCCGGCCGTGGCGCGGCGCGGCGGGTGGAATCGAAATCGAAGCCGTTGTCGGGATGTCGGCGCGATTCGGTGTCGAACACGGATCGCGGCACGTTGCTGTCAAGGTCGAAGTCCCAGGCCGTTACGACGCCGCCGTAGACGGCTGCCGCCACGTTCGCGCCGTCGCCGGCCATTTGGGATGCGATGTCGCAGATGAGGTCGCGGCTTGGTTCGACGCGCTGCGACAGCGCGACGGCCGCGGCGGCGCCGGCGACGATCGCCGATGCGGAAGATCCATAGCCGCAGCGTTGCGGAATGGCGTTCTCGCAGGTAACGCGCAATCCGGTGCGAACGTCGCCGATGGCGTCCTGAACGGCGTGCAGCGCTTGCACGACGAGGTTGCGCCCGTCGCGAGGAACGGCGGATGCCTGCCCGCCGGAGCGGTCCGACACCACGACGGACACTCCTGGCGACGGCGTCGTCTGGATGGTGAAGACGTCCCGGACGTCCAGGGCCATGCCGACCGCGCCCAGCGTCGAGAAGCCCATGCAGGTGGCTGGGACCGATACATGCACAACCGTTGTCTCGTCCGATTCGCCCTGCACGAACCTGCTCCTTTTCTGTCGCTTTTGACGCGGCGTTTCGATGCTTCGGCCGCGCGGCGCGGCGGCCGAATCGGGAGGCCCGCCGCAAGCCTCCCGGATTGCCGGATCACATCTTGTCCGGCGCGGAGACGGCCAGCAGATCCAGGCCGTTTTCCAGGACTTGGGCGACGGCGTCGTTGAGCTTCAGACGAGCGGCGGCGCGGGCCGGTTCCGGATCCTTGGCGATGCGCAGCGCTTCGACGGCGGCGGGTTCGCCCTGCTTATCGTGGTCGGTCAGCTCCATCGGCACGACGCGCTCCGCGGCGTACCAGGTGTGGTAGGCGGCCGCGAGGTCTTCCAGGTAGCGGGCCACGCGGGACGGCTCGCGGAAGTCGGCGGCGGCGGCCAGCACGCCTGGGTAGAGCGCGAGCTGCGCGAGGAGGTTGGAATCGGCGATCGTGTCCAGCAGGGACAGTTCGGCGCCTTGCGTGGTGACGCCCGCGGCCTGCGCGTTGCGGTCGACGTTTTTGGAGCGGGCGTGCGCGTACTGGACGTAGTACACCGGATTGTCGTTCGTATGGGAACTGAGGACATTGAGGTCGATGTCGAGGTTCTGGTTGTATCCGGTGCGGACCAGGGAGTAACGGCCGGCGTCCACACCCACCGCGTCCACGAGGTCCTCGAGAGTGACGACGTTGCCGGCGCGCTTGCTCATGCGGATCGGCTTGCCGTCCTTGGACACGTTGACGAGCTGGCCAATGAGGATCTGCATATTGACGTACTGTTCGTCGCCGTACGCGGCGCACAGGGCCTGCAGGCGTCCGACATAGCCGGAATGGTCGGCTCCCAGCATGTAGATGGCGACATCGGCCGGGTCGGTTTCACGGTGGCGCTTGTTGTAGTAATACGCGACGTCGGAGGCGAAGTAGGTCATGTCACCGTTGGATTTGATGACCACGCGGTCTTTGTCGTCGCCGAACTTGGTGGATGCGAACCAGGTGGCGCCGTCCTTCTCGTAGATGTTGCCGTGATCGCGCAGCACGGACAGGGCGTGGCCGACCATGCCATTGTTGTATAGGGACTGCTCGTGGAACCAGACGTCGAAGTCTGCGCGGAAGTGGTGCAGGGAATCCTGGATTTCCTGGAACATCATCGGCACGGCGCGCTTGCGGAACTCCTCGCGCTGGGCGCTGTCGCCCTCGGAGCCGTCGTCGGCCGTCACGCGTGGCAGGTTGAGGATGTCAATGCCGTCCTGCGTGGCCTGGGCGATGACGCGCTGAGCGATTTCGTCGATGTACGCGCCTTTGTAACCGTCTTGCGGTGCCGGCTCGTGGTGGGCGGCGGCGACAAGGGAGCGGGCGAAGCGGTCTATCTGCACGCCGTGATCGTTGAAGTAGTATTCGCGGACAACCTTGGCGCCGTTGGCCTTGAGCACGCGGCCCAGAGCGTCGCCGACGGCCGCCCAGCGGGCGCCGCCGATGTGGATCGGGCCGGTCGGATTGGCGGAGACGTACTCGAGATTCAGCGTCTTGCCGCCAAGGTGCCTGTTAGTGCCGAAGGCGCTGCCCTGGCTCAGGATCTCGTCGACGATGGCCGCGGCGGAACCGGAATCGAGCGTGATGTTGATGAAGCCGGGGCCAGCGACTTCGACGGAAGAGATGCCATCGGACTTGGCCAGCTCGTCAGCGAAGAGCTGCGCGAGGTCGCGCGGTTTCATGCCGGTCTTTTTGGCGAGCTGCATCGCGATGTTGGTGGACCAGTCGCCGTGGGAACGGTCCTTCGGACGGGACACGGCGATGGCAGACGGGATGAGGTCGACGGTCAGATCGCCAGCCTTGCCGGACTGCGCGAGATTGCCAGCAGCCGTTGAAATCAGCTGCGCAAGTGATTCAGGACTCATAGCCTCAGTCTATGAGCAAAAGGAGACAGTGCCGGAGCGCGGCCCAGCTGGAGACCCGGTCGCGGGAAAGTGGGCTCGAGGGGATTCGGACCCCCAACCTTCTGTTCCGGAGACAGACGCTCTATCCATTGAGCTACGAACCCAACGCCCTCTCCCCGCCTGACGGCAGAGCGACGACCCTCCCAGTATAGCAGCAGTCAGTACATCATCGCGGCGATGCTCCGGCGGGCGTGCTTGACGCGCGGATCGGACTCGCCGCAGATGCGGAAGTACTCGAGCAGACGACGGCGGACCGCGTCGACGGACGCCGGATGGCCGGACGCGAAGTCCAGCAGACGGGAGAAGGCGTCTCCCACCTGGCCGCCGATCATGTCGACGTCGGCGACGGCCAGCTGGGCGTCCTCGTCGTCCGGCTTGTCGGCTCCGGCCTGGCGGACGGCGCGCACGTCGGCCGATCCGGAGCGCGCCAGCAGCAGCGCCTTGGCCTCTTCGCGGGACGCCAGGGCGTCCCGCGGGTTCGCCTCGAGCAGGCGGTGGTACTCGCGGGCCGCGCCGGCGTAGTCGCCCTGCATGGCCAGATCGCGCGCTTGGCGATGCTCCGGCGGGATCTCCGGCTCCGCCGGCTCGCTCGTCTGCTGGCCGTCCGCACCGTCGTCGGAGTCCGTGCGTGGCGCCGTGCCGTTCACGCCGGCCTGATGAGCGCTTTCGACGATCTTCGGGATGACCTGCCCGTCGAGCTGCTTCATCTCGTCCGGCTGGGGCACGCCTTCGAACAACGGGATCGGGTTGCCGGCGATGAGGGCGTACAGCACGGGCACGCCTTGCACGCGCAGCGCCTGGGCGATCTCCGGGGATTGCCGGACGTCGACGCGGGCCAGCTGGATGGCGCCGTTCTGCCGGTCGACGGCGTCGGCCAGGCTCTGGGCGTAGGAGAAGAACCGGTCGTCGCCGGACATCCATAGCAGCAACAGGACGGGGTACGTGGCCGACGTCTGCACGACGGCGTTGAAGGTGTTCGCCGTCACGTCGATGACGTAGCCGCCCGCCGCTGGAGCACCGCCTTTCTCTCCCGGCTGCGCAGCAACCTCGTGTTGGATCGAGGACAGGTCCACTGCCCCCGACATCGAGATTCCCGGATGGAACGACTGCTGGTTTGGATCGGCCATTTTTGCTCCTTTCCCGCGTCCGACGAGTGCGAACGCGCTGCTGTCACTTGCCCTGCTGGGCGTCCGGGACGGCGATGACCTGGATGGGCTGCCTCTCCGCGCCCATCGCCTCAATCTTCGAACCGCTGGAGGCCGGCGGGATGTACAAGGCGACCACGTTAACGTACGTAACCTTCATGGTGGACGTCGGCGTGGCGTTGCCGAACAGCGCCTTCTCCGCGGTCGACGCCGGTTCGGACTGGCGCCCGGGGCCAGCGTAGCGCGTCCACACCGAATCGATCCGGGCGACTACGAAATCGCCACCGTCGGCGGACCGGATGATCTTCGCGCTCTGGTAGTCCGGCGTGAACACCTGGCTCTGCGAACCCTGGCTGGCGGACACGGCCTGCTGGACGGCATCCGTCAGGTTCTGCAGCTGCGCGCGGAACTGGTCGGAAGCCACCTTGTCGGCGTACGGCGACGAGCTGCCGTTCTGCAGGACGTTGGCGTACATCATCAGCGCCTGGCGCGGCGTGGCTACGAGGCCGGTGTCCTCCAGGGTGCCCGCCTTCGCCCCGATCGAGGAGACCGGAAACTTCGGCAGCGTCACGCCGGAGAACAGGCGGACCAGTCCCCAGAGCATGTAGTTGCTGTGCGCGGACGCCTGGCTGAGGACCAGGAGGCGCTCGGACTGCTGGTCCTGGGTGGCCTGCGTCACCACGAGAACCGTGCGCGGCCAGCCCGTCGTCAGCGGCAGGACCACCTGGCGGTCGCTCGTCGGGATCTCCATCTTCTGGTTGACCTGGTTCGTCGCCCTCAGCACCTGCAGCTGGCTGGCGCGAATCTGGTACTCCGGGCCGTCGACGTACTGCGCCAGCGGGGTCGGGTCGCGCTGCGCGTCGGACGCGGCGATGGCGGCGTCAAGGCGTGATTCGACCCTCTGGGCCTGCGCCAGGGTGAAGGACGGGGCCGATGTGGACGCCGCCACCTCCTTGGGCTGCGGGACGAGATCGCCACAGGCGCTGACCGACATCAGGCACACGACGCAGGTGGCGCTGGCCATCAGCGACTTCGCGATCGACTTCTTCCTCATTGCTCGCCCCCCCGCTGCGGTTGGCCGTTCTGTTTGTGGCGGGCGCTGTGCTTGCCGGAGACGGCGAACTTGTTGACCTGCGCCGCGGCGCTCTGGCCGGAGGCCTGCCGCGCCAGCGATCCGGACGCCGACGCGACCTGCCGCTCCTCCTGCTCGAACTTCCTGAGATAGTCGGCCATATCCTCGTCGGCGGTCCTCTTGGGAGCCGCGGCCGGGTCCGACTTGACGGACACCAGCAGGGACGATGCTAAGCCGCCCTGGGCGCGGGCCACCATGTTGACGCCGCGGACGTCGACGATCTCCGGACCGCTGCCCGTGACCTCCGCGTCCGATTGGGACGTCACGGAGAACGCCGTTCCGGCCGCGAGCGCCGAGTCGAGGAGCGGCAGCGTGCGCGGCGCTTGTGCGCCTTTGAGAACCGGTTTGAGAGCCTTGAGGTCGTCCGCCGTCAGTTCCGCCGCAGGGGCCGGCTGCTGCGGGGGGTTCGGGCGGTCGGCCGTGTCGGACTTGTCGAGCTTGGCGCGCAACTCCGACAGGTCGAGGACCTGCGTGGACTCCGTGTCTGTTTCCTCCTGTTCGGACGGCTTCTTCGTCAGGTCGCCCAGGATGAGGACCTGCGTGGACTGGACGTCGTCGTTGGCAGCGCCCGTGGCGGCCAATGGTTTGATTTGGTCCGTGGCGATGTGTGGTTTCTTCGCGCTGCTGATGACGCGGGCCAGGCCATTCTCCGCCATGGTCTGGTTGGCGTGGCGGCGGCGAGACTCCACCTTGCGCGTGAGCACGATGTGGTCGTTCACCCAACGCGGGGCGTCGGCGCCGACGCCTGGGGCGCGCTTGTCTTGGGACGATTGGGCCCGGCGTGCGCGGGCACGGGCCTTCTGTTCGGAGATGCGGCGGTCGCGTGATTTGCGGCGGTGGTGCGCTGGCAAGGCCAGGACGGTCCAGCACAGGATGGCGCACAGGAGCATCAGGATGCCCAGCATCGCCAGCGGTTTGGCTTGGCTCGGTATGTTGTCGCGGACCCAAGCCAGCGTCACGGTCGCGCGGAAGCCGGTTGTTGACGCCAGCGGCGCCGAGGGATTGGTGTCGATGATCACGGACTGGTCCGCGGCCGCGTTCCATTTGTCGAAGCGGACCGATGTGCCGCATTTGACGGCTAGCCACAGATCGGAGTTCTGGAACGTGACCGTCGGCGCGTCGGACGGCGAGGAGCCGGTCAGGGTTGACTGGGGGCTTGTTGCGCTGTCCGTCGCCAGCTGCTTCCAGTCCTGCAGGCCTTCGATCTGGGTGTAGTTCTGCGGCGAAATCCAGCCCATGGCGTCCTGCGTGGTGCCGATGGCGGCGCAGACGGGCTGCGCCGAGGTCACGGAGACGGAAACGCGGTTGTTGGCCAGTGGGAGCACGCCTGGGTCGGTGACGGCGTACCGGGTGGAGACGGTCGCGTCCGCGCTCACGGATGGGTTGGGGCGCCAGACGGTCGCTGTCAGTGCCGCCAGCACGAAGCACACGACGCCTGCGATGACGAACAACGGCGCGACGACGTAGCGCATCGCCTTGGTGTACCGCGGGTGTCTCGAGGAGAGGGCGCGGCTCGTCGCGAAGTGCTGCACGTCGGCCTCGGCGTGGTGCTTCGAGCGGCTGGCCGCCTTCTGCGCGCGTGAGCGGGAAGCTTTGCGCGCCTTAGCGGCGAAGCTCAGTTGTTCCGACTCCGCCTTCTTGCGTTCCGCCTTCCGATGGGCGCGGTGCTGGAGCCAGGATTGCTTCGCGATGCGGTTTGATTCGGTTTCCTTGCGGCGCAGGCGCGACGGGGCGCGGCGTTTCGAGCGTTTTTCCTCGCGACGGCTCGCATGCCCGGGCACGTCGAGGATCAGCGGCGGGATATCGTCCAAGGCGCCGTCGGCCGTGTCGTCCTGCGGACGGATGGACGACGGCGCGTGCGACGGCGGCGCCGCTTCGCCGGCGGCCTCCCCGGCGCTGGGTTCGTCGTCCTCTTCGTTGCCGTCCCCGCCGCTGTCCTTGATGGGCGGAAAGGCGGGGAACGCCGCCGGTCCGGCGTCGTTCGGAGGAGTTTTCGCGGCGGCGACGCCCGACGGCCGCTCCAGCGTTGGTTCTGGTGCCTGCTTCTTATCCATAGCGTTCCTATTCTACGCGCGAGGGTATAACCCGTTTTCGCGGCACGCGACTAGCGTTAATGGAATGGGTAAACGACATTCACGTTCCGTTCTGAAAGCAATCGGAGCCGTTGTTTCCGGGCTTTCGCTGTGCCTGTGCCTAGCCGGCTGCGGGAACGGCTCCTCCTCGGAGCAGGCGTCTTCCGGCTCGTCCTCGTCCGTCGCCGCGCTGGAAGGCGTCAGCGCGACCGGCCAATCCGGACAGAAGCCGACAGTGACCTTCAAGAAACCGATGGACATCAAGCAGAGCTCCTACGCCGTCGTCATCAAGGGCACCGGCCAGCAGGTCGAGGCCGGAGACCGCGTCTGCACGCAGGACATCGTCTACAACGCCCGCACCGGCGAGGTCATCGACTCCACTTGGGAGAAGAACACGCCGGTCTGCACGCTCGACCTCAACAGCCAGGTCAAGCCGGAGTACGCCAAAATTTTCGAGGCTCAGAAAGTCGGCGCGACCATCGTCTTCGGCATCCCGGGCACCGGCACGCCTGACTCCAGCACCAGTTCCAACGCCGCGAATGCCGCCAACAGCAGCGACTCCTACCTCAGCGCGCTCACCATCGTCAGCGTCAGCAGAGACCTGACCCGCGCCACGGGCACGGCGGTGGCCAACATTCCCGCCGGTCTGCCGAAGGTCACCCTCGCCAAGAACGGCGCGCCGTCCATCGATATGAACAACTACAAGCCCACCGGCCAGCTCGTCTCCCAAACCCTTATCCAAGGCGAGGGCGCGACGCTGCAGGCCGACCAGACGGCCGTGGTCAAGTACACCGGCTGGCTGCTGAGCAACGGCAAGCAGTTCGACTCCACCTGGAGCAAGGGCGACACCTCCGTTGACCTGCAGCTTTCCCAAACCGTCAAAGGCTTCCAGCAGGGCCTGGTCGGCCAGAAGGTCGGTTCGCAGGTCCTTCTGATCATCCCGCCGGACCTGGGATATGGCAGCACGGCCAACGGCTCCATCCCTGCCAACTCGACGCTGGTGTTCGTCGTTGATATCCTCGGTGCCTACAACAGCTGAGAGACGGCAACCGAAACCAGCCGGCAGCTGTCCCTCCCGGCTGCGTCGAAAGGAAAGGCCCCGTCGCCATCCGCGCCGGGGTCTTTCCGTATCCGGTAGCCGGCGCCGACAGCGCCGGCTCGGTCAGAACAGCGTCAACCCGGTGTCTCCTTCGTTTTTCATGTCCTCGTAGTCGAGGACGAGGCACTCGAAGCCGCGGTCGGCGGCCAGCGTGCGCGCCTGCGGCGTGATCGTCTGCGCCGCGAAGATCCCCCGGACCGGCGAAAGCCGCTCATCGCGGTCGAGCAAAGCCACGTAGCGCGTCAGCTGCTCCACCCCGTCAATGCCGCCGTGGCGTTTGATTTCGATGGCGGTGGTCACGCCGTCGCCATCGACGGCGAGGATGTCGACCGGACCGATCGGCGTCGGGTATTCCCGCCGCACCAGGCGCGCGCCAGGCCCGATGCGTTCGATCTGTTCGGCGAGGTAGTGTTGCAGCTGGTCTTCCACACCGTCTTTCACGAGGCCGGGATCGATGCCCAGGTCGTAGCTCTCGTCGCTGTCGATCTCGTACAGAAGCACGACGAGCCGGTCGGAGGATTTCGTCGCGTGGGCCTCCAGGATGGCGACGGCGCCGTCCTCCCTGCTCCCGTCGAGCCAGCGCTCGTTCAGCACGCAAGGGGCCGCCATCCAGTTCAGCGGTTTATAGGACCCTAGTTCGGAGAAAATCAGCACGCTGGAATCGCCTTTGACAAGCAAGACTCGTTTGGCTTTGGGCAGATGCGCCGTCAATCGCCCCGTGTACTCCGCGGAGCAGGTCGCTACGATGATTCTCACTGTTACAGGGTACTCGCCGCCTCGCGGCGGCTGCGAGCGGGATGATTGCGGCCGCGTGACATCCACTCCTTGAAACAAACCGCCCGCTCCGTCGGCCGCTGCGCCAAGCAGCAGCCTGCGGAACGGGCCCGGCGCCGATGGCTGCGCCGCCTGAAACGGGAAAACAGGCTACTTGCCTTTTTTCTCCGCGGGCGCGGGGGAATCCGCGCTGTCCGGCGAATCGACCTGCTCGCCATGGTCGACGGCGATCACCAGGTGGTTGCTGTCGAAAGAGGCGAAACCGTCGTCCACGTGGAAGTACAGCTGCCGGTTGCCCTCGGCGACGATCTGGACCACCCCGTCCTCCAATAGCAGGAGAACCGGCTCGTGGCCGCTCAGGAAGGCCTGGCGCCCCTCGCGGTCAGGCACGACGACATAGCTTGTCTTGCCTGACCACAGAGGATGGTTGGAGGCTTGCAAGGAGACCGTGAACAATGAGGCCGCCATCACTCACCGTATTCTTTCTTGAGGTCGTGCCATTTGCGTTCCAGATCGTCGATGCCGCCGATGTTGCTGAAGGCCTGCTCCGGAACCTTGTCATAGACGCCGTCGCAGATGCGTGTGAAGGCCTCGATGGTCTCGTCGACCGGGACGTAAGAACCCTCCAGGCCGGTGAATTGTTTGGCGACGTAGAAGTTCTGGCCCAGGAACTGCTCGATTTTACGCGCGCGCTGGACGGTGGTCTTGTCCTCCTCGGACAGCTCGTCGATGCCGATGAGGGCGATGATGTCCTGCAGGTCGTGGTTGCGCTGCAGAACCGCCTTCACGCGGTTGGCGCACTCGTAGTGCGTCTTGCCGATGTAGCGCGGATCGAGGATCCGGGACGTCGAACTCAGCGGATCGACGGCCGGGTAGATGCCTCGCGACGCGATGTCGCGGCTCAGCTCGGTGGTCGCGTCCAGGTGAGCGAAAGTCGTCGCCGGAGCCGGGTCGGTGTAATCGTCGGCCGGGACGTACACGGCCTGCAGCGAGGTGATGGAGTGGCCACGGGTTGACGTGATGCGCTCCTGCAGCTGACCCATCTCGTCCGCGAGGTTCGGCTGGTAGCCAACAGCGGACGGCATGCGGCCGAGCAGCGTGGAGACCTCGGAACCCGCCTGGGTGAAGCGGAAGATGTTGTCGATGAACAGGAGGACGTCTTGGTCGGCGACATCGCGGAAGTACTCCGCCATCGTCAGAGCGGTCAGCGGGACGCGCAGACGGGTCCCCGGCGGTTCGTCCATCTGGCCGAAGACCAGAGCGGTCTTGTCGATGACGCCGGCCTCGGTCATCTCGCCGATGAGGTCGTTGCCCTCGCGGGTGCGTTCGCCGACGCCGGCGAACACGGAGACACCGCCGTGGTTCTGGGCCACGCGCTGGATCATTTCCTGAATGAGGACGGTCTTGCCCACGCCCGCGCCGCCGAAGAGGCCGATCTTGCCTCCCTGGACGTAGGGCGTCAGCAGATCGATAACTTTGATGCCGGTCTCGAACATCTGGGTGCGGGACTCGAGTTCGTCGAACGCCGGCGGGTTGCGGTGAATGGGCCAGCGCTCGGTGACTTCGATCTTCTCGTCCGGCTTCTGGTTAAGGACGCCGCCGGTCACGTCGAAGACGTGGCCCAGCGTGACCTTGCCGACCGGGACGGTGATCGGGCCGCCGGTGTCGATGACCCTGGCGCCGCGCACGAGGCCGTCGGCCAGACCCAGGGACACGGCACGGACGACGGAATCGCCCAGGTGCTCCTCGACCTCGAGTTCGATGGTTTTCCTGATGGTGCCGCCTTCGGTGTCGGACGGCATGTCGATTTCGACGGTCAGCGCGTTGTAGATGGGCGGGATGTGACCGACCGGGAATTCAACGTCGATGACCGTGCCTTGGACACGGACGACCCTTCCCGTGGAAGCGGCGGCGTTCTCTTCCGCCTCTTCCTTCTTCCCGGCCATTTCCGCTGTTTTCGCATTGGTTTCAGCCATGGGGTTCCTACTTCTTGTTTTTCTTGAGTGCATCAGCGCTGCTGATGATTTCGGTGAGTTCCTGCGTGATCTGCGCCTGGCGGGCCGCATTCAGACGCCGTGTCAGGTCCTTGATCAATTTCCCGGCGTTCTCCGTCGCCGCATGCATGGCGTTCTGCCTCGAGGCCGTCTCGGAGGCGGCGCTGGTCAGCAGGCACTCGTAGATGCGGGACATCACGTACCGGGGAAGGACCGTGTCCAGGACGGCGTCAGCGGTCGGTTCGAAGGTGTACAGCGGATTGATCGACGGCTGCTGCGGGTCAAGGCTCGCCGAGTTCGCCATCAGGGACCCTGGGATGGAACCATCATTCACCAGCTCGATGGGGAGCATGCGCAGGACACGCACCTTCTGGGACACCAGATTGATGAACTCCGTGTACACGATGTACAGTTCGGAGACGCCGCCTTCCTCCTTCGGACGCATATAAGCGTCCAGGAGTGCCGACGAGATCTCCCGCGCGGCTTCCACACTTGGATGGTCGGAGTCGCCTTCCCAGGACTTCTCCATGTCGCGCGAGCGATACCGGTAGTGGGACGCTCCGCGGCGGCCGAAAACATACAGCTGTGGAATCTTCCCCTGCTCGTCCAGACGCGCTAGCAGGTTCTCAGTCTGCCGGATAACGTTCGACGTGTAGGCACCGGCCATGCCGCGGTCCGCCGTGATGGCGAAGGCCGCGACATGGTTGTTATTCTTCTCCTTGCGGAAAATCGGATGGTCCACGTCATGGACATGGGAAACCAGGCTGACCATCGTCTCGGAGATCGTGTCGGAGTACGGCTTCGCATTGAAAGCGGCTTCACGCGCTTTCGCGATATGCGCAGAAGCGATCATCTCCTGTGCGCGGAACATCTTCGACAGCGACTGCGTCGAGCCAATGCGCGATTTCAGGGCAAGTTGAGAGGACATCGGTTACCTCTGCCCCTTCTGGCCCTTCGTGCCGATGACGATCTTCTCTTGGTCGACCGTTTGCGCCGCGCCGTCGTCCTCGGGTTCCTCCGGCTCCTCCAGGCGCTTGCCGTCATGCGTGATGAAGGTTTTGCGGAAGGCGTCGACGGCGTCGTTGAGTTTGGCCTCGGTGTCCTTGGTGAAGTCGCGGGTCTCGCGGATAACGTCGAGAATGTCCGTGTGCTCTTCGAGGTAGACGTGCATCTGCGACTCGAACGGCAGGACGTCCTCCAGGTCGAGGTCGTCAAGCTTGCCGTGCGTGCCGGCCCAGACGGATGCGACCTGCTTCTCCATCGGGAACGGCTGGAACTGCGGCTGCTTGAGGAGCTCCATCAGATGCGCGCCGCGGGTGAGTTCGGCCTTGGTGGCTGGGTCCAGATCCGAGGAGAACATCGCGAAGCCCTGCAGATCGCGGTAGCGGGCCAAGGAAATCTTCAGCGTGCCGGAAACCTTCTTCAGCGCCTTGGTTTGAGCGGCCCCGCCGACACGGGACACGGACTGTCCCACGTCGATAGCCGGCCGCTGGCTGGAGTTGAAGAGGTCGGACTGCAGGAAGATCTGGCCGTCGGTGATGGAAATCACGTTGGTCGGGATGTACGCGGAGATATCGTTCGCCTTGGTCTCGATAATTGGCAGGCCGGTCATGGAACCGCCGCCCAGGTCGTCGGATAGCTTGGCGCAGCGTTCAAGCAGACGAGAGTGTAGGTAGAACACATCGCCCGGGTAGGCTTCGCGCCCCGGCGGGCGGCGGAGCAGCAGGGAGATCGCCCGGTAAGCCTCGGCCTGCTTCGACAGATCGTCGAAGATGATGAGGACATGCCTGCCGTTGTACATCCAGTGCTGGCCGATGGCGGAGCCGGTGTATGGCGCGATGTATTTGAAGCCTGCGGAATCAGACGCCGGAGCTGCCACGATCGTGGTGTACTTCATAGCGTCATTCTCTTCAAGCGAAGCCTTCACGCCGGCGATGGTGGAGCCCTTCTGACCGATGGCCACGTAGATGCAGCGCACCTGCTTTTTCGGGTCCCCGCTCTCCCAGTTCGTCTTCTGGTTGATGATGGTGTCAAGCGCGATGGCCGTCTTGCCGGTCTGACGGTCGCCAATGATCAGCTGGCGCTGACCGCGGCCAATCGGGACCATCGCGTCGATGGCCTTGAGACCGGTCTGCATCGGTTCGAACACGGACTTACGGTGAATTACGTCCGGAGCCTGTGCCTCGAGGATTCGACGGCCATCGGACTGGATCTCGCCCAAGCCGTCGATCGGCTCGCCCAATGGGTTGACGACACGGCCAAGGTAGCCGTCGCCCACCGGGACCGACAGGACCTGGCCCGTGCGGTGGACCTCCTGTCCTTCCTCGATGCCGGAGAAGTCGCCCAAAACGACAACGCCGATTTCGCGTTCGTCGAGATTGAACGCAAGGCCTTGCGTCCCGTCCCCGAACGTGAGCAGCTCGTTGGACATACATCCAGGCAAACCAGTTACCTGGGCGATGCCGTCGCCTGCAGTCTTGACGTAGCCGACTTCCTCAGCCGGTGCCGCCGAAGGCTTGTAGGAGTCAACGAAGTCGTCGAGCGCCTTTCGTATCGAGGCTGGATCGATGGTCAGTTCAGCCATGAATTACTCCTTTTAGTTGTAAAACTTGTACAGCCTCTCAGGCCAGTGCCTTGCGTAGCGTCTGGAGCTGGGCCACCACCGTGGTGTCGGTGACGTCGGCGCCGCACTGTACCCTCAGGCCGCCGATCACGGAAGGATCGACGATCATGTTGAGGTGCACCTGGCGCCTCAGCTTCGCGGCGTACAACGCCGCGATGCGGTCCTGCTGGCGCTGGGTCAGCGGAATCGCGGACGTGACGGTGACGACATCCTTCCCCTGGTGCTCGGAAATCCTGCCGATCAGCCATTCGATGGCATCGGAGTACTTCCGGCCGTGCAGATCAGCGGCGGCGTGCTCAGCCAGCGCTATGGCGTACTCGTTGAAACGCTCGCCCGCAAACAGGTCCCTCCAGAATGCCACGCGCGTCTGGGAATCGGCGCGAGCGTCAGACAGCCTCTGCCGCACGATCGGATGGTTGAGGATCGCGGAATTGATGTCCGCCAGCTGCGCTGACGTCTCATCCGTGGCATGCGCCGCGTCGCTGGCAGCCAGTATGCAGTCGACGCCCAACTCCTCGGTCGCATCCGCCAGATCCTCGACGGAACTCCACTGGCGCGCCGACAAGCTCACTAGGAGGTCTATCGCCAGCTTGCTGGCGCCGGTGCCTTGGAACAGGCTAGTGACGAAACGCTTCTTCGCTATAGGGGAACGGGCAGGGTCAATGAGGGCCGCGGCCAGCTCCTGCTGTTCCTCGAGAAGCGCGGTGACGTTGAAGAGCTGCAGGCCGTCCTGCAGCCCTTGTTTGCCGGCATCCCGAATCTTGTCAGCGAAAGCGAGACGGGTTTCCCGTTCCGATTCCACAGAAGTTTCTCCACGCATACAGCGCTCCCGTCGAATCAGTGAGAACCGTTGCCGGACTGGCCGGAAGCGGCGTTTTCCTTCTCCATCTCCTCGATCAAGGAGTCGATCATGGAAGACTGCGCCGTGCCGCTGGCCAGCTGGGTGCCGATGATCTTGCCCGCCAGGGTCGTCGCTAGAGCGCCGACGTCCTTCTTGAGGCTCTGCATCGCCTGCTGTTTCTGGGAGTCGATCGCCTTCTGGGCGTTGTCCGTGATGGCGGCGGCTTCCACCTGCGCGCGGGTGCGGGCATCCTCCAGGATATGCGAGGCCTCGATACGGGCGTCGTCGCGGATCTTCGATGCTTCGGCCTGTGCCTGAGCCAAGCGGTCCTGGTACTTCTTCTTGGCGGCCTCTGCCTCCTGCTTTGCCTTGGTGGCTTCGGCGATTTGGCCCTGGATCTTCTTGGCTCGCTCGTCCATGACCTTGTTCAGCCTCGGCATGACGAACTTCGCGAAGACGACCAGCAAAATGATGAGGACGACCGTCGACCAAATCAGGTCGTAGTCTTTCGGGAAGAACAGCTGAGTTCCAACGTCTTCAGCGATGACCGTGTGCACGGCTCTCTCCTTTCAACGAGATCTTGCGCACTGACTCACGGGGGTTTGCTCACTTGATGAAGGCGAGAACGAAACCGAGAAGTGCGAGGACCTCGACGAATGCGATGCCCAGGAGCATGAGGACCATCAAACGGCCGCCGACTTCCGGCTGGCGCGCGGTGCTCTCAATGGCCTTGCTGGCGATCATGCCCATGCCGATGCCAGGACCGAGAGCGGCGATGCCGTAGCCGATGACAGCAACATTGCCGGACACAGCGGCAAGAGTGAGGATACCCATTGATTTTTCCTTTCTTTTCATAGCGCCTGGTGACGCAGAAATGCAGTGAAGTGTGTCTGCCAGTGACCGAATTCAGGAGCGCATGGCGTCCGCGGTAGCCTTGACCGCGCGCACGGCGTTGCCGACGGCGCGCCTGGAGGCCTCGATGGCGGCAACGGCCTTCACCGGGTCGCCACCGCTGACTTCATTCCTCTCCGGCATGCTCAGCATAATGTAGGCCGCCGTCAGAACCGCGAAGATGAATGCCTGCAGAGCGTCGATGAGGATTTCGAAAACTGTCATGATGAGGCCGCCGAGCAGGGTGCCCAAACCGATGATCTTCATTCCGCCGGCACAGTCGAAGAAGAACCACTGCGTCGCGGAGAAGCACAGGCCCACCAGCAGGTAGCCAGCGACCATGTTGACGAAAAGCCGGATGGTCAGGGAGAACGGGCGGATGACCGTGATTTCGAGGAGGTTGATCGGAGCCAGGAGAATGTAGATCGGCCACGGGACACCAGCTGGGAAGAGCTCGTCCTTGAGGAAGCGCCACAGGCCCTTCGTGCGGATGCCGGCGGCCCAGTAGCTGATGAGCGACCAGACGGCGAAGACGAGCGGCATGGCGATGGTTGTCGTCGCAGCGACGTTCATGCCGGGGATGTTCTCGCAGAAGTTGAACAGGAAGATGGACACGAAGTACGTGACGATGAGGTTCATGTATTTCTCGCCGCGTTCCTCTCCTAGGAACTCATACACGATGCTGTGGCGGATGAAGTCGACGACCAGCTCGACCATGCTCTGGACACGACCGGGAATGATCTTGGCGCGGGCGGCGACGATGCAAAAGAAGACGACGATGAACACCGTGGAGATGAGGCGGATCAGGATAATGCTGTTGATGGCGAACGGAGTGCCGACGAACAGGCCTGGTTTTGGCAGGATCTCACTCACTGTCGGGAAATCAGGACCACTTGCGGCGGCGAGAGCCACCGGTCCACCAAGTCCAACTGAATCGAACACCACTCCGCCCTCCCACGGTCATATGAAGTGTTTTCATATTAGAATTTGGCAAAACTGCGAATGCCTACGGGGCGTGTATAACGACCATGCTTCATGCCGTCATCCGCACTGCCATTGCTTGCGTCCGCACCCGGTCACAACCTTGTGGAAACACGATGACGCCACGAAACCGCACCCGGACTGGACCGGAACGCAGACATTGTTCAACACTCCCGGCTCTTAGCATACTTTTACCCCTCTACTAGTTCCATGAAATTCGGAAATCCATCGAACTAATAAGCAGACCGCAGGAGTGGTTGACAAAACAGGTCGGATGTGGCTATAGTGCCCTTGTCGCCCGTAAGGGCTGGCTATCGCGGGGTGGAGCAGTTCGGTAGCTCGCTGGGCTCATAACCCAGAGGTCTCAGGTTCGAATCCTGACCCCGCTACCATGACAAAAGGCCTGGAACCGGTTGGTTCCAGGCCTTTTGTCATGCGCGGCGCCATTATGTCCGTCGTTGTGCGCCTTCTTGTTCCGCGCGTCGAGCGTTGCCGACGGGATGCTCGCCGCCGGCGGCCGCGAGCATCGATGAGTCGAAGCCCCGACCCTGGCCGGGCAATGGCACAGGCTTGGCGTCGCTGAAAGCCCGGAACCCTGGAACGTGCAGACCGGCGACGCCACTGGATCGGACGGATCCTGCGCGATGAACACCGGTCCACGGTACTCGCGGGCCGCGGCGAAACCGTCCGTTTTCCTTGGGCGTCGGCGTACGTCGCTCTTGGCGGGTTCAGGCCCGCTGGTATCCCTCTCCCGCTGGGATAGGCCCTGTCTGGAGGCAAGGCGTGGTTTCCACCGGGATGCTGAGCCGGGTGGCGCAAGGGCTCAAGGCGGCGGCTCTCGCCCGTGGGATGCGATTCGCGCGCCGGCCGCGCAACTGCCAGCGTGGCACAACGAAAAAGGCGTGGCCCCTTTCGGGAAACCACGCCTTCGACCTTGCCGCCTGTTAGCAGCCGGTTCTTGTCACAGGTGGCCAGCCGGTAGCAGCGCGAGCCAGCCTAGAGCTGTGAGAGCGAACAGCACTGTGCAGATCGCCAGCGTGCTGGTGCTTTCCTTGACATAGCAGTCATTGTTGCTGGAGATGATGACGCCAGACATCGCCGGCGGCAGGCCGGTGCCGAGGGCAAGCATGCCCAGCAGCGAGGAGGTGGCCGGGTGCATACCGCAAAGGATGCCGACGCCGACGAGGATGCCAGGCATGAGAATCAGGCGGTAGAACACGTTCCAGATGATCTCGCCGTTGAAAGCGAAGGTGCCGGTGGCAGCCAGGGCGACGCCGGCCGCGAGGACCGCGACGCCGGAGTTCGCTTTGGCAACGAGCGCGAAGTTAGGAGCCAGCCAGGACGGGAACGGAATGCCGATGAGGACCCAGATCACAGCGAGGATCGGGGAGGCCGCGACAGGCTTCTTGCAGGCGCGGAGGATGGACCAGCCGGCGCCGCGGTGGATCTTCTTGCCGTTCTCGTCGACCGTCTTGAGAGTGCCGTTCTTACGGGCGACGTCGTCCTGGTAGGACTCAATGAGGGAGACGCCAATCGGAATGGTGACGGCATTCACGACAATGGAGATGATGCCGATAACGAGGTTAGTGTTGGTCGTGTTGCCGTAGATCGGGTCGAGGACCGCGAAGCCTAGGAATCCGATGGTCGGGGAACCGGCGACCAAAGCACAGATAGCGGCTTCCATTTTGTTGCGTTTGAACATCCAGCGGTCGAGGTAGTAGCACAGCATGAACAGCGCGGTGGTGCCGATCAGGGAAATGAGGGTCAGCACGCCGTCCTTGACGAAAAGCTGGCGGGATGCCTTCGCGATGGACGCGAACAAGGCCGCCGGCAGAGCGATGTTCAGAACAAACTTGTTCAGGGCCTGACGGCCGTTATCATCAAAGAAGGGCTTGGACAGGCCCTTCCATTTGAAGCCCAGGCACCAGCCCAAGGCCATGATCACAATAATCGGGACAAGATCGTCAACAAGAATTTTACCCATGACGTTCTCCCACTTCCTCTCATGCACGTCGATGTGCGCAAGCGCGTCGATATGTGTGAAAACGCTTTAAACACAAATGTGGGGGAGCAGCACTGTGACCCCCCCCCCCCAGTTTCCGCTCACTGGAACGGTTCGCGCTGCTTGTCACCGAGCGGAGCGAACCGTTCCAGTGAGCGTCGGAAAGTCACTTGACGACTTCCGGCTTCTCGTTCTTCGGACCGCGGGCCTCGGAAATGGTGCCTTCCTCGACCATGCTCTTGATGTCGTCCTCGGAGTAGCCAAGGCCTTCGAGGATCTCGACGTTGTTCTCGCCCAGATCAGGAGCGCGCTTGTAGTCCGGCTTGTAGTTGGACATCGTGAACGGAAGGCCGACGGTCTTGAACTTGCCGCGGTTGCCGCCCTCGTCGATGGTGACAATGGTGCCGTCGGAGTTCAGCTCCGGATCGTTCTCGAGCTCGTACCAATCGATAATCGGGCCGACCGGGACGCCGGCCTTGCCGAGCTTGTCGGTCAGTTCGTACTTGTCGAAGTTCTTGGTGTAGTCCTCGATCTCCGCGTACATTTCCTCCTTATGGAGCTGGCGGTGCTGCCAGGTATCGAAGCGGGGATCATCGATGAGCTCCGGTTTTTCGATGGCGTTGCAGACGGCTGCCCAGCTCTTCTTGGCGTCCTGGATGACGATGTACACATAGGCGTTCGGGTCCTCTTCCCAGCCCTTGGCCTTGTAGCACCAGCCGATGACCTGGCCGCCCTCGGTGTTTTCCGCGCGCGGGATGGCCTTCCCCCACTTGTAGCCCGGCTTGCCGTACACGGAGTAGTGCGGCAGAGCGCCGAGGTTGTCGAGCATGATCTGATCGCGCAGCTTGATGCGGCAGAGGTTGATGGTCGCGTTGCGCATGGACTGGTAAACGAAGCAGCCCTCGCCAGTGCGCTCGCGCTGGGCGAGAGCGGCGAGGATGCCGACGCAGAGGTGCATGCCGGAGTTGGAGTCACCCAAAGCGGCCGCGGACTGTGTCGGGACGTTGTACTCGCCCTCGTTCCAGCCGGTGGTGGAAGCCGCGCCGCCCGCGCACTGCGCGACCGGCTCGTAGGCCTTGACGTTCTCGAAACGGGACCCCTTGTTGAAGCCCTTGATGGTGCCCATGATCAGGCGCGGGTTGAGCTTGTGGACGTCCTCCCAGCCGAAGCCGAGCTTCTCGACGGCGCCCGGCTTGATATTTTCGATGAAGATATCGGCCTTTTTGAGGAGGTCTGTCAGGACCTTCTTGCCGGACTCGGTCTTGGCGTTGAGAGTCAGGGACTTCTTGTTGGCGTTCAGCTGCAGGTAGTAGACGCCCCAGGCGTCCTTCATGTCCAGAAGCTGGTTGCGGGTCGGATCGCCGGTTCCCGGCTTTTCGATCTTGATGACGTCGGCACCCAGCCACGCGAGAATCTGGGTGCAGGACGGGCCGGACTGGACCTGGGTCCAGTCGACGACCTTGATGCCCTTAAGTGGTGCGAATTCGCTGATTTCCCCAGCCATGAGCACACTCCTTCATTTGATGTTTCGGCAAGGTGGAGCGGTTCTCGGAGAACTCCGACGCGCATGCCGCTTACTGTTCCACTTTGATCGTCCGCCTCTTTAATCGCTGGGACGAAAGAGGCCGATCCACCAGCGACCAAAACGGCCGCCCGCGAATCGATAAGACAATCCCGGTCAGAATTTTATGCACCGAAATCCACAAAAGTAAATAGTTTTTTCGGCAATCTTTTCGGTATGGAAATGTTTTCTTCGATAGAAAAACAACCGGGAAAACGAAAGGACCGTCCGCGCCGCAAAGGCGAATGGTTCTCTCCTGCCGTCACGGCGCTGTCCCGCCGACCCCTGCTCGGCCGAAGCGCCGGGATGGGCGCCGGGGACGTTGCTCGAACTTGGCACGGATCCTGTCGCTGTCCTCGTTGTACGCCAGAGCGTCCTTTTCGGCGTCGTAGGAGTTCCAAGTACCGTAACTTGACCGGCGTGCCCGTGACGAGCCGGCCGTCGACCATTTTCTTGGTCATGCTGCGGGCCGCGATCTGCGGCTCGCGACAGCGTCGCCGGTGTTGAGCGCCAGGCCCGCTGGCCGGCCTCGTCGATTTTCTTCTGACAGTTCTCGACGGTATCGGTGGTCAGGACGGACTTCATGCAGGCTTTGGTTTCGCGCCGGTTCTTCTCATGTAGGCCGTTTGCAGATGACCCGCTCCAGGCTGGCCAAGCACGGGGAGGCGAGCTTGGCCTGCAGGCGATCGTTGCCGGCGTAGCCGTGGATGCTGGCCACGGTGTTGGGAACACGGAGATGCCCACGCGAGTCGGGCGGCCGCCCTCGGACTCGAGGACGCCGGTCGTGGTCATGACGCCCGGACGGAAGTTCTCCACGGCGACGTCTGCCTTGGCGATAAGCTTCGTGAGGAAAGTCTTGGCGTCCAGATCGCGGAAGTCGAGGGCGATGGGTTCCTTGCCGGTGTTGGCGATGCAGAAGTAGATTGGACGAACCGTCGGCGACGTGCGGACCCTGGTTGCGGGTATCGTCGCTCTTGGACGGGACGCTCCGTGTGGATGATGCGCGCGGCATCGGCGAGCATGCGGGTGCGGCTCGGTCCTGGCCCATTTTCTCTTCTTCTTCCCCGCAGCGCTGTGGGGGTTTGGGCTGCCGACATGGAAAAGCGGGCGCTTGTCCGAGATTTCGTGGACAAGCGCCCGCTGCGAACCGGCGGAATCCTGGTTCATTTTTTTGCATGGCGCAGCCGGAGTCACCGGACTGGTCCTCGGACCCGGCCGCTGGGCCTCACTTGGTCTTCGGCTTCGGAGCCACGTAGCCTTCCATGCCCTCGTGGAAGACGACCGGGTTCAGGTGGCCGATGTGGCCGGACTCGGCGCCCATCTTCTCGCCGAGGATGGCGTTGATGATAGTCGGTTTGCCGGACTCGTAGGCCTCCTTGAGGGCCTGGGCCATCTCGGTGGCGTTGTGGACCTCGTACGCGTTGCCGCCGAAGGCCTCGGAGATCTTCTCGTAGTGGCTGAAGCCGAGGTAGGTCGGAACGTGCTGTTTGATGGTCTCGTCGCCGATTTTGTGATCGATGCCGTTGTACACGCCGGCGTTGTTGGCAATGACGACGGTCACCGGGAGGTTGTAGCGGCAGATGGTGTCCATCTCCATGCCGTCGAAGCCGAACGCGGAGTCGCCTTCGAGGGCGATGACCGGACGGCCGGTCTCGACCGCGGCGCCGACGGCGTACGGCAAGCCGACGCCCATGACGCCCCAGGTGCCGGTGTCCAGACGGTGACGAGGCTGCAGGATGTCGATAACGTTGCGCCCCATATCGAGTGTGTTCGCGCCTTCGGAGACCAGGTAGGTGTCCGGATGCTCGGCGATAAGCTCCTTGATCGGGAGCAGCGCGCCGTAGAAGCCCATCGGTTCGCGGTTGCGGCCGGCCTCGTAACGCTCGTTCATCTTCTCTTCGTTGGCGGCGCGCTTGGCGGCGATCTGATCAAGCCACTCCTGCGGAGCCTTGTAGCCGGACGCCTTGACGGCCGGGACGAACTTCTTGAGAACGGAGACCATGTCGCCGACCAGCGGAGCCGCGATGTGGCGATTGGAGTCGATTTCCTCGCCGTCGATGTCGATCTGGATGAACTTGACGTCCTTGCCGAACGGTTTCGGAGAAGCGCCGTTGGAGAGCAGCCAGTTGAGGCGGGCTCCCATAAGGATGATGACGTCGGACTGCCCCAGAGCCAGGGAACGGGCCGCGGCCGCGGAGGATTTATGGCCGTCCGGGATGACACCCTTGGCCATGGACATCGGGACGAACGGGATGTTCGTGGACTCGACGAAGTCGCGGATCTGATCCTCCGCCTTGGCGTAAGCGGCGCCCTTGCCGATGAGGATGGCCGGCTGCTTGGCGGACCTGAGAACTTCCACGGCGCGCGCGATGGCCTCGTCGCTTGGCTCCATAGCCGGCGCCGGGTCGACTGGGACCTGGATGGTGCTCATCGGGTCGTCGAGATCACAAATCTCGCCGAGCATCTCGCCCGGGAGGTCGAGGTAGACGCCGCCGGGACGACCGGTCATCGCGGTGCGGATGGCGCGCGCGACGCCGAGGCCGACGTCCTCCGGCTTGTCAATGCGGTAGGAAGCCTTGCACAGCGGCTTGGCGACGTTGTACTGGTCCAGGCCCTCGTACTCGCCGCGATCCATATCGACGAGCGCGCGGTCGGAAGAACCAGACATGAGAACCATCGGGAAGCAGTTCTGGGTGGCTTCCTTGAGAGCGACCAGGCCATTGAGGAAGCCCGGGGCGGAAACAGTCAGGGCAAAGCCCGGCCTGCCGGTCAAATAGCCAGCGATGGCGGCGGCCTCGACGGCCGCATCCTCACGGCGGAAGCCGTAAAAGTCGATGCCCTTGAGCTCCATCAGACGAGCAACATCGGTGACTGGGATGCCAACGAGGCCATACACGTTCTTGACACCGTTCGCCAGCAGGGACTCCACCAGCAGCTGGGCGCCGTTCATTTCCTCTGCCATAACAACTCCTTTTGCGCTTATGTCACAGCAATCCTGTTTTTTCACTACTCACACAATCCCCTACGCCATTCCGCCCAGTGGACATCCCCTTTATATTTTTTTCACTACCGGAAATCAAGCATTTTCAGAAAAACACGCCAAAAAGACGAACTGCCGGAGACAAAAAAATCGCCGACGACAAGATCGCCGGCGATTGCCGCCATCCGGACTCAGCCCTCAATCTCAACGGTCTGATCCTCCTGCTTCGGAGCCTCGACCTGCTTGGGGATCATCAACGTCAACACGCCGTTGGCGAAGGACGCCTTGACGTCCGTGCTCTTGAGGTCGTTGCCCACGTAGAAGCTGCGGGAGCGCGAACCGGCGAAGCGCTCGCGGTGGACGTACGCGCCTTCGGAAGCGGAGTCTTCGGAAGACCGGACCTTCGTGGCCGACACCATCAGATAGCCGTCCTTCAGCTGGACATGGACATCGGACTTGTCAAAGCCCGGCAGCTCGATGGTCATTTCATACCCGGAACCCGTGTCACGGATGTCCGTACTCATCACCAGCGACGTGGCGGACAAGCGGCGCTGCTGCCATGGACGCCCTCCGAAGAAACTGCTCACCGCGTCATCGAACGGATCGTCGAAAACCGCTGGAAACAATGCCATATCAACCAGATCCTTCCTGCTGGAAATCTTTCTGCGCCGGCTCGTGCCGACGCGTTCACTCCGCTCAACCGGTCGCAGTCCGCTTTGTTCCCCGGTTTTCTCCCAGAGCATAAAACCTGAGCGTGGTAGACTCAAGTTTTTGGAAGGTCCTCGTCCACCGAAAGACAAAGCACAGGCCTCCCGAGCATTTCCGAACGCCGCGCCGCGCTCCCCGAGCGCTTCCGCCGCCCGATGTATCCTGAAAAGGACATCCCTCCGCCATCGCTGCCGGCGATGGCATCGACACAGAAAGCAGGAACGACATGGCAGACGACACCTTCACCGTCCTCGTCGAAATTCCGCGCGGCTCGCGCAACAAGTACGAGATGGACGCGGAGACCGGCCGCATCAAGCTCGACCGCACCCTCTTCACTTCCATGGGCTACCCGGACGACTACGGCTACATCGAAGGCACTCTCGGCGCCGACGGCGACCCGCTCGACGCGCTCGTCATGGACATGATTCCGGTGTTCCCAGGCTGCGCCATCGAATGCCGCGTCGTGGGTATGTACCACATGGTCGACGAGGAAGGCGGCGACGACAAAATCCTCGTCGTGCCGGACGACGTGCGCTACGCGAACATTAAAGACATCGACGACGTCCCGGCCTTCCACAAAGACGAGATCAAGCATTTCTTCGAACAGTACAAGGCTCTGGAGCCGGGCAAGGAAGTCATGCCAGGCGACTACTGGACCGACAAAGAGCACGCGCTCGCCTGCATCAAGGAGTCCCAGGAACGCCTCGCGCAGAGCAAGCAAGCCATCTGAGCGGCGCTGAACCGCGGAGCTGACCTTCTTCGGCCGTTCCGTTCCGCTCAAGACCGCCCGGCAGGACGAGGAACCTATCTTCGCATCCGGCTGGACGGTTTTTTGCGTTCCCGCCGTCACCAGTCCAGCAGCATCAGCACCGCCGGAACGGCGCCGACCGCGGCCAGAGACAGCGCCGCCGACGCGAGCGCCCGCTTGCCCGCGCCCACGCTGGAAGCTACTTCAGGGCATTGTTGGAGCAGCTGTTGTTCCGCTGTCCCGAACGCCGCGCGGATGGCCACGGCGACCGCTGCCAGAACCAGTAGCGACAGAACGAGGCGTCCCGACGCCGACAGCGAGGCCGGCGCGAACGCCCATCCGCCCGAAAGCCAGCCGGCCAGACCCATCGAACATACGACGCTCAGCGAGGAGATCAGATGTGTGCGCTGGCGGCGCAGCATCTCGAAGCCGAAGGCCGCCACCACCAACGTGGTCAGGGCGGCTAGTGACTCGGCCAGCCAAGACCGGGCCGGATTCGGCGACGCCGCCAGCGCGCACGCGGAGCAGGCGCAGGACGCCAGGCCCCACAGGAGCGCGAACCAGCGCGGCGCTTTCGGGGTGCGCGCTTCCAGGACGGGCGAGCATCCGGCGACCAGCACGACAAGCGCAGCCGCGACGAGAAGATCGAGGATACGGACGTCGGCCGCCGTGCCGCGAGAAGCCGCCACGGCGGCCGGCGCGAGCAGCAGGACGAGTCCTGCGATCCACGCGGATTCCGACAGACCTCGGTTCTTCTTCGCCGCCATCGCTGGCCACCTCCCCTTCTTTCCGTCACTAGCCTAGTCGATGCTCGTCTGATGGCGCGGAGCCGCGCGACGCAGCAGGAGCGGAGGGCCGCGGGGACGGGATGGCGGCTGATTGGACTGGATGGATCACGCGCGGCTGAGGTTGGGTGACGGGTTCTGGGCGACTCCGTCCGGGACAATGGGGTTGATGCTGCCGCTTTTGTCAAGCGCGCGATGCTGATGGCCCAGAAACAAGTGCCCATCGACGTGACTTCGATGACGGCGTTCGAGTCCGGCGGCGCAGCTTCCGCTGTCGCGCCTGCCGCACCGGTTCGGCGTGCTGTTCGGAGGGACCATCCTCCTGCTGGACGCCGGCCAGGGCCTCCCGATTGCGCGGAATCCTTGTGCGACATGGCCAGCGCGGTTTCGCCGGAGACGGTGGTGACCGTCCCCGCGCCTGCCTCGATGTCCCTGCGGCCTCGGCTCCGCGCATCAACGCGATCGGCGTTTCGCCGAAGATGCCGGACGAAACCGATTGTGGCCACGGACAAGCGAGCAACGGGGCGCCTTCGATTGGCGTACAGAAAGTTCGAGCTGCCCAGGTACCTTGTCCAGCCACCGGGTCGTGTCTTCCGCCCATGTCCGGCTGCTGCAGGGTGGGCGAGGCTGCGGACATTGCGTCGGCATACGCTCAGGCGGCGGGATCGCCCGCCGCCTGAGCGCCCGGCTTGGCAGCGAATTGAGCGCGCTTCGGCATGGTCCACGACGTCAGGCACTGGTTCGGCTACCCCGAGCGGCGCTGCAGGGCGCGCCGCCACGCTCCGAAGGCTTTCTTACTCCATTCCGGCGGACGGGCATGTCGCTGCCAGCGGGCAGCGAGCGCAGGCCGGATGCCGTGGATGGCAGATCTCGCGCCCCAAATAGATGAGCCGGTGGCTCATCCCCACCCACTCCTGCGGCGGGAAAACGGCCGTGACCTGTTTCTCGATCCTGACGGGGTCCGGATGCGCCGAACGCCACTGGTCCGTCCAGCGCAGACGTCCCGTCACGCGCGTCACATGGGTGTCGACGGGGAAACCCGGCACGCCGAAGGCATCGCCCAGCACCACGTTCGCCGTCTTGCGGCCCACGCCCGGCAGGGTTGTCAGCTCCGCCATCGTGCGGGGAACGACGCCTCCGAAGCGCTCGACCAACTCCCGCGACAGGCCGACGATGTGCAGCGCCTTGGTACGAAAGAAGCCGAGCGGACGGATGACGGCCTCCACGTCCTCCAACAAGGCGGCTGCGAGCGCCTGCGGCGTGGGCCATCGAGCGAACAGCTCCTTGGTGACGGCGTTGACGCGCTTGTCGGTGGTCTGCGCGCTAAGGACAGTGGCCACCACCAGTTCGAAGGGCGTCGTGTAGTCCAGGGAGCATGCGGCCCGCGGATAGAAAGCGACGAGTTCCTCCCCCTCGGCGAGCATCCGGCGGCGCCGGGCGCGGTCCGGCTCCTGTCCCTGCGGTGCGATTTTCTGTGAGATAACCATGGAGAACACCATACGCGGTCTGAAGCCAGCAATAAGGTGACGGGCATGGGTCCACGCAGCGCAGAGCATTCGCAGAAGGGCGCTTCCGCACACCGCGGCGCGCCGAAATGGCTTGAATTCGTCCTCCTTCTCGTCGTCCTCGGCATTGTCGCCTGGCTTGTCCTGCCGGTTTTCACGCACACCGGCTCCTCGTCTTTGGCGGGTATCGGCGATTCCAACGCCACCCTGGCGATCGGCCTCAAGGGCGCTCCGCAGTCGCTGGACGTGCGCAGCGCCGACGACCCCGCCGCGGACCGCATCCTCATCGGCAACGTGTACGAGGGCCTGACGGGCCGCACGAACGACAACAAAGTCGCGCCAGCGCTGGCGTCTGGCTGGACCGTCTCCAACGGCGGCACGACATACACCTTTACCCTGCGCAACGCCGACTTCAGCAACGGCGACGCGGTCACCGCGCAGGACGTGGCCTGGTCGTTCCAGCAGCTGCTGGCGCACAAATACCCGGGCTACGAGCAGCTGAGCGGGCTGAGTTCCGTGCGGACGCCGGACTCGACGACCGTCGTGCTCACGCTGCTCCACCCTGACCAGCAGCTGCTGTGGGAGCTGGGCGGGCGGGCGGGGCTCGTCTTCGACGAGAAGTCCGGCGACACTGGATCCGACGTGCCGGGCACTGGCCCCTACACCGTGGCGAACTGCGCGGACAACGACGTCACGCTGCGGCGCAACGACTACTATTGGGGCGTTAAGCCGCACTTCAAAACGGTCGCGCTCGACTATTTCGCCGATTCCGCCGCCGAGACGGCCGCGCTCAAGGCGGGGAAGATCCAAGGAGCCATCGATCTCGACGCCGCTGACGCCGCGTCGCTGAAATCCTCAGGAAAATACACAGTGACGAGCGGCACTACGACGACGGTGGCCACGCTCATGTTCAACGCCAACCCCGACAGCCTCATGAGCGACTACCAGGCCAGAGAGGCCATGCGCCTGATGATCAGCCGCCCGCAGGTCGTCGCGGCCGCGGGCGGGCTGGGAACGCCCCTGGGCGGGCCGATCACGAGCCTCGACCCCGGATACCAGGATCTCAACGCCCAGTTCCCGACGGACGTGCAGCTGGGCCGCGAGAAGTTCGACTACTATTACACGCGCGCCTACACGCTCGCCTACACCGACGCGGTGCCGCAGGCCGTGGCCGACTCTGTCGTCAGCCAGATCGAGGCCGCCGGCTGGAAGGTCACCCCCTACCGCATCAGCGGCGAACAGTGGAACACCGACGTGGTGCAGAGCATGAGGTACGACATGGTGCTCTACCTGCACCACGGCAGCCATGATCTGGGCTACTGGACGACCGGCAGCAACTGGTGGGGCTTCGATTCGCCGGTCGCCGACCAGCAATACACGGCGGCGGTCCGATCCACGAGTGAAAGCGCCTACGAGCAGGGGCTGCGCGCAGCCGCACTCACCCTGGCCAGCAAACAGCCAGCCGACTGGCTCTACCAGGTCGACGTCGAGAGCGCCTGGGATTCCGGCCTGACCGGCATGCCCACGAATATGACCGACGACTGGCTGCCGCTGGGGAACCTGAGGTAGCCGGCGCGGAACTAGCAGAGCAGACCGGACGCGAGTCGTCGCAAGCGATTCGTAGACTGGGCCGCATGACAACTGACGGAAGCATCACAGCGAATCTGACGCCGCTGCCGGACAAAGTCGGCGTCGAGGGGCTCGAAGACAAATGGACGAAGGACTGGGAGAAGAACCAGACCTTCGCCTTCCAGGGCGACCGCGACCGCAAGGCCGTCTACTCCATCGACACACCCCCGCCGACCGTGTCGGGCCACCTGCACGTGGGCCATGTGTTCAGCTACACCCACACCGACATCATCGCCCGGTACAAACGCATGCGCGGCTATGATGTCTTCTATCCGATGGGCTGGGACGACAACGGCCTGCCGACCGAGCGCCGCGTGCAGAACTACTACGGCGTGCGCGTGGACACGTCCCTCAAATACGACCCCGGCTTCAAGCCGCCATTCGAAGGCACGTCCAGCAAGAGAATCGACGCGCGCGACCAGGTTCCCTGCTCCCGGCAGAACTTCATCGAGCTATGCGGGAAGCTGAGCGCCCAGGACGAGCAGCAGTTCAAGGACCTGTGGATCCGACTCGGCCTGTCGGTGGACTGGAAGAACTCCTATCACACCATCGGCGAACGCGCCCGCCGCGTGGCCCAGAAGGGCTTCCTGCGCAACCTCGCCCGCGGCGAGGCCTACCAGAAGGAAGCGCCGGGCCTGTGGGACGTCACATTCCAGACCGCTGTGGCGCAAGCCGAACTGGAAAGCCGCGAATACCCTGGTTCCTACCACAAGCTCGCTTTCCATAAGTCCGACGGCAGCGGCGACGTCTGTATCGAGACCACCCGCCCGGAGCTGCTGCCCGCCTGCGTGGCCCTCATCGCTAACCCCGACGACGGCCGGTACAAGGACCTCTTCGGCACGACCGTCCTCAGCCCGCTCTTCGGCGTCGAGGTTCCGGTCCTCGCCCACCCGGCGGCGGAAATGGACAAGGGCGCCGGCATTGCCATGTGCTGCACCTTCGGCGACGTGACCGACGTCTCCTGGTGGCGCGACCTGCATCTGCCGACCCGCGCCATCCTCCTGCGCAACGGTCGCATCAACCCGGAAACCCCGGACTGGATCGCCACCGCTCATGGCCGCGAAGTCTACGCGGCCATGAGCGGCAAGACCACGTTCAGCGCACGCAAGGTCCTTGTCGAGGCGCTGCGCGAATCCGGCGAGATGATCGGCGAGCCGCAGCCCACCACCCGCATGACGAACTTCTACGAGAAAGGCGACAAGCCGCTCGAGATCATCACCTCCCGCCAATGGTATCTGCGCAACGGCGGCACCGACATGGACCTGCGCCGCCAGCTGCTCGACCGCGGAGCCGAGCTGCGTTTCCACCCGGACTTCATGCGCGCGCGCTACGGCAACTGGGTCAACGGCCTCAACACCGACTGGCTCGTCAGCCGTCAGCGCTTCTTTGGCGTCCCGTTCCCGCTGTGGTATCCGGTCAAGACCGATGGCGTCGTGGACTACGACCACCCGATCACGCCGTCCGAGGACCGCCTGCCGATAGACCCGACGACCGATGTGCCGGAAGGCTTCACCGAGGAGCAGCGCGACCAGCCCAACGGCTTCACCGCCGAGAAGGACATCATGGACACCTGGGCCACCAGCTCCATGACCCCGCAGATCGTCACGCACTGGGACGAGGGCGACGGCCTGTTCGAAAAAACCTATCCGATGGATCTGCGCCCGCAGGGCCAGGACATCATCCGCACCTGGCTGTTCAGCACCATCGTGCGCTCGCATCTCGAGAACCACGTGCTGCCATGGAAGGACGCCGCTCTCTCCGGCTGGATCCTCGATCCGGACCACAAGAAGATGAGCAAGTCCAAGGGCAACGTCGTGGTGCCCAAGGAGCCGATCGACAAGTTCGGCGCCGACGCCGTGCGCTATTGGGCCGCCTGCGCCCGCCTGGGCGTGGACGCCACCTACGACACCGGCCAGATGAAAATCGGCCGCCGCCTGGCCATCAAGCTGCTTAACGCCACCAAGTTCGCGTTGGGCATCGGCCGCGAGGACGAGAACCACCATGTGGGCCAGAGCGCGCAAGGCGTCTGGAATCCGGCGGACGTGACCGAGCCGCTCGACAAGGCGGCCATGGCCAAGCTTGCGTCCGTCGTGCGCAGGGCCACCACGGCGCTGGACGAGTTCGACCACGCCAAGGCGCTCAACCTCATTGAGACTTTCTTCTGGGAATTCTGCGACGACTACATCGAACTGGTGAAGAACCGCGCTTACGGCACCGCTGACGACCACGACGACGTGCCGTCCGAAGCAGCCGTGGCTTCCGCGCGCACCACTCTGGGCTTGGGTCTCGACGCCTTCGCCCGCCTATTCGCGCCGTACTTGCCGTTCGCCACCGAGGAAATCTGGCACTGGATGCACGCGGGCGAAGGCTCCGTGCACCGCGCCGCCTGGCCGGACGCTGACGCCTACGAGTCCATCGCCGCCGACGCATCCGTGTCCATCCTCGACAACGCCGGCGCCGCGCTCGCGGCCCTGCGCAAAGTCAAGTCCGAAGCAAGGGTCTCCATGAAGACCCCGATCCTGTCGGTGACGCTCAAGGCCATGCCGCAGGGCGTGCGGGACATCGAAGCCGCTTTCGGCGACGTGCTGCAGGCCGGCAAAGTGACCGGCGAGGCGCGTCTGGCGGAACTGGGCGACGAGGACATCGCCGCCGCTGGCATCGAGGCCGACGCCACGCAGACAGCCTATGACAAGGCCGCTGCCGACCACCTGGTCCTGACGTCCGACGCCGAGCTGGGCGAACCGCTGGCCAAGAAAAAGAAGAACTGAACCGACTGGGTCCGCGCGGCGCCAGGCCGCGGGAAACGGAATGGGCTGCGCCGGCCGCGGCCGATCCCTTTCTGGGTAGCAGAGGGTCCGATGTCACCGCGCCGTCGCGGTGCGGTGACATCGGACCCTCTGCCGTGCTGGGAACGCTGCCGGTTCCCGGACACCACCGATAGAGGGAGGAAAACCGCCCGGAGGAAACGCGCCGCCGGGTCCATCGGAACGTTCGGAGTTGTTTCTCGGCGGTCGCGCCGCGGCCGATCCGCTGCGGCGCTTCGCCTCCAAAGGCTTCATTGTTCGCGCCTTGGCTTCAACGCTTTGGCGAAGCTCCGGGCCGACCATCGTCATCGAAATCGTCATGATCTTCTTCTTCTTCGTGACGCCTGTCATCGGCGTCACCGGCAAGGTCGACGGCCCCGCCACCGGCGGTGCGCTGGCGACCATCGTCCACCGCCTCTTCATGCCGCGCGAAGAAAGCCGACGCGCAGTGAGACCGTGACGCCTGCAAAACGCTGCCAAGCGAGCAGCGGACCGTGCCTCCCCTGCGGATACGCCCTCTCAGGCGGTCTTTGGCAGATTCATGTTCTGCGCGATGACGGTGAAGAAGTCCTTGTTCGTCGGCGTCTTCTTGACCCGCGGCACCAACGTCTGGTAGGCCTGCTCCGCATCCATGCCCCCCAACAGGCGGCGGAGACGGTAGATGATGGCCAGCTGCGCCTTGGGTGTGATGAGCTCTTCGCGGCGCGTGCCGGACGCGGAGATGTCGATGGCAGGGAAAAGACGCTTGTCCGCTAGGTCGCGGGAGAGTTTCAGCTCCATATTGCCGGTGCCCTTGAACTCCTCGAAAATGACCTCGTCCATCTTGGAGCCAGTCTCTACCAGCGCCGTGGCGATGATCGTCAGGGATCCGCCGTTCTCGACATTGCGGGCTGCGCCGAAGAACTTCTTCGGCGGGTACAGGGCCTGCGCGTCCACGCCGCCAGAAAGCACCTTGCCCGACGCCGGCGCCGCGATGTTGTAGGCGCGCGCCAGGCGGGTGATGGAATCCAGCAGCACGACCACGTCCTGGCCCAGCTCCACCAGGCGCTTGGCGCGCTCGATGGCCAGCTCGGCGACGATGGTGTGGTCGGACGCCGGACGGTCAAAAGTCGAGGATATGACCTCGCCATGCACTGTGCGCTGCATATCGGTGACTTCCTCTGGACGCTCGTCCACCAAGACGACCATCAAATGGCACTCGGGATTGTTCGCTGTGATGGCGTTGGCGATGTTCTGTAGCGTAATGGTCTTGCCGGCCTTCGGAGGCGCGACGATGAGGCCACGCTGACCTTTGCCGATCGGAGACACGATGTCAATGAGACGGCCGACGAGCTTGCTCGGCTCCGTTTCCATGCGCAGACGCTCCTGCGGGTACAACGGCGTCAGCTTGCTGAACTGCGGACGCTCGCGGGCTTCCTCCATGTCCATGCCGTTGATGGAGGTGATGGCCTGGAGCGGCACGAACTTCTGGCGTCGTGAACGGCGGTCGTTCTCGCGCGGAGGACGGATGGCGCCCTGCACAGCGTCGCCCTTGCGCAAGCCGTACTTCTTGACCATGCCCATGGACACGTACACATCGTTCGGCCCCGGCAGGTAGCCACTCGTGCGGATGAACGCATAGGAGTCGAGGATGTCGACGATGCCGGCTACCGGGACCAGCGGCCGATTCTCGTGCTCTGGGCGGGATTCGCGGGCTTCCTCGTGGCTGTCGCGGTCGGAACGACGGCCGGCGCGGTCGTGCTGGCGACGGAAGCCGCGTTCGGCATGGTCTTCGCGCTGGCGATCGCGCAATCCGTCGTCACTATGGCGGCCGGAGTGGTCCGGCAGGACGGCGAGGATGCTGTCCAGTCCGCGGCTTTGCTCCTCGTTAAAGTCCATGCCGTCGTGACGGCGCTTGCCATCCTGGCGAGTGGGCAGCGTGATGCCCAAATCGAGCTTTTCGATACCCTCGGTCTGCGGGCGGCGCAGGCCCTTGGCGCGCGGAGCAGCGGATTCGACGAACGCCGGCTTGTCAGCGAACGCCGCGGCGGCGGGGCCGTTGGCGCAGGCGCTCCCCTGGTTCTCGTCCTTCGCGTCGGCGGTCGCGGACGCCTGGGAACGGCGCGCGACGCGCGGCGTGGCGGTGGCCACGCCAGCCGGGGCCTTGCCTCCGGAGCGGGCAGCTTGCAGCGTGGCGATCAGTTCCGTTTTCCTCATCATCGAGGTGCCACGGAGCCCCATCCGCTTCGCCAACTCTTTGAGTTCCACCAACTTCATACTGGTCAGATCCTGACTTGCTGACACTCTCATACCTTTCGTCAACCAGCAGCGCGTCCGCCGCGGAACGTAAAGAAACGAAACCGTTATAGTACGCCTGTGATTCATGCGGACTCAATGGGAATCGGCCAAAATTCGGGGAAAAATCGTCATTTCCGCCGGGACCATTTCCAGAATACAACATCGTGCCGGTTTTTTCAAATTCCTGAACGGACCAGCATCGAAACCTGTGGCGAACCTCAAAAGAGGGGCGGCCGGGAAGGACGGCCCGGAGGCCAGGGCCGGCGGCGCCCGGGATCGAACAACGCCCGCCGGCGATTTAGCTGTCAGCGGCGATGGACGCGGTACCACTCGATCAGCGAGCGCGTGGACTGATCCTGGGCCGCGAGCGCCTCGTCGTTTTGGGACAGCGCCGGGCTGATCTGCTTGGCCAGGATCTTGCCGAGCTCCACTCCCCACTGGTCGAAGGAGTCGATGCCCCAGACGGTGCCCTCGGTGAAGACGATCATCTCGTACAGGGAAATGAGCTCGCCCAGCGAATACGGGGTCAGCTCGTCGCCGAAAATCGACGTGGTCGGTCGGTTGCCGTTGAACACGCGGGCGGGCACGATGACGTCGGGTGTTCCTTCGGCGCGGACTTCGTCGGCGGTTTTGCCGAATGCGAGCGCCTTGGTTTGGGCCAGGAAGTTGGATAGGAGCAGCTCTTGGACGTCCTGGTCGCCGCAGCGCAGTGGGTTGCGCGTGTTGGCGAAGGCGATGAAGTCCGCCGGGATGAGATGGGTGCCCTGGTGGATGAGCTGGTAGAAGGAGTGCTGGCCGTTCGTGCCCGGTTCTCCCCAGAATATCTCGCCCGTCTTGGAACGCGCCGGCGTGCCGTCCCAGCGCACGGATTTGCCGTTGGACTCCATGGTCAGTTGCTGCAGGTAAGCCGGAAAGCGGTGCAGGTACTGGTTGTACGGCAGGACGGCGTGGGACTCGGCACCGAAGAAATCGGTGTACCATACGTTCATCAGGCCCATGAGGGCTACGGCGTTCTTCTCGTACGGCGTGGTGCGGAAGTATTTGTCCATGGCGTGGAAACCGGCGAGGAAGTCGTCGAAGCGGCGTGGGCCGAGGACGATGGCGAGGACGGTGCCGACCGCGGAGTCGACGGAGTAACGGCCGCCGACCCAGTTCCAGAATCCGAAGGTGTTCTCCGGGGCGATGCCGAAGGCCTTGACTTTCTCCAGCGCGGTGGACACGGCGACGAAGTGGCGGCGCACGGCCTCGGCGTGGGATTCTTCGGAGCCGTCGATGGCGCCGGACGCGGTCAGGGAATCAAGCAGCCAGGCGCGCGCGTCGGTGGCGTTGGTGATGGTCTCGACGGTCGTGAAGGTCTTGGAGACGACGACGAACAGCGTGGTCTGCGGGTCGAGGCCGCGGGTCTTCTCCGCGATGTCGTTCGGATCGATGTTGCTGATGAATCGTGCGGAGATGCCGGCGTCGGCGTACGGCTTGAGCGCCTCGTACGCCATGACGGGGCCCAGGTCGGAGCCGCCGATGCCGATGTTGACGACCGTTTCGATGCGCTTGCCGGTCACGCCGGTCCACTCGCCGGAGCGGACTTTGTCGGCGAACGCGTAGACACGCCGGAGCATAGCGCGCACGTCGGAGACGACGTCCTGGCCGTCGGCCACGACGGAGCCGATGTCGGACTCGGGGCGGCGTAGCGCGGTGTGCAGCGCGGCGCGGTCCTCGGTGACGTTGATGTGCTTGCCGGCGAACATGTCCTCCGTGCGCGCGCGCAGGTGGACTTCCTCGGCGAGTTGGGCGAAGATCGGCACCATCGATGGCTGGATGAGGTTCTTGGACAGGTCGATGCGCAGGTCGCCCGCGTCGAAGGACAGCTCGCGTGCGCGGTTCGGCTCGTCGGCAAACCAGCGCCGCAGGTCGATGCCTTTCTTGTGCATGTCCGTGTACATTTGCGTCAGCTCCGCCCATGCCTGCGTTTTCGTGGCGTCCACTGGTGATTCGATGACCATGGCAGTCCTTTCCTCGACGTTGATGCGAAAGACACTTCAAAAATACTGTCCGAAGCAGACACCGCGGTTGCTGGGAAACGTTGCAATCAGCGCGTTTAGCGGCGCTGGAAGATCTGGGTGATGGCTCGGGTCGCCGGCTGGCGCACGACGCGGTCGACGCACAGCAGGACCGTTGCGTAAAGCAGGCTCGCGGCGGTGCCGGCGGCGACGAACAGCAGCGTCGCGGAGAACGGGACCGACGGACCGGAGGCGAGGCCGTCCAGTGCCGGGATGATGAGCGAATGCCAGAAGCGCGTGAGCATCGATTGGAACACGTAGAAGCCGAGGATGCCGCTGGCCAACAGGCGGACGGCGGCAGGGCCGGGCCGGTCGTCTGGCAAATGGCTGGCGTGGCGCGCTCCGGCGGGCCGGGCGACGGCGCGCTCGCCGCGCGGCAGGACTGCGCAGGACAGGGCCGCCAGAGCAAGCCAGAACGACAGGAGTGACGTCGATTTGAAGGAGATCGCTCCCGAAAGCCATGGCGACTTCAGTGCGGCCGCGCCCAGTTCGACGACGACGCTCGCGCCGATCGCCCACCACAGGGGCGCGGCCCCCCAGCGGCGCAGGCTGGCGCGGTGTTGGTCCATCAAGCCGGCCAGGCAGAACCCGACGAAGTACGTGGCCGCGCTAAGCCATTTGCGCCAGCCGTCCAGCGCGTGGTTGACGCCGCCCTGCGAGAAGAAGGCCACGTAGCCGTTAAGCGCGAAGACGACGATAAAAGCGGCGATCAAGACAAGCGGCCAGGCGCTCCAGCGGTCTTGCGCCCGCGCGACCAGCGGGGCGATGATGACGAAAAGCAGGTAGAGCCAGACGAATTCCAGGTCCATGACCAGCCAGCGCGTGGTGTGGAAATCCGGACCGGGGATGTGCAGCAACGCCACGAGCAACACCGTCAGCACGCTGTACACGGCGATGGTGGCGACGATAACGGCCGCCCGGCGGGCGGCCTTGAACCCTTGGCGGGCTGCGTACCCCGGCCGATGGCTGTCCCGCGCCATTGACGGCAGCAGGAAATAGCCCGAGATCATGAAGAAGATGGCGTTGCCCATCGCGCCCAGCAGGTTGATGCAGCCCAGCAGGAACAGCCCCCAGAACGATGTGGACAGCCCACGGCAGTCCGTCGGGAACGGGGCGGCATACGCCATCTTGTCGAACCAGGGAACGAAAGTGTGGAAAACCGCGATGCCGCCGATGGCCACCAACCGCAGCGCCTCGACGCGCCACTGGCGCGGTCCCTGTCCCGTCGTCCGTTCCAGCTGTGCCGCCGTTCCCCTCATTTTTTCCAGGGTACACGCCTCTCCTGCGGCCGCCGGCGTGATAGTCAAGTGGACAATATCGAAATAACAGGCTATGCTGGTCGTGCTTGTGTGGGATTGTCTGTTTCGGCAAGCGGAAGGCCACTTTAGCTCAGTCGGTAGAGCGTCTCTCTCGTAATGAGAAGGTCGACAGTTCGATTCTGTCAAGTGGCTCTTTTTTGTGCGGCGGCGCTTTCCCGACGATGGAAGGCCTGCCGCCCCGTTCTCGCGCGAGTGGCGAAATGGTAGACGCGCAGGATTTAGGTTCCTGTGTCTTTGACATGAGGGTTCGAGTCCCTTCTCGCGCACGGTCCCCGGTTTTCCTTGGTTTTCCTTGGTTTTCCTTGGTTCTAAAGGCGGCCCTGATCCGTCCCTCGCCCGCGGCCGCCTTTTCCCGCTCCGGGTTTCTATCTCTGCAGCTGGCGGCGAACGCATCGATGTGGCTGAGACGGCAAATCCTGGAGATGTGGCCGACCGTCACGCCGCCGGTATTCGCTCATGGTTTTCTTGTCGTAATAGCCGAACAGCCGCTCGCTTACGCGGACCATCCCCTCGAACCGGCGGTCGAGACCGCCGATGATGCTCATGAGCGTTGATTCGCCGAGGATCGCGACGCGGACTCGTCTGGCTCGCGGTCCAGGTCGACGCCCTGCAGCACGGGGACCCCTTTACTCAGGCGGACACGATTGGCAGATGTCCCTTGGCTCGAGAAAAGCCTTGGAATTCCTCCCCTACGCGAGGATGGCCGCGAGCGGACCCACGACGGAGGACACCCCCCCTGCATTCCACCGGGGAAAGCTATGAAAAAGCCGGAACCCGAAGGCCCCGGCTCTCCGAACGGGTGGACAACGTGGCTCGAACACGCGACCTCCTGAACCACAATCAGGTGCTCTACCAACTGAGCTATGTCCACCATGCGCGCATGTGTGCGCAACGGTTCGGAGTATACACCACCGAAGCGACCAAGGCAACGCGCCGCATGCCGCGACCGTCACGACCGCGCATCCATCGTTCACTATCGCCTGCGCTTGGCACGCTTCTTGAGCAAGTGGTTCTTGTGCAGGATGTCGATCACGATCCATACGCCCAGCACGAAGGCCACGACGTAGCCCATCATGCCCACGACCGGGATGCCGAAGATGACTGGCTGGATGCGGGCGTAGTAGACGATGGACGAGCCGACGAACAGGCCGGCGATGATGATGGCCATCGTCAAGCGGTCGACGATATACGACAGCTGCTGCACGGCGCCCTGCGGGTGGACGAGTTCGGCGTTGACTTTCAGCTGTCCGCGCGTCAGCTGGCGCATGGCCGTCTTGGAATCCGCCAGAGAGCCGAACAGGCCGTGTGTGGCCCGCAGCCCTTCCGTCGTCAGGCTCACGGTCTCTTTGCGTGCAACGTCGCGGATGTTCTCAGAGCTTTTGACATGCCTCTCGATAACCTCCAGCATGTTGACGTCCGGGATGAACCGCGTGAGCGTGCCTTCGAGTGTGACTAGCGCGCGGGCAACGAGCGTGACGCTGCCGGGCAGCTCCAGGCCGTTGCGCTCGACCATCTGGAACAGGGACATGACGAACTGACCGATGTCCAGCTCCGCCAGGTCGATGGTCCCGAAACCGTCGACGATGTCGTCGATGTCGTTCAGCAGCGCGGCGCGGTCCACGCCGCCGGTGCTCTTCTTGAGGCGCGCCAGGCTCAGCAAGCTGTTCTCGAGTTCCACGGAATCGCCTTTGGCAAGCGCGAAGATCATGCCGCGCAGCAGCGAACGCATGCGGGACGTCAGGCGCCCGGTCATGCCTAGGTCGATGAGGACGATCTTCCCGTCGCGCACGATGATGTTGCCGGGATGCGGGTCGGCGTGGAAGAAGCCTTCGTCCAGGATCTGCGCGGAGTAGTTGTCGACAAGCTTGGTGCCGATCTCCTGCAGGTCGTAGCCCTCGGCCTCGAGTTCGCCGGTGTGGCCCAGCGGAATGCCGCGCACATAGTCCATGACGACCACGCGCCTCGTGCACCAGCGCGGGTAGACGCGTGGGCAGTCCATGTAGCGGTAGGACGCTGTGAACTCGCGGAATTCTTGCAGGCTGCGTGTCTCCTCGAGGAAGTCGGTCTCGGAGCGGAAACTCGCCCAGATCTCCTCGACTACGCCTTGCAGATCGACAACTTGCCAGGCGCCGAGCAGACGGGACGCCCACTTCATGACGGAGCGCATGATTTCGATGTCCTGCGCCATCATCTCGCGGGCGCCGGGACGTTGCACCTTGACGGCGACGTCCTCGCCCGTCACGAGCGTGGCGTGGTGCACTTGCGCCAGCGACGCGGAACCCAATGGATGCCGGTCGATCGAGGAGAAGACCTCGTCAATCGGGCGGCTGTACTCGGATTCCAGCGTGTCCAGCACGGTTTGGTACGGCATCGGATTGGCGTGGGTGCGCAGCTTGGCCAGCGCGTCGCAGTAGGACTGCGGCAGGATCTCCGAACGCATCGACAGGATTTGGCCGGCCTTGACGAAGGTCGGGCCCAGCGCCTGCAGCATATTGCACAGCTTGTCGGGCGTCACCCCGCGGAACAGGTCGTAGCGGCGCAGCACGCCCACGATCTGTCTCAACCGCTTGAGACGGCTGCCGCGCGAATCGTCGACATCCTCGCCGGACGCTTTCCCCGCTTTCCGCAAGTCGCCGGCCGCCTTGACGGCGACGGCGCCGTAGACATCCTTGCTTCCCCGGGACGGGTCGGTCCCGCCAGGCCGCTGCTCCGCCGTCACCGCTGCTCCGCCGTCTCCTTGGAGTCGGCTGCCGCGGAACCGTCCGCCGACTTGGCAGGTCGGGTCGCGGCGCCGTGGGCGAACTCGTTGACTTTGCGCACGAACTCCGCGCGCTCCTCGTCGGACATGAGTTTCATGCGGCCTTCCAGGGCGGCATCGCGCACGACGCCCGTCTTCTCCTTGACGCGATGCGCCAGCTCGGAGTTGAGGGACTTTCCCTGGTCGACCGTCAGCTCGCCTTTGTCAACGAGATCGTTGACAAGCTTCTGGCCTTTCTCTGCGGTCGCCGCGATGGCGCCGATCCCGGCGAGGAACACCTTGCGTACGCCGTCGCCCAGTTCGAATCCAGCCATTTTTGATACCTTCGCTTTCCAACGCCT
Source organism: Aeriscardovia sp. (assembly GCA_017405305.1). Classification (GTDB taxonomy): domain Bacteria; phylum Actinomycetota; class Actinomycetes; order Actinomycetales; family Bifidobacteriaceae; genus RGIG7107. The sequence goes on along the minus strand of JAFRAT010000017.1, from coordinate 47,963 downwards.
GGCGAAATCCAGGCGCCTCGAGATTTTCCTGACCTCATAGCTTGTTGCCATCAGAGCCTCCTGTCTGTGCGGGAGAACCCCTGAGCACAGCTGTTTCGATTTTATCCCGGATCACGGTCGCAGAGGAGAGCCGACGCCACAGCCGTCCCGGAAACGGAGGAGTGGCTGGTAGACTGGACGGGATCCGGGCGATTAGCTCAGCTGGTCAGAGCGCCACGTTTACACCGTGGATGTCGGGGGTTCGAACCCCTCATCGCCCACTCGAACCGCGCGAAAGGAGCGACATGAACGACTTCGGCAACCAGAACTTCACCGGGCCTGATCCGCGCCAGCGCGCCCCGTGGACCTATCAGCAGCAATACCTCCGCGGCCCGGGGATGTCGGAGAAATCGAAAATCGTCGCTGGTCTCTATGGCATTTTCCTGGGGCTTTTCGGCGTCCACAACTTTTACCTGGGCAATACCGGCAGAGGCATCTGCCAGCTGCTGCTGACGCTCGTGGGCTGGGTGTGCGTGGGCGTGGGTCCGATTGTCTCGCTCATCTGGGGCCTGGTCGAGGGCATCAATATCCTCGCCTCGCACCCGGGTTCGAAATGGCATCTCGACGCCGAGGGCATGCAGCTGCAGGACTGAGCGGCCGGGAGCGGACACCGGCGCGAAACGGCATGGAAAAGGGCGGCCGCGGGATTTCCCTCCGCGGCCGCCCTTTTCTGTTCATAGGACTCACGCGCCTACAATGGCGCGCTCCGACGGCTTCGACCCGGATCCGCCGCGCGCTGGCCTGGCGCGCGGCGCTCGGTATCTGGTCTCTCAATGCTCGGCGGAGTGGCGCTGACGTCCCGCTCCGAACGGCAGCAGGCGAATAGCGTTCCAGTCGGCACTGAGGCTCATCGGCTTGGCCGGGTTCATGCCGGCGCTTTTGGCGGCGTTCTGGATGACCGACGGGCTTGCCGCGCCGTCGCGGCCTGGCTTGGGCGCGATGATCCAGAAGGGGCTGTCGGGATCCAACGGCGCCTCCGCGTCGACAACATCATCCGTCAAAGCGTCCTCGTCGTCGCCGTCGCGCCACCAGATGATGGCGCCGTCCACGGCACCGTCATAATCCTCGTCAACAAGATCCTGGCCGGTGATGGACGAAATCGCGTCGCGGACACCCTCGTCGACGTCCTCGTCCCAGAGCCACTCCTGAATAATGTCATCTTTCTTGAAACCAAGCCCTGCAGCCTGCGTTGGGGTTGTGCTTACCACAAGCAAAGAGCATAGCAGCCGTTCTTTACTTCGCCACCCGTCGTCACTATGCCTGCGCCTGTTTATCACTTCGCCGTGCAGGTCGGCAGATCCGCTCCATGGCCCTGGCCGATTGCCACGACGGCGTCGTAGGCCTGCAAGAGCGTCGAGACCTTGACGACCCGCAGTCCCGCGGGCACGTAGCCCGCGACATCGGGGCAGTTGCCGGACGGCGCCAGGAACCAGGACGCGCCGTCGCGGCGGGCACCGAGCATCTTCAGCCGGATGCCGCCGATTTTACCGATCTGTTCCTCCGCGGAAATAGTGCCGGTGCCAGCGATGGTCTGATCGCCCGCCATGGTGCCGGTCGTCAGCTTGTCGATAGTACCGAGCGCGAACATCATCCCCGCGCTCGGGCCGCCGACATCGCCTGCGTTCATGTCGATTCTGATGTCCTGGTCATCCAGATCCGCCAGATGCCGCTGCGCGATGAATTTCAGCGCCACGGACTGGGCCTGGCCCTGCGCGCCGGACATTTGCCCATCGATCTGCTTGTCGTAGGCCTTCGTCGTCTCGCCGATAGGGAACACGACCTCGCGCGGCATGACCGCCTCCTGCGGATGGAACCAGGCCGCCAGCGTCTGCATGGCGTTGATCGGGTCTTGCGGCGAGCCTTCCACGTTGACAGTGACCATCAGCAGCTTGCCGCTCGTCGGCTTGACCGGAGCACCTGCGATGCGGATGGCGTCTTCCTTCGAGGCCGCGGCATTGCCGGATCCGCCGTCGTCGAGCGTCTCGCGACCCAGAACGTTCATCGTCGGACCGGGCATCTCGATGACATAATTTGTCGGGAGGAACAGGCACGCCACCAGAACGACGAGCAACATCCATCCGACGTTCCGACGCCACCAACGACACTTTTCCCCTGATGGCTGAACGGATTGCAAGCTCGAGACCTCGCGGTGCAAAGAAGACATATTTTTCATAGTATAGACGGTTATCAGCGCACCAAAACAGATGGGACACAACAGCGATGGACAGCAACGAACTGCACCAGTGGATGATCGATTCCTTCGGTTCCCTCCAAGGCGAAGCCCTGTGGAACCAGTTCTCGCGGCTCCCCCGGGAAATCCAGGACCAGCTGCTGTCGCAGGACCCAGGCAAGCTCCCTAAGCCGCAGGACATGCACGACCTGCTGGCCGCGTTCGCCGAGAGCGGGATGTCGTCCTTCGCGCAGGCAGACGGCTCCGACCAGGAGCCTATCAACCGCCGTCTGGCGGCCACGCTCGCCGAACGCAAGGCCGGCGAGGACTCCCGCGGTTTCCTCAGCGCAGCGCAGGAGAGCCAGGCCCGCTCGGCCCTGAGCGGGGCGAACCTGTGGCTGGACTCCGCGACAGCCTTCGACCCGGCGCCGGGCGAGCCCGACGTGCTCACACCGACCGGCTGGACGAAAGCGACCATCGGCTCCTGGCTCACGCTGGCGACGCCCGTAGCCAAGTCGGCGACCGCCGCGCTGGAATCCGTGTTCACCGAACGCCTGGGCGGCCTGGACGGCGAAATCACGGGCCTGTTCGCCGGACCGGTGCCCATTCCCGTCCCCGAGGGAATGAAGGACCCGCGTCGGATCATGCGGCTGCTGGGCAGCACCACTTTCGCCATCCAGCTCGGACAGGCCTCCGGCCGCCTGGCGCACGAGGTGTTCGGCAGCTTCGATCAAAGCATGGCCATGACAGAGAACCCAGCCGGCGCGCTCGTGCCAGAGAACATCCAGGCGTTCGCCGACGGCCTGAAGCTGCCCGTCGACGAGGTCATGGGCTTTGTCGCGCTGCGCGAAGCGGCGCACGCCCGGCTGTTCGCGTCGACGCCGTGGCTGATGCCGCAGATCGAGGTGCTCATCGACAAATACGCCCGCAGCATCGGCATCGACCTTGATGCCGTCGAGGAACAGCTGCGCGGGGCGGTGTCCATGAATCCCGGAGAGATCGGCGGGGCCGTCAACCTAGCCAAGGTCGGCATGGAGGAATCCCCGGAGCAACTCGAGGCCAAGCGCCGCCTGGAATCCATGCTCGCGCTCGTCGAAGGCTGGGTGGACTGCGCCACCTGGCGCGCCGGCAACGCGTTCCTGCCGCATATCGGCCAGCTGCGAGAGATGATGCGCCGGCGGCGCGCGGCGGGCGGTCCGGCCGAACGGACCTTCGAGAGCCTGCTGGGTCTGGAGCTGCGCCCACGCGCGGCACGCGAGGCCTGCGGCGTCTGGGAGAAGCTCACAGCTGACGGTGCGGCGTCCCGCGACGCCCACTGGGCCCACCCGGACCTGCTGCCGCAGATTCCCGGCACCGACGGCAACGCGATCAACGGAAGCGCGGCGCGCCGCGGCATTGCGAGCAACGGGAACATGACCGACGAAAGCAATACCCCAAGCGCGAGGCGCGAAGGCGGCTCCAGCACCGGCTCTTCCGACGCCACAGCGAACGGGACGTCCGCAACGGACAGCCCAGCTCCGCGCGGCATGATGGACTGGGACGCCGCCCTCGACAAGCTCCTGGCCGAAGAAGCCGCGAACGGCAGCGGCGACAATACGAACGACGTCGATAAGGGCATCGATCACGGCGGTTCCGACGCCGACAACAACGATGACGGCAGCGGCGCTTCCGACACCGGCGAAAGCAAGTGATCCAACCCCTCCTCGCGGTGAGCCGATTTCGGCCACTCGTCCGGCAGGCCAACATCAATCAAAGGACCGTGCCAGCATCATGCCAGCGCGGTTCTTTCGCTCTTGCAGCGCTTTCTTCGACCGTCTTCCTCCCGGCGAGCCTGCTCAGAGGAACCGGCTGGAACGGCGTAGCGGCGAGACCGCGTCCTTGCGCAGCGCGTAGGACAGCAGCACCCGGCGCCTGCCGCGAGTGACGGCGACGTAAAGCAGACGGCGTTCTTCCTCGATTTGCTCGTCGCCCGCGGCGGCGCTGTACGGGATGAGCCCGTCGGATGCGCCGCACACGAACACGATGTTCCACTCCAGACCCTTGGCGGCGTGGATCGTCGAGAGCGTCACCGGTGCTGGCAGCGACGAGACGCTCCCCCGGCGAATGGCCTCCCGGATGGACCGGGGTACCGTCGGTTTCTCCGCGCCGACGGCCCCGTCGCGGCGCATCCGGTAGGGGATGCCCGCTTCCTCCATCGCTGCGCGGAACGGGTCCAGCTGCGCGTTGGTCCGCGTCAGAACGGCGATCTCGTCACCTGGCTCGCCGCCAGCGGTCAGCTCGGCAATTCTCCGCGCGACCGCCCGCGCCTCCTGCTCGTCAGTGTCAAACCGGACGAACCGAAGGCCCGGAGACGCATGAGCAGACAAAACCGTAGCAGCAGCCGGTGCCGCTGCCGAGGTTGCCACGTCCGCCGGATGCAGGCGCACATAGTTCCGCGCCTGCGGCGAGCGCCCCAGCACGCGGTTCGCGCAGCCGACGATGGCGGGCACCGACCGGTAGTCCGTCGTCAGCTTGACGTCGGCCGACAAGGGAGCGAACTCGCGCGCGAAGTTTAGCAGGTACCAGCTGGTGGCTCCGGCGAAGGAATAGATGGTCTGCGCCGGGTCGCCCACCACGCAGATATTGCGGTTCGCCGACGCCGTGGATTTCGCCCTGCTCCCCGCGCCCAGCCACAGGTCCACGAGCCGGTGCTCCAGCGGGGAAACGTCCTGGTACTCGTCGACTGTGAGCCAGCCGATCGTATCGCGCGTCATCATCGCTGCTTCGTCTGACGTCTCGATCAGGTGGCAGAGAATCAGCAGAATGTCGTCGAAGTCCATAGCGTGCCGTTCGGATTTCGCCTGCTCGTAGCGCAGCAGAATGGCCTGCATCCGCTTGGGGTCCAGCGCTGCCGGTGGGACGCGGCTCGTGCGCGCACACATCGCCGGGTAATCCTCGGGTGGAATCAGCTCTGATTTCGTCCAGGAGATCTCCGAGAGCACATCCTGGGCTTCGCGGGGCGACGTGCTCTGCGCCGGTGAAACGCTATCGACGACGTCGGCCACCAGCGCTAGGGGGTCGGGTGCCTCTGGGTCCTGGCCAGCCGGACCGTGGCTGGACGGTCCGGCCATGAGGATGGGCATGTCGCCGCCAACAAGGTCGCGCCAGACGCGTCCCAGCTGCGAAAACGCTAACGAGTGGAAGGTCGCCGCCGTCACTTCGGCTGCTCCCAACTTCCGCAGGCGGCTCTGCATCTCCTGCGCGGCCTTGTCGGTGAACGTGACGGCCACCGTCCGGCGAGGGTTCCACTTGCCGGTCGCGCACCCGTAGGCGATGCGCCGGGTGATGGTCCGCGTCTTGCCGGCACCGGCTACCGCCAGGATACGGACCGGCCCGTCGAGACAGGTCGCGGCACGTCGCTGAGCGTCGTCCAAGCCGGCCAGCAGCTCGTCAGAAGGGATTTGTGTCATAATTCTCATTTTTGCGCGTATGCCAGGATTTCATCGCTTCGTTTGTATTAGTGTTGAAATGTGAAAAATCGGAGTCCCTATTTCCTTGCTGCGCTCGCGTCCGCCGTTGCTCCCGACTTGCCGATCGTGTCGGTGAGTCTGACGGACGATTTGCCGCGCACGGACGAGGGCAAGGACATCGTTACCGGCATCCTTCTGACCCAGAACGGCGACTCCTACGACATCAGCGTTGGCCTAGACGAACAGGCCTGCGCGCTGCTGCGCAAACGCGCCGCTGCTGCCAACTCCATCCGTCCAAGCGGCGAGCTGCTGCGCCGGCTGGGTTTCCAGCTCGAGAGGACTGTGCACACCGGCGACGCCAAGACGGATAACGGTCTAAAGACAGTCCTCATCACCCTGCAGCTCGAAGGGTTCCCGCGCCCGTTCGAATCCCTGGACACCTCCCTGTGCGCGTCCCTGGGCGCGGCCATCGCCAAGATCCACTGTCTCAAGCCGGACAAACTCATGGAATCCGGCTACCAGACGTTCAGCGGCTCGGCGATCCGCGAAGAGTTGAAGGCCTGGATGGACCATCTGACCATCGAGCGCGACATTCCGCGCTCCATCCTCAACCGCTGGGACCAGCTCATCACTGTCGACGCGTTGTGGGACTTCCGCGCGAGCCTCGTGCACGGCGATTACCGGCCCAATGACGTGCTGTTCCTCGATTCTGGCGTCAGTGCCATCCGCAACTGGGAGCGACTGCAGATCAGCGACCCGGCCCGCGACTTTGCGTGGCTGTTCGAGGACTCCATCTCCGATGTGCAGCGCGACGCCGTCTTGTCGGAGTACGGCCGCGTCATGGGTTCGCATATGGACTCGCGCATCGTGCCGCGCGCCCGCCTGTGGCGCCAGATGAACATCGTCACCGACTTCCTTCGCTCCCTCGACTCCATGGACCGCGTCTGGATCGACGAGGCGCGCGTCCGCGTGGAGAACCTCGCCTCCATCCTGACTCCGGTCACCGCCGTTACGCCGGACAACTCCGTCAACGCCTCCCGCGCAAGCCAAGAGGACGCCGCCAAGGAGGACGCCAACTCCACGGTGACCGTCGGCACGCTGCTGGGCAAGTCCGGCTCCCCGCGAATGCGCGAGCAAGTCCAACAGGAGTTCGGCGGACCATCCATCCGCTGGGGCGACGGCACCGGTGACGCTGCGTCCGAGGCCGTGACGAGCATCGTGTCGACGCTCGATCCCGCGCGCCCCGACGTGCCGTCGTCCGCCGAGGACGCTGCGCGCGTTGTGGTCGACGCTGCGCGCAGCACCGGCATCCAGACCGACGACCTCGATGATAACGCGTCTGCCAATAACGCCGCCGCGTCTGCGGAGCGTTCCGCCGAAGCCAGCGCGCGCCTGGCCGCGACCGCGAGCGACCAGAGTGCCGCCGACGGCTTTACCGATCGGAACGACGCTCAGCTCAACGCCTCCGCCCGGCCGGGTCCTGCGGCACGGCCGCAGGACCCGGCCCTGGCCGCGGCCATGCTGCAGACAGTCGCGCGCGCCGCCATCGCCAACCGCAACGGCATCGATCTGCAGGCCGAGCAAGAGAAGAAGGCGAATCTGGACGAGAACGGCAATCCAAAGCCGATGAGCGAGTTGGACACCGCTCTGTTCAGTGCCGCGTCCTTCGCTGCCAGCCAGCGGCAGTCCATCGGAGCGGACGTGCACGTCGCCGGTTCCGTACGGCTACGCGGCGCGGACGAACCGCTGCGCAAGCCGACCACGAGCCAGTCCGCGGTCCAGCCGACGACGCCCCAGCCTGCGGCGGCGTCCAACGACACCTACTCGATTTCGGCGGCGCAGGCCGCGGCCCTGCAATCCGCAAAGGACCGGCACATGACTATCGTCACCGCGCATGCGGACAGCGAAAACGGCAGCGATGAAACCGCCTACCCGGCTACGATGGTCCTGCAAGCCACCGTCCAGAGCGCGAAGAATGGAGAGAACAAGTGAACACCAGCGAAATCAACGTCGAAATCGGCATCAAGCAGGTCGGACGCCCCCTGACCTTTACCACGGAGCAATCCGCCGATAGCGTGATGGACGACCTCGATGAGGCCATCGCCAACGGTTCCACCACACGGCTCACCGACGCAAAGGGCCGCCGCATCCTCATCCCGGGATCCGCCGTTGGCTATGCCGTCGTCGGCGCGCAGAAGGCGCGGCCGCTGGGATTCGGCCCACTCAACCAGTGAGCGTGCCAGTCGGCCGGATGAAGAAGGCCCCGCGCTTGGCGTTCGCCGGCACGGGACCTTTTTCGTTTCTCACACGACGGGAATAGCCCCGCGGCGCGCGATCTCCTTGACAGTGGCGGCGTCCGTGCTGTTCTCGCCCAGCATGTTCGGTTTGCCGCCCCGACCGTGCCAGTCCGAGCCGCCTGTGACCAGCAGCCCCCACCGGCGCGCCAGCCCCGTCAGACGGGTGCGCTGCTCCGGCGAGTTCTCGCGGTGGCGCACCTCCAGCGCGTCCAGCCCGCAATCGACGCACGCGCGGATCTGATCATCCGACAGGATGACGCGGTTGCGCGCGAACGACCCAACGTGGGCTAGCGCCGCGACTCCTCCGGCGTCCTTGATGGCGCGGATGGCTTCCGTCGCTGTAGGCGTCTCCACCGGCACGTAGTACGGCCCGCGCTTGCTGAGAACGCCGTCAAAGGCGTCCGCGCGCGTGCGGTACACGCCGGCGGCCACGAGCGCGTCCGCCATATGCGGCCGTCCGACGGTCGTCGCGTCGCTTTCCTTAGCCTGGTCGCATACCGACTCCCAGCTGATGGGATAATCCCGCGCGAGGTTGGCCACCATGATCCGGGCGCGCTCGAGACGTCGCTGGCGGGTGCGGGCGAATAGCTCGGCCAGCCGACGGCCATCGGGGTCGTATAGCCAGGCCAGCACGTGGACGGAGATTTTCCTTCCGCCCAATGGCCAGTGCGCGCTCATCTCGGTGCCGCGGATCAAGGGCATCCCCAGTTCACGCGCGGCATTTGCAGCTTCTGTCCAGCCAGCCGCGGTGTCATGGTCGGTAATCGCCGCGCCGTCCAAACCACGTTCGCGCGCTTCCTGCACTAATTGCAGCGGCGTGCGCGTGCCATCCGAGAAAACGGTGTGGCAGTGCAAATCCCATCCTGAGGTCTTTTCCATAGGGCTTATCGTAAGCTGGTGTCCGTAGCAAGGCGCGCCACGGCGCGATCACGAGGAAGGCATGATATGAATCCGAGGGCGACGAGGAACAACTGGCGCGAATCCTGGAGGCACCAGCCGACCGCCGTCTATCTCGTCATGCTGGTCATGTCGCTCGTGGCATTGGTCGTCTCGTTCTGTCTCTCATCCGATACCCTCAAGATGGCGGCCAAGCCGGACATCGCGCTGTCCTGCGACATCAACGCCGTCGTCTCCTGCTCGGACGTGGCTGCCAGCTGGCAAGCCGACCCCATCCACCTGTTCGGGATGCACTTCCCCAATTCGTTCTTCGGCATCTGCTTCGAAGCCGTGTTCGTGACCATCGCTGTGCTGGGGCTGACGCGCACGCGCTTCCCGCGCTGGTTCTCCCTCGCCACCTGGTGGGGCGGACTAGCCGCGCTGCTCTACTCCTACTGGCTGCTGAGCCAGGAGCTGTTCGTCATCAACGCCTTGTGCCCCTGGTGCCTGACGCTGATGTTCTCCACCACCATTCAGTTCATGGCTATCACGCACGCCACCGTCGTCATCCAGGACGCTCCGCGCGCCGGCGGACGCTTCGCCGGGCTGCGCCGCTATCTGGACGACTGCTACCGGCCGAACCTCGACCTGCTGGGCGACGTCCTGTGGATCCTAGTGCTCTGTGCCGTCATCCTGCTGCGCGACGGCGGGCGCATTTTTGCCCGCTAAAACGGGGCCGCCGAAAAACGTTTTTACCTCAGCAGCTGTTCCTCGCCGTCTTTCTTCGAACGGCGGCGACGGCGGCGATGCACGTGCGCGCGCCCCGTGCGCGACCGGTCGATCGTGGTGCGATGGCCGGCACTCGTGCTGCGGTAGCTCGGATGGTGGTGGCGGATGCCGGAGCGCGACCGGTGCAAGGTCAGCGCCCGTGTCCGTTTGGCAGCGCCAGGCATGACCCAGTCGAATTTCACGGACAGCAGCCTTACCGCCACGACCAGCGTCACAATGATGAGGTCGAGGATGATCTCGGCGGGGAAATTGATGAGGTTGCGGATGTAGGCCTTGCACACGAAGACCGTCAGCACGCTGGCACCCAGGGCGGGCACGGCGTAGAAATGCCGGTCCTTGATGACCATCGGCACCTCATTGATGATGATGTCCCTGCACACGCCGCCGCCGACGCCGGTGATGAGGCCAAGAAACACGGCCGTGATGGCGGGCATATGGTAGGCGATGCCCTTCGTGGTGCCGTCGACGGCGAAGAGAGCCAGGGCCAAGGCGTCGAACACCGTCGTCGTCCAGTACATTTTCTCCATCTCGGGATGGAAGATGATGACAATGACGCCTGAGAACAGCGCGATGCCCAGGTACCAGTAGTTCGAGAGGTTGACCGGCGGGAAACAGCCGATGAGCACGTCTCGGATGGTGCCGCCTCCCAAGGCGGTGAACCAGGCAGCCACCATGATGGCGAAAGAGTCGTAGCCATGCTGATAAGCCGCCATGCCGCCGATGGTTCCGCAAAAGAAAGTCGCCAGATATTCGACCGCCAGGAAGAACCAGTTGCTTTCCAGCGGCAGCGGCGCCGCCTCCGTGATCGGGGCCGCGAGGGTCAGGACCGGCGCCGAGTCCAGGCCGGCCAGCGGCGGATGGGCCGCGGCGAGCGCGCGAACCGGAGCGCCGGCCGCGACGGCGGCTCCCGCAAGAAGCAGTGACATCCTTTCCCCTTCCCGTCGTTCCCCGCGTGTCTCATCGCCCATTATCGCCGACGGATGGCGGGCACGCCGAGGCGCAACTATTCGTTTACAAAGCGCGCATCCGTCTGATGGCCGGGCGTGTCAGGCAGGATACGGAAGCCAGCGGCAGCGCCGTCCGGCTGCGTTTCTGGAGGCCGCTGGATTATTAGCCGTAGACGTTCCACCTTCCCGTCCGGCTTCCGCGAAGGGGTCTTTGCGCAGAACCGTTGCCATGGCAACGTTTCCATCAAAAAATGGCAACGTTTCCACGGCGAAAACATCTAGAACGCACAGCTTTTTGTCATAGAGTGGCGTGGTTAGGCTGTCGCCGACGACAGCCATGGAGGATACTATGAACACAACAGCTGTCCAGCCGTCCTCGCCCACATCGGACGGCCCTATCGTCACCACGACCCACGGCACGTACGCCAGGTTCCATGCGAATCCGAACCTCAAGAAGCGCTACGTTTCCATCCTCGCCATGACCTTCATGAACATCTCGATGATGGTCGGCATCGGCAACGACGTGCAGATGGCCTTCTATGGCCTCTCCTCGGTCTTCTTCTACATCGCCGGAGCCATCCTCTTCTTCATCCCGACTGCTCTGGTCGCCGCCGAGCTGGCGACCGGCTGGCCTGAGGCCGGCGGCATCTTCCGCTGGGTCGGCGAAGGCATCGGCAGGTCCTGGGCCGTCCTCTGCGTTTTCGTCCTGTGGATCCAGAACGCTCTGAACCTCGCCCAGACGCCGGCCTCCTACACCGAGACCATCGCGTTCTTCGGACCGAACTTCAACTACGCCATCAACTTCGCCGAGGACCCGACGAAGTACATCAGCCAGGCCGCATTCATCTGGATCATGATCGCCTGGATCATCAGCTTCTGGATCGAAGCCTGGATCTGCAACAAGGGCGTCAAGTTCTTCGACAAGATCGTCGCTGTCGGCGTCACCGTCGGCACCATCCTGCCGCTGCTGCTCATGATCGTCCTCGGCATCGTCTACATCGCCCAAGGCCACCACATCTACATGAGCACCAACCCGAAGGACATCGTCCCGAACACCTGGGGCATGTCCACTCTCTCGCTCGCCGCGACCGTGTTCTTCGGCTACGCCGGCATCGACGATAACGCCGTCTACGTCGCCAAGATGAAGCACCCGGAGCGCAGCTATGTCACTGCCACCGTTCTGACGGTCTTTGCCTGCCTCGTCATCTTCATCGTCGGCACGCTCGTCATCGCCATGGTCGTCCCGAACGACAGCATCAACGTCATCTACTCGCTCAACCAGGTATTCATGGTCCTGGGTGCCACGATCGGCGCACCATGGCTCTACCTGGTCATCGTCTACATCAGCATGTTTAATAACGTCACCGCCAACATCGCCATGTTCGCGGCCCCGTCCCTCATGTTCGGCCAGGCCGGCGGCGCCGGCTTCATGCCGAAGTGGCTCCAGGCAAAGAACAAGCACGGCATGCCGGCGCGCCTGGTGTACCTGCAGTGCATCATTTTCACAGTCCTGTCCTTCGTCTTCGAACTCATGCCGAACGTCGAAGGCTTCGTCATTATGATCTCGCAGGCCACGACGGTGCTCTACCTCATTTACTACATTCTCATGTTCGCCACGTTCCTGCGCATGAAGTACACGCAGACCAACCGTCCGCGCGTCTTCTCCGTGCCCGGCGGCAAGACCGGCGCCTGGATCGTCGCCGGCGCCGGCATCGCCACCAGCATCTTCGGCATTGTCATGGCGATCTGGCCGCCGGCCCAGGTGGCCGAGGAGGTCGGCTCGCCGGTCACCTATGTGACGGTTATCATCCTGCTCTGCGTCATCATCGTGGCCATCCCGTTTATCCTGTCCGCGATCTCCAAGAACAAGGATTGGGTCGACCCGGCGAACAAGTTCGCCCCGTATACATGGGAAATCGAAGGTCTCAAGAAGCCGGGCAAGTCGCTGTCGAACGTGTCCACCACGGTCCTGTCCTACGACCAGAACTCCATGGGCATGCCGATCAAGCACCGCTTCTCCATAACCGACACCATGGATAGCCTGCCGAAGGAACTGATCGAGGACGCGCTTCTCGCCCAGGACGCAAAGGCCGCTACCGAGGAATGATCTCGTCGGGAACCGCCGTCGGTCCGTCTCCCGACGAGCGGTTCCCCTCGGACCCGCTTTCCACGGTGCCCGCAGGCGGTTCCGCCTGGCAAGACGCGATGAGGGGGGGGTCTGCACGGATTTCTCTGTGTAGACCCCCTCATCGTTTTTCGGTTCTCGTCGTTTTCAACGAGGCCCGGACCGGCGGCACGCCCGCCGCGGCCGAATACAACCTAGGCGGACACGGACACGGGCGTCGCAGCCCGCCCGTGTCCGTGTCAGGCCTTGGCGACTTCCACGCCCAATTCCGTCATGTCGGCGGAGATCTCGGTCGTCATGACATCAGCCAACGTCTCGGACGCGATGAGTCCGCGGAAGCGCTTCGCGGCCGTCACGCCGACAGCGTCGGACGCCGGGACCGTCAGCGTCAGGCTGATGTGGTCGGAGACATCGAGACCGGCGTCCTTGCGGGCGTCCTGGATGACGCGGATCGCATCGCGCGCCCAGCCTTCGGCGACAAGTTCGTCGTCCATGGCCAAGTCCAGCAGCACGAAACCGCCCGACGGCAGCGCCGCGGACGCGGAGACGGACCCGTCGGACGCACCTGTCTCCTCGACGACAGAGCGGGTCAGCTCGTATTCGCCGTCCTGCAAGGCGATGTCGCCGTTCGGAGAGGCCACGACCACGGTGCCGTCGGTTTCCACGCGCCAGTCGCCGGACTTGGCACCGCGTATGGCGAACTGCACGGCTTTGCCTAGGCGCGGGCCGGCGGCGCGGGCGTTGACCTTCAGCTGGGACACCAACTCCAGACCATGCTCCTTGGCATCGGCAACGGCGGAGAACTCGATGCTCTTGACGTTCAGCTCGCGGGCCAGCAGGTCCTCGTACGCGGACACGGCTTCGACGTCGTCCACGACGACTGCGAGGCGGCGCAGCGGCTGGCGCACGCGGATTTTGCGTGCCTTGCGCAGGGACAGCGCGGTGGAGACGACGTCGCGCACCTTTTCCATAGCGTTCAGCAAGCTCGGGTCGTCGCGCACGACCAGGCCCAGGGCGGTCGACTCGCCGCTCTTCTCGCCGGCCAGGAACGGCCAGTCGGTCAGGTGCACGGACTCACCGCCCGTCAGGCCTTTCCAGATGGTCTCCGCCTCCATCGGCAGCAGCGGCGCGACGGCGCGGCAGAAGACTTCCAGAACGGTGTACAGCGTGTTGAAAGCATTCGCGTCTTCGTGCCAGAAGCGGCCGCGGGAGTTGCGGATGTACCAGTTCGTCAAAGCGTCGATGAAGGCGTCTGCCTCGGCGCAGGCGTCGGAGATGGCAAAGCCGTCAAGATCCCTCTGCATGGCGTCCACCACGCGGTGCAGCTTGGCGAGGATGTAGCGGTCCATGTTGCCGAGGTCGTCGATTTCGTCGGCGCGCAGCGGGCGGGCGCCGAGGCCCTTGCCCCCGTTCGCGGCGTTGGCGTACAGCGTGAAGAAGTAGTACGAGCTCCACAGCGGCAGCAGCGTCCGGCGAACCGTGTCGCGGATGGCTTTCTCGGTGACGATGAGGTTGCCGCCGCGCAGGATCGGACTGCTCATGAGGAACCAGCGCATGGCATCGGAGCCGTACTTGTCGAAGATGCCGTTGACGTCCGGGTAGTTGTGCAGGTGCTTGCTCATCTTTTCGCCGTCGGAGCCGAGCACGATGCCGTGGCAGATGACGTTCTTGAACGGAGCCTTGCCGAACAGCGCGGTCGTCATGACGTCCTGGACGTAGAACCAGCCGCGGGTCTGGCCGATGTACTCGACCACGAAGTCCGCCGGGAAGTGGTCACTGAACCACCCTTTGTTCTCGAACGGGTAGTGTTTCTGCGCGAAAGAGATGGAGCCGGAGTCGAACCACACGTCGAGCACGTCGGACACGCGGCGCATGGTGGACTTCCCGGTCGGATCGTCCGGGTTCGGGCGCGTCAGCTGATCGATCCACGGGCGATGCAGGTTCGGCTGGCCATGGTCGTCGATCGGTAGACGGCCGAAGTCGCGTTGCAGCTCTTTGAGGCTGCCGTAGACGTCGATGCGCGGATGTTTGGGATCGTCGGACTCCCACACTGGGATCGGAGTGCCCCAGTAGCGGTTGCGGGTGATGGACCAGTCGCGGGCGCCTTCGAGCCATTTGCCGAACTGGCCATCGCGCACATTGGACGGAATCCAGTTGATCTGCTTGTTCTGGGCGATCATCTCGTCCTTGACGTCGCTGACCTTGACGAACCAGCTGGAGACCGGCTTGTAGATGAGCGGCGAGCCGCAGCGCCAGCAGTGCGGGTAGCTGTGGATGTAGCTCTTCTCCTGGATCAGAATCGCGCGTTCGTTTTCCGGGACGACGGCCAGCGGGCCGGCGCCGTTGCGCAAGTCCTTGATGATCGGTTTGTTCGCCTCGAAGACCTGGAGGCCCTCGTAGTCCGGCACGAGGCCAGTGAAGCGCGCCGCATCGTCGGTGAAGTCGATGGTGCCGATCCCGTGGGCCTTGAGTGTGTTCATGTCGTCCTCCCCGTAGGGCGCCTGGTGGACGAGACCGGTGCCTTCGGTGGTGTCGACATAGTCGGCGGTGTAAATCTTGTACGCGTTCGGACCGGGCGCTCCGCCCGCCTTGCGCACTGCGTCGGACACGGAGTAGCGGAACACCGGGTAGTACTCCCAGCCTTCCATGTCCTTTCCCTTGACCGTGCGCAGGACCTCGTAATCCTCGCCCAGCTCCGTGGCGTACTCGCCGACACGGGCCTGAGCGAACCACAGCTTCCTGCCGGCGAAGGCGCCCCCAACCGGCCGCACTTCGACGTAGTCCATGTCGGCGCCGACGACAATGGCCAGGTTGCTCGGCACGGTCCACGGGGTAGTCGTCCAGAAGACGGCGTACGCGCCCGGCTCGTCCTTGAGGGCCACGGCCACGGACACGGTCTGGTCCTGCTTGTCCTGGTAGACGTCGTCGTCCATGTGCAGCTCGTGGTTGCTCAGCGGCGTTTCGTCGACTGGACAGTACGGCAGCACGCGGTGGCCCTTGTAAATGAGGCCCTGGCTGTACAGCCGCTTGAAGGCCCAGATGACAGACTCCATGTAGTCGACGTCCATTGTCTTGATGCCTTTGTCGAAGTCGACCCAGCGTCCCTGGCGGCGCACGTAGCTCTTCCACTGCTCGGAGTACTTCATGATGGACTGGCGGCACACATCGTTGAACCTGGCGATGCCTAGTTCGTCGATCTGGTTTTTGTTGGTGAAGCCGAGCTGCTTCTGCGCCTCCAGCTCTGCCGGCAGACCGTGTGTGTCCCAGTTGAAAACGCGCTCGACGCGACGGCCTTTCATGGTCTGGTAGCGCGGGATGACGTCCTTGGCGTAGCCGGTCAGCAGATGACCGTAGTGCGGCAGGCCGTTGGCGAACGGCGGGCCGTCGAAGAAGACAAACTCGTTGCCGGAACGGTCGCCGGCTTCGCGCTGGGAAATGGATTTGTTGAACGTGTCGTCCTTGTCCCAGTAGTCGAGGACGCTCTCCTCTTCCTTTGGGAAATTCGGGCTTGGATTTACGGACTTGCCGCTCTCGCCCACGGCGGATTTCGGATAGACCATGCACCCTCCTCGTGCTCCGCTTGATCCACGCGGCCGCTGCTGCGCTGCCATTGCCTGCACGAGGACGATCGGTGCGGCGGTCGATCGTGTCGACCGCCCGCGCGCGACGCGCGCCGACCGCGGTACCACCCCGCTTACCGGACGACGCTGCGCGCCGCCGGTCACTTGAAAACGGGCTATACGGGCCCTCCCGCCGGTTCTACTGGGAGCGGCGCGCCGACGCCGCTCCGTTCTTCCGAAGGCTCCCCGCTGATGACGGATCGCTGCCGAACAAGCGAAACTTTAGCATTCCGGCTTGTCAACGGCGGCTGGCGGCGAAACTGCGGTCAGACGGGCTTCCGCCGGCCCATCCCGCGCTCGGTACCCCAGGCGACTATGGCCGGGCGCGGACGTCGGCTCAGCGCGAGGCCGCGAGGAAGAAGCCCAGCAGGGTCCCTATGTATTTGGCGAGCATCGGCGG
This sequence comes from Aeriscardovia sp., assembly GCA_017405305.1. Lineage (GTDB taxonomy): Bacteria > Actinomycetota > Actinomycetes > Actinomycetales > Bifidobacteriaceae > RGIG7107. The sequence continues at coordinate 31,251 of JAFRAT010000017.1, read as the reverse complement.
TTTCTCGAAGAACAGCTCGTGGCGGCCCTGGGGCACGTTGTAGAAGTGGATGGGCACGCCAGCCCGGCGTGCCTCGTCGACGAAGAAGTTCTCCGCGCTTGGGCGCACCCAGGAATCCAGCCCAGCCTGGAAGAGCAGCGTCGGGGTGTCGATCCGGCGCACGTTGCGGGGAGACAGCACGTAACGGTCCATCCGCAGGGCGGCCAGACCCCAGTCGTAGCTTGGCGAAGACAGATGCCAATGCGGGTCGCCGGCGCGGTGCGCGTAGTACCAGGACAGGCGCGCCAGGGACGAGGCTCCTTTGTCCTCGGCGGCGCCATTGGGATCGAAATCGGGGAACGAGAGCACGCGTTCCTTGCCTTTGCCCGCGGCGACGAGCGCGGCCGCCACCGGGTAGAGCGCCATCGCAGGGGCCTTGAGCTGGGGCGTCATCATCGGTGCCGAAAGGACTGCCCGCGCGAAGAGGCTCGGGTAATCCTCCTCTATCGCTGCCGCGATGGCTCCGCCCATGGAGTGGCCGTAGAGCAGCAGCGGGGCTGGCGGGTTGAAGGCCTTCCGCGTCTGGCACAGGGCCGCGACGAAGTCGGTCTCGTAGTTGCGCCAGTCCGTCATGCTTTGCACGTTCGGGTCACTCGTCTCGCGCGAGGAATAGCCCTGGCCGCGGTGCTCGATGACGAGCACGTCAAAGCCGAACTGCAGGAAGTACCAGGTCAGCTCGCGGAATTTGATCTCGGATTCGATGAAGCCCATGGAGACGACGACCGTGCCTGCCGGCGCGCTTTCGCGAGAATGCACGATGTTGGGGTACTCGCGCTGCAGCGGCAGGTCGTCGAGTGTCAGGCCGCCCAGCCCGCCGTCGTGGCGGCAGCGGGCCACGAGGGACAGGCAGCGCAAGAAGTCTGCGCCGGAATACAGCACGGAGTGGATGCCGGAGCGCGTCTCCGGACCAACGCCCTCGATTGGGACGAAATCGCCTTCGACGTGCGTCCACAGGTCGTGGCGGCAGCGCGCCAGAACGGGCAGAACGAACCGGTCCATGAGATCGGCGTAGCCCTCCTCCGGCAGAGTCTTGATCCTCTCGACGGGTACGCTGTCGACGAGCGCGGCGCCCGCGCCGGCGGAAAAGTTGGACGCGTAAGGAACGCCGGGCGCGTTTCCCGGCACGTAGTTGGAACGGGTTCGCTTCGACATATCAGCCTCGCTCTCCGCGCTGTTTCGCGCTTCTTCAAGCCTAGGGCTTAACCTGGAGACATGGAATTCCAGAATCCGACAGCCGTGGCCAGCGCTAAACCGATGCCACAGCTCGCCAAGGACACCACGCCGGAGACTCCCTGGCCGGTCAGCCATGCCTCCCGCGTTTTCCACGATGCCATGGCGAAGTGGCCAGCGCTGTGGATCGACGGCCAGATTTCCGAGATCAACACCCGCCGCGTCGGCAGCGCGTACATCACTCTGCGCGACAACGCGATGGAGGTTTCCATCCAGGTGATGGGTTTCGGGAAATTCGCCCAGCTCGCCCGTGATTTCAACCAAGGCGACCGCGTCGTGGTGCACGGTCGACCGGATATCTGGCAGAAGCAGACGCGCTTGAGCTTCTTCAGCGACGACATCCGCCGCGTCGGCACGGGTAGCCTGCGGGCTCAGATCGAGGAGCTGCGCCGTCGGCTCAAGGGCGAAGGCCTCTTCGACGAGGCGAACAAGGTCCCGCTGCCGGCCGTCCCCCGCCGCATCGGACTTGTCTGCGCGCCGCAGGCCCGCGCCGAAGGCGATGTCGTCACCAACGCGCGGCTGCGCTGGCCAGCCATCGAATTCACCGTGGTCCATGCGCACGTGCAGGGTTCGCAGTGTCCGTCCGACGTGGTCGCGGCCATCCGCCGGCTCGACGCCGATCCAGACGTCGACGTTATCGTCGTGGCCCGCGGCGGCGGCTCCTTTGAGGACCTCATCGGTTTTTCGGACGAGTCCGTCGTGCGGGCGACGGCCGCTTGCGTCACCCCGATCGTGTCGGCCATTGGCCACGAGGACGACTGGACGCTCATCGACCTGGCTGCCGATCTGCGCGCCTCCACCCCCACCGACGCCGCTAAGCGCGTCGTGCCGGACGTGCGCGAACAATGGAACATCGTCCTGCAGGCGCGCCAACGGCTGGAGAACCGCATGTCTGCCCGCATGGACGCCGAGACGCGTCTACTCGAGGGCTATGCCAGCCGTCCGAGCCTGACGAACCCGCTGACCATGCTTGAGCAGCCCCAACGATTCGTCGACGAGTCGCGCGCCAGGCTGGACATTGCTGTCCGCCGCCTGGTGGACAGCTGCTGCGCCGACGTCGACCGGTTCTCCGCCGCGCTCACCGCGCTCAGTCCGCAGTCCACGCTTGACCGCGGCTACGCTGTCGTGCAGGGTCCAGACGGGCACGTGGTCGATGACTCGGCCCTGCTTGCCGCGGGCGACGCCATTGCCGTCACGCTCAAACGCGGGCGCGCGCAGGCAACGGTCACGCGTATCGACGCGAAGTAAGCCGCACTTCGCGCTGATCCGCACCAATCCATACCACATCAACCAGAGAAGGAAAGAGGATCTCATGGCCGACACCACCGCCACCGAAAACATCGAGGACACCGCCGGCGCGAACCCGGCGAATCAGAACGCATCAGCCACACAAGCAGGCTTTCCTGGCCTCAACGCCGACGAGAAGGCTCGCATCGCCTCCCTGAACTACGAGCAGGCCCGCGACGAACTCATCCAGGCCGTCCAGAAGCTGGAAACCGGCGGACTCGACTTAGACCAGTCCATGCGCCAGTGGGAGCTCGGCGAAGCGCTCGCCCGCCGCGCACAATCCCTGCTGGACGCCGTGCGCGCCAAACTCGTCACCACCCAGGAGCAGCAAGCCAGCGCGGGTACGGCTGCCGGCACGCAGGGCAACCTGGAGCGCTGACCCGCGTCGTACAATGGAAGGCGTCCGTGGGAGTGTTCTTCCCTCATCGCCCCGGTAGCTCAGCGGAAAGAGCAGCTGACTTCTAATCTGCGTGTCGCCGGTTCGAATCCGGCTCGGGGCACCTTTTCTTCATCGGCCGTGTTACTGGTTCGCGGCGCGGGCCTGCATTTCCTTGCGCTGCTTCTGCAGATCCACCAGCACGCTCAGCAACTGCGCCTGCGCCTGAGGATCCGCCGTTATCGACATCTGCTGGCGCACCGCGGCGATTTGGCGCAGGAACGAGGCGTCGATGAGCGAGAGCATGAGGCTCGTCGCATAGGCGCGCGTCTCCTTCGTCGGCTCTGACATGTCCCCCGCGGCCGGCGTCGAGGAACGCGGCGGGCTGATGAGCATCGGCAGCGGCATCACTGCCAGTTCCGACACGACCGGCGTCAGGCCCGGCCCGCTGGACTCCATCAACCTCTGCGCCCACTGTTTGGGCGTCATCTGAACAGCCGTGGATAGACCTCCGGCCACCGTTACCGCCAGGAACAGCTGGCGGAAGATCGGCGTCTCGAAGCTGTTAGCCGACAGCTGGCTGAAGAGCGTAGCGTCGATAGACGCAGGTGTCTGGATGACCACTCCCAGGAACTGCTGCTCGCGCAGGAAGGTCTGGTCGTCGATGCGGAAGTACCGCTGGCGCCGGCCGTCGGCACCGATCAGCGCGCGACGCTCCAGCTCTTGGCGAGCCAGCTGCTCGGCCTGCCGCTGCGCTTCCTCGTACTCGTGTCCCGGAGCGACCGCGGCCCAGCCTTTTCGTGGTGCGTAGGCGTCCTCGTCCTGGATATGCAGCGCTGCTCGCGCGGACGCCACCTCCTGGGACATCGCCGGCACGGGCACGCCCAAGCGCCCCGCTGTCTTGCGCGTGTACGCTTCGACGAGCGAACGGTCCTTGATCTGCGCGATGACGGGCGCGACGGCCTTCATCGCTCCCACAACGCCGGCTGTATACTGCGTATCGCACCGGTCGATAGCCGTGTTGATAACGAAGTCGTACAGCGGCTGCGGATCGTCCACGAGTCGACGGACGGCCTCATCGCCGCGCTGGATGCGCAGGTCGCACGGGTCGAGGTTGTCCGGCGCGACGGCCACGAAGGTCTGCGTGAGAAAGGCGCCGTCGAGGCGGAACGCGTGCATGGCGGCTTTCTGGCCGGCCGCGTCTCCGTCGAACGTGAAGACGACCTTCGAGCCGTTGACGGGTCCAATGAGCTGGATGGCACCCAAGGAATCATCGGAGATGAGCCGGCGCACGATCTTGGCGTGGTCGTAGCTGAACGCCGTGCCGCAGGTGGCCACTGCCGTATCGACACCGGCAATGTGGCATGCCATCACGTCCGTGTAACCCTCGACGATGACGACCTGCCGTTTGGCGATGATGGCGTTCTTGGCCAGGTCCAGACCGTAAAGCACCTTCTTCTTCCCGTACAGCTGGGTGTCGGGAGTATTGATGTACTTAGCCTCCAGACGGTCGTCATCATACAGTCTGCGGGCGCCGAAACCCAACGTGCGGCCCGCGGAGTCGCGAATCGGCCAGGTGGCCCGGCCTTGGAACCAGTCGTGGATGTCGCGCTGGCCCAGCCGCGCCAGGCCGGCGTCGACCATCTCCTTGCGGGTGAAGCCCTTGGAAGACAGATGGTCGACGAGGGCGTGGCCTCCCCGGGGAGCGTAGCCGCAGCCGAAGTGCTGCGCCTGGGCGGCCGTGAAGTTGCGACCTCCCAGTAGCTGGCGCGCCGGCATGGCTTCAGCTGTGCCGAGGTTAGCCTCAAAGAACTTCTGCGCCTCCTCGTTGGCCTGCAGCAGCCGCGAGCGCTTGGAACCCTCCTGGCGCACAGTCCTGCCCGGCTGCGCCTCATAGTGCAACTCGATGCTGTACATGTCGGCCAGCTCCTCGACGGCTTCGGCGAAGCCCACGGAGTCACGCTTCTCGACGTAGCTGAAAATGTCGCCGCCGGCGCCGCAGCCGAAGCAGTGCCACATGCCTAGCGACGGGCGCACGGAGAAGCTCGGCGTCTTTTCGTCGTGGAAGGGGCACAGGCCCATGTACGTCCCGGAGCCGGAGGACTTCAGCGTCACCGTCTGCGATACCACGTCATAGAGGTCGGCGGCGTTGCGCACTTGTTCGATATCTTCTTTCTTGATGATTCCAGCCATGCTTCCCCGATTCGCTTTCCTTCAGCTTTGCCGTCGCTCTGGACGGGTTCCGTGCGCGACGCTGTCCGACCAGGCCGCGCGCTTAGCTCCGTGACCGGACCGTGTCTGCGGATGCTCGGCGGTTAACAAAGCAGCGAGTGCAGGGCCAGCGCGCTGCCGTCCGTCAGGCTCGCCACCTGGTCGATGGCTACGCGCAGGCGCTCGCTGCCGTCAGACGCCCGGTACCAGTCGTCGAGGAACTGCGTCTCTAGCGCGGCCGAAGGCCGTGGGCTGTCGGCCATCATGACATCGACGAGGTCCGAGACGATGCGCAGCTGCTCCTCGTGGAATGGCAGCTGTTCGTTGGGCGCCATGACGAAGTAGACGGAGATGCCTTTGAGCGCGACGATCTCGTACTCGGTTTCTTCGGGCACGACGACGTTCGCCTCGTAGCGCGTCAGTGGCCGGTCGCCGTACTGTTCGCGCGTGGCCTGCTCGACAGACAAGGCGAAGCGGCCAATGAGGTTGCTCGTGGCGGTTTTCAGCGCCGCCAGGGACGCGCGCGTGCCGGTGAAGCGAGCGGGCAGGAGTTTCTGCGCGCGGATGCGGCCAAACGCCGCCTCCAGGCTGTCGGAGTCCCACTGCTGCCCGTACCACTGGCGGGCTTTGACGACAATTCCTTCGACGAGCCGCGGATCCTCCAGTGCGATCGGGTTGAACGACCCCGCCTCGATGGCATCTTCGACGTCATGCACCGAGTAGGCGATGTCGTCCGCCAGATCCATCACCTGGCACTCCATCGGCGTGCGGTTCTCGGGCGAGTTCTTTTTGAGCCAGCGGAACACGTCCATATCGTCCGGATACACGCCGAACTTGGCGCTGCGTTCCCCTTTGGGGTGCTGTGCGGCCTGCGCGTAAGTCCAGGGGTACTTGATGCAGGCGTCCAAACTGGCGCGGGTGAGGTTGAGTCCGACAGACCGGCCATCGTCGATGACGATCTTCGGCTCCAGGCGGGTCAACAGGCGCAGCGTCTGAGCGTTGCCTTCGAAGCCGCCGATGTCCTGTGCGATGGCCGCGAGCGCCCGCTCCCCATTGTGGCCGAATGGCGGATGGCCGATATCGTGCGCTAGGCAGGCGGCGTCCACCACATTGGGATCGCAGCCTAGCAGCTCGCCGATTTGGCGGCCGATTTGGGCGACTTCCAGCGTGTGCGTCAGACGAGTGCGGGCGAAGTCGTCGGTGCCTGCCATCTGGATTTGGGTCTTGGCACCTAGTCGGCGTAGCGCGGAGGAATGGATGAGCCGAGCGCGGTCGCGCTCGAACTCGGTGCGTGTGTGCGACTTCGGGGCTTCTGGTGCCCAGCGTTCCTCGTCCTCGCGTAGGTAGCCTTCGAAAAGCGGTTCCTCGTCCGGCGTCGTTTCGCCGGGAACAGGAACGAGTCCAGACAGATCCGCCATGAGGAATCCTTTCAGCTGAGAATCGAGCGCGGGTCCATCAGAGCCAGGTCGGATTCCGACAGCACGTCGCGCGCGTGAAGGTACAGGCGTGGGATGCGGTTGCGCAGGCAGGTGTAGATGACGTAGTTGATGGTGCTGGCGTTCGCGGCCCAGTCATCCGCCGTCGGCTCGAGGTCGTCGGCGCCGCGGCCTGGGGCGAACAGCTGGACTGTGTCGCCCTCGCGCACGTCGAGGTCGTCGGCGTAACCGTGCAAGTCGATGAGGAACTGGTCCATGCACACGCGGCCGGAGACGCGGCATAGGCGCGGGCCGTTCTTGGTGATGACACGCACCGGGCCGCCGAGGTGTTCGATGCCTAGGGCTCCTTGTTCGTCGAAGCCGGATGCGGAGCGTTGGATGCCGTCGGCGTAGCCCAGCGGCACGATTGCTATGCTGGTGGCCTGCGGCGCGCTGTACGTGCGGCCGTAGGAAATCGCTTGGCCGGCTGGCACGCGTTTGACGGTTCCCAGCTGCGCTTGCAGGGACATCGCTGGCGTCAGGCCGAAGTCGGACGATGTTCCCATACATGGGTCGGCCTCGTAGCCGTAGAGGCCATTGCCTGGACGGACCATTTCGAAGCGGGTGTCTGGTCGGGTGAAGGTAGCGGCCGTGTTGGCCAGATGGCGGATGCGCGGCGGCACGCCGGCGGCCGTCATGCGGTCGACGAAGCCGGAGAAGGACGTGACTTGGTCGTCCGTGTTCGCTACGAACGCGGCGTTGTTGGGCGCGTCGGCGACGGCCAGATGGCTATAGACGCCCACGACGTCCAGCAGGCCGGCCTGTTTGCCGGCGACAAGCTTGTCCAGCGCGGCGTCGAATTCGTCGGGCATGAAGCCGTTGCGGCCGAAGCCGGTATCGACGGCCACGTGGATGCGAGCGGGGCGAGCCGTGCGGCGAGCGGCGGCCAAGGCCGCGTCGATGCCAGCGAAGGAACCGATACCCATGTCGACGTCGTTGACGATGAGCTGGTCCAGCGGGGCTGCGGGCGCGCTGCTCATCCAGCCGATGATGTGGCAACGATCTGGGCCGATGCCGGCGCGGCGCAGCAGCAGCGCTTCGCTCACTTTCGCCGTGCCAAGCCAGGCCGCGCCGCCCGCGAGCGCCGCCAGGGCCGTCGGCACGAGGCCGTGGCCATAGGCATCGGCTTTCACCACGCCCAGGACGGCAGTACCAGATTCCGGGCCGCCGACGACCTCGACAAGGCGCTTCATGTTTCCTTTGAGAGCGGCCATGTCCACGATCGCCTGCGCGGGCATGGATCGGCGGGCCGCTTCGTAGTTCGCGCGCCCCTGTTCGTCCAGTTCGATGTCGGCTACGCGGGCTGTGCTGCGGAAGGTCTGGGCCGTCAGGACAGACGGCGAGGACGGGTGGACGCTTAGCGCGGCGGACGCAGTGGAAGAAGACTGGGCTGAGGGCATGGCTGATCCGTTTCTTTCGCTTTCAGACGATTCTCCGGGATACCTTTTCCATTGTGCCGTGCGCGGGCCGGGGAATCGCCAGTCCGGCCGTCCTTGACACAGGCTTCTTACGGGAAACGGCCTGTTTCCGCGGCCCGCGAGACCCGGAGAACGCGGGAGCCGGGCCGTGGGGTTCTCCTTTGGTCCGCCGATGGGTTTGGCGGTCTTTGCGCAGTCACTTCTTCGCCGCGGCCTCGATGTTCTTGGTCAGCGCCATGACCCAGGCGTCGAGGTTCGGGTATTGCTGTGGCATGGTTTCGGTGAAGTCGACGACCGGGATGCCCGCCTTCTTCGCCTGCTCCACGATCATGTTCGTCGTGGAGTTGGCTTCTTGGACGTTGTCGACGAGCAGGTCGATCTTCTTCTCTTTGATGAGGTTCTGAAATTCCTGGATGTCTTCCGGAGCCGGGTTGGACTGATTGAGTTCGGCTTGCGCGAAGCCGGTCGGGGTTTCGCACGTCAGCCCGAGGTCCTTCATGAGGTAGTGGGACACCGGCGCGGTGGCGGCGTACGTCTTGCCGTTGAGTTCAGCGCGGGCGGCCGACAGTTCGGAGTCGAGCTTGTCCTCGCCGGATAGCCAGGTCTGGTAGTTCTTCTCGAAGGTGGCCTTGTCCTGCGGAGCGGCCTTCTCCAGGGCGGCGAGATACGCCTTGGCGGCGGCTTTGCGCACGGAGGCGGAAAACCAAACGTGCGGGTTCGCGCCCATTTTGATGCCGCCGGCGGATGCCGCGTCGACGATGTCGCCGCGGCCTTTGCGCGCGGCGTTGGTGGCCCACTGGTCATAGCCCACGCCGTTGACGAGGACGACTTTCGCTGCCTCGAGCTGCGCGACGTCGTTGGCTTCGGGCTCGAACTCGTGAGCATTGACGTTGTCGTTCGACAGGATGACATGCAGATCGACGTCCTGGCCGCCGATGGTCTTGGCGATGGACTCCCACTGGTTGACGCTGACGGCGACGTCGACCTTCGACATGGCCGTGCTGGAGGATGACGGGGAGGAGCCGGACGCATCGGCGTTGCCGCAGGCCGCCGTCAAAACGAGAAACGCCGTCGCCGCGATCGCGGCCAGGATGCGGAGGAGATTTTTCTTCGTTGCTGTGAATGTCATGGTTGATGCCATTTCTACGCCGCGAGGATGCGGCTTCGCGGAATCGAATGGGGCAAGGCGGACGCGCCTCACCCAGTATTTAACCATAGATTCCGGCGACGGACCATGATTCCCGCAACGGGTGGAAACGCGAGGGGAACGGCGCCGTGCAGCCTCTTTCCTCTTCCTTGCGGCGGTTCGCACGGCGCATCTCGCCGCGCGTCTCACAGCGGGATGCGCGAGCGGAAATCCCAGTGCTCGCCGCTGACGGGGTCGTCCATCTCTAGACGGCGCGCCACCAGCTCCAGCGGGGAGCTGAAATCGTCGTGGGCGCGGCCCACGACTCGCGGATACAGGTCGTCGCCCACGATCGGCAGACCCAAACCGTTCATGTGCACACGCAGCTGGTGCGTTTTGCCCGTGCGCGGATGCAGCACGTAGACGGCCGTGCCCGGATGCGCTGCCATCGCGGCCCGGTCGGCGTCGGTCAGCTCGGTCTCGGGTTTGCGCTCGACGAGCGTGCGCGCGTTGGGGCGGCCCTCCGTCTCGTAGGCCTGAAGCACGCCGACCTCCTTGACGATCCGCGACTCGACGACGCGCGGGAACGCCATTCCCTCGCCGGCCGGCGCCAGGCACTCGTAGGTCTTCGTCACCTCGTGCAGCTGGAACTTCATCTGATAGGCGCCGCGGTCGTCCACATGCTTGACGAAAAGGAGGACGCCGGCCGTCGCGCGGTCGAGGCGGTGCGCCGGGACGAGATCCGTGTTGCCGAGCCGCTTACGCAGACGCATCAAGGCCGTGTTGCGGTACCACATGCCCCGCGGCGTGGTGGCCAGGAAATGCGGTTTGTCGACGACGATGACGCGCGCATTCTCGAACAGGACAGTGCATCGGAACGGCACGTCCGGCTCCTGCGTGACGAAGCGGTGGCGCGGCTCCGTCCCGTTCCCGGTCGTCTTGTCCGTCATCAGCGCAACGACCCGTGGAAGACCGGACGGGATCGGAACGACGTCGCTGGCGTGGAGGCTCCGGCGGCCAGCACGGCATGGATGGCGGCCGGCACCTGTTCCGCGACCTGCGACGCCGTCAGCGGATGGCCTACGGCCGCTGTGTCGGCGGCCATGCCCATCAGAGCGGATTCGGCGCGCAACGGCTGCCCGGGGTCGAGCACGCCCGAAGCGAAGCCGCCGGCCAGGCCGTGGACGAGCACCGCGGACGCGACTGCCGAAGCGAAGTCCACGCTGCCATCGAGCAGGCGCAGCCTCAGCTGGGCCAGCACGCCGCCCATCACGCCCGCCAGGACATCGCCGGTGCCGGCGCTGGCGAGCCAGTACGTCGGGGCGATTACCTGCAGGACGCCGTTCTCGCGGACAGAGCCAGGGCGGTTCCCGCCAACGTGGCCGATGGCACGGGTCATGCCCGGACGCTGTTCTGCCGTGTTCCGCACTACTGTCCGCTGTCCTGCGGGACGGGCCGAAGCGGACCCCGGAGCCGGCGCGACGAGCGTGTGCGCGCACTTGAGGACAACGGCGCAGCCGAACAGGTCGCGGGCGCGCAGAACCCAGGCAGCCCGGTCGGACCGGATGGCGTCCTCGGTCGCGTCGGCGATGCCGGCTGACTGCAGCAGGCGCGCCAGCTCGCCGATGTGCGGCGTGATGACCGTCCAGTTGTAGGTGCCGCCCGGCGCCAGCTCGTCCAGCGCTCCCGCGTCCACCACGCATGCCGGCGCCGCGGCGGCGGCATCGGCGGGCTGTTTGCTTCCAGCGGCGGCCAGCAGACGGGACATGGTGCCGCGGCGCGCGTCCTTCGCGCTGTTCGCTATGCCGGAACCCATCACCCAGGCGTCGCACCGGCCTTCGCCCAGCACGACCTCCGGGCAGCGCTGCAGAATCAGATCCTCGCAGCGGCGCGGTCCGACGTAGCGCACGTACCCCGCTCCGCAGCGATCGGCGGCCATCGCTGAAAGCACGCCTGCCCCTGGGTACTTCTCCGAACCAGTCAGAAGGCCGACGACGCCCCGGGTGTATTTGGAATCTGCCGCGACGGGCGGCCGGAGCACAGCCGCCGCGTCTTTGAGAGTGAACCGTTTCATGCGCAAACCACAGCCCGCGTCACTCCACGGTGACGGACTTGGCGAGGTTGCGCGGCTTGTCCACGTCGAGCTTCTTGGCGTTGGCCATGTCCATTGCGAACAGCTGCAACGGGACGACGTCGACAAGCGGACTCATCAACGTCGGGCACTGTGGACGCCAGAAGATGACATCGGCGTAGCGCTCCACGTCCGGATCGCCTTCCTCGGCGACGGCGATTGTGTACGCGCCGCGGGCCTTGACCTCCTCGATGTTGGAGACGACCTTGTCGTGCAGCACGTTGCCCTGGCGCGCGGACGGCACGATGACGACGACCGGCACGCCTTCCTCGACAAGCGCTATCGGGCCGTGCTTGAGTTCGCCGGCGGCGAAGCCCTGCGTGAAGGCGTAAGCGATCTCCTTGAGCTTGAGCGCGCCTTCGAGCGCAACCGGGTAACCCACATGGCGGCCCAGGAAGAGGAACGCTGGGCGGCTGACAAGCGCGATGGCAGTGGACTTGACGACGTCGGCGTCATGCTCGAGCACCCACTGGATTTTGCCTGGCATGGCGCGCAGGCCTTGGACGACGCCGTGAATTTCGTCGCGGTACATCGCGCCTTTCACCTGCGCCAGGTAGAGGCCCAGCAGATAGCAGGCCGTGATCTGCGCAACGAACGCCTTGGTGGACGCCACGGCGATCTCCGGGCCGGCGTGCGTGTATAGCACGGCGTCGGATTCACGCGGGATGGACGAACCCTGCGTGTTGCAGATGGCCAGCACCTTGGAGTCCTGCTCGCGGGCGTGGCGGATGGCCATGAGCGTGTCCATGGTTTCGCCCGACTGGGAGATGGCCACGACCAGCGTGCGCGGGGTGAGAACCGGGTCGCGGTAGCGGAACTCGTGCGCGAGCGCCACTTCGACCGGGATGTGGACCCAGTGCTCGATGGCGTACTTGGCGATGAAACCGGCGTAGGAGGCCGTGCCGCAGGCGACGACGGTGATCTTGTCGATGTTCTTCAGCGTGCTCTCGTCGATGTGCAGTTCGTCGAGCACGATGTTGCCGTCTAGGTCGAAGCGGCCCATGAGGGTCTCGCGCACGGAAGCCGGGTCCTCGTGGATTTCCTTGTCCATGAAGGAATCCCAGCCGCCTTTCTCGACGGCGGAGGCGTCCCAGTCTACGGTGAAGCGGCGCGCTTCGACGGGATTGCCGTCGAAATCGGTGGCTTCGACGCGGCCGCCTCGGATCATGACGGCGTTGTCCTGGCCGATCTCCAGCGCGTTCTTCGTGTAGGCTACGAAGGCGGTCACGTCGGAAGCGAGGAAGCTTTCGTCCTCGCCCAGGCCAACGACGAGTGGCTCGTCGCGGCGGATGGCGCATACGACGTCCGGCTGGCGCACGTCGATGGCGAGGATGGCGAAAGTGCCGGAGAGCATCTTGCCCAGGCGGCGCACGGCGGCGAAGAGATCCGGCTTGCCGGTGTCTTCGATGATCCGGTTGGCGATCTTGCCCAGCAGCTTGGCGGCGACTTCGCTGTCGGTCTGCGAGACGAAGTTATAGCCCTCGGACTGGAGATTGAACTTCAGCTGGTTGGCGTTCTCGATGATGCCGTTGTGGATGAGCGCGATCTTGCCGTCCTGGCTGATGTGCGGGTGCGCGTTGATGTCGCTCGGCTCGCCGTTGGTGGCCCAGCGTGTGTGGCCGATGCACGTCTGCGCCGGCGGCAGCGGGTGCTTCGCCAGTTCGTTCTCGAGGACGCTGAGGCGCCCGGCTTTCTTGCACCAGACGACGTGGTCCATTCCCGGCGCGGCGCACGCGACGCCGGCGGAATCATACCCGCGGTACTCCAAGCGGCCCAGCCCCTGCAAGCACACGTCCAAGGGCTTGGTCGAAACGGTCATAGGTCCTGAATATCCAACGATTCCGCACATACGCCCAGTCTAAAGCAGAGGCGCTGTCCGCCGGCTGAGGCCTTCCGCAACCTTCACGACTCCTCTGTGGCCGGCGCGGAGGACTTGGAACGCTGGAAACGACGGGCCTGGCACGGGTCTGCTGCCGCCGTCGGGCAAACCCGGAACGAGAAGCCTCGGCGATCAAAACACCCGCGCGCGGCTTCTCTCAACGGTGGTTCTCGAGGTTCTTGAGGCGAATGGCGCGCTGCATCGCGCGCTTGTCATCCTCGGCGCGCAGCGCGGCGCGCTTGTCGTACTCCTTTTTGCCGCGTGCCAGGGCGATGCGCAGCTTGGCGCGGCCGTCCTCGTTGAAGTAGAGGCTCAGCGGCGCGATCGTGTAGCCTTTGGCCTCCGTGCGGCGGGAAAGCTTGGCGATTTGCTTGGCGTGCAGCAGGAGCTTGCGCTTGCGGCGCGGGGCGTGGTTCGTCCACGTGCCGTCAAGGTACTCAGGGATGTTCGCGTTCTCCAGCCACACCTCGCCGCGCCTGTCGATGGAGACGAACGCCTCCGCCAGGGACGCGCGCCCCATGCGCAGCGACTTGACCTCGGTGCCCGTCAGCGACAGGCCCGCTTCCAACTCGTCCTCCAGGAAGTAGTCATGCCGCGCGCGGCGGTTGTTGGCGATGACCTTTTCGTTGCTCTTCTTCATCCTCTGGCTCCTTCCGGCGGCTCCGTCCCTGGCTGCCGCTTTCCCGTTGTTCCGCTTCCCATTGTGCCGCGCGCCGCCTGCGGCCGGCGCGGGCTTTTGCGTGACACGGCGTCGGCCCGCTTTCCCGCTTGGAAAAGGCGCTGCCGGGAACCTGTCCGTTCGCGGGTTCCCGGCAGCGCCTTGCTTCAGAGACGCGGCTCACTCGCCGGCTTCAGCTTCTTCCCTGATGCGCTCCTGATGGCGCCAGCGGATGCCGGCGTCGATGAAGGCGTCAATGTCGCCGTCGAAGACGCTATCCACCTGGGAAGTCTCGCAGCCGGTGCGCAGGTCTTTGACCATCTGGTACGGGTGCGTCACGTAGGAACGGATCTGGTCGCCCCAGCTGGCCTTGACGTCGCCCGCGAGCTCCTTGCGTTTCTTGCGTTCCTCCTCCTTCTTGAGCACGAGAAGGCGGGATTCGAGGACCTGCATGGCGGCGGCGCGGTTCTGGATCTGGCTGCGCTCGTCCTGCATGGACACGACCAAGCCGGTGGGCAGGTGGGTGATGCGCACGGCGGAGTATGTCGTGTTCACGCCTTGGCCGCCCGGGCCGGACGCCTGGAAGGTGTCGACGCGGATGTCGGAATCCGGTATGTCGATGTGGTCGCTCGTGGCTACCAGCGGAATGACCTCGACGCCGGCGAAGCTGGTCTGGCGGCGCCCCTGGTTGTCGAACGGCGAGATGCGCACCAAGCGGTGCGTGCCGCCTTCGACTGACAGTTTGCCGTAGGCGTACGGCTCGTTGATCTGGAAGGTCGCGGACTTAATGCCGGCCTCTTCGCCGTAGGAGGTGTTGAGCACTTTGGTCTTGTAGCCATGGCGCTCGGCCCAGCGCAAGTACATGCGCAGGAGCATGCTCGCCCAGTCGGCCGCGTCGACGCCGCCCGCGCCGGAACGGATGGTGACGACCGCCTGGCGTTCGTCGTACTCGCCGTCGAGCAAGGTGCTGATCTCGAGATCGGCGAGGTCCCTGCGGATCGCCTTGACGCCGGACTTGGCTTCGGCGATGGTGTCGGCGTCCATCATCTCCTCGCCCAGCGATTCCAGGGTTTCCACGTCGTCGATGCGTGTCTTCATGCTGTCGATGCGCTTGAGCATCGTCTGCGTGCTCGATAGCTTGGAGGTGACCTCCTGGGCGTGGTCCGGATCGTCCCATAGCCCCGGCGCGGCCGCCTGCTGCTCCAGATCGGCGGCCTGCGCGCGCAGCTTGTCAGGATTGACGGCGTCGGAGATGGTGGCGAACGTCTCCTTCGCGGCGGCCAGATCCTGGGTAAAATCAATGTCTGCCATAAACTCCCTTACGCTTCCGTTTCGGGGACGCGGGGCGGCCCGCGCCCGTCTGCCGTGCCGGTTCGGTCACTTCCGGCGGGCGGTCATGATGATCGGATCGCCGTCGGTGATGCAAATCTCATGCTCGGTGTGGGCGCCGCGCGAACCGTCGGCGGAATGCACGGACCAGCCGTCCGGGTCCTCGGCGATTTTGTCCGTGCCGGCCATGAGCCATGGCTCGATGCAGATGACGAGGCCGGGACGCAGACGGTAGCCGCGGTGCGCGCGACCGTCGTTCGGCACGTACGGGTCGCAGTGCATGTCGCGGCCGATGCCATGGCCGCCGAAGACGGTGTTAACCTCATAGCCGCGTTCGTGCGCGACGGCGCCGGCGGCGGCGGACACGTCGCCCAGGTGGTTGCCGGCGTGGCACTGGTCAATGGCGGCCGCCAGGGCGTCCTCCGTGGCCTTGATGAGGTGCAGGTCCTCCGGACGGGCGTGGTCGCCGACCACGAAGCTGATGGCGGAGTCGCCGCACCAACCGTCCACCGCGATGGACAGGTCAAGGGACAACAGGTCGCCGTCCTTGAGCGCGTAGTCGTGCGGGACGCCGTGCAGGACCACGTCATTGACGGACGTGCAGATCCAATGGCCGAACGGCACGGTTCCCATCTCGTCGTCGCCGACGTACGGCGAGCTGGCGCCCTTATAGTCGGCGATGCGCTTGTGCGTGTACTCGTCAATCTCCAGCAGATTCATGCCGACCTTGGTCATGTCCTTGAGCTCGCTGAGGCAGTCGGCGACGAGCTGCGCCGCCGGGCGCATGGCTTCGACCTCCTGAGGGGTCTTGATTTCGATCATCGTTCCTCTTTTCGTTCCCGCCGCGAACGGCGCGGACGGGCCTCCAAAACAAAGAGCCCCGGGTGTTCCCCGAGGCTCCAGCAAGACGCGGATAGGGCGAGATTCGAACTCGCGGAGCCATGAATGACTCGCTGGTTTTCAGGACCAGTCCCATCGACCGCTCGGGCACCTATCCACTGAGCGCGCGCACCCGCTCACTATAACACAGGGGTCCAGGGCCTCAGGCTGTCACTTTGCGGCATGCCGGTTCGATGATTTCCTGGCCGCCCATGTACGCGCGCAGGGCCTGCGGGATGACGACGCTGCCGTCCTTCTGCTGATGGTTCTCGAGGATAGGCACGAGCCAGCGAGTGGTCGCCAGCGTGCCGTTGAGGGTGGCGCAGGCGGCTGCGCTGCCGTCGTCCTTGCGATAGCGGATGTTGAGGCGGCGGGACTGGTACTCGCCGCAATTGGACGTGGACGTTAGCTCGCGGTAGCGGTTCTGCGTCGGAACCCAAGCCTCGCAGTCGAACTTGCGGGATGCGGAGGAGCCGAGGTCGCCGGCGGCGGTGTCAATGACGCGGAACGGCACCTCGACGCGGCCGAGCATCTCCTTCTCCATGCTCAGGAGCCGTTCGTGCATGCCGCGGGCCTCTTCCGGCTTGCAGAAGACGAACATCTCCACTTTGTAGAACTGGTGGACGCGGATGATGCCGTGGGTGTCCTTGCCCGCGGCACCAGCCTCGCGGCGGTAGCAGGCGGACCAGCCGGCGTACTTCACCGGGCCTTCGGAGAAGTCAAGAATCTCGTTCTCGTGCATACCGGCGAGCGCCACTTCGGAGGTGCCGACCAGGTAGTCGTCGTCCGGGGTGCGCAGGCGGTAGATTTCGTCGGAGTGCTGGTTGAGGAAGCCGGTGCCGCCCATGATCTCCGGGCGCACGAGCGTCGGGGTGATGGTCGGGACGAAGCCCTGGGAGCGGGCGTAGTCGAAGGCCATGGTGTGCAGCGCCACTTCCAGGCGGGCGATGTCGCCCTTGAGGAAGTAGAAACGGGAGCCGCCGACTTTGACGCCACGCTTCATGTCGATGCCGCCGGACAGTTCGCCGAGCGCGAGGTGGTCCTTCGGTTCGAAGCCTTCGGCTGCGAAGTCGCGGATTCCGCCGTGCTTCTCGCGGACGATGAAGTCGTCCTCACCGCCTTCCGGCGCTTCTGGCTCGATGATGTTGGACAGCTGCCAGGCGGCGGCCTTGTAGTCTTCGTCGGCCTTGTCGGCGTCGGCCTTGAGTTTGCTGACCTCTTCGGAGAGCTGTTTCACTTGGGCGGCGGCGGCCGCTTTCTTTTCTTTCGGGGCGGCGGCGATTTTCTTGCCGGCGGCCTTCTGGTCGGCGCGGGCGGACTCGTAGCGCTGCAGGGCGTCGCGGCGGAGCCTGTCCAGGGCGAGCACTTCGTCGACCAGTTCGACGGACTCGCCGCGCTTGCGCTGGGACTCACGGACGACGTCCGCATGGTCGCGGATGAACTGAATATCGAGCATGAGGTCAGATTACCGTTTTGTCCGGACGCTTCGGAACGCTCGCGCAAATGCGGAAATCCAGGAACGACAGCGCTGGCGGCTGCCGGAGCGGACGATCCGCAGGACATAATGGAGGGGTGAATGGGCGAACGATGACCTGGCTGGCGATGAGCGTCTTCCTTCTGCTGCTGGTCGCGCTGCCAGCCGTCGTCGCCGCCGTCCACCGATCCCGGCGGCGTCAGGCGCTCGAATCGACGCTCCGGAAGCGACGGACCGACCCTGTCCGGTACGCTTTCATCGTCAATCCTTCGAAACCGCATGCCGACGAGGTCAAGG
Organism: Aeriscardovia sp.; assembly: GCA_017405305.1. Lineage (GTDB taxonomy): Bacteria > Actinomycetota > Actinomycetes > Actinomycetales > Bifidobacteriaceae > RGIG7107. The sequence goes on along the minus strand of JAFRAT010000017.1, from coordinate 13,442 downwards.
AGCGCATCCGCCGGTTCTGCGAGGACCACGGCATCCACGATATCCTCTTCATCGACACGCTGCTCGACAAGGACGGCTACGCCTGCGGCAGGGAAGCCATCGCCGCCGGGGCGGATGTCGTCGTGGCCTGCGGGGGTGACGGCACCGTCAGGACCGTGGCGACGGCCGTGGCCGGCACGGACCGCGCGCTGGGCGTGCTGCCCATCGGGACGGCCAACCTCTTTGCCCGAAACCTCGGCATCCCCCTCGACGACCTGGACGAGGCTCTGCGCGTGGTCGTCTCCCACGGCTCCCAGCGCGTCGACATGGGGCATCTGGCGCTGCTGGACTCCGATGAACCGCGGCAGCGGCACGGCTTCCTCCTCATCAGCGGCATCGGCTTCGACGCTGTCATGATCGACTCGACGAACCCGAAGTTGAAGAAGGCCATCGGCTGGATGGCCTATTTCGTCGGCGCCGTTCGCCACCTCAACGCGCGCCGGCACCGCGGCACCATCGTCGTGCGCAAGGCCGATGGCACCATCGTCCAGTCCGCCAATGCCCTGTTCCGCACTTTCCTTATCGGCAACTGCGGCAGGATCCCGGTCGTCTCGCTCATGCCGCAAGCGGATTACGCGGATGGCCTGCTCGATTTCGCCCTCCTCGACGCCAAGGCCGGGCTGTTGGGCTGGACCGGCCTGGCCAACGACATGCTCTACCAGACCATCACCGGCAAGCCTGGCGGCAGCCCTCTGACGATCAACTCCGACATCGAGGAGATTCAGGGCGTCGAAGCCGAACTGACCCTCGACGAGCCGGCCCTTGCCGAGGCCGACGGGGACGTCCTCGGCGTCACCCGGCACATACGCGTCGGCATCGACCGCCAGGCGCTTCTCGTGCGCACGCCACGGGTGTCCCTTCCCTGGAAAAAATCCCGTCAGGATCCGGCGTAATCCCGGGAAAACTCACCGGCCCATGGCACAATGAGGGGCATGGTAGCAAAAAACGCGGGAATGCCCGCCGCACCGGATGATCTCATCGATGTCGACGAGGTCATCAGCAAATACTATGACCTCGTTCCCGACCCGTTCGTGACGGCCCAGCGCGTGTCCTTCGGCACCAGCGGCCACCGCGGTTCCAGCCTCGAGACGTCCTTCAACGAAGCGCACATCGTCTCCATCACGCAGGCGATCGTGGAGAGCCGCGCCGCGCGCCACGTCACCGGCCCGCTCTACATCGGCCGCGACACCCATGCGCTGAGCCTGCCGGCCTTCAAGACGGCCCTCGAGGTGCTCGTCGCCTCCGGCGCGCGCGTGCGCATCGATTCGCGCGACGGCTACACGCCGACGCCGACCGTGTCCCAGGCCGTCCTGACGCACAACCGCGCCGCGGACGGCACGCAGCGCTTCAGCGGCGAGGACCTGGCTGACGGGATCGTCGTCACCCCGTCCCACAACCCGCCGACCGACGGAGGCTTCAAATACGACAACGTCAACGGCGGTCCGGCCGACACCGACATCACCGACGCCATCGCGCGGCGTGCCAACGAGATCCTGCCGCAGTGGAGGTCCGTGGCGCGTGTGCCCTTCGAGAAGGCGATCGTATCCGACCTCGTCGAGCGCTTCGACTTCCGCAAGCACTATGTGGATGACCTCGCCAACGTCATTGACTTCGACGCCATCCGCGCCTCCGGAGTGCGCTTGGGCATCGACCCGCTGGGCGGCGCTAGCGTGCACTATTGGCCGCTCATCGCCGAGCAGTACGGCATCGACCTCGAGCTCGTCAATGACACGATCGACCCGCGCTGGGCCTTCATGACCGTCGACCACGACGGCAGGATCCGCATGGACCCGAGTTCCCAGTACGCCATGAAAGGTCTCGTCGACCGGCTCAACGACGGCGCGTGGGACAAGTACGACCTCGTGGGCGGCGCCGACCCGGACGCCGATCGCCATGGCATCGTCTGTCCAGGCTGGGGCGTCATGAACCCGAACCATTACCTCGCCGTCTGCGTCGAGTACCTTTTCGGCGGCAACCGCCCGGGCTGGCCGCAAGGCGCTGGCGTGGGCAAGACACTCGTCAGCTCCTCGCTCATCGACCGCGTGGCGGCGGCCATCCACGCCCCGCTCTACGAGGTGCCGGTCGGCTTCAAGTGGTTCGTCGACCCGCTGATGGACGGCACCATCGGCTTCGGCGGCGAAGAAAGTTCCGGCATGAGCTTCCTGCGCAAGGACGGCCGCATCTGGACCACCGACAAGGATGGCCTCATCCCCGACCTGCTCGCCGCGGAAATCACCGCCAAGGCCGGCAAGGACCCGGCGCAGCTGCACCAGGAACAGATCGCGCGCTTCGGCGAAAGCTGGTACAAGCGCGTCGATACTCCGTGCACGCTCGAGCAGAAGGCACGTCTCAAGAAGCTCTCCGGCAGCAGCGTGGCAGCCGGCACCCTCGCCGGCGAAGCCATCGACGCCAAGCTCACCGTCGCCCCGGGGGACGGAGCGCCGATCGGCGGCCTCAAGGTGACGACCAAAGACAACTGGTTTGCTGCCCGCCCGTCCGGCACGGAGAACATCTACAAGATCTACGCCGAGTCCTTCGAATCGCCGGACGCGTTGGATGCCGTCTTGTCCGACGCGAACGCCATCGTGGACGCCGCGCTGCAGTGAACCGGAAGACGACGACGCGCGAACCGTTCTGACTCGCTAAGCGCCGAGAATCCATTCCGATAACGGCGGCTTGGCTCTTCGACGACGGCAGGGAAGGAGGAAGGGGCTGTTCCCAGCACTGGGAACAGCCCCTTCCTCCTTCCCTGCCCCTCCCACGCGCTTCGCCTTTCGGAATCCTCTCTCTCAGGCGCTCTGTTTCGCCGGCGCGGTCACCCTTCGCTCCTGCGACAGCTTCACCGGCACGCCAAAGATCTTCTGCAACGGCTTCCACCGGCCGTTGAGCAGCGAGACGAGCGTCCCGGCCGTCAGATGGATGGCGATGAGCAAGTAGAACGACAGCGCGTTCGGCATGACGAACGGCACGGCGCGATAGAGCAGATACGTGCCGCCCAGGTTGATGAGCAGGATGTGCACCACGAGGAAGATAAGCGAGTTGCGCCCGAAGAAGGTCAGCAGGTTGGCGGCCGGCCTGACGAAGCGCACCAGGTAGCGCGAGATCTGCACGACGGCCAGGGACGCGGGAATGGCGGCGAAGAAGCCGAGCCAGTGCGGGTCGGCATCGTCGATGACCATGTTGACGAAGTAGCGGAAGTGGTACATCACCGCGGAAATGGCTAGGAACGCGAGAAACAGGAAGACGTTCATATCCTTGGCGAAGAAATCGAAGCGTCGCAGCACATGCCCGAGGTACAGGTAAAACAGCGAGAAGAGGGCCGTGGAGATGTTCAGCGGCAGCAGGCCTACGGCCGGCAGCAGCGCGCGCGCACCGTACGCCACGCCGAAGGTCGCCAGCAGCAGCAGACCCATCGTCAGCCATTGCGGCACCCGTCCCAGCATCAGAGCCTCGAGCTTGAGGATTCCGTAGCCGGCGAGCAGCGACCAGAACAGCGCTTCGAGGAACCAGATGGCGCCGATCCAGGTGACCTGCGGGAACATGGAGCCCTGCGGGGCGCCGTATCCGAGCACTCCGGCCTCAAACGCGTCCAGCGGGCTGCGGTAGATGGTCGGCGGCAGGCAGTGGCCTCGCATCACCCGCAGCAGCAGCGCGACAAGGAACATGATGGCCGACGCGAACGCGAACGGGTAAAGCAGGCGCTGCGCCTTGGATTTGACGAACTGGCCGAAGGGCCGTTTCACGCTGAGGAAGTACCCGGCGACGAAGAAAAAGATCGGCACATGGTACAGGAAAACGAACGCGACGATGCGCTGCGTGTTGTATGGCGCCTCGGCGGCCAGATGACCGACGATGATCGACAGGATACCGATGCCTTTGGCCACGTCGATCGCCTCGATGCGCCCTTTAGGAGCCGTCGCCAGCGCTTCGCCGATCGTTTGCTGCTGTGACACGGTGACGCCTTTCCGTCGCGTACATACCTTTCGGCAACTTACCCGGCGAATCAACGCCGGCAACGGCCCTTTTCAGGAATGCTCACACAAACATCAAGAGCACGGAGCGAGGCCGGGGCGGGCGGGGGCCGATTCGCCGCGCACGCCCATATGGACTCGCGACTCGTGCCCCGCCGGAGCAAGCGTGGCCAATCATCTGCAGGATCCGGCTGGAAACCGTCCAGCAGATCCATCAGCCGCGGGCCGACGCGTTCGGCGGCCATCGTGTGCTGCACGAGGTCGTTGGCGCCCCAGGGACGCGAAGACGCGGACAGGCAGCCGGCGGATGGCTTCCGACGGGGCAGGCCGTAGCCGCGTCTTCCGGGCCAATCAGCCGGCTTCGTCTCGGTAGCGGCCTCGGAGCCATAGACATGACATGGACCGGGCCGGCGCCTGGTAGGCGCCGGCAAACGCAGGCGCGCGGCGCAGCACACCAAGGCGGCGACGATGGCGGTCCTTCCGCCGCGCCGAGGATGCGCCGCAACACCGTTGCCGGACAGCATGTCATCTTTCTGAAAAAGACCCGGGGGACAGACGACGCGGACCATCGTTCCCAAAGTCCTGCCTCATGCGAGCAGCGATCCCGCTCCCGGAAAAACTTCGTCGTTCCACCTCGTCCGCAGCCCCGGTCTCCCCGCCGCGCGCCGTACAGTGGAGGCATGACAGCAGCGAACAGCGAACAGTACACGGACATCGTTTCCACCGACGGCAGCGCCCTGCGCAACCCCAACGGCCCCATGGGCTGGGGATGGATCAACCATGCGAGCGGCGCGCACGACGCCGGCGGCGCCAACAACGGCACGAACCAGATCGGCGAGCTCTGCGCGGTCCTCGAAGCCCTGCGTCACCACCATGACAGCGCGCGCCTGCTCATCGAGTCGGACTCCCAGTACGCCATCAACTGCTCCAGCACCTGGATCCGCGGCTGGAAGCGCAACGGTTGGAAAAACTCGCAGAAGAAGCCCGTCAAGAACGCCGCCATCATCAAGGCCATCGACTGGGAAACGACCAACCGCCCGGGAACCGTCAGCTTCAAGTGGGTCAAAGGCCACGCGGGCAACAAGTTCAACGAGATCGTCGACGGGCTGGCTCACGGCTACTCCTCTGCCGTCGAAGCGGGGACGAAACCGGGGCGCATGCCGCTCGAGGGCTGGCAGACGCTTCTCGACTCGCCGTACCGACAGGGCCTGACCGTGCCGCCAGAGGTGCTCCGACAGGTCGCAACGCTGAAACCGGGCGCCGCGACGGCCCCTGTCCGACAGCCATGCGCCCAACAGCCAAGCATCCAGCCAGCGCGCAGCTCCGCCACCGGATCCGCCCAGCTTCCGGCCCGGCGCGCTGCTACCCTGAAGAGGAGCACCATCGCTCGCCATTGGACGCAAGGAGGCATCATGGACGACGCGACTCGGAACGAAGCGAAAGCAGCGCAGGACGCGCTGAAAAAGGAAGCAGGCATCGCCGCGGCGCGGCTGGTCAAGCCGGGCATGGCCGTCGGACTGGGAACCGGATCCACCGTGCGCTACCTGGTCGACGAACTCGGCCGTCGCCATCAGGAGGAGGGCCTGGACATCACCGGCGTGACCACGTCCCGGCGCACGACCCGGCAGGCGGAAAGCTATGGCATCCGCATCGTCGACATCGACGACGTCGGCCGCCTGGACCTCACCATCGACGGCGCTGACCAGGTCGACGCGAACTTCAACGGCATCAAGGGCGGCGGCGCGGCACTGCTGTGGGAGAAAATCGTGGCTGTCAACTCCGACCGCTACGTGTGGATCGTCGACCGCTCCAAGCTCTGCGACGAGATCGGTGCCTTCCCGCTGCCGATCGAGGTCATCCCCTTCGGCGCGCGGCACGTCGTTTCCCGATTCCGCGAACGCGGCTACGAGCCGGTCCTGCGCACAGGCGAGGACGGGACGCCGATCCGCACCGACGAGAACAATTACATCGTCGACCTGCATCTGGGCCACATCGATCATCCGCGCGAACTGGCGCAGGATCTCATTTCCACCGTCGGCGTGGTGGAGCATGGCTTGTTCCTGGGCATGGTGGACGAGGTCATCGTCGGCAATCCCGGCAAGCCGGCCGTCCTCGTCAACCCGCTCAAGCGCTGAGACGGGCGGGCCGCCATCCGCCCTGGTGCGCCCGGATCTGGAAACCCTCCGCGGCCCCTGCGTCTTGCAGGGGCCGCGGAGGGTTTCCAGATCCTTTCAGCCAAGACTCATTTATTGCGCTGATGACGGGTCTTGCGAAGCATTTTGCGATGCTTCTTCTTGCTCATGCGCTTGCGGCGCTTCTTGATGACTGATCCCATAACGGGCCTCCAATCTTTACCGGCAACGACTACGAAAAGTCAACCATCGCGCAATGGTACTCCTTTCGCGGGACTCACGCCCAGCGTCGTCACAACGGGAACTGCTTGTAGAAGGTCCTGACCTCCGCTGTCGGGCCAGTGACCTGGAAGACGCAGGTGCTGTTCTGCCACAGCGCGGTCGCCTGGCCGGAATCGCCTTGGTCCTCGTTCACCTGGTAGCTGCCGGTGGACTGGCCGTTGACCTTGACGTCGCCGTCGGCGATTTTCGCGCCGGTCATCTTGGCGGCCAGGGACGCGAACTCGCTCTTCGCGTTGTCGGCGAGCGCCCATTGCGCGACGGTCAGGGTGATATCCTGCGAGGCGGCGCCGTTGGAATACACGATCTGGTGTTCCTCGAGCGGCAGGGCCTGCTCCCACAGAGTGACGTTGGTGATCTGCTGGCGGGAGTATGACCCGACGGTGGCTGGCATGGCCTTCAGCAGGTTCGTGGCGTTGTCGGGCAGCGGCAGCGCGGCAGGCGTTTTGGCGGGCGTCGGCGCGTCGCTTTTCGCCGCTTCGGAACTCTGGGCCGGGGACGCCGCCTGCTGCTGCGGCGTTGTCTTGACGGCCCAGCCGGGCCAGATGAACGCGGAAAGAAGGCAGAGGACGATCAGAACGACCACGGCGATGGTCACGCTCGCGCCGGTGTGGCGTTTTTTCGGTTCTGAGCTCATGGGCATATTTTTCCACGCCGAGTGGACGCTTCCGGAGGCGTCGGGCAGGAAACGCGATAGCGTCGAAGCATGACGAGAACGACGACCATGTACCTGTGTTCCGAATGCGGCTGGAGCGGCGTCAAGTGGTACGGGCGGTGCCCGAACTGCGGGCAGTGGGGAACCGTCCAGGAGCACCACGCTCCCATGGCGCCTGCCCGCACGGCGGCGGGACGGAAGCCGGGCATGGGAAGCGGCGGCGCAGCGGGCCTGGGAACCGTCGGCGCCGGTGACGCCGCGGCGCGGCCCATTACCGACCTGGGCGGGGAAGCGGACGAGGGGGATAAGCGGCTGGCCACCGGTTTCTCGGAGTTCGATCGGGTCCTGGGCGGCGGCATCGTACCCGGATCGGTTGTGCTTGTCGCCGGCGAGCCGGGCATCGGCAAGTCGACGCTGCTGCTGGAGACGGCTGGCAGCATCGCCCGCGGCGGCAGGACTGTCCTCTACATCTCCGGCGAGGAGTCGGCGGCGCAGATCCGGCTGCGGGCCCGCCGCGTCGGGGCGATGGACGAACGGCTGCTGCTGGCGTCTACTACGGACCTGGGCAGCGCGCTCGACCTCATGGCCTCGCATCGGCCGGACCTGGCCATCGTCGACTCCGTGCAGACCATCATGTCCGGCGACAGCGACGGCATCTCCGGCGGATCGGCGCAGGTGCGCGAAGTGGCGCACGGCGTCATCGGCGTGGCCAAGTCCTTCAATATCCCCACTCTGCTCGTCGGCCATGTCACCAAGGACGGGTCCGTCGCCGGCCCGAGAACCCTGGAGCATCTGGTGGACGTCGTCTGCCGGTTCGAGGGCGACAGCCGCACGGCCCTGAGAATGCTGCGCGCCGTCAAAAACCGTTTCGGGCCGACGGACGAGGTCGGCTGCTTCGACATGGACGACGCAGGGATCAACGAAGTCGCCGACCCATCGGGCCTGTTCGTCTCCAGCTTTGACGCGCCCAGCGAAGGCGCCTGCATCACCTTCACCCTGGAGGGCCGGCGCAGTATGCCGATCGAAATCCAGGCCTTGGTGACGTCGAGCGCGCTGCCGGCGCCCCGACGGGCCGTCAACGGCGTGGACTACAACCGTGTCGCCATGCTAGTGGCCGTCATGCACAAGCACGCGCGCGTCCAGCTGCTGAACAAGGACCTGTACCTCTCCACCATCGCCGGCGGCAGCGCCAAGGAGCCGTCCTGCGACCTGGCGGCCTGCGTGGCTCTGGCGTCCGCCGCGACCGGCAGGCCCGTGCCGCGCACGACGGCAGCCTTCGGCGAGGTCTCCCTCACCGGCGAGGTGCGGCCCGTTCCACGCTTGGAGCAGCGCTTGCTCGAGGCCCAACGGCTGGGGTTCCGGATCGTCCTCGTCCCCGCGCGCCAACGGCTGCGCAAGGAGGAACGGCTCGCCTCGCTGCGGATCGTCCGGGTGCCGGCCATCCGGGAGGCGTTGACGGCGGCCGGGGTCGTCAGCGCCGCGCGACACCTCAGTCCGGGAACGTGACGCCGCCGTCCCGGCCGATGGCCACCAGGCCGTCGGCATCCAGCGCGGCGACGCAGGCGCGCAGCTGGCCGGAGTCGGGCCACAGGGCTTCCAGATCGTCCGGCGCTAGACGCGGCCGGGCGACGCCGTCCTTCGCCTGCCGGCGCAAGGCTTTGAGCACAATGCCGCGGACCTGGCGGTCGGTGCCTTTCCACTTTTGCGCCGAGCGCGTGCGCGCCGCGCCCATCCCCGGATAGCCCGCGCGCTTCCATCGGCAGACTCCGGCCAGCGGACAGGTCCCGCAGCGCGGATTGGACGATGTGCAGACGGTCGCGCCGATTTCCATCAGCGTCTGGTTCCAGACGACGGAGTCGCCATCCTCCCGCGGCAGCAGCTCGACGGCGCGGGCAAGGTCCGCTTTCGTCGTCGCGCCCCCGATGCTCTCCCCGCCGTCGAACGCGCGGGACACGACACGCCGGATGTTCGTATCGACGACGGCGACGCGCTTCCCGAACGCAAACGACAAGACGGCGCTGGCCGTGTACCGGCCCACGCCCGGCAGCGAGACCAGGTCCCCGTAGTCCTGCGGCACGCTGCCGCCGAACCGTTCGACGACGGTTTGGGCGCAGGCCCGCAGGCGCAGGGCACGCGAAGGATAGCCCAGATTCCCCCAGGCCGTCAGGATCTCCGCCTTGCTCGCGGCCGCGCACGAATCCGGCGTAGGCCAGCGGCGCATCCAGTCCGTCCAGTACGGCGCGACCCGCGACATCGGCGTCTGCTGGCTCATGACCTCGGAGACAAGGACACCCCAGGCCGGCCCGTCCTCGCCCCGCCAGGGCAGGTCTCTCGCAGCCGTTTCCCACCAGACCCGCAGGCGTGGAACCAGCGCTTCGGCATCCTCGCGGCCGAACGCGTGATTGTCAGTCATATTCCCTAATCTTTCGCGTATGTCGGACGAAAAAGAACAGCAGCGGATGAACACCGCCGAAACCGCGGCCGTAGACAGGGTCGAGTCCATGTTCGAATACGGCTACCGCAAATCCAACTACGGCCCGGACGAGCTGCTCACGGACGCGCACGGCAACCCCATCAGCACCGCCGACGCCATGATCAGCGCCCAACAGGCCGCCGAAACCAAGACCTCGACGCCGCACCTGTGCTTCTATTCGCCGCGCATCCCAGGCAACACGGGTTCGGCCATCCGCTTGTGCGCCGTGACGGGCACGATTCTCCACCTCATCGAACCGCTCGGCTTCGACCTCAAGGACACCAAGCTTCGCCGCGCGGGCCTCGACTACCACGACATGGCCCACGTCGTACTGCACCCGGATTTCGACGACCTCGTCAAATCCATGCCGGACTCGCGCATCATCGCGTTCACCGCCCGCGCCGGCAAGCTGCACACGGACATCAAATACAGGCCGACCGACATTCTCCTGTTCGGACCGGAGCCGGGCAACGTCCCCGACCCGCTCAGCATCATGTTCGGACCGCATGTGGCCGAGCAGGTGCGGCTGCCAATGCGCCCCAGCCTGCGCAGCCTCAACCTGGCGAACTGCGCGTCCATCGCCATCTACGAGGCCTGGCGCCAGCTCGGGTTCCAGGGCGGGAAATGACCGGTGCGGAGCGCGGCGGCGCCCAGCGCCGCGGAACCGTCCGACATCCCGACCCCATGCGCCGCGCGGCGCATACAGCGGCCGACCTGTGCAAAACGGAGATCTACCGCACTTACAAGGCCGGCGAACTGGCCGCGCAGATGGCGCGCAAAGGCAAGGACGTCATCCTGGAGGTCCTGCGCTTGGGCATCCAGGCCAAGGATCGGCAGGACAGCGAAGCCGATGCCGCCAACGGGCGGCACGTCATCGAGATGCCGGACGCGCTGTGGTCCGCGGTGGCCACCAGTGCGGAGGACCATGGCCAGACGCCGGACGAGTGGCTCGTCGACGCCGCGTACGCCTACATCTTCCAAGAGTCCGACGCCAATGAGCACGTGGAATAGGCCAGGCGAGCCGAACACGGCAGAGGGGCGCCGCTTCACTCGACGCGGCGCCCCTCTTCTTGCCCTTGCTATCGGATCGCCTGGAATCCCTACCAGGTCAGAAACCGGAGTCCTCGAAGCGGTCGGACCTCTCCACTCTGTTTTTCTCGCCGTTCTTGTCCTCCAGCATCTGGACGAGGTGGCCGTCAACCTCGGTCACGTGGTTGCGCTTGCGGGCGGCGTCCACGGCATCTTGCATGATGGTCGGCACGCGGCGCCACAGCAGACGGAAGTGCATGACGCGGATCTCGCTCGGATCCAGCTTCTTAAGGTAGTGGCGGCGGAAAGCCGGAATCGTGAACGCCAGGATGACGGTGCCAAGGAAGCAGTATGTCAGGATCACGACAAAGCGAGCGCCGTCGGACACCGGCAGGGCCGACGTCGGGATGAACGACACGGCGAAGGCGAAAAGCGAGCACAGCAGGCCGCAGCAAGCGAAGATCGTCTTGCCGACGGTGCCGCCGGGCACGTTGTACGTGCGCTTGAGCTCCTTCTCCGTGTAGATGAGGCGGAAGTAGGACACGTACATCAGCAGGTAGCACACGAGGTACACAAGGCTTGTGAGGGTCGTGGCGATGAGGAACGACATGTTGCCGTCGCTGCCGCCGCCGAAGGTCAGGACCGCGTCCCACACGGCGACCACGCAGAACTGCGCGGCGATCATGAAGGTCGGCACGCCGTACTTGTTCTGGTGGGAGACCCACTTGGGCATGAGACCGTACCAGGCGCTGCCCTGCAGGCCCTTGGACGGGCCGACGACCCAGGAGCCGATCTCGGCGATGACGCCGAAGCAGATGAGCAGGCACACCAGGTCGAGCAGCCAAGTGAGATGGTGCGTCCGGCCGGTGTCGACGTACATGAGGTAGTCAAGGGTCTGATAGATGCCGGCGTTGAGAGAGAGCTCCTTCTCCGGGATGACCGATGCCACGGAGATGCCGCCCAAGGAGTCGAAGATGATGGCGATGGCCACGAGGATGAACATGGCCAGCGGGTAGTTGCGGCCGGGTTTCTGCAGCTCGTTGACGTGCGATCCGGAGGCTTCCACGCCCGTGTACGCCAGGATGAAGGTGGCGAAAATCGTCAGCGTGCCCATCTGGCTGAAGTCAGGGAAGAACTGCCGCGCGCCGAACCGGATCTGGACGGGGTGCCCCTGCGCCAGATAGACGATGGCGAACACGAAGAGGATGATCGCCGAACAGAGAATGCCCACGATGAAGCCGATCTTGGCGATGGCCGCGGTGTGCTTCGTTCCGCCCAGCTGCAGGAGCGTGACGCCGAAGAAGATGACGAGCACGGCGACGAATTTGAGTCCCGGGGAATCATTGAGGGCGGGCCAGCCGAGGATCTCCGAGAGCAGGCCGATGATGACATAGCTCATGGTCACATATCCCACGGTGATCTGGAACCACTGGAAGAAGAGGGCCATGAAACCGAGCCGTTCGTTGTGCAGGGCGTTGCTGACCCAGCCGAAGATGCCGCCTTCCGACCAGCCGTCGACGGACGCCATCTCAGCGGCCATCAACGCCATGGGCAGGAACCAGAACAGGCCGCCCAGCAGGGCGAAGAACACGCAGGAGAATTTGGACGTGCCGAAACTGGGGTACTCGTAAACGGCCATGACCATCGACGCCGTCATGGCGAAGAAACCGAACAGGGTCAGCGTCCGCCGCACGGGCGTGGGCGCCGCTGCGTTCTGGGATGACATAGGAGCCTTCTTGCCCGGGCGGCCGCGGCGCCGTCCGGCAGCCGCTCCGCGCCCGTTTTGCCATCAGATTCTAGGATGGCGCGGGCGGCCGCGCCAGCGGTGGTTCCAAGGAAATGCTCTGGAATCGATACCATCTTTTCGGACAGCGCTTGGAATAGCGGTGCAGGCCTTTACGTCGTGGTCATGGCATGCCAACGGCATGACCACGATGCCGGGACCGCGGCTCAGTACACTTCGACGCTTTGGTAGTAGAAACCGCCGGCCGGGCTCCGGGAAACCCAGATGACGAGATCCTGTGTCTGCGTGGCGGAGGGAAGCGTCACCGTGGTCTGGCCGTTGGAGGAGAAGGAGAAGTTCGCCAGGGCGGTGCCGTTCTGCGGGTCCTGCGCCGTGGAATTCGCGTAGACCGCGGCCTGGCCGCCGCCGTAGCGGGTGGTGATGACGATCTTCTGCACCGGTTCGGGCTGGGCGAGGTGGATCTGCAGGCCCAGGCCCTGGAGACTCGGCGAGCGGACGATCCGCGTGCTGCTGACCGTGTAGGCGGTCGTGTTCGCCGATTCCGGAGCTGGGACGGCCTGCGCGTTCTTGACGTTCGCGCTGCTGGACGAGGAACCGTTGGAGCCGACGTCGGCGCCTGTCACGTTGGCGTCGGCCTGCTCCTCGGCCTTGCCGCCGGGGATCGGCGCGGAATTGACGTTGAGATTCCACTGGACGTGCGAATCGTCGTTGCCCAGGCGGAAGGAGCCGAGGTCCAGGGATTTGATGCACCAGCCCAGCAGCAGCGCGAGGACGAGGATGCCGACCGTGATGATCGTGGTGCGCGTCAGGCCGCCCTTTTTCTTGGTCTCCGCTTCGGCGGCGCGCCTGGCGGCCTGCGGTCCGCGGACGGCGTACGGGTTGCGGCGCTGGTCACGCTGGATCGGCGCGCGGTTGCCCGCCATGCGCGGGCTGGCGGGGTTCGCCGCGAACGCGGCGGCGTTGCGGTACTGCATGCTGCGGGCGCTACGGACGCGCGCGGCGGCGGACCGGTTCATGGCCGGGTCCGCGCCGGTCTGCGCGGGACGCAGCGCCCCCATGGCGCGGGCCTGCTGGACTCGCATCGCCTGCGCGTTCTGGTGGCGCGCGGCGTTGCGCGCGG
>JAFRAT010000016.1 GCA_017405305.1 Aeriscardovia sp. | reverse complement strand
GCAGGGTCGGCGGCTGGATCACCTGCATCGTGGGCTACATCTGCTGCGCCTTCGGCATCGTGCTGGCCATCTGGCCGCCGGCCCAGGTGGCCGAGGAAGTCGGCTCGCCGGTCACGTACGTGGTGACCATCATCGCCATCGCGGTCTTCATCTTCGCCGTCGGCGGCGTTCTCTACTCCTTCGCCAAGCGGTCCGACGCGCGTCCTGAGACGACGTGGATCGACCCGCACAACGAGTTCGCCCCGTTCACCTGGCAGATCGAGGGGCTGGACAAGCCCTGCCGCGTGGAATCGGACATCCCCAGCGACGTCATGGCCTACGACCAGAACCCGATGGGCACGCCGATCAAGCACCGCTTCTCTCCGGACGCCCGTCTCGCGGAGGTCGATCCGGCGATTGTCAAGGCAGCGTCCGAGCAATGACGCTGTTCGTGCATAGCATGCTCCGAGCGTAATTGGTTCGGATACGACGCGTTTCGAAAGGGTCCCGACCGGGATGGTCGGGACCCTTTCGCCTCTCGGGAAAGGCGGAAGCGTTCCCGGCAATTCCGGTAACGATTTCATCCGTTTTCGGCTTTCGACGGCCTTCTGATTCCTGTAATCTTGGCAACTGAGCAGTGCGGTGCATCGGCGTCCGCGGTGCCTGGAGCCTCTCCGGCGGGGCAGCATGGACGACGAAGGAGCATCGTCTCAGGAAAGAAGCGATAATGTCAGACATCAATTCCGCGGAGGTCGGCGCCGGCGTTCCGTCCGCCGCTTCGTATCCGCATCGCGATAAAGTGGCCATGGCCAAGAAGGAATACATGACCATGTTCGCCCTAGCCATGATGAACGTCTCTATTCTCGCCGGTCTGTCGAACGATCCGCAGCAGGCGTTCTACGGCCTGTCATCCATCACGTTCTTCGTCATCGGCGCCATCCTGTTCTTCCTGCCGACGGCGCTGGTGACCGCTGAACTGGCGACCGGATGGACCCAGCGCGGCGGCATCTTCCGCTGGGTCGGCGAAGGCATGGGTCCGGGCTGGGGCTTCATGTGCCTGATCATCCTGTGGATGCAGTGCTCCATCAACTTCGGCATCGCGCCGGTGAGCTTCAGCGCTACGATCCTCTTCTACACGCCGAACTTCAACGCGGCCGTCGCGTTCGCGGAACATCCGCAGCACGAGATCTGGATCATCTGCTGCTGGCTGGTCTTTTACTGGTTCCTCGCCTTCCTGGCCACTAAGGGTCTCAAGGTCTTCTCGAAGATCGCCAAGTACGGCGTCGTCATCGGCAGCCTCGTCCCGCTGGGCGTCATGGTTGTCCTTATGATCGTCTGGCTGTGCGAAGGCCACCAGTCCAACATCAGCTTCGCGCCAGTGCACCTGCTGCCGAAGTGGGAGGGCCTGTCGACCCTGTCCCTGGCGGCGGGCGTGCTCTTCAGCTACGCGGGCATCGACATGAACGCGGCGCACATCACCGAGCTGAAAAACCCGAAGAAGGAGTTCCCGCAGGCCATGATCTGGTCGATGGTGTTCTCCATGCTCATTTTCATGGTCGGCACGCTCATCATCGCCATGGTCATCCCGAATAACAAAATCAACGTCCTCTACGCGCTGTTCATGACCTTCCGCGAGCTGGGCGCCACCATCGGCATCCCGTGGCTCTACATGGTCCTCAGCTGGGCTTTGCTGTGCAACATGGTCGCCATGACCGTGACGAATTTCGCCGGCCCGTCCTTCATGCTGGGCCAGGCCGCTCGCGCGGGCTTCCTGCCCAAGTCGCTGCAGAGCTACAACAAGCACGGCATGCCGAGCCGCCTGATGTACTTCCAATGCGTGTTCATGACGATCATCTCCCTGCTCGTCGGCCTGCTGCCGAACGTTGAGGGCTTTGTCATTATGATGACCCAAGCCATCACGGTTCTCTACCTGTTGTACTACGTGCTCATGTTCGTCTCGTACATCCGCCTGAAGTACACGCAGCCGAACCGTCCCCGTTCGTTCACCATCCCCGGCGGCATGTTCGGTGCCTGGCTGGTGACCGTTGTCGGCCTCATCGCCTGCTTGTTCGGCATCGTGCTGGCCATCTGGCCGCCGGCCCAGGTGGCCGAGGAAGTCGGCTCGCCGGCGACATACATCGTCACGATCATCGCCATCAGCCTCTTCGTCATCCTGCTGTCCTTCTGCCTCTACATGGGCGCCAAGCACTCCAACAGGAACCAGCGCACGACGTGGGTCGACCCGCACAACGAGTTCTCGCCGTTCACCTGGCAGATCGAAGGCCTGAGTAAGCCGGGCAAGTCCTTGTCTGACATCCCGACCGAGATCCTGGCTTACGACCAGAACCCGATGGGCAACCCGATTAAGCACCACTTTGACGCCGACGCCAAGCTCGGCGACGTTCCGCAGCAAATCGTCGACGCCGCTCGGAGCGTCTGACCCGGAGTCTTCCGTCTGGAATGCGCCGGACGGAAGACTCCCAGCAGAGACTCCGTCCGAGAAGGCATTCGGGGAACGTTATCATAGGCAAAAGCTCGCCGACGCCCGCGTTTCCCACTATCCAGCTCCGGAAAATTTTGGTAGAAAATAAAAGGAAATGCGCGAGACCGACGGGGATATGACACCGCGGGCTGATGGAGCGTATTTCAGTGTCCTACAATCGAAAGAAAAGTGAAAGGACGCACCATGATGAAGGAAATCAATGCCGAGGAACTCAAGCAGTTCCAGGCTGACTATGAATCCGACCGCAGCAACCGCATTGCCCAGCGCGCCGTTACCACCAACGGCATCTACAAGGCCGCCGAGGACATGAACGCCGTCGATCGCAACTCCGACGAAAACTTCTCCTTCTCCATCGACGTGGATTCCGAGAACGTCGCTAACCAGCGCCGTTCCGGTCGCTGCTGGATGTTCGCTTGCCTCAACACCCTGCGTGAGCACCTGCAGAAGGAGCACAAGGTCGGCAAGGACTTCGAGCTCTCCCAGAGCTACCTATACTTCTACGACAAGCTCGAGAAGTGCAACTACTTCTATGACAACATGGTCGAGCTCGCCGATCGCCCGATGGGCGATGGTCTGCTGCTGCACCGTCTCGACCAGCCACAGCAGGACGGCGGCGACTGGTGCCTGGTCTGCGCGCTCATCGACAAATACGGCGTGGTTCCGCAGGACCAGATGAACGAGACCAGCTGCACCATGGACTCCGGCGAGCTCAACACCATCCTCAACCGCAAGCTGCGCAAGGACGCCCTCGAGATCCGTTCCCTTGTCAAGGAAGGCAGGAAGGACGAGCTCGATGCCGTGCGCGAGCGCATGCTCGGCGAGGACTACCGCATTCTGGCCATCGCCTTCGGTGTCCCGCCGACCGAGATTAACTTCGAGTACAAGCCGCAAAGCGAGGACGACAAGGACAAGAAGGACGCAGGCATCAAGCAGTACGGCCCGATGACTCCTCAGGACTTCTACAAGAAGTTCATCGGCCTCGACCTTAACGACTACGTCCTGCTGCAGGACATCCCGCACGTTGAATACGGCAAGCTCTACGGCATCGAGATGTCCGGCAATATGGTCGGCGGCCGTCCGAACCGCTACCTGAACACCCCGGCCAAGGACATGAAGGAAGCTGTCATCAAGCAGCTCAAGGATGGCTACGGCGTGTGGTTCGCCAACGACGTCATGCAGCAGTTCGACCGCAAGAAAGGCATCGAGGATCTTGACCTTTACGGTTTCAGCGACCTCTTTGGCCTCGATCTCGACATGTCCAAGAAGGACATGTACGAGACCAAGGAGTCCCTGCCGACGCACGGCATGGTCATCGCCGGCGTCGATCTGCGCGACGGCAAGCCAGTGCGCTGGAAGATCGAGAACTCCTGGGGCGACGAAATCGGCGACAAAGGCTTCATGGTCATGTCCGACGCCTGGTTCGACAAGTACGTTTACGGCGTCGCTGTCAACAAGAAGTACCTCACCGAGGAGCAGCGCAAGGCCTTCGAGACCGAGCCGACCATCCTGCCATACTGGGATGCCGCCAACCCGATTATGTGATTGGTCTTCTGACCGATTGCCGGCTTCGAAAGCCTGATCGACGGAAGCCCGCCGGCCTCAACGGCCGGCGGGCTTCCGTCGATCAGGCTTTGTTCCCCAGGGCGCGTTCCCCCGGCAGAGTAGCCTGCCGGGGGAACGCGCACGGACGTCGGCGTGGTGACCGGCGGGCGTCGGGCGGCAGGAATGGAAACGAAGCCAGCGCGAAAAGGGAGGAGTGCCATGGCGGACAGGCGTTTCGCGGGGCTGCTGGAAATCGGCGCCGCATCGAAGGAACTGGGCAGTGGGGCGAACCAAGGCGAACCGGAGCGAACGAGGCTTTTCATCACGCCAATGGACTCGCCGGTCGACGGCGGCGATTTCAACCTCAGTTTCCGCGCCGCAGAAACCGACGCCGCCCGCGCGCGGGAGAACCGCCGCTGGCTGCGCTTCGTGGTCGGACGGCCCGTCAGCTGCCTGCACCAGGTGCATTCGGCGCGCGTCCTTGACCTCGACCAGGTGCTTGAGGGAGCCGTCTTCGGCGACGGGGACGCCCTCGCCGAACGGCTCGTCCCGCTGCAGGACGAAGAAGCCGACGGGCAGGTGACTGTCCGTCGCGACGTCGCGCTGGCCGCGTTCTCCGCAGACTGTACGCCAGTCGCCTTCGTGGACGAGCAGGACGGCGTTTTCGGCACCTGCCACTCCGGACGGCGCGGGACCGAGCAGAACATCGTCGGGGCCGTGGTGGACGCGATGCGCTCCAAGGGCGCGCATGCGGCGAATATCAGCTGCTGGATTGGCCCGCATATCTGCGGCAATTGCTACGAGACAGGCGAAAAGATCGCCGACGCTTTCGCGCAACGGTTCCCGGACGTCCCCGGAGCCGCCGCCCTGACCCGTTTCGGCGGCCCTGGCATCGACATGGGCGCGGCGATCGCCGCCGAACTGCGCCAGGCAGGGGTACCAATGGAACACATCCACACGTCCGACGACGGCTTCGTCCGTGAGTGCGGCAAGCGCACCGGGCGGACGGATTTCATGGCCTTCTGCACACTGGAGAACCCGCTGCTGTACTCCTATCGCGAGTACACGCTGACGTCCCGGCCGCGCTGCAACGGGCGTTTCGCCCTGGTGCTCGTCCCCTGACGAGACTGCCTTCTCAAACGCTCCGGCGGCGGTCGTCGGAACGCAGGTCAGCCAAGTACAGCAGCGTCTGGGACACCGTTTGCCGTGCGGCTTCGAGCATCTGTCGGCCGCTGACGCCGGCGAATGTCAGCGGCGCGTCGCCGTCCTTAACGTCAGGCAGCTCGAGCAGACCGCCGAGCGTGGCTGTCCGAGCGCACTGGCGCAGCACGCGGTAGGTGAGGGCACCGGCAAGGGCGTCGCCGGGTCCGGACGTGATACTGGCCGGCACTTGCCCGAGGAAGGCACGGAGGATGCGATGCAACGGCAGACGCGTCCAGTAGGCGGCCGCGTCTCCGGGGATCAGCTCCGTTCCGTCCGTCGCGCCGCCAGCGTTGACGGCGCAGCGTTCGAGGCAGACGCCGTGCGCGCCGGGACGGTACCCCAACACCAGGACCATGTCCGGTCCTATCCGGCCAACGGCCGGTTCCAGTGCGGACCAGGCCGCGGCGGCGTCCGATCCGTCCTCGCCGCCCCCGTCGAGAAGAACAGGTTCGACGGTCACCGGAGAGCCGAGCTCATCCTCTATCTGCCGGACCGTGTCCGGGGCGTCCAGCATCTCAGCGACCCGGGCGGAAGGATCGCCGGAAGCCCTGCGGAAAGCCGAAACGATGACCGTGTACATGCGCATTACTCCAGTCTATCCGAACGCCTTGGCGAAGATTTCACGGCTATTGACGGAATCGATCGTGTACCTCGGCGCGTCGTGCTAGAAATTAAGAAACAAGTACGTATTCCTCGAGCGCGTCCAAAACGGAGGTTTGAGATGGCGGAGTCGTTCCCAGTAGTGCTGCGCGGCTATGACAAGGAGAAGGTCGATCAAACAATCGCCGATTACGAGCAGTCTGCTCGTCTCATGCGCGAGCAGATCAAGACCTATGATTCTCGGATTCTGACACTGGAGGCCGAGCTCGAGAAAGAGAAAGCGAAGCAGAACTCCGCTCCGAAGGACTCCTTCGCCTCCCTGGGCGCCAACGCACAGCAGCTGCTCGCGTCCGCCGAACAGACAAGCACCGAGCTGCTCAACCGCGCCAAGTCCGACGCCACGACCATCAAAGAATCGGCCAAACAGCAGTCCGAAACCCTCATCAACAACGCCAAAAACGAATCCAAACGCATCCTTGACGACGCCAACGCCAAGTCCTCGTCCATTCTGGCCAAAGCCAACGAGCAGGCGAACACCATCCTGACCACCGCGCAGCAGAAGTCCGACCAGCTCAACGCCCAGGCGCAGCAGATTAACGACGAGCAGCGCCAGTCCCTCAAAATCGAACTCGAGAACTCTCGTCAGGAGCACAGCAAGAAGCTCGCCGCCTGGAAGAGCCAGCAAGAACAGCAGATCGCCGCGGAACAAGCCAAGGCCGCCGCCCAGATCGCCGCCCAGCGCAAAGCCGCCGACGAGGAAATCACCCGCATGAAGTCCGAGTCCAACGACCAGATTCAGAAGGCGCTCGCCAACGCCAACCAGAAGCTGAGCCAAGCCCGCGAGCAGGTCTCCGCCATGATCAGCAACGCCCAACGTCAAGCCGGAGAGATCACTGACGCCGCCAATGCCAAAGCCACGCAGATCCAGGACGCCGCCAACGTCAAGCGCGCCGACACCCTGGCCCAGGCCGCGCAGGAGTACGAGAATGTCCGCAACCAAATCCAGAGCCAACAGTCCGCGGCAACGCAGAAGATCAACGACCTGCTGACCCAGCTCAACGCGCACCGCACGAAGAGCCAGCAGGAGAGCGACGACATCCTCGCCAAAGCGCACAAGACCCGCGAGGAGGCCAACGCCTACGCCGACGCTAAGCGCAAGGAAGCCGATGCCAAGGTCCAGGCCATGCTCAAGGAGGCCCGTGAAAAGGCCGCCGCTCAAATCGACGAGCAGCGCGCCGCCGCCAAGAAGGAGATCGACGGCCTCAACTCCCGAATCTCCCAGCTGCAGACCCGTGAAGCGTCCATCACCGCCCGAGTGGACGAAATCCGCTCCATGTTCTCCCAGGCCTTCGGCAGCTTCGGTGCGTCCCCGGCCCCGAAGGTCATGGCTCCGGCCGACAACTCCAGCATCGACATGATCAACCCGCTGGGCTCCTCCAAGGACGCGCAGATCGGGCAGAAAAAAGCCGATGACGACGCCGTGACCGTCGAAGCAGTCCAGGCCGACGGCTCGCAGGCACAACCCGCCGACGAAACCAAGGCGCGGGAGTAAAAAGACTCGACTCCCGCGCGTTGGGGCGCTGAACGCCGATTCTGCCGGCGGCGCGCACAGCATCCTCGCGACGAACGCCGTCACCAGGAACGCCGTCGATAAGGTCGGGCGCGGCTCCTCCGTGACCGTTGACGCCGCCGCCGCGTCGACCGCTGGCGTATTGAGAACACCTAGGGCGGCCAGGCAGCCGACAAAGGCTACTTCACTATAGACGGGCGGCCATCGGTTCGACGGACGCGTGTGCGAGACGCCGTGCCCAAGAGCCTGCTGCCGGTCGATCCGCAACCGCTTTCGACGGACCGAGACCGAGCCTGCCGGCCTGGGAACCCAACGGGTGCCCCGGCCTGCGAAGCTTCCGCAGCCATTCACAGCAGAGAGGACAGAGAATGAGGACGATCGCCGTGTTCGGAGCGATGGACGAGGAAATCGCGCTGTTCGCCACGCATCTACGGGACGTCGAGCACCTGCGGGAGGCAGGACTGGACGTGACCGTCGGCACTATCGCCACGAAGAGCGGCGAGACCCTGCGCGTGGCAGCGACCGTCGCCGGTATGGGCATGGTCGCCGCAGGCGCGGCCACCCAGTTCCTCATCACCCGCTTCTCGCCGGAGGCCGTGATCTTCTCCGGCATCGCCGGTAACATCAGCAACAGGCTCGGCATCAACGATGTGGTGCTGGGCGGCACCGTCCGATACCTCGATTCCGATATGGAGCTCATCGGCCAAGCCGCGCCGGGGGAGAAGGAATACCACTCCGACGCGCGCCTGCTCGAGCTGGCCAGCCAGGCCCTGGACAACGAAGGCGTCAAGCACGTCACCGGCGTCATCGCCACCGGCAACCACTTCATCGATACCGCCGACAAGCGCGAAGACGTCCGCCGCCAGACGAACGCAGACGCGGTCGAGATGGAAGGCGCCGGCGTGCTGCACATCGCCGATAAGAACCAGGTGCCGGCCATCGTCATCCGCGCGCTTAGCGACAACACCGACACCGCGTACAGCAGCTTCCGTCACTTCGATATCTCGGCGTACGCGGACACCGCCTCCCGCGTGGTCGCCGGCATGGTCGAGCGTCTGTGAGACGCATCCCACATGAAAGAAGTCCGCGCATGATCCGTCCAGCCGTCCCGTCCGACGTTCCCGCCCTCGTCCGCAGCCGTCTGGCGCAGCAACAGGAACTGTATTCCGTCGGCAATCTGGATCCAGACGACCAGCGGCGTTTGCAGGAACGGTTATCCGGGTACTTCGCCCGGGCCTGCGTCGACGACGACGCGCTGTTCCTCGTCGACGAGGAGGGTTCCGCCATCGCCGCCATTTGCGGGTTCAGCATCGAGCATCAGCCGCCTCAGATCGGAGACAACGGCGTGTATGCCTACGTGTGCGACGCCTACACAGCTCCCGGCTTCCGCCGCCAGGGCCGCATGGGCCGCCTGGTGCGCGCCGGCACCGCGGAGATGCGGAAGCGCGGCGTGTCGGCACTGTATTTCGACAGCATCTCCGAAAGTATGATCCGGCTATGCCAGGGCCTGGGTTTCGAGCACCGGCACGACTACTACTCGCTGATATTCTAAGGGCCGGGCGCGTCCGCCGACCTCCCCGCGCTTACTCGGCCCAGCCGTTCGGCCGTTCCAGAACCCGGCCCCTGTCTCAAGCCAGGATTCCCGGAGTCCCGGCGCGGCGGGATTGCGCTCACCGGCCCGGCCGGCTATACTAGTCGACGCAAACCAAAGACCGTTGGCTGGAAGCGATTCCCCAAGCTCTTGTGAGGCCACCGCAGGCGAGCGTTGAGCGCGACACAGATCCGATCCGTGCGCGCGCCCTGCTCTGTCCGCGCGCAGGGCTTTTTTTATACGCCCGGCTTCCGAGTCTTGGCAACGGCCGTCACAAGGAAGGAACGCCATGAAAAGGCCAGACAAGGAAAAGGTGATTGCCGAGCTCACTGACCAGTTCAAGAGTTCGGATGCCATCATCCTTACCGAGTATCGTGGCCTGAGCGTCTCGCAGATCAACGATCTACGAGACAAGCTGGGTTCTGATACTTCCTATACCGTGGCGAAGAATACGCTGGCGCGCATCGCCGCCCATGAAGCGGGCATCGAAGGCCTCGACGATGACATGAAGGGACCTGCGGCCTACGTCTTCGTGAAAGGCGACTACGTCGCCGCGGCGCGCGTTCTGCGCGATTTCGCCAAGGACAACAAGAACCTCGTCGTGAAGGGCGGCCACGTCGAAGGCGCCGCCATGACCGCCGAGGAAATCACGAAGCTCGCGGATATGCAGACCCGCACGGATGCGCTCTCCGAGCTCGCCGGCGCCATGAAGGGCGCGATCGCCAAGGTCGTCGACGTCACTGTCGCACTACCAACCAAGGTCATCCGCACCATCGACGCGCTACGCGAGAAGCAGGAGAAAGCAGCCTGAGGCCAAGCGTTCCCGCGCTCCGGTTCCCGAGGTTCTTCGCACAGGAAATTTCAGTGAAAACCGTGGCCCGACCGCCACGAAAGAAAGGATGCCATTATGGCCAAGCTCTCCACCGATGAGCTCCTTGACGCGTTCAAGGAAATGTCCCTCGTTGAACTCAACGAATTCGTCAAGGCATTCGAGGACGAGTTCGACGTCAAGGCTTCGGCTCCGGTCGCCGTCGCCGCTGCTCCGGCTGCTGGCGCTGCCGCCGCCGACGAGAAATCCGAGTTTGACGTCGTGGTCACCGCTCTTGGCGACAAGAAGATTCAGGTCATCAAGGCGATCAAGGAGATCACCAAGAAGGGTCTCGCCGAGTCCAAGGCGCTCGCCGACAAGGTTCCGTCCACGATTCTCGAGGGCGCTTCCAAAGACGACGCCGAGAAGGCCAAGAAGGCCCTTGAGGACGCCGGCGCTTCCGTCGACCTCAAGTGAAGCGGCGCTCCCAGTGGGGGAGCGGCCTCATGAAACGCAAAGCCCTGGAGGGGTTTCCTTCCGGGGCTTTGTTGTACATTGGAACCGAGGATTTTTCGAGGGAGGCTCGATGAGCGGCACGCAGCGGTACAGCTGGGTTATCACGGTGGTGGACACCGACCAGCGGCGCATATTCAACCCGGGTGACACGGTCATCATCGGAAGGACCCCGTTGCGGCCGTCGTCGGTCAAGGACACCGGCGCTTTGCGTCTGAACATCAAGGACCCGAAGAAGTCCATGTCCAAGAAGCATCTGAGCCTGTCCCTGGACGCCAAGGGCGAGGCGACGATCCGCGACCTCTCGTCGACCAACGGCACGTACGTCGTCAAGCCGAATGGCGAGCTGGCTCGCATCCCCGCCGACAGGAGCCTGGTCCTGGACGAGTCCCCGGTCCGTCTGCAGCTGGGCGATGTCGGCCTCGTGCTCGAGGAAATTCCTGAGGGCGCGTCCGTCGATAAGCTGGCGCCAGTCCAGCACCGCGGCAAGCACGCCGTTGACCTGTTCGCCGACGCGAAGACACGCGGCCAGGCGGCGGACGGCCAGCTGCGCCATTTCGAGGGACAGCAGCGCGACGAGCAGGAAGCGCGATCCGTGGGAATGGATGTGCACGATGTCCTTGACCTGCGCGCCGGCGAACCGACGGGTGCCTTCGACGCGGCCACTGTCCGCCGCCGTATCCGCGCGATGCAGCAGCAGGAGCGGGCCATGTCGCCGGCGTCCTTCCAGCCGGAAACGGGGCTGGCCCGCCGCGACCGCCGGAATTCCAGCTCTGGTGCGGTCCTGCCGAAGCGGTCGGCCGAGGCCGTCGGGAAACCGTCCTCGACCGCCGTCGACGAGCCCCCGTTGCCAGGCTCGGGCACCATGGCCGCGCCGCAGCCCCAACCGGAAATGACGGAGCAGGAAGTCGAGGAAGCGGTCGCCCAGCAGCACTCCCACAAGAGCAAGGTCGCGCCGTTGATCGACGAGCATGCGCGGCGGGCCACCACCGGCGCCGCCGTGCAGGGGACAGTCGCTCAGCAGGTGGCGGCCGCGTCCGAGGCGAGGATGACGCGGCGCATGATGCAGCGGCACTCCACCGCCGTCTCCGTCGCCAGCCCGTCCGAGGCGACGCGGGAAACGGCGTCCGAAGCGGAACAGGCATCGGAAACGCGGAAGATGCGCCCGGTCAGCGCGTGGAAGCGGTCCACGCCGTCCGAACAACCGGTGGGATCGACCGGCTACGAGCCGGGGTCCGTGTTCGACCGGCTGACACGCGGCGAGTACGAGGCGTCCCGCCCAGCGGTCGTGGTGGACGGTGCGCTGTCATCCGACGACGCGCAGCAGGTGACGGACCACGCCAAGCAGTTCGAAATGGCCAAGCACCACGAGCTGCTGCCGTTCCTCGCCCTGAACCCGTATTTGTATGACGATCTGTACTCCTGGCTGGAAGCGATCGGCGACCCCGCGATCACGACGGCGTTGAAAACCAATTCCGGCTATCAGGCGTACCAGGAAAACAGGAGGTAACCGTGGTCAAGCTCGCCTCGCGCGGAGCGCAGCAGCAGAACCGGGCACAGGACGAGGCCCCAATGCCGCAGCCATTGGCCAATGTCGATCGGATCGCTTCCTGGGTTTCCGAGTACACTTCCGGCATCGAAACCGACCCGCTACGCGATTTCACAGCGCTCAGGGTCGGGTTGGACCTGACGCGCGCCAATCCGAACGGCAAGGCGCGGCTGCTGTCGAGCGGCACGGCGAAGCTGGCGAACCTGTTCAGCGACCCCTCGATGCTGACGGCCGCCGAGCGCGATCTGGGGCACGTGTACGCGCAAATGCAGACAGCGCAGGCGACCTACGGGTTCGCCTCCATCAACCTGGCCGCCGGCATAGCCCAGTGGGACGGGGGAGCCCGGCAGGTGCCGGTCCTGCTATACCCCGTCACCGTCGAGCGCAACGACAACGAGCGCCTGTCCCACGCGCGCCTGCGCGTGTGGGAGCGGGCCGCGTTCAACCTCGAGCTCGTCTCCGCCCTGCGCGAGCGCGGCGTCGTGTTCGACCCGGCCAAATTCATCGCGTCCTGCGAGTACGAGGACGGCGCGGTCAACCAAGAGCTGGCGCTGCAGAAGATCGAAACGATCGCGGCGCGGGCCATTCCGGATTTCCTCATCGAACGCCGATTCATCATCGGCTGCTTCGTCAATTCCGCGACCATGATCGCCCGTCAGGCGACGTCCGTTCTGCGCCAGCTGCAGGCAGGTCCCAGCGGCATCGCCGTCATCGACGCCATCGCTGGGGACGAGAAGGCCGCCCGGTCGTTGGCGCCGCGCAAGTCCGAGACGCAGAACGCCGAGCTGGACGACGACCCGCACGACGAGTTCGAGGTCGGCGACGTCTCCAACGAGACGCGCCACGCCGCGCGCCTGGCCGCCAACGGCCGATCCGTGCTGGTCGACGCGGCCGCCGATGTCTCGTCCGCTCGGGACGCGCTCGCCATCGCGTCGCGGTGCGTGGCCCAAGGCAGGACCGTGCTCTACGCCCCGTGCGTCGGCTCCCAGAAGGATGAATTCCTGGCGGCCGCCCGCGAAACCGGCATCGGCCCGCTGGTCCTCGACGCGACGGACTCCGACTATGCGCACGCCATCGACGCGACCCTGGTGGATTCGCTGCAAGGCGGCTCCTCGAAGGCGATCACCGACTTCAACCGCATCGCCGACGAACTGGTGGGCGTGCGCGCGCGTCTGGCGCGCTACTTCGGCGACCTGCACTTGACGATTCAACCGTGGGGCGTCTCCGCGTACCAGACCATCGAAGAACTGGCAAGCATCGCGTCCCTGCCAACGCATCCCAGCAACCGCGTGCGCCTGACAGCCTCGACCGCCCGCACGCTCAAGGACCATCTTGACGACTGGGGCAAGAAACTCGTCGAAGCCGGCAAGCTCGGAGAATTCGTCATCCAGCCCGACGACACCCCGTGGTACAGCGCATCGATTTTCACGGAATCCGAAGCGGACGACGCCTACCGGCGCGTGAGCCGTCTCGCCGACGAGTCCTTACCGGTCATCCGCCGCCAAATAGCCGAGACATCCAAGGCCTGCGGCTTCGAGCGGCCCTTGACCATGGAGGAGTGGGGCCGCCAGGTCGCAGCGCTGCAGAACCTGCGGCGCACCCTCGATGTGTTCCGCCCCGAGATTTTCCAGCGCGACCTGCCAGCAATGCTCGACGCCACCCTGAGCA
The DNA here is from genome assembly GCA_017405305.1 of Aeriscardovia sp. Lineage (GTDB taxonomy): Bacteria > Actinomycetota > Actinomycetes > Actinomycetales > Bifidobacteriaceae > RGIG7107. The sequence continues at coordinate 40,843 of JAFRAT010000016.1, read as the reverse complement.
AGGACGCGCGCGAGTCCTCCCAAGTGGAGATGGGCTACTGGGATCGCCGCCGCTACGTCAAGGAAATCAAGAGCCTGCTGCGGCCAGGCACGCATGTGGACGACCTGCACGGCGCGCTGACCGTCGTCGCCCGCGACGTCAAGCAGTGGAAGTCCATGTCTTCCAAAGACGGCTGGCCCACGTTGCCCGACGGTCTCGACGCCATCATCGAAACCTTCGAATCCGTCACCGCCGACCTGACGGCCCTGGACTCAGTCCTCGCTACCACCCCCGAGGGACCAGGCCTATCAGGCGCATCCTTCGACACACTGGAAAGCCGCCTGCACCGTCTTCGCGATGACCACCAGGTCCTGAAAAACCTGCCAGCGCGCTCGCAGCTGGAACGCGAGTTCAAGAAGGTGGGCCTCACCGAGCTCGTCAAGGATCTCTCCGCCCGGCACGTCAAGCCGGAAGCCGCGCCCGACGAGCTGCGCCTGGCGTGGTGGACCACCGTGTTCGACCTCATCGTGCATTCATCCCGGATGATCGCCAACCAGGACGGCGACCTGCTGGCGTCGACAACCGAACGCTTCGTGGAACTCGACCTACGCCACATCGCCTCAATCGGACCACTGCTGGCCAAGGAGCTGTCTAAGCGCCTGGCGGAGACCCTGTACTCGCATTCGCAAGAGGCCAACCAGCTGCACGCGCAGCTGTCAGGCGACATCGTGCCGTCCCTAGCGACAGTGCTGCGCGACTTCCCGAACCTCGTCCACGCTGCCAAGCCGATCCTGGTCGGCGCGCCAGCGAACCTGGCGGCCGGCTTTGGCACGAGCCGTCTCGCCGACGTCGTCATCGTGGACGCCTGCTCCCACGCGCCGAACGCGGAAGTGCTGAGCGTCCTGTCCTACGCGCCAGTATCCGTGATCATCGCCGACACCGATTTCGCGTCTTCCGCCGCTGTGTCCGACGCGGAGAAGGTCCTGCAGAAGGTCCGCATCCCGCGCGCCGCCATGCCGGCGAACGCGCGCCTGACCGAATTCCTGGCCAGTCAGGGGCACGCGACGGATCCGATTCCGCCGAGCGCGCTGCTGGCCCCGTCGGCGGAATTCCACTGGGTCGAGGCCCAGGGTGTGCCCGTCCACGGCTCCGGCTTAGTGGAGAGCACCGCCGCCGAGGTAACAGAAGTCATGGAACTCGTGCGCCGCCACGCCGACCGGTTCGCCGACCGCCCCGTCCCGGCAAAGTACCGCCTGTCCATCGTGACACTGACAGTGGCGCACTCGTCGCAAATCGCCGAAGCGCTGACGCATCTGGCCGTCCGCAACCAAGCCGTCGCCGCGCTGCTGCCGCAGATCCGCGTGGCCGACATCGCCAACGTCGCCGGCCTACCCGCCGGAGATCTCATCCTCTCGACAAGCTTCGGCAAGACCGCTCACGGCAACCTGCTGCAGCAGTTCGGCCAGATTGAGCAGGACGGCGGCGACCGGATGCTGCTCAACGCGCTGTCGCTGGCACACGGCGATTGCGACATCGTCTCCGGCTTCACCGCAGAGGACCTCGACGAAAAACGCCTCATCCACCGCGGCCCGAAGCTGCTGCGCTCTATTCTCAAGTGGGCGGAGAGCCTCAATGACGCTCCGGTGGCGCTGATGGCGCATTCCGGCGCTCGCGGCGAGCTGCTGACCGATCTGGCGACCCGTCTGCAGAACGCCGGGTATATGACGGCCCTCAACTACGGGTATTCTTCGGGTCGCAAACTGCCTCTGGCCATCGGCACGCAACACGGCGTCTACCAGTTGACCGTCTTCACGGACGACAGCCGCTTCATGAGCATCCCGTCGTTGCGCGCCCGCCACCGGTTCCTGCCGCAGGCGCTGTCGAAGGCCGGATGGTACGCGGTCCACGTGTGGTCGGTCGGCCTGTTCGTCGATCCGGACAAGGAAATCGAACATATCCTAGCGCAGGTGCCGGCGTCCCTACGCCATCCCGTCCGACAGCAGGCCGCCGTCGGCGAGCCGGCCGCGAAGGCTGGATTGCGCCAGCTGTTCAACGAGGATTCGCAAAAAAGGTCGCGCCAATGAGCGGGAATGCGCGTCTCGGCGACGAGTCCGAGGAAAAGTCAACGTCTGGTTTGATATCAGGAACCAATCCGGCGCCAGAGTCCGGATCATCGGCGGTGAACAATGCTGCTGCTGGCGTTGCGGGGAAGCGGAGGCGCCGCGCCCACCGGCGTGTCATTCGCCGCGGCACCGAGCTGTTCGACGTTGAGGGCGACGACACGGCTATTTGGGAGCAGAACCGGAACGAAGCCGCTGACGACAATGCCCGCATCCTGCGTGAACTGCCGCCGCACTGGGGCGTATTCGACGCGGAGAAAGAACGCTAGCGCTTCTTCGATCCACTGAGTGATATGACAGATGACGCGGCGCGTCCGTGAGTGCCGACGCAGTGCCCGGCGCGCGGCGGTGCCATGCGTGCTGACTGAACAAATCCACGACGCGAATGGAGGGACCAGGCTGCGGAACCCGGTCCCTCCATTCGTCAACGCGCATCCGGCGTACAACCGGCGCTACCCAGCTTCCGCGTCGGTTTGCCGTGCGCCAACCGATCGCCGCGCTGACCGGAATCAGCTGAGCTTAGCGCCGATGGCAACCTGCTCGTCCGTGTTGCCATCATTGAGCACGGCGGCCGTCGAGGATGGCAGCGCGCCCGCCGTGTTGGCCTGTGCGAGCTGGTCGCGGATCTCGGTCAGCAGCGCGATGGTCTGATCCTCCGGAGTCAGGCCCGCTTCCTCGGCCGCTTCCTCGGCTTCCGCGGCGTCGCTGGAGTTCTTGTGCGTCAGCTTCCTGGCGGCGTTGTGGAACTTATTGATCGGAACGATGATGAAGAAGTACACGGCTGCGGCCACGGCGACGAAGTTGATGAGGGAGTTGAGGATCGCGCCGAAGGACACGGTTGCTCCGCGCACGGTGAAGGCCAGCAGCTTGCTCATGTCGGGTTTGCCGAAAATCATGGCGATGAGCGGGTTGATGAAGCTCTTGACGATGGCGGTCACGACGGTGGTCACCGCAGTGCCCATGACAACGCCGACTGCCATGTCGATCATGTTGCCGCGGGTGACGAATTCCTTGAATCCGGCGATGACTCCTTTGTCGGAATAGCTGGAAATGCTGTCTTTCTTCGAATCTGCCATAAACAACAGGCGGCCCGGCAGCGAATCGGCCCGCCCCTCCTCGCTTTCTCTTGTTCTCCGACGCGTCCGACGAAACGAACGCGCACTCTGTAGAGCATAGCCATGCTGGTGCCCAACCCGCGGCGCGCCGTGACGCGGCAGAACCGGCTCCGCGACGGCAACGAGGATGGAGACGGCTGCTCGACAGGGGAATCGTCTGCGAAAGCAGGGGGGGGGGCAGAAGCGGTCTTCCAACGCAGAGTACGCGGCATCCGCGTCGGAGCAGGAACTCGGCATTGGCCGAGAGGCTGGTCAGGAGCGGGGCTCGGTGGAATGGTGTCATCGTGCGCCGTCTCGTCGTTCCCGACGGCAGCGCCGTGCAGACGGCCGGGGAATGCATGTTTGCCGCGGCGAGGAGGAAAGCAGCGAAGCGGACGAGGAGTCGACGTTCGCCCGTGATGGTCGTCACCATCTCTGGGCGGCCGGCCGCGCCGGAGGGGATGGTCCGTTCCCGCCACGACGGATTGTGCGCGACGACCAAATCATCGCCGCGCAGCGGCCGCCATTGTCATTTCCCCGCCAGCGTCCGAGGCGCGAGGGCATAGGGAAACGGCGCAGTGGATAGCGTTTGGACAGAGCGGCGGCACCCGGTCGAGATGCACGCGGGACTCAAGCGCTGGCATGCGCTGTCCATGCGAAAGGCGGGGCGGGAACAGGGGAGTGGAAAACGAAAAGGCAGCTGCGATGGATGTCCATCGCAGCTGCCCTGCAAGAGCGTTTGTGGGGCGTCCGCTGGTTCTGTGGCCGGCTTGCGAACATCGACGCCGCGGCGGAAGCCGCCAGCGCCGACCGGAACCAGCGAGAAGCAAAGGTTCAGTTGGACTTCGCCTTCGATGCGGAGCTGCTGTCGGTCCGGTAGAAGCCGTTTCCCCTGAACTGGATCCCGGCGACCGAGTACACCTTGCGCACCTGCTTCTGCCCGCATTTCGGGCAGACTGTGATGGGCGCGTCGTTGAACGCCTGCTCTTTGAGAAAATCATAGCCGCAGTTCTTGCACCGGTAATGGTATGTAGGCACGTAGCACCTTCCTTGTGGAATACGAAAAACACAATCCTTCTGTTATCTTACCGTCGTTCCGGCCGCCGGCACCGTTTTTCCTGCTGGCGCAAGAGCTACCGGCGGCGTCTCAGCAAAAGTCCGATGGAAGTTCTTTGATGGATTTGTAAGGATTGCCTTGTATCATGTCCAGCGTGGGGTATGGTCCGATCAGTGCCGTGTGCGTCGCTGTGTTGTGCGCCGTCCTGGTCCGCGGAATCGTTCCTCTGTGGATTAAATCCTCCGTGGCGAGAAAACGCAGAGTTCGCCGCGACGATGCTTCCGTACATATGGTCAAAATTGAGGCGGCCCCGGTGGTTCGGGGAACGAAGGGTGCTGACATGTCGCAGAAGTCGGATGCGGAGCCGGAGACGCGGTTGGGCCGCGCGCAGATCGAACGCGTTCGAGCGCTGAGGAAAGCGTCCGTTCGCCGCCGCCGGACGCTGGTTCTGTCCCTGCTGGCCGTCGCCGTCCTCGTCGCTGTCCTCGGCCTCGTATGCGGATTCAGCGTGTGCTACTGCCTGATTCCGGTCGCTTTGGTCGTCGTCGTCCTCGCTTTCGGCGCCCATGCCGCGAAGTCCGCGCGCCGGTGGGAGAAGGCCGTCGCCGCGTCACGTCCGTCCGGTAAGCCAGTCGCGTCCGGCCGTTCGTTGACAAAGCCAATAGCGGCGCAGGACGAAAACCGCGAGGACAACGCTCCGACGTTCATCATCCCGGTGCAGGACGTCGAGGAAATCGTCGAGCAACAGAAGCGTGGCGCCGCGCGTCCGGAGTCCGTCACACCCCGCGCAAAGGCCGCGGCGAAGAAAGCCGCCGTCAAGTCCGTCGGCACCGGTTTCGTGAACTTCTCCTTGGGATCCGACGAGTCGGCCAGAAAGATTGCTGCCAAGCAGCAGGCTTCCGCGCCGAAGAGCACGCTGGCGAAGGCCCGACGTCCCGCCGGCGCCTCGGGCGCCGGCGACCGCGACGGGATCCAGAGCGCGGAGATCAAGTCGTACCGCCAGGTCGCCACGGCCACGCCGGTGTCCGCCGACGGTCAGCGGGCGATTTTCGCCGACGTCACGCCCAGCGGCGTGTCGTTGGGGAAGGTGTCCGCCCCATCCGAGTCCAGCAGTTCGCTGGGCGCCGACCTCGATTCCGTTCTGTCCCGTCGCAGCCGGTGACATCCGTCCGCCCCGTCTGGTCCGCATTCCCGATTTCGCTTTTAGCACTCTGGTTTGCGGAGTGCTAAAAATGCGTTAGGCTAAGAAGGGAGCTTCGCGGAGGAGCGGATGTTCGTCAGCCGTCGCGCGAGTCTGCGGAGGTCGTAACAGTCATCATGTATGGGAGGGTCTTTATGTCGGTCTCACTCAAGCCGTTGGAAGACAAGGTCATCATCAAGCAGGCTCCGGCCGAGACGACCACCGCGTCCGGTCTGGTCATCCCGGATTCCGCCAAGGAGAAGCCGCAGCAGGGCGAAGTCCTCGCCGTCGGCCCGGGCAAGATGGACGACAAGGGCGATCGTCTGCCGATGGACGTCAAAGTCGGCGACAAGGTCCTGTTCTCCAAGTACGGCGGCACCGAGCTGCACTACCAGGGCGAGGATTACCTCATCGTCGCCGCTCGCGACATCCTGGCCATCCTGCTCTGATCCGGCGGTCGGCCGGCGTTCCCGTTCCAGCAGGGCGGGCGCCGTCGATGCTTTGACAAAACGGTCTTTGCGTGCAATGCGTGGGGCCGTTTTTTCGTGCCTCGGACAATGTCGCCGGAGACGCGTAAAAAGGGGAATCATGGGTGACATCGACAGCGCTTCTTCGGCCGCTCCGCGCCTTCAGGGCGGACCTGTGACGCGGTGGCTGCGCAAGAAAATGGACGACGACCGGCCTTGGAGCCTCATCGCGTGGAGCGTGATCATCGGCCTGGTCTCCGGTCTCGTCGTCGGCCTGTTCCGCGGCAGCCTGACTTGGCTCAACGACCGCATGACGGACCTTTACGCCTATACAAAGGACGGCCATTGGTGGGTGCTGGCGCTCGTCGTCGCCGGCTCCTTCCTGCTGTCGTGGCTGCTGGCGTGGATTGTCAAGACGGAACCGCTTGTCTCCGGATCCGGCATCCCGGACGTCGAGCAGCGCCTGCGCTCCGACCACGCGAAGTACTGGCACTGGTGGAAGGTGACTTGGCGCAAGGTCGTCGGCGGCTTGGCGGCCGTCGGCCCCGGCCTGTTCCTCGGCAGGGAAGGCCCGTCCGTGCAGATCGGCGCGTCCGTCGGCCTGGGCTGCTCGAACTACAGCGACCACACAGCGCGCAACCGCCACACCCTCGTCTCCTGCGGCGCCGCCGCCGGCCTGTCCGCCGCGTTCACCGCGCCGCTCGCCTCCGTCATTTTCGTGGCCGAGGAGGTTTACGCCCGCTTCACGACAAGGGTCTTCATTTGCTCCTTCGTCGCCTCCGTGTCCGCCGCGTTCACCACCATCCTCGTGCTGGGGCAGGCCCCTGGATTCGTGCTGCCGGCCCCCAGGACCATCGACATCACCATGTGGTGGCAGTTCATCCTCATCGGCATGGGACTGGGCTGCGTCGCCGCCTTGTACGAGAAGACGCTGTTCTGGGGCATCAACTTCTACAGTCTGCTGCACATTCCCAGGATGCTGCGCGCCTTCATCCCGTTCCTGCTTATGATTCCGCTCGGCCTGCTTCTGCCGGTGACGCTGGGCGGCGGCACCTCGTTCATCAACATCGTCTCGAACTCCAACACGGCCCTGTGGCTGCTCGTCGTCATGTTTATCATCCGTCTGATCGGCTCGCAGCTGTCCTATGGCTCCGGTGTGCCTGGCGGCGTGTTCCTGCCGATTCTGACCTTGGGCGCCACCTTTGGCCTCATCTGCGGCAAGCTGCTGGTGATGGCCCACGTGGACCCGGGTTCCGCCGGCTACTTCTCCGTTATCGAGTCTTCCTGCATGGCCGGCTTGTTCGGCGCGACCGTGCAGTGCCCGCTGACCGCCATCATCCTTGTTGTGGAGATGACCGGCTACAGCAGCCTCATCCCGATGTCGATCGTCACCCTGTGCGCCTGCATCGTCTACGACCTGCTCGGCGGTAAGCCGGTCTACGACGAGCTTGCCGGCTACCAGGCCAAGACGCTGTGGCGCCATATGCCCGAGCGCGCCATCGTGCTGGTGAAGAAGAAGCTGTTCGAGTTCTTCGACAAACCGCGCGACGAGCATGGCGGGCGCGGCTGATTTGTCATTGACGGCTTCCGCCAGCGTTCCGCTCCGGAGTTCTTTTCCTCCCCTCGTTATCTCCAGGGCGCGCGGGATGATGGAAAATCCGGTAATCGACAGCATCAGGGAAACGGAGAGACATGAGCCACGAGGACGAGGTTCTGCAGGAGGAGTTTCCGGCCGCTCAGGCGGCGGAACAGGAGTACGCCGGCCTTGAGGAGTCGATGAGCCTGCCGGAAACGGCGTCTGACCCGTCGGCGATGAGGAAGCTGGCGACCCGCCATGCCGCACTGCAGAAGATCGTCAACGTCTACCGTCTGCTCCGGCGCTTGTCCGCCGACCGCGCCGCCGCGCTGGAGCTGACGGACGAGGACCCGGACTTCGCCCGGGAAGCCGCCGATCTGTCCGCGCGCATCGACGCGGCGAAGGCCGACTTGCGCGCCGCGCTGATCCCGCGCGACCCTGACGACGCCCGCGACGCCATCATGGAGATCAAGGCCGGTACCGGCGGCGAGGAAGCGGCTTTGTTCGCGGCTGACCTGCTGCGCATGTACGCCCGGTACGCGGAAAACCGCGGTTGGTCCGTTGAGGTCCAGAGCGAGAACTCCTCGCAGCTGGGGGGAGTCAAAGACGCGCAGGTCGCGTTCCGCGCCAAGGGCGTCGTCGCGCCCGAGGACGGCGTGTGGGCGAGCCTCAAGTACGAAGGCGGCGTGCACCGCGTCCAGCGCGTGCCGGTGACCGAGTCCCAGGGACGGATCCAAACCTCCGCAGCCGGCGTTATCGTGTTCCCCGAAGCAGACGAGGACGACGACGAGATTATCATCGACCCCAAAGACCTAAAAATCGATACCTTCATGAGTTCCGGTCCTGGGGGCCAGTCCGTCAACACCACGTACTCCGCCGTGCGCATGACCCATATTCCCACCGGCATCGTCGTCAACATGCAGGACGAGAAGTCGCAGATCCAGAACCGCGCGTCGGCATTGCGCGTCCTCAAGTCGCGCCTTTTGGCGCTCAAGCACGAGAAAGAGGCCCAGGAGGCAGCCGATCTGCGTCATTCGCAGGTGCGCAGCCTCGACCGCTCGGAGCGCATCCGCACGTACAATTTCCCGGAGAACCGCATCGTTGACCATCGCACTGGCTACAAGGCCTACAACCTCGACCAGGTGCTGAACGGCGACTTGCAGGCGGTCATCGACTCGGACGTCGAAGCCGACGAGTCCGCACGCCTGTCGGGAAACAAGGACAGCCGATGAGCGCCGGCGCTCGCCGGGCCGGGCAGGCGGAGAGCGTGCATCAGGCGGTGGCGCTGGCCGCCGCGACGCTGGGCGCGGCCGGCATCGATCACACCCGCAACGAGGCAGTCGCCCTGGTCGCGGAAGCGTTCCGCCGTTGCGGCAAGGACACCGAATCCAGCGACGTCGTGAGGTGGGATATCCTCGGCACGTCGGTCGTCGGCGCGCTGGGAAACGCCACGCCAGGCGCCGCTGCGGCTGACGGAGGTCCGGCGGACGGTGAAAGCCATGGAACCGCGGTCGCCGGCGCGGACAGCGTCACGCCTGGCGGCGATCCGAAGGCCCGCCGCCAGGCGTTCGGCAGGTGGCTGGACAACGCCGTCGCGCGCCGAAGCCAACGCGAACCCTTGCAGCACATCGTGGGTCACGTGGATTTCTATGGCGCCGAATACCTTGTCGGATCGGGCGTGTTCGTCCCGCGGCCGGAAACCGAATGGGTCGTCGCTGCGGCGGTTGACTGGCTGCACGCGCATCGCGGCGGCGGACGGGCGATAGTCGTCGACCTGTGCGCTGGCAGTGGCGTCATGGGCCTGAGCGTCGCCCGTCATCTGCCGGGCGCTGACGTCTGGCAGGTGGAGAAAGACGAGCGGGCGTATGCCTGGCTGCGGCGGAATGTCGTTCGGCTGGGCGGTGGCGGCCGCGCGGCGCGCGACGTCAGGGTTTCCGGCGAAGGCGATGCACCCGTTTCGCTGCCGAACGGTTCGCGCGTGCGGACGCTGCTGGCCGACGCCGCCGCGCCGGGCACCCTTGCCGGTCTGGACGGCCGCGTCGACGCCGTAGTGTGCAATCCGCCATACCTGCCCGAAAGCCGGCCCGTCGAACAACCGGAGGCGCTCCAGGATCCGGCGATAGCCCTGTACGGCGGATCGGCAGACGGGACGGCGATTCCTCGGCTGCTGGTGGCACGAGCATCGCGGTTGCTGCGGCCGGGCGGCGCGCTGTTGATGGAGCATGATGTCACGCAGGCGGCGGCGATGCGGATAGCGTTCGAGGACGCCGGTCTCCGGGACGTCTCCGTCAAGGAGGACGGGATGCACCGTCCGCGCTGGACGCAGGGCGTCCGCGGAAACGACAATGGCACCGGCAGGCGGAGCGATGCCGCCATCGACGGCGATCGGGAATGGCGAAGCTTCGAAGAACGGTAAGACATGAACACAAGGAACGGACAAGAAGGAGACGACATGGCGGAAAACGCGACGCGGCAGGACAGGATCCGTCCGATCACCGAGCAGACGGTGGCTCAGGCCAGCCGCATCGTCGCCGGCGGCGGGCTGATCGCTGTCCCGACGGACACCGTCTACGGCGTGGCCTGCGACCCGATGAATGCGGACGCTGTCAGCAAGCTTTTCGCCGTCAAGCGTCGTCCGCGCGCCAAGTCAATCCAGGTGCTTCTGCCGTCATTGCGCTGGCTGGGTGAGCTGGGCCTGGAGCTGCCTCACCCGCTGGACACCTTGGCTGCAGGCCTGCTGCCCGGCGGCTTCTCGCCGATCGCCCGGGTCCTGGCGTCAGGCACGCCGCTGGCGACGGTGAAGAAAGACGAGGGCCGGGACACCCAAGCCGTCCGCATACCCGACTGCGAACCGCTATCGCGCATCCTGGCGGCGACCGGCCCGCTGGCGTGCACGAGCGCCAACCTCTCGGGGCAGACATCGGCCATGACCGCGCAGGAGGCCTGCGACGCTCTGGGTGACTCCGTGGATCTCTACCTGGACGGCGGTCCGACTGCCAGCACCGTCGCGTCCACCGTCGTGGCCGCCGACCCAGACGACCCGCAAGGCGTGCGTGTCCTGCGTGAAGGCGTGATCCCGGCCGAGCTGATCCGCCGGTACGCAGCGCAGGCCATCCCGCCCGGCTTCCGCGGCGGCGACAGGGACGAGGGGAGCGGAACGGAATGAGGGTCTACGTCTTCGTCGCGTTCGTCGCGCTCGTCGCGACGTTCCTGCTGATGCCGCTGGTACGCCACCTGGCCATCCAAGCCGGAGCGGTAGGCCGGATCCGGGCCCGCGACATCCACACGGTCCCCACGCCGCGCATGGGCGGGGTGGGCATGCTCCTGGGATTCGCCGTGGCTCTGTGCTTCGCGCAGTCTATCCCGTGGATCCGCAGCGTGTTCCCGCGCTCCGACGATCAGGCCTGGGTCATCCTCGCTGGAGCCGCCATGATCTGCGCGTTGGGCGTGTGCGACGACATCTGGGACCTTGACTGGATGTTGAAGATGTCAGGCCAAATCCTCATCGCCGTCTTCGTCTCCTGGAAGGGCGTGCAGATCGTCTCCCTGCCTTGGGGCACCATGCTCATCACCGCTTCGCCGTCCCTGTCGATGGCAGCAACCGCGTTCCTCATCGTCGCTTCCATCAACGCCGTCAACTTCGTCGACGGATTGGACGGCCTGGCGTCCGGGATCGTCGCGATCGGCGGCCTGGCGTTCGCCATCTACAGCTACATCCTGTCGCGCTCGCAGCCGAACTTCACATCCATGGCCACGCTGCTGGATGTGGTGCTCGTCGGCGTGTGCATTGGCTTCCTGCTGCACAACTGGAATCCGGCCAAGCTGTTCATGGGCGACTCCGGCTCGATGTTCCTGGGATACCTCGTTACCTGCGCGTCCGTGGTGCTCACCGGCCGTTTCGACCCCTCGACGATGCACTCGGGCGCGGCCATGCCGGCATTCATGCCTATCCTGCTGCCGATCCTCGTGCTCTTCATCCCCCTGCTGGACATGTGCATGGCCATCATCCGCCGTGTATCCCACGGCCAATCGCCGATGCACCCGGACCGCCTGCACCTGCACCACCGCATGATCCGCATCGGCCACACCATCCGCGGCGCGGTCCTCGTCATGTGGGCCTGGGCGTTCCTCATCGCGTTCGCCTCAATCATGACCCTGTTCTTCCCGACAGGATCCGTCGTCGCGGTCGTTTGCGTCGCTGTCCCTATACTCAGTGCGGTGACCCTCGCCCCGCATTACCGGCAGCGCCTGAAGGAAATCAGGCAGGAAGACGCCGCCGCCCGGCAAACTTCTCGGAAGGATTGACATGGCAAGGACAGAAGACACTGCGCAAAGCGTGATCCGCCGCATCCTCGTTTCCAGCACCGTCGCCGCGGCGTGCGTGCTGGCCGCCTCCGCGGCCGTCGGCTGGGCGGCCAAAGGCGAACCCGGGCTGTGGGCCTCGCTCCTGGCGTTCGCGATCCTCGTCGTGTTCAGCCTGACGACTCCCGTCGTGTTCGCCGTCCTGGGACGCCAACACCTCGACCCCAAAACGTTCATCGTCATCGTCATGGCCAGCTGGATCGCCAAAATCGTCATCGTCTTCGTCGCGCTCGCCCTCCTAAGCCGCTGCGATTTCTTCAACCATTCCGTGTTCGCGTGGTCCATGTTCAGCGGCGCCGTGGTCATCCTGGCAATCGAAGCCGTGATCATCCTGCGAAGCCGCATCCCAATCGCCTGAGGCGCCCCTTACCAAAACGCGCCCCGCCAAGCCAACAGAAAGAAGAAAAATGACAGACACCGTGACCTACACGCCGGAGGAATCCCGGCTCATCTGGATCGACTGCGAGATGACCGGACTAGACATCCTCCACGACGAGCTCTGCGAAATCGCCGTCGTGCCCACAGACTTCAACCTCAACGTGCTCGACAAGGGCATAGAAATGGTCATCAAACCCAGCACTGCAGCCTTCGAGCACATGCGTCACAACGACGTCGTGTGGAAGATGCACACCGACAACGGTCTCATCAACCTCATGAAGGACGGCCTGAGCTGCGCCGAGGCCGAGAAGCGCGTCGTCGATTATGTCAAGCGCTTCCTGCCAACCAACGGCAAGGCGCACCTCGCCGGCAACACCATCGGCTCCGACAAGAAATTCCTCGACCACTTCATGCCCGACCTCACAGCCCTGCTGCACTACCGCACCATTGACGTCAGCACACTCAAGGAACTGTGCCGCCGCTGGTATCCGGCAGCCTACGCCAACAAGCCCGTCAAACACGGCGGCGACCGGGCGCTCGCAGACATTATCGAATCCATCGACGAGCTGCGCTACTACTACGCCACTATGTTCGTCGACCGTCCCGGCATGAGCGCCGTGGACGCGCAAAAGACTTGCGAGCGCATTGAGGCGACCAGTCTGCTGCGCCGCTACGAGCGGGAAGGCGAGGTCGTCTCCGACCCGCGCATCGCTCCTAAGGCCGACTACTGATGCCGGTCTCCAAGGCCAGACGGTTCGCATGAAGCAGCAGCAAGCGCTGGAGATCCTCGAATCTGGTGTGAGCGCGTTCGTTACCGGTGCTCCAGGCGCCGGCAAGACGTATGTGCTTAACCAGTTTGTCGAACGCGCCCGCCGGCGCGGCGCATCGGTGGCGGTCACGGCGTCGACGGGCATCGCGGCGACGCATGTTAACGGGCAGACCCTGCACTCCTGGAGCGGCGTGGGCGTGGCCACGAGCTTGAGCGACGCGCTGTACAAGCGCATCCGTGCTCGCCGTCGCAAGGCGGTCAATGCCGTCGAGGTTCTCGTCATCGACGAGGTCTCCATGCTGCCTGCCTGGCTGTTTGACATGGTCGATCAGGTCTGCCGCCGGTTGCGCAATGATTCGGCACCGTTCGGCGGTCTGCAGGTCGTCTTGTCGGGTGACTTCTTCCAGCTGCCGCCGGTCGTGCGCCGTGGCCGTGGAACGGATGTCCACGATCCGGAGGCGGAGGCGAACCGCGAACGCTATCGCGGCCAGGGGCGCGACCCGGACGGTTTCGTCACGGAGTCCTTTGTCTGGCGGGAGATGGGCGCGCGTGTCTGCTATTTGACCGAGCAGCATCGCCAGGACGGCGGCGCGCTGTTAGCGGTGCTCACCGATATCCGCGACGCCGATGTGACGGATGGCGACCGGTTGGCGTTGCTGTCGCGCTGCGGCGCACGCCCAGCGGGCGACGAGGTGGCTGTCCATTTGTTTCCAACCAACCGCCAGGCTGATTTGCTCAATGACGTCCGTCTAGCGAAGCTCGACACGGAACCTCACGTCTTTGATGCGGTTAGTTCGGGTCCAGCCGACCTCGTTGCTCGCCTCAAGCGCAACGTCTTGGCCCCGGAGCATCTGGTGCTGAAGGAGGGCGCGGCCGTCATGGCCCTGCGCAACGACGCTGAGCGCCAGTATGTCAACGGCTCCTTGGGAACGGTGGCAGGGTTCGCTCCAAAGCGCAAAGGCGGTTGGCCGATTGTCCGTTTCGAGAACGGCAGCGTCGTCGCCATGCGCCCGGCCGATTGGGACATGATGGACGGCGAGACCGTGCTGGCATCGGTGTCACAGGTGCCATTGCGTTGCGCATGGGCCATCACCATTCACAAGTCGCAGGGCTTGACGCTGGACGCGGCTGTCATGGACCTGCGCCGCACCTTCGCACCCGGCATGGGCTATGTCGCTCTGTCCCGCGTGGAAAGGCTAGACGGCCTGTTCCTCGACGGCGTGGGGGAGCGCGCCCTGCTGGTATCCCCGCAGGCCGTGGCCCTGGACGCCGTTCTGCGCCGGGCATCGGCCATGGTGCACGCCCAGCTAGGGAGAGGAACCGGTTCGTCCGCTCCAGGGGCGTCCCTGTTCTGAAGACCCCGACCGTTCTGCCTCCGCGCCGCTGTGTTTTCTACTGACGGTTCCCCTCACGATCGCTCCTTCCGCACGTCCGTGTGACTCGGTAGCTTTGAAAACATGACTTCAACACCACTTCGCATGTCGAGCCTGTTTCTGCGCACCCTGCGCGACGCGCCGGCCGACGAGGACATCGATTCCGCCAAGCTCCTCATCCGGGCCGGCTACATCCGCAAAGAAGCTCCGGGCGTCTTCGCCTGGCTCCCGCTGGGCCTGCGCGTCCTCAACAAGATCGAAGGCATCGTACGCGAGGAGATGGCGTCGATCGGCGCTCAGGAAGTCCACCTGCCGGCGCTGTTGCCGCGCGAGCCATACGAAACCACCCACCGCTGGGAAGAATACGGCGACAACATTTTCAAGCTCAAAGACCGCCACCAGGCCGACTACCTGCTGGCCCCAACGCACGAGGAGATGTTTACGCTCCTAGCCAAAAACATGTACTCCTCGTACAAGGACCTGCCGGTCACGCTCTACCAAATCCAGACCAAGTACCGCGACGAGGCACGTCCACGCGCCGGCCTCATCCGCGGCCGCGAGTTCATCATGAAAGACGCCTACTCCTTCACCTGCGACGAGGAAGGCCTCAAGGAATGCTACCGCCAGGAGCGCGCCGCCTACGAGCGCGTCTACCAGCGCCTGGGCGTCAAGTACATCATCGTGCATGCCTTCTCCGGCCCGATGGGCGGCTCCGAGTCCGAGGAGTTCCTCGCCCCGCTGCCGATCGGCGAGGACACCTTTGCACAGTCACCGGCCGGCAAAGCCTGGAACGTCGAGGCCCTTAAGACGCCGGCACTCTCGGACGTCGACTTCTCCGCCACCCCGGTCCCGTTCGACGTCGCTACGCCGGACGCGGGCAGTATCAACGACATCGTCACCGTGCTCAACGCGCAGGCCCCGCGTTCCGACCGCGCGTGGCAGGCAGGCGATACCCTCAAGAACATCGCCTTGACCGCCCACTACCCGGACGGCCACGCCAAGCTCATCGTGGTGGGCCTGCCAGGAGACCGCGAAGTGGACCTCAAACGCGTCGAAGCCTGTCTCTCGCCGTTGGAGATGTCCCTGGCCACCGACGAGGAGCTGGCACAGCACCCGGAGCTGGTCAAGGGCTTCATCGGGCCGATGGCCCTGGGTCCGCAGGCCAAGGCCGCCGGCGTCGAGAGACCGGTCGAGTACTACCTCGACGCGCACATCGCCAAAGGCAGCGCCTGGGTGTCAGGCGCGAACACCGTTGGCCGCCATACGCTGAATCTTGTGTACGGCCGCGACTTCATCGCCGACGGCGTCATCGAAGCCTCCCAGCTCAACCCGGGCGATATGAGCCCGGACGGTTCCGGCCCTCTGAGCTTCCAACGCGGCGTGGAGATCGGCCAGGTCTTCCAGCTCGGCCGCAAGTACACCGACGCCTTCGGCTTCACCGTTCTCGACGAGAACGGCAAGGCCGTTCCGGTATGGATGGGTTCCTATGGCATCGGTGTGTCCCGCGTCCTGGCGTGCGTCGTCGAGTTCCACCACGATGGCAAGGGCATCATGTGGCCGGTCACGGTCGCCCCGGCTCAGGTCCACGTGGTCATGGCCGGCAGGTCCGATGCCATCGTCAGCGAGGCCGAGGAGTTTGTTTCTCAACTGTCGAGCAAAGGCATCGAGGTTCTTTTCGACGACCGCCGTAAGATTCGTCCGGGCGTCAAGTTCAACGACGCGGAGCTGCTGGGCATGCCGGTCATCGCGGTCGTCGGCCGCGACTTCGAGCAGAATGGCACCATCGAGCTGCGCCTGCGCGATGGCGGCGAGCCTCAGGTCGTGCCGGCCGAGGAAGCCGCCGGCAGAGCGAAGGAGATGGTTGACCATCTGCTCAGCCAGTACGACGTCAACTGACATCGCAGCGACAACCCTTGAAGCGTCCGCCTGCTGCCACGGTGAAGCAGACGGCTCACGTGGGTCGACGTGCTGCTTTGCGCGGCGCGGAACAAACCCGCGTTGCGCAAAGCACGCCTCTCCCTGCAGAAAAAGGGATTGTTTCTCAGAGTTTCAAAGATCCGGGAAACAAACTTCCTCTGTTCCTTTTGCGCTCGTCGTGGCTTGTTGCCGCCGCAGCCACCCGCATTGCCGTCAGGATTCCAGCGGCACCGGCGTGGCCGGGTATCCCAGCGTCCAGGCATCGTAGAACGCCTCGCGGACGAACGCGGCAGCGGCCAGCCGCTGCCGCGCGGTGGCCAGATCCGACGTTCCCTGGGCTTCGCTGAGGCCGAGCTCCATCTCGACGGCGGCGTTGGTCGGCGTTCGGAGTCCGGTCGACGGGTCCACGAGCGTGCTGGGGTGGGCCAACAGCGTTTGGACGGAGTACAGCTTCTGGCGCGGATCCTTCGTCAGTCCGTCCGCCAGCTGGGCGGCGTTGCCGCGGGCGCGCAGACTCAAGGCGTAGTCCTGCTCGTTGATGGGGTTGCTGCGCGCGGCGAGGACCTCCATCGAAAACGCGGCCTTGTCCTGCGCCAGCGCCAGCGCCGAGGTTGCCGCGGTCCCCAATCCCTCGGGGGTGGGGACGCTGGCCACAACGACGTCGGAGGACGTATCGGGGCTGGTCTTGTCTACGGCGTCGACGTCTGCTCCTGTTTCGACAGCGGACGGGGAAATTCCCGCAGCTGCAGCGATTTCATGCGCTTCGTAGCTGGCGTACGCCGATTCGACGATTCCCTGTTCGTAGCGTCCTGGGCAGTCGGCAGCCGCTGACAGCCAGGAGTTCGCCGCGTCCTGGTATACGAGAAAGCGGATGGCGGGTGCGTCGACGGCGTTCTCAGCAGCGGTTTCCCGGACGATGGCGTCCAGAGCCGCCTCGCAGCCGGCGGAGATGTTGGAGGAGGAAGGGACGTCGTCGGCCCAGGCGCCGCTCGGCGCAGCGCAGCAGAGGGCGACGCATAGGCCGGCGCAGGAGAGAAGTGCGCCCGTTCGACGCGCGAGGTGTCGGAGTGTCATCGTTGTCCACCTCCTAGCCGCACGAATCGGCGGGAAGCCCGCGTCGGCGGCGTCAATCGTCTTGTTTCCAGGCATTTCATAAACGCCGCTATCATAGCCGTGGTGTCTGTACGAATCGGTACACTGAAAGGCGTTGATGGCCGGGTACAGGCGGCGTGCATGGAAGAATTGAGGGATGGCGAGGATGGATTTAGATCTGAGCAGCATTCGCCAGTTGGCTGCCGACGAGGGCATTGATGACGACACGCTGTCTGACGCGCTGCAGGAAGCGTTGCTGCAGGCGTATTTCAAGACGCCGGGCGCGGCGAAACACGCGCGGGTTGAGCTGGACCACCGCGCCGGCACCTTCACCGTGTGGGCCCAGGACGAGGTTCCCCAGGAACCGACCGAGGAGGACCCGCATCCAGCTCCGAAGCTGGGCGACGAGTACGATGACACGCCGAAAAACTTCGGCCGCCAAGCGGCGTACACCGCCCGCCAAGTGATTCAGCAGCTGTTCCGCCAGGTCGAGGACGAGAAAGTGTTCGGCGCCTTCTCCGGCCGCAAGGGCAAGCTCATCACTGGCATCATCCAGCAGGACCGCCGCGATGCCAATAATGTCCACATCAAGGTGGGCGACATCGAAGCGCTGCTGCCTCGCCGCGAGCAGGTTCCCGGCGAGGAGTACCGCCACGGCGAGCGCCTGCGCGTTTATGTCGTGTCCGTGTCCCGCGGTCTGCGTGGCCCGGAGATCATCGTGTCGCGTTCTCATCCGGAACTGGTTCGCTTGCTTTTCGAGCGCGAGGTGCCGGAGTTGGTTTCTGGTGCGGTCTCGATTATGGGAATCGCTCGTGAGGCCGGCGCGCGCTCTAAAGTTGCTGTCAGGGCGAATGCGAACGGTGTGAACCCGAAAGGGGCTTTGATCGGGCCTGGCGGGTCCCGCGTCCGCGCCGTCATGGAGAATCTTGGCGGCGAGAAGATTGACATTGTCGATTATTCGTCCGATCCGGCGGCGTTCATCGCGTCCGCTTTGTCCCCGGCGCATGTGGCGTCTGTTCAGGTGCTCAGTAGGAAGGGCAAGGCTGCCGTGGCCTTCGTGCCCGATTCTCAGCTCAGCCTGGCTATCGGTAAGGAAGGGCAGAACGCTCGTCTGGCCGCCAAGCTGACTGGTTGGAGGATCGGCGTCGAGTCCCAGGAGCAGCATGAGGCTGCTTTGGTCAGGAGGAAGGCGGCTCTTGCTGCCCGGGAGGAGACTGTCGGCGGGACCGTCGTTGCCTTCTCCGAGGAGGGGTTCGTGGCGGGGAAGCGGACGAGCGAAGAATAAGGGGCACCGCTCTCGGGCTGTCCGCCACCACATCGAAAGATGAGGCAAACGACTATGGTCGCAAGAAATTGAAATGATGCACCGCATTTTCTGAGACGGCCGCGCCACTGGAACGCGGTCGGGAATGGAGAAATCTGTGCCAAAAGCACGCGTTTATGAGTTGGCGAAGAAGTTCAACGTCGACAGCAAAACGATTCTGAACAAACTGAAGGACATGGGGGAGTTCGTCAAGTCGGCGTCTTCCACCGTCGAGGCGCCTGTCGTGCGCAAACTGCGAGCGCAGTTTCCAGCCGTCGGCGGCGCTTCTCGTCCTGTGGAGGGCGGCGCGCGGAAGCCGGGACGCAAGCCAATGGCCGACGGTTCCGTCAAGCCCGGTCCGGTGCATCATGCTGCGCCTCGTCCGGACGCTGTCGCTCCGGCCTCGGGGCAGCGTGTTCCGCAGTCGTCTGCGCCGCACAAGGCCGCCGACCGCGTCGACAAGCCGTCCATGGGCCGTCACCCAGGCAAACCGGCTCCGCGTCCTGGTCAGACCGGCGGCCTGCCGACCAGCGTCCCGCGTCCTGGCCGTTCCGCCGTGTCTAAGACGCCTCGCTTGGGCGCCCATCCGGCCGGCCCGCGTCCTGGCAACAACCCGTTCGCGGCCAAGCAGGGCATGCATTTCCCGACGCCGGGCGACATCCCGCGACCGCATCCGATGGCTCGTCCGACGGTCAATGGACGGCGCGCCGCCGGCCATGGCGGTCCGAACCGCGGCCGCGGCGCCGCTGCGCGCGGCGGCCGTCCAAACCAGTGGGGTGCCAACCGCGCTGGCGCGTCGATGGGTTCGTCCGCCCGTCCAGGCGCGAATAAGTGGGGTAACGGCAGCTCCCCGTCCTCTGCTCCGCGCGGCCGCGGCCGCGGCGCCGCCGGCGCGTTCGGCCATCAGGGAGGCCGCTCGTCCAAGGCCCGTAAGAACCGCCGCGGCAAACGCCAGGAGTTCCAGGAGCTGAAGGCGCCGACCATCGGCGGCATCCGCATTCCGACGGGCAGCGGCCAGACCATCCGTCTGCGCCAGGGTTCTTCGCTGGCCGACCTAGCCGACAAAATCCACGTCAACGCCGCGGCGCTGGTCACCGTCTTGTTCCATCTGGGGCAAATGGCCACGGCCACCCAGTCGCTGGACGCTGAAACCTTCAAGATCCTTGGCGAAGAGATCGGCTGGAACGTCGAGATTGTGTCTGCCGAGGAAGAGGACAGGGCTCTGCTCGAGCAGTTCGACATCAACCTCGACGACGAGCAGCTCCAGGATGACGAGAACCTCCGCCCGAGGCCGCCGGTCGTCACCGTCATGGGCCACGTCGACCACGGCAAGACGCGTTTGCTCGATACCATCCGCCAATCGCACGTCGCCGCCCACGAGGCCGGCGGCATCACCCAGCGGATCGGCGCGTACATGGTCGACGTCACCCTCAGCGGTTCGACTCGCAAGATCACTTTCCTCGACACCCCGGGCCACGAGGCTTTCACCGCCATGCGCGCCCGCGGCGCCGGGATCACCGATGTCGCTGTGCTGGTCGTCGCCGCGGATGACGGCGTGATGCCGCAGACCGTTGAGGCGATCAACCATGCCCAGTCCGCCGGCGTCCCAATCGTCGTGGCCGTCAACAAGATCGATTTGCCGGGCGCCAACCCGCAGAAAGTCCGCTCTCAGCTCACCGAGTTCGGCCTCGTGCCGGAGGAATACGGCGGCGAAACTATGTTCGTCGACATCTCCGCCAAGATGGGCACCAACATCGACAAACTGCTCGAGGCCGTCCTGCTGACGGCCGACGCCGAGCTCGACCTGCGCGCCAACCCGGGTATGCCGGCCCGCGGCGCCACCATCGAAGCCCGACTCGACAAGGGCCGCGGCTCCGTCGCCAGCGTGCTAGTCCAGCAGGGCACTCTCCGCGTGGGCGACCCGATCGTAGTGGGCACGGCGTACGGCCGTGTCCGCGCCATGTTCGACGAGGAAGGCAACGCGCTCAAGGAGGCCACTCCGTCCACTCCGGTGGGCGTGCTGGGCCTGACGTCCGTCCCGGCCGCCGGCGACCTGTTCCTCGTCGCCCCGGACGACCGCTCCGCGCGTCAGATCGCGGAGAAGCGCGAAGCCACCAAACGAGCCGCGTCTCTGGCCAAGCGTCGCAAAGTCGTGTCCCTGGAGAGCCTCAAGGAGCAGTTCAAGAAGTCCGAGATCGACATGCTCAACCTTGTCATCAAGGGCGACTCCTCCGGTTCCGTCGAAGCTCTCGAGGACGAGTTGATGAAGATCCGAGTGTCCAACGAGGTCGGCATCCAGGTCATCCACCGCGGCGTGGGCGCCATCACCCAGAACGACGTCAACCTGGCGACCGTCGACAAGGCAGTCATCATCGGCTTCAACGTCCGCCCGAACAAGAACGTCGCCGACATGGCCGAGCGCGAGGGAGTGGAGATCAAGTTCTACACGGTCATCTACAAGGCCGTGGAGGAGATCCAAGCCGCTCTGGAGGGCATGCTCAAACCGGTCTACGAAGAGGCCGTCACGTCCCACTCCGAAATCCGCCAGATCTTCCGCTCCTCCAAGTTCGGCAACATCGCCGGCGTCATGGTCCAGGACGGCATCGTCAAGCGCGGCACCAAGGCGCGCATCACCCGCAACGGCGTCGTTACCGTCAACGACCTAGAGATCGCTTCGCTGCGCCGCTTCAAGGACGACGTCACCGAAGTTAAAGCCGGCTACGAAGCGGGCATCAACCTCGGTTCCTTCAACGACATCCAGGAAGGCGACGTCATCGAGACCTACGAGATGCAGGAGACCGAACGCGACTTGGCCGCCGAGAAGGCCAAGGCACTGGCTGCCGACAAGGCGAAGGACGGCGCGCAGCCGGACCAGTCCTCTAGGAAGAAGGCGTGAGCATGGCGGAAATGACTCCGAAAGCCGGCCGTCTCGCCGCGATGATCCAGCGGACGGTGGCGGCCAGCTTGGAGCGCGACTTCCATGATCCGCGCCTACGCGGCGTGACCGTCACGGAAGTGCGCGTGACCAACGATCTGCACATCGCCCGCGTGTACTGGACGCAGCTCGGCGAAGCCGGCAAGGAGCGCGGCGAGCGCGAGCGCGCCCGGGAAGCGCTGAATCAGGCCAAGGGCCGTCTGCGTTCGAAGGTCGGCCGCAAGGCCGGCACGCGCTTGACGCCGCAGCTGGAGTTCGTCTTCGACGAGGTCCCCGCCGCGGCCGCTGACTTGGACGATATGCTCGTCTACGCGGCCAGGCAGGACGAAACCCTGTCACGCCTGCGCGAAGGAAAGTCCTACGCCGGCGATGCTGATCCGTACCGTCATGACGATGACAATGACGACGGCGCGATCGATGAGGACGCCGGGGACGGCAGCGGCATCGGTTCCGACGAGGCTGGCGCGTGAGCGGTTCGCTGCCCGTTTCTGGTTTTCTCCGTGTCGACAAGCCGCTCGGTGTCACCAGTTTCGACGTCGTGGCGGCTTTTCGCCATGCCACGGGCATCCGCAAGGTCGGTCATGCCGGCACGCTGGATCCGCAGGCGAGCGGCTTGCTGCTGCTCGGCTACGGGCAGGGGACCCGTCTGCTGCGGTATCTGGCAGGCGAGGCGAAGGTCTACCGGACGGTCATCCGCTTGGGCGCCCGCACGACGACGGACGATTCCGAAGGCGACTTGCTAGAGCAGGGCCGGGCAGACGCTGTCACGCAACGGGTGCGTGGTCTGGTGCCTGAGGCTATCGCCCGGACTATCCGCGAGCGTTTCGTCGGCGCCATTCAGCAGGTGCCTAGCGCCTATTCCGCCGTTCGCGTCGACGGCCAGCACGCCTATGACCTGGCGCGCCGAGGCCAGGTCGTCCGACTGAAGGCCCGGAGCGTCGTCGTTTCCGCGTTCGAGCTTGGCGAGCCACGGTTCGTGACGGCTGCCGAGGCGAACGCAGGTTTCGCGTCGTCCGCCAATCCGGCGAACCGGGTTCCAGCAGATGCGCCTGACGAGGTTCTTTTCTGCGACGTCCCCGCCGTCGTCACCTGTTCGGCCGGCACATACATCCGTTCCCTGGGGCGCGACCTCGGTGACGCGCTGGGCGTGGGCGGCTATCTGACATCGCTGCGGCGGACGGCTATCGGCGGTTTCTCCGTCGACGGGTCCGTGCCGATGAGAGCGGAGCGCTATCTTTTCCAGAACCGCAAGACCGGCGGGACCAGCTGGCGCACCCGCGCCGTTGTCGATGCCGATAGGCTCGCTCCGGCCGCTGCGCCGCTGGCCGCCGTTGCCCGGCGCGTGATGCCGTCCGTGGAGGTCGATGACGCCCAGGCGCGCGATTTGCGCTGCGGTCGCTGGGTGCCGTGCGCGGCCGTCCGTCCGCCGGCTGCCGTGGATTCCGTGGATTCCATGGATCCGCGGACGTCCACCGGTCCAACGGCAGCGATCCGCTGCGCCGATGGCCGGGAGGAGCTGATCGCCGTCATGGAAGCGGATCCGCGAAGGTCCGCCGGATCCGCGTGGCGCCCGGTAGCGGTGTTCCCCGAGGAGTGACGCCGTTCCGACGGCGTCCGGAGGAGAGAGAGAATGAGGGTTTCATACGTGCAGCCGGAGGAGAACGGCGCTGTCGAATGGCCAGAACTGGAACGGGACGGCTTGCCGCGGGCGGCCGTGGTGACGATCGGCACGTTCGACGGCGTCCATCGCGGGCACCGCGTCGTGCTTGACCGCGTGCTGCAGGAGGCGCGCAAGCGCGGAGCGCGGTCAGTCGTCGTCCTGTTCGACCCGCGCCCGGCCATCGTGCACCGGTACGCCGCCTGCCACGAGGGTGCGCAGATTCCCGACGCGGCGGCGGACGCCGTCACCCGCGCCACAGCGGTGACCAGCGTTTCCCAACGGTTGCGGCTGCTCGAGAGCTGCGGCATCGACGAGGCGATCGTCGTGACGTATAGCCTGGCCTTCGCCCGGCAGGCGTATGACTTCTTCCTGCTGCGGCTGGCCGACCGGATCGGCATGCGCGCGCTGGTCCTGGGCGACGGCGCGCGCCTGGGGCGCGGCCGCGCCGGCACCATCGACGCGATCGGGGAGCTGGCCCAGCGCACCGGGGCCTTCGATCTCGACGTCGTGGCGCATCACGGCCCCGGCTTCGTGTCGGTGCCCGTCGACGACGGGATGGGCGCATCCGGAGAGGCGGCCCCGGACGCGTCCCGGACGCGCCGCGTGCGCATGTGGAGTTCGTCCACCGTGCGCGCGCTGCTGCGCGCCGGCCGTGTCTCGGAAGCCTCGCGCATCCTGGGACGGCTCCACTGCGTCGAAGGGGAAGTGGTGCACGGCGAGCAGCGCGGCCGCACACTGGGGTTCCCGACCGCCAACCTCGGCGGCGATATCCAGGGGCTGATGCCCTGCGAGGGCGTGTACTCCGGATGGCTGGTCGACTGCGGTCCGCGCGACGACGCCGCTCCGGCCGCGCTAGCCGCGTCCGACGAACGAACACCAGGGAAGGCACCGTACGGCGAGAAGCGGTACCCGACGGCGGTTTCCATCGGCACGAAGGAAACCTTCGAGGACGACGGCGTGGCGCGCGAGCGCCTTCTCGAGGCCAACGTCGTCGGCCATGGCGACTGGCTCGATCTGTACGGCCATCACATCCGCATCGAATTCCTTCAGCGTCTGCGCGGGCAGGTCAAGTTCGATGGCGTCGGCAGTCTTGTCGAGCAGATGCGCCGCGACGCCCTGGAAACGCAAGAGCAGTGCCGGCTTGCCCGGTGCGCCGACGCCCGCTGAGATTGCGGGAATGTCGGATTTTTGGCGTATCATATCACCTGGTTGTACGTATGTCATATAGTGGGCATGCTGCAGCGGGAGAACGCCCGCGCGGATCATTCCGCTTCGCCCACAGGCGATGATCTCGTGCTCGCGGCACGTCATTCCGGCGCTCTCTTCCCTTTGTGAATAACCGCTCAACGTAAGGAACGAATCACTTGGCTGCTGCATCTGAAAAGAGCACGACAAAGACCTTCGCCCGCAACGACGAAGAGGACATCAGACTGCACAAGGCGTCGAAGCGCGTCAGCTTCGCGTCCATCCGCGAGCCGATCCCGCTACCGTACCTTCTGGGCGTGCAGACGGACTCCTTCGACTGGCTCGTGGGCAACGAGCGCTGGAAGAAGCGCGTCGAGAAAGACGAGGAGAACGGCACCTTCACCACGCCGCACACGAGCGGCCTCGCCGAGGTGTTCGACGAGATCTCGCCGATCGGGAACTTCGCGGACACCATGGAGCTCGCCTTCTCGGACCCGTACTTCGAGGAGCCGCTCCACACGTGGCAGGAGTGCAAAGACCAGGGCTACACCTATTCCGCGCCGCTGTACGTGAACGCCGAGTTCACCAACATGGACACCGGCGAAATCAAGTCCCAAACCGTGTTCATGGGCGACTTCCCGCTGCAGACACCTCACGGCACCTTCATCATCGGCGGCTCCGAGCGCGTCATCGTCTCCCAGCTCGTGCGTTCCCCGGGCGTCTACTTCGAGCGCGACGTGGACCGCACCACCGACAAGGAGGTGTATGGCGGCCGCATCATCCCGTCCCGCGGCGCCTGGCTCGAATTCGAGATCGACAGGCGCGACGCGCTGGCCGTCCGCATCGACCGCCGCCGCAAGACCTCCGTCATCGTCTTCCTGCAGGCTATCGGCATGACCGTGCCGGAGATCCGCGAAGCTTTCAAGGACTACCCGCTCGTCCTCGATCTCATCGACAAGGAGGCCGTCGAGGACCAGGACACGGCCCTGACCGACCTGTACCGCAAGATCCGCCCGAACGACACCCCGACCCCGGAAGCCGGCCGCACGCTGCTCGACAGCTTCTACTTCAACGACCGCCGCTACGACCTGGCGCGCGTGGGCCGCTACAAGATCAACCGCAAGCTCGGCCTGCAGATCGATCCGGAGAACCGCTCCCTGACCAAGGAAGACATCATCGCCACCATCCAGTACTTGGTGGCCCTCCACGACGGCCGGCCAGCCTTCGCGGGCGTGCGCGACGGCGAACCGGCCGAGCTGCGCGTCGAGACCGACGATATCGACCACTTCGCCAACCGCCGCATCCGCCAGGTCGGCGAGCTCATCCAGAACCAGCTGCGCACAGGCCTGTCCCGCATGGAGCGCGTGGTCCGCGAGCGCATGACCACCCAGGATGCGGAGGCCATCACCCCGCAGTCCCTGCTGAACATCCGTCCGGTGGCCGCGACCATCAAGGAATTCTTCGGTACTTCCCAGCTGTCGCAGTTCATGGACCAGAACAATCCGCTCGCCGGCGTGACCAACAAGCGCCGCCTGTCCGCCCTGGGTCCCGGCGGCCTGACCCGAGACCGCGCCTCCATGGAAGTGCGTGACGTCCATCCGTCCCACTACGGCCGCATGTGCCCGATCGAGTCCCCTGAGGGGCCGAACATCGGTCTCATCGGTTCCCTGGCGACCTTTGGCCGGGTCAACCCGTTCGGCTTCATCGAGGCGCCGTATCGCAAGGTCGTCGACCGCAAGGTCACTGACGATGTCGTGTACATGACCGCCGATGAGGAGTCCAGCCACGTCATTGCCCAGGCGAACCAGGAGCTCACCGAGGACGGCCGCATCGCCACCGACACCGCGCTGGTCCGAGACGGCAAGGAAGAGGCGGCCGATGTCCCGTCCGACACCGTCGATTACATGGACGTCTCTCCGCGGGAGATGGTCTCCGTCGGCTCGTCCCTCATCCCGTTCCTCGAGCATGACGAGGGGCATCGAGCCCTCATGGGCGCCAACATGCAGCGCCAGGCCGTCCCGCTGATCGAGTCCGAAGCGCCGCTGGTGGGTACCGGCTCCGAGTGGCGCACCGCCTACGATTCCGGCGACTGCGTCATTGCGGAAAAGCCGGGCGTCGTCGTCTACGTGTCCGCCGACATCATCCGCGTGATGAACGACGACGGCACCCAGTCCAGCTACCGCCTCACCAAGTTCGGCCGTTCCAACCAGACGACCTGCTACAACCAGAGGCCGATCGTCTCCCAAGGCGACCGCGTCGACCGTGGTTCCGTGATCGCCGACGGCCCGGCCATCAAGGACGGCGAGCTGGCTTTGGGCAAGAACCTGCTCGTGGCCTTCATGCCGTGGAACGGCTATAACTACGAGGACGCGACCATCATCAGCCAGCGGCTCGTCAAGGACGACACCCTCAGCTCCATCCATATCGAGGAGTACGAAGTCGACGCCCGCGACACCAAGCTCGGCGCCGAGGAAATCACCCGCGACCTGCCGAATGTGGCGGAGGAGACCGTCGCCGATCTCGACGAGCGCGGCATCATCCGCATCGGCGCCGAGGTCGAGGCCGGCGACATCCTCGTGGGCAAGGTCACGCCGAAGGGCGAGACCGAGCTGACCCCGGAGGAACGCCTGCTGCGCGCCATCTTCGGCGAGAAGTCCCGCGAGGTGCGCGACACCTCCCTGCGTCTGCCGCACGGCGAGAAGGGCACCGTCATCTCCATCAAGGAGATCACCAAGGAGACCGCGTCCGAGGAGGACGAGGAGCTGCCCAGCGGCGTCAACCGCATCATCAAGGTGTACGTGGCCCGCCACCGCAAGATCAGCGTTGGCGACAAGCTCTCCGGCCGTCACGGCAACAAGTGCACCATCTCCCGCATCCTGCCGGAGGAGGACATGCCGTTCCTCGAGGACGGCACCCCGATCGACATCATGCTCAACCCGCTGGGCGTGCCGAGCCGCATGAACCTCGGCCAGGTCCTCGAGCTGCATCTGGGCTGGATCGCCCGCGCCGGCTGGGACATCGACATCGACGGCCTTGCCGCGGAGTGGAAGAAGCACATCCCGGCCGGAGCCGAGAAAGGCGAGCCGAACACCCCGGTCGCCACTCCTGTCTTCGACGGCGTGAAGGAGGACGCGCTCGACGGTCTGCTGAGCACGACCCTGCCGAACGGGGACGGCCAGCGCCTGGTCGACGACCACGGCAAGGCCATCCTGTATGACGGCCGCACCGGCAGGCCATTCCCGAAACCGATCTCCGTGGGAGTGATGTACATCCTCAAGCTCCACCACCTGGTCGACGACAAGATCCACGCGCGCGCCACCGGCCCGTACTCGATGATCACCCAGCAGCCGCTGGGCGGCAAGGCCCAGTTCGGCGGCCAGCGCTTCGGCGAAATGGAGGTCTGGGCCCTCGAGGCGTACGGCGCGGCCTACACGCTGCACGAGATGATGACAATCAAGTCCGACGACGTCGACGGCCGTGTCCGCGTGTACGGCGCCATCGTCAAGGGCGAGAATCTTCCGGCTTCCGGCATCCCGGAGTCCTTCAAGGTGCTTCTCAAGGAAATGCAGGCCCTCGCGCTCAACGTCGAGGTCCTCAACGCAGACGACCAGCCGATCGACCTGACCTACGACGAGGAGGAATCCAACTCGGCGCAGGAACTCGGCTTCAACATCGGCTCCCGTCCGGACCGTCAGAACTCCGACGCGCCCGCGTCCGACCAGATGCGCTACTGAGGCGTCTCTCACCAGGAAATATCAGCAGGATTCACTAGGACAAGCGACAGGCAGGATACAGTGCTGGACGTTAATCAATTCCACAAGCTGAGGATCGGCATGGCCAACACCGAGGACATCCATCGGTGGAGCTACGGCGAGGTCAAGAAGCCGGAAACCATCAATTACAGGACCCTCAAGCCGGAGAAGGACGGCCTGTTCAGCGAACAGGTCTTCGGCCCGACCCGCGACTGGGAGTGCGCCTGCGGCAAGTCCAAGCGCGTGCGTTTCAAGGGCATCGTCTGCGAGCGCTGCGGCGTGGAGGTAACCCGCTCCCGCGTCCGCCGCGAGCGCATGGGCCATATCGAGCTTGCCGCGCCGGTGACGCACATCTGGTACTTCAAGGGCGTGCCGAGCCGTCTGGGCTACTTGCTCGACATTTCCCCGAAGGACCTTGAGAAGGTCATCTATTTCGCGGCCTACATGGTCACAGGCGTCGACGAGGAACAGCGCCATAGGGACCTGCCGGACCTGCGCTCCGAGCTGGACGTCGAGCTTGACGCGCTGGCCAAGCGCCGCGACCGCGACATCGAGGAGCGCGCCAAGAAGCTCGAGGCCGACCTCTCCAAACTGGAGCAGGAGGGAGGAAAGGGCGCCGCTCTGACGAGGCTGCGCAAGTCCGCCGAGCGCGACCAGGCGCAGATCCGCAAGAGGTACGACGGCCAGATCCAGCGGCTCGACGCCATGTGGGACCGTTTCCAGTCCCTGGAACCGGGCGACATGGAGGGCGACGTCGACCTATGGCGCGAAATGGAGGACCGCTACGGCGAGTACTTCGAAGGCTGCATGGGCGCCGAAGCCATCAAGAAGCGTCTGCAGGACTTCGACCTCAAGGCCGCCGACGCCGAGCTGCGCGAGACCATCAAGACCGGCTCCGGCCAGCGCAAGGCCCGTGCCCTCAAGCGCCTCAAGGTCGTCGACGCGTTCCTCAACACCGGCAACTCGCCGGTCGCCATGGTCCTCGACGCCATTCCGGTCATTCCGCCGGATCTGCGCCCGATGATCCAGCTCGACGGCGGCCGCTTCGCGACCTCCGATCTCAACGACCTGTACCGCCGCGTCATCAACCGCAACAACCGTCTCAAAAGGCTCATCGAGCTTGGCGCCCCGGAAATCATGCTCAACACCGAGAAGCGCATGCTCCAGGAAGCCGTCGACTCCCTGTTCGACAACGGCCGGCGCGGCCGTGCCGTCACCGGCGCTTCCAACCGTCCGCTCAAGTCCTTGTCCGACATGCTCAAGGGCAAGCAGGGCCGCTTCCGCCAGAACCTGCTGGGCAAGCGCGTGGACTACTCCGGCCGTTCCGTCATCGTCGTCGGCCCGGAGCTGCGTATGCACCAGTGCGGCTTGCCGAAGCCGATGGCGCTCGAGCTCTTCAAACCGTTTGTCATCAAGCGGCTCGTGGATCTGGGTTACGCGCAGAACATCAAGAGCGCCAAGCGCCTCATCGACCGCGCCGATTCCAACGTGTGGGACGTGCTCGCGGAGGTCATCAAGGAGCATCCGGTGCTCCTCAACCGCGCGCCGACCCTGCACCGCCTCTCCATCGAGGCCTTCGAGCCGGTCCTCGTCGAAGGCAACGCCATCCATCTGCCGCCGCTGGCCTGCGCGCCATTCAACGCCGATTTCGATGGCGACCAGATGGCAGTGCACCTGCCGTTGTCCGTCGAAGCGCAGGCCGAAGCCCGCACGCTGATGCTCGCGTCCAACAACATCCTCAAGCCGGCCGACGGGCACACGGTCACCATGCCGTCTCAGGACATGATTCTGGGCCTGTACTGGCTGTCCACGGCCATCGACGAGGAACAGAAGGAAGTCGAGGACGCCAAGAAGGCGTACTACGCCGAGCATCCGAACGGAGACCGCCACTTCCCGACGATCGCCGACGCCAAGGGCCAGGGCCGTGTCTTCGGCTCCGTCGAGGAGGCCCGCATGGCCCTCGACCTGGGCGAAATCGGCATGCAGTCCAAGGTCCTCATCCGCATGCCCGCCGACTTCGTCCTGCCGAAGGACTGGGAGCCGGGCGAGCTGCGCGTCGTCGACCCGGAGCCGGGCAGCCCGGCGGTCGTCCGCGAGGAGCGCTTCGCCGACGGCAGCTACCTGTTCGCCACCAACTACGGCCGTCTGCTTTTCAACTCCTGCCTGCCGGTGGACTACCCGTTCATCAACCAGCAGGTGCCGAAAGGCCTGCTGTCCAAAATCATCGACGACATCGCCCTGCGTTATTCGACCGCGCAGACGACCGCCACGCTCGACGCCCTCAAGGACATGGGCTTCACCCGCGCCCAGTGGGCTGGCGTGACTATCGCCTTCTCCGACATCGAGATCCCGCCGGAGCGGATGGACATCATCCGCAGCTACGAGCAGCAGGCCGACAAGGTCAACCAACAGTACGCCCTCGGTTTTCTGACCGCGGCGGAGCGCCGCCAGGAAGTCATCAACCTATGGACCGAATGCACCGACGCGGTCGCCGACCGCATGGAGGAGAACTTCTTCCCGGACAACGATCTCAACATCATGGTCCGCTCCGGCGCCCGAGGCAACTGGATGCAGGTCCGCCAGATCGCCGCTATGCGAGGCCTCGTCGCGAACCCGAAGGGCGAGATCATTCCCCGGCCGGTCAAATCCAACTACCATGACGGCCTGTCCACCCTGGAATACTTCATCTCCCAGCACGGCGCCCGCAAGGGCCTGGCCGACACCGCTTTGCGCACCGCGGAGTCCGGTTACCTGACCCGCCGTCTAGTGGACGTTTCCCAAGACGTCATCGTCCGCGAGAAGGACTGCGGCACGCGGCGCGGCATCGAAACCACCATCGGCGAGCGCGACGAGCAGGGCAGGCTCTCCGTCGCCAAGTTCGCCGACGGTTCCGCTTACGCCCGCATGCTCGCAGAGGACGTCGTGGATCCGGACCATCCGGACCAGGTGCTCATGCATCGCAACGACGCTCTCAGCATGGAGAGCATCGCCGATCTCGTCGCCCACGGCGTCGAGAAGGTCAAGGTCCGCTCCGTGCTCACCTGCGAGTCCAAGAACGGCGTGTGCGCGCTGTGCTACGGCTGGTCCCTGGCGACCAACACCCTCGTCGACATCGGCGAGGCCGTCGGCATCGTGGCGGCCCAGTCCATCGGAGAGCCGGGCACGCAGCTGACGCTTCGTTCCTTCCATTCGGGCGGCGTCGCGTCCGCGTCCGACATCACCCAGGGTCTTCCGCGTGTCACCGAGCTTTTCGAGGCCCGCATCCCTAAGGGCGAGGCGCCGATCGCGGAGTATCCGGGAACCGTCAAGGTCGAGGACTCCGAGAATGGGCGCACCGTCACCCTCATGCCGGACGATCCGAACGTCGAGCCGATCACCTATCCGGTGACCCGCCGCGCGCCGCTCGTCGTCCGCGACGGCGAGCACATCGAGGCCGGCACGCAGCTGGTCGAGGGTTCCGTGGACCCGAAGAAGGTCCTGCGCATCCTCGGCCCGCGCGCCGCTGAGCTCAATATCATCGACGGCGTCCACGACGTGTACCGCTCCCAAGGCGTGGGCATCCACGACAAGCACATCGAGGTGATCGTCCACCAGATGATCCGCCGTGTGACCGTCATCGACTCTGGCGACACTTCCTTGTTGCCGGGCGAGCTCGTCGACCGCAACGAGTTCGCGCGCATCAACAAGGAAGCCGTCAAGAAGGGCCTCAAGCCGGCCGCCGGCCGTCCGGAGCTCCTCGGCATCACCAAGGCGTCCCTGGCCACCGATTCCTGGCTGTCCGCCGCGTCCTTCCAGGAGACCACACGCGTGCTCACCGAAGCCGCCTTGGAGAACAAAGAGGACGGTCTGCGCGGCCTCAAGGAGAACGTCATCATCGGCAAGATCATCCCGGCCGGCACCGGTCTGTCGCGCTACCGCAACGCGACGGTCGAGCCGGACAAGGTCATCCGCGAGATGATCTACCCGAGCTTCGGCTTCAGCGAGGACTCCGCCGATCTGGGCGACATGGGCGAGGAGGACCTCTCCGGCGTCGACTTCAGCAAGATTGATTTCGGCGACCTCAGTCTGGACGACGGCTTCAGCGCCGACGATCTCTTCGGCGCCGGCGGTTCCAAGCTTGGGGATGGTTCCGCCTCCGCTCCGGACGGCAGCGGCGACGCTGGCCAGGAAGACGCGGACAAGGCGTCCGGCACGGCGGAGTGAGTGATCCGCGCGCTGGGATCCGCGTGACGGCGTGAGCCTATCGCGGCGAGCTATCGAGGGTCCTGGACCGGGAGACCGGTTCCAGGACCCTCTTTCAGGGCGATAGAGTGAGGAAGGCAAGCAGTCCCAGGACAGGAGAAGCGATGGACGAGGAGACCTATCCGTATCCGGAACCGCCGGCGTTCGGGTGGTACGCCGAGGACTACGCGTGGGGCAAGGAACACGGCCTGGACGACAACGGCGAGCCGCTGCGCCCTTATGCGAAACCGGCCGTCCGCCTGCTCGACGAGTCCGACGGTTTCGCCGAACAGGGATCCGCGGAAGCCGAAGAAACCGCAGCGGCCGGTTCCCTCGTTTCGCCGGAGGCCGGCAGCCAGGCCGATGCGCCGCGGCCGACATACGAGGACGATGGCCGCGGCGCCACTCAGGCCGGGAGGGCCGCCACGGCAAACGGCGGTGCGGCCGGTTCCGCCGATGCGCGTCCAACGCTGTCCGAGGACGGCGGAGCCGGCCATGTCTCGACGGCGGGCGGGGAGACCGCCAAGCCCGTTCAGCCGGCGATCCTGGTCCTGCGCAATTCTTCCAACGGCCAATCCATTCCCATTTCCAGGGACTGCGTGCTGGGCCGCAAACCGGACGCGCAGAACTATCCGGGCATCCAAGTGGTCCGGTTGTCCGATTCGACGCGCACCGTCTCGCGCGAGCATGCTTTGGTGCGTCTGGACGCGGCCAGGCGGCAGGCCTGGATCGAGGATCTGGGTTCCCTCAACGGCACGTATATCGTCCGCGGCGAATGCGAGACGCGCGTCATTCCCGGCAACCCTCAGCTGCTGGAGCCTGGCGCCTTGCTGCGCATCGGCGACGAGTTCTACGAGATCTCCCAACGATGAGGCCGACGCGGTCAGAGGACCGGTCGGCCAAGATCGCCGCCAGCCCTCATCCGTTGTCGACCGGAGCTGTCAGGATTGCGTTTTCCGCTCCGCGATGGCCCGGCGGATGCCATCGTCCGGCAGGGACGCCAACCAGGAGAGCAGCTCCGGATAGATGTTCGGGTTCCGGGCCAGATACGGGCGCAGCTGCGGCGCATTCTGGGCGATGTCGTGCTGCGTCATCGGGTCGGTCATCGGGTCCAGCGCCTGCGCAGCCGTATACCCGTTGATAGGCGTCGTCAGCTCGGCGGCGGTCGGAGAAGCGTTGGATGGTTCGCTCGCCGCGCTGCTGGTCGCGGAAGCGGCGGCGCCGCCGGCGCCGGCCCGCGCGTTTCGTGCTTTGTCGTCCTGGGTCTCGTCGTTCTCCCGCTTCGCGGCGGCGGGTTCCCCGGCTGGAGCGGACGGGTCCTTCGGGTCGCGCTCGAGGACGGCCGCGCCTTTCGGGAGCCGGCTGCCCATGCGCTGTGCCACGACGCGCTTGGCGTCGGCGGTGCCGAAACGGGCCAGCCAGGCGAGCAGTCCAGGGTACGCGCGCGGATTCGCCGCCACGTTCGGGCCGAATTCGGGGTTTTCGTAGGCGATCAGCGCCAGAAAAGCCGGGTCTGCGTTCTTGTCTTGGACCGCTTGCGCAGCGGAATCATAATCAACCATTGGTTCGCGCTTTCTCTGGAGAATGACTCGTTTCAATGACGTTTGCGGAAAGGACGGCGTCCGGGTCCTCAGTCCTGGCCCCGCGCGGCGATCTGCATGCGCAGGTTTTCCAGCGTGGAGTCGTCCATGGAGTCGATGTCCTCCGTCTCCGACAGACGCGCCGCTTCCCATTCCTGGTCCGCGCCGCCCGGCGCCGCGCCCGTGGAGTGGAACCCTGGCTCCGTGTCTCCGCCGGCTTCCGTCACATCCACGACGACCACCGTCGCGTTATCGTCGCCGCCAGCGTCCAGCGCGGCTTCGATGAGCCGGTGTGCCACGTCGTCGGCCGGCAGATCCAGGGTGGAGAGCGCGGCCATCTGTTCCTGCGTCAGCATGCTGTAGACGCCGTCGGAGCAGATGACGAAGCGGCCCGTCAGATCGGCCTTGAAGAAATCAGGCCGCACGCCGTCAGGGGAGCCGATGGCGCGGGTGATGATGTTGCGCGGCACGAGGCGCTCCGCCGCTTCGGGGAGCATCCGGCCGGAGTCGATGACCCGCTGGCGCTGCGAATGATCGCGCGTCAGCTGCGAGAAGCTGGCGACGTCCCAGCCTCCGTCCGGGGATCCGTTGGCGTGGTAGGTGCGCGAGTCGCCGATGTTGACGACGTACCAGGAATCGCCCAGCGCGTCGTCGATCTTGGTGTCCTTGAGGATGAGGCCAGTCAGCGTGGTGCCGGCGACGGAGTTCTTGGTCTCGCCGATGCCCAGCACCTGCTGCTGCGCTTCCTGGATGCAGCTCTCGATCATGGAGCGGCTGCGGATCGGCGTGTTGGCGAGCCTGCCGAGGCAGGAGAGCGCTGTGGCGCTGGCCGCCCGGCCGCTGACGCCCCCGCCCATGCCGTCGGCGACGAGATAAAGCCCCGAATCGTTGAGATAGGAGTCCTGGTTGTCGTGTCGCTTGAGACCGATATCGGAGAGCGCGGAGCTGTTGATCGCTACGTGCGGCATTGCGTACCACCGTCTTTCCTCGAAGCCATTACCCGCCCGACTCTACGCTGATGGCATGAAGTCCGCACCGGTCCGGCCCTCTTCTCCATTGAAAGGGCATGGATGGGCCGACGGAAAGCCCAGTCCGGCGCGCGGGTCGGGGGAAAGTGGTACGCTTCGAAAAGTATGTCTGCGCGATGCGCCGGAGTTGCCCGCGCGCGCAATCCGCAGCCATTTCGGAAGCCAGCGATGGCGGCCGAACCATCGAGCCGGTGGACTGTTGGCTGGACTCCGATGTTTTCAGAGGGGGCCTGCTGCAGCGTGGCGGTTCGGGACATCGATAAACAGAATGAATCGGAGTCAAATTGCCAACTATTCAGCAGCTTGTCCGTTTCGGACGCAAGCCGAAGACCAAGAAGTCGAAGACCTTGGCGCTCAAGGGAAGCCCTCTGCGCCGCGGCGTGTGCACCCGCGTGTACACCACCACCCCGAAGAAGCCGAACTCCGCGCTTCGTAAGGTCGCCCGCGTCAGACTCAGCTCCGGCGTCGAAGTGACCGCCTACATCCCGGGCGAGGGCCACAACCTGCAGGAGCACTCCATCGTGCTCGTCCGCGGCGGCCGCGTCAAGGATCTCCCGGGCGTGCGCTACCACATCGTGCGCGGCGCGCTCGACACCCAGGGCGTCAAGGATCGCAAGCAGGGTCGTTCCCTCTACGGAGCAAAGAAGGCTAAGTAATGTCTCGCAAAGGACCAGCAAAAAAGCACATCGTTCAGCCCGACCCGCTCTACGGTTCCACCGTCGTCGCGCAGCTGATCAACAAAATCCTCCTCGACGGCAAGAAGTCCGTCGCGGAGAAGATCGTCTACTCCGCTCTTGACATGGTCAAGGCCAAGACCGACCAGGAGCCGGTGGCCGTCCTCAAGCGCGCTCTGGACAATATCCGCCCGACCCTCGAGGTCCGTTCCCGCCGCGTCGGCGGCGCGACCTACCAGGTCCCGGTCGAGGTCCGTCCGGCCCGCGCGAACACGCTGTCCCTGCGCTGGCTGACCGACTACAGCCGCCTGCGCCGCGAGAAGACGATGGCCGAGCGCCTCGCCAACGAGATCCTCGACGCCTCCAACGGTCTGGGCGCCGCCGTCAAGCGCCGCGAGGACACCCACAAGATGGCGGAAGCCAACCGCGCCTTCGCTCATTACCGCTGGTAATCTTCCAAGGACTAAGGGCTAGAAATGGCAGTTGATACGCTTTCGGATCTGACCAAGATCCGCAACATCGGCATCATGGCTCACATCGATGCCGGCAAGACCACGACGACCGAGCGCATTCTCTTCTACACCGGCGTCAACTACAAGATCGGCGAGACCCATGATGGCGATTCCACCATGGATTGGATGGACCAGGAGAAGGAACGCGGCATCACCATCACCTCCGCCGCCATCACCTGCTTCTGGAACCGCCAGTCCCACGATCCGGAGGACCGGTACCAAATCAACATCATCGACACCCCGGGCCACGTCGACTTCACCGCCGAGGTGGAGCGCTCCCTGCGCGTGCTCGATGGCGCCGTCGCCGTCTTCGACGCGAAGGAAGGCGTGGAACCGCAGTCCGAGACCGTGTGGCGCCAGGCCGACAAGTACGACGTGCCGCGCATCTGCTTCATCAACAAAATGGACAAGCTCGGCGCGAACTTCTTCTACTCCGTCGACACCATCAAGGACAAGCTCGGCGCCAAGCCGATCGTCATGCAGATACCGATCGGCGCCGAGAACGACTTCACCGGCGTCGTCGATCTGGTGACCATGAAGGCCTACGTCTGGCAGGGCGACGTCAAGAAGTCCGACCAGGGCGCGCACTACGACGTCACCGACATCCCGGAGGACCTCAAGGAAACCGCGGACAAGTACCGCACCGAGCTCCTCGAAACCGTCGCCGAGACGTCCGAGGAGCTCATGAACAAGTACTTCGAGGAGGGCGACCTCTCCGAAGCCGAGATCCGCCAGGGCGTCCGCCAGCTGACGATCACCTCCCAGGCGTACCCGGTATTCTGCGGTTCCGCTTTCAAAGACAAGGGCGTGCAGCCGATGATCGACGCGGTCGTCGACTACCTGCCGAGCCCGGAGGACGTTCCGGCCATCCGCGGCTACAAGCCGGGCGACGAATCCGTCGAGATAGACCGCAAGCCGGTCAGGGACGATCCATTCTGCGCTCTGGCGTTCAAGATCGCCGTCCACCCGTTCTACGGCAAGCTCATCTACGTGCGCGTGTACTCCGGTTCCATCAAGCAGGGCGACACGATCCTCAACGCGAACAAGGACAAGCGCGAGCGCGTCGGCAAGCTCTTCCAGATGCACTCGTCCAAGGAAATCCCGGTCGACGAGGCCTCCGCGGGCAACATCTACGCTTTCGTGGGCCTCAAGAACGTCAGCACCGGCGACACCCTTTGCGACGTGGCCGATCCGATCTGCCTCGATTCCATGACCTTCCCGGATCCTGTGATCCAGATCGCCGTGGAGCCGAAGTCCAAGGCCGACCAGGAGAAGATGGGCATCGCCCTGTCCCGTCTGGCCGACGAGGACCCGACCTTCCAGGTCAAGACTGATCAGGAGTCCGGCCAGACCCTCATCTCCGGTATGGGCGAGCTCCAGCTCGACATCATCGTCGACCGTATGCGCCGCGAGTTCCACGTCGAGTGCAACGTCGGCAAGCCGCAGGTCGCCTACCGCGAGACCATCCGCAAGCCCGTGATGGAGTACACCTACACCCACAAGAAGCAGACCGGTGGTTCCGGCCAGTTCGCGAAGGTGGAGATGAACTTCATGCCGACCGACAAGTCCAACCCGGAGGAAGCCGGCCAGGATCTCGTCTTCGAAGACAAGATCACCGGCGGCGCCATCTCCGGCGAGTTCATCCCGTCCGTTGAGGCCGGCGTCAGGGAAGCCATGGCTTCCGGCATTCTCGCCGGCTTTCCGATGGTGGGCGTCAAAGCCCAGCTCATCGATGGCCAAATGCATCCGGTCGATTCCTCCGAGATGGCTTTCAAGGTCGCCGGCTCCATGGCCTTCAAGGAGGCCGCGGCCAAGGCGAGTCCGGTCATCCTCGAGCCGATCATGGCCGTCCAGGTCCGTACCCCGGAGGAGTACATGGGCGATGTCATTGGCGATCTGAACTCCCGACGCGGCAGCATCGAGTCCATGACCGACGCCACCGGCGTCAAGGTCATCGAAGCGAAGGTCCCGCTGGCTGAAATGTTCGGCTATATCGGCGATCTGCGTTCCAAGACCCAGGGCCGCGCCGTCTACAGCATGCAGATGGATTCCTACGCGGAGGTCCCGAAGTCCGTGTCCGACGAGATCGTCAGGGAGCAGCGCGGCGAGTGACGTCTCGCGGGCGGCAGAATCCCTGCCGCTCCATCGCGTGCAGGTCTGCGGCCACCGGTAGGATTGCTACCGGTGGCCGCACGCCGGTACACGAAAAACACAACAAGAAGTAATAGAGTGTAGTTGGGGCTTCCATCGGGGAAGCAACTACGAATCGTCCAGGAGGACTGCACATGGCACAGGCCAAGTATGAGCGCAACAAGCCGCACGTGAACGTCGGCACCATCGGTCATATCGATCACGGCAAGACCACCCTCACCGCAGCGATTTCCAAGGTCCTGCACGAGGAATACCCGGATCTCAACCCGGAGTACGACTTCGATCAGATCGACGCGGCTCCGGAAGAGAAGCAGCGCGGCATCACCATCAACATCGCGCACATCGAATACGAGACCGCCAAGCGCCACTACGCGCACATCGACGCCCCGGGCCACGCTGATTACGTCAAGCACATGATCCCCGGCGCCGCCCAGATGGATGGTGCCATTCTCGTCGTCGCGGCCAACGATGGTCCTATGGCGCAGACCCGCGAGCACGTCCTGCTCGCCAAGCAGGTCGGCGTGCCGAAGATCCTCGTCGCCCTCAACAAGTGCGATATGGTCGACGACCCGGAGATGATCGAACTCGTCGAGGAGGAGACCCGCGACCTGCTCGAGGAGAACGGCTTCGATCGCGATTGCCCGATCATCCACACCTCCGCGTACGGCGCTTTGCACGATGACGCTCCGGATCACGAGAAGTGGGTCCAGGCCATCAAGGATCTTATGGACGCCGTCGACGAGTACATCCCGACCCCGGTCCACGACCTCGACAAGCCGTTCCTGATGCCGATCGAGGACGTCTTCACCATCTCCGGCCGCGGCACCGTCGTCACCGGCCGCATCGAGCGCGGCAAGATCACCCCGGGCACCGAGGTCGAGATCGTCGGTCTGCGCGACACCCAGAAAACCACCGTCACTTCCATCGAGACCTTCCATAAGCAGATGGACGAGGCCGAGGCCGGCGACAACACCGGCCTTCTGCTCCGCGGCATCAACCGCGACCAGGTCGAGCGAGGCCAGGTCCTGGCTCAGCCGGGCAGCGTGACCCCGCACACGGAGTTCAAAGCCGAGGTCTACGTCCTGACCAAGGACGAGGGCGGCCGCCACACCCCGTTCTTCACGAACTACCGTCCGCAGTTCTACATCCGCACGACCGACGTCACCGGCACCATCGAGCTGCCGGAAGGCGTCGAGATGGTTCAGCCTGGCGATCACGCCAACTTCACCGTCAAGCTTCTCCAGGCCGTCGCCCTGGAGAAGGGCCAGACCTTCGCTATCCGCGAGGGCGGCCGCACCGTCGGTTCCGGTCGTGTGACCGAGATCCTCAAGTGAGGCGCGTTCGCTGATACGGACGATCTCAGAGAGGCCCGGGCTTTCATGCCCGGGCCTCTCTGTTTTTCCTGCATGTCTCGGCTATTTCTCGTTGCCACCATAGGAATAGAAACGTTGCCATGTAGAAGACAAAACGAGCATCAGGACAAAAACCGCGATGCGGAAGCATCCATGGTTGTCAAAGAAGCCGGCCATGGATAAAAATGAATACTGATGCTAGCAGGATAGGCAGGCACGCCTCGGTTGGCTCCCTGTTGGTGACCGGACACGATTCCGCCCGCCGAGGGGCCGCGCGGCGGGGTCCTGCGGCGAAAAAAGGGGTTGGCCGCGGCGGGCTCTCGGGTCCCGCCGCGGCAGGAGGAGCGGTCGCCCCGCAGGGCGACTGGAGGTGACAACGATGTTCAAGGTTGCTGTCAGCGAACGGGCGAGGGAACACATGTTCCCGACGGATCGCGAGATCGTGGACGCGCGCTCGACGGACTTCGTCGACGTGTCCTCCGTGGTGGTCATGGCCGACGAACGCGACATCATCGACCGGTGCAACGCCACGAAGTTCGGCATTCCGGTGTTCGTCATGACCGACGATCCCGATTCCGTGGAGGTGGCCGGCATGGAGGACCTGTACCACATCGTGGATTTGACCGACCGGTACAACGAGCGCCTGTGCTCGCGCGAGCTGGACACGGCCGCGGCCGCGTACGAGGACGCCGCGATCCCTCCGTTCTTCAAGCAGCTGCTGCGCTACACGGACCACGGCAACCTCCAGTTCGACACTCCTGGCCACCACGGCGGCCAGTACTTCCGCAAGTCCCCGGCGGGACGCGTGTTCTACGATTTCTACGGCGAGGACGCGTTCCGCTCGGACTACTCGAGTTCGGACGTGGACATGGGCGACATCCTCACGGAGGGAGGCCCGGCTCTGGAGGCCCTCCAGCACGCGGCGAAGGTGTACAACGCGGACAAGACGTACTTCGTGACGAACGGCACGACGACGTCGAACAATATCGTCATCAACGCGGCCGTCGCCCCGGGCGACCTCGTGCTTTTCGACCGCAACAACCACAAGTCCGTGTACAACCAGGCCCTGGTCAAGTCCGGCGGCCGGCCGGTGTACCTGCAGACGAGCCGCGACCCCTACGGGTTC
>JAFRAT010000015.1 GCA_017405305.1 Aeriscardovia sp. | reverse complement strand
CGCACGGCCTCCTCCGCGACGTTCGGGTTCATCGCCCTGTCCGGAAGAACCCTGGTCGGCAAATCGATGCCCGCCTCCACGCTCCCCAACAGACTATCCTCCAACGCATCCTCACCCAAAGACATCACACATCACCTCGCTGTAATTTAGTTTCCCGCGGTTTCCAAGCGACGACCATGTCGCCCGGGCCGGTTTCCACAACCGGAACGCTACACCGGCTCCGCCGGGTTGTAAATGCCTCCCTCAACAGGCCGCCTGTGTTCCATCGACGCTTTCGTGGGGTATCCGTCCGGCGGCACAGGTCCTCGGCATGAGGCGCAGCAGAAGGCCGACAATCCGTGGAATCGTTATAAGCTTGCGAACGCAGCGCGGCGACAGAGTTGTGGCCGTCTGAAAACAGAAAACAAGACTAAGTGAGGATTGTCATGGCCAGCACAGAGCAAACAGGGAAGTAACGTTCTTCGCGTTCGTCTGGCTGACAGCATCCATGGTGTTGACGGTATACGAGTACCCGAGCTTCGCGACGTCGAAATTCGCGTGCGTGTTCTTCGTTCTCCTGGCGGGGATTTTCTGGTTCCTGCCCACGGCGCTGATCTCCGCCGAGAGGCTTCCGTCGAAGGCTGGTCGGAAGCCTCTCGGCGGAGATCAGCGCCGTGGGCAACGCCCTCCACAGCGAGCGTTGGGCTTCATGGCCCTGTTCTTCCAGTGATTCCAGATCACCGTCGGCATGGTGACGATGAGCTACTCCATCTTCATTGCCATCACGTTCCTGCAGCTGCGCGGCACCAAGGTGACCGCGGCGATCGCCAAGTGGGGCTTCATGATCGGCATCCTGGGCACGTCCGTCATCTTCTTCGTGTTCACCATCATGTATCTTGCGCAGGGCAACCCCGTGCAGATCCACTTCGGTGTCCACGATTTCTTCCCCGACTTCACCAAAGCCGGCTCCTGGGCCATCTTCGCGACGTTCATCCTCGCGTTCGCCGGCGTCGAAGCGTCCGGCTCGCACATCAACGAGCTGCAGAAGCCCGAGCGCAACTACCGCTGGCGATGGGTATCTCGTGGCAATCGCCATCGTTCTCGACGCCCTGGGCGGCATCGCCGTCGCCGCGGTCGTTCCGCAGAAGGAGCTGTTCCTCAACGCCGGCATCTTCCAGACGCTTCAACTGCTCATGTATCACTTCAGCCCGGCCCTGACCTGGCTGCTTGGCATCACCAGCTTGCTCATCGTCTTCGGCGTCGTCGCCGAGATCGGTTCCTGGATCGCCGGCTCGTCCGCCGGCCTGCAGACCGCTTCCGAGTATGGCGTCATGCCGCGCTGTGTCCGCAAAACCAACAAGCACGGCGTGCCGACCAACATGATCGTCGCGCAAACCATCGTCGTCATGTGGGACGCCATTCTCACATTCGGTTCCGGCAACGCCGGCATCGTCTCCTTCCTCGTCGCCACGACACTCACGACGCTCACCTACCTGGTCTGCTATCTCCTGATGTACGCCAGCTACTTCCGTCTCATCTTCACGGGTAAGGACCTGCATCGCACGTACAACGTGCCCGGCGGCATCGTGGGCAAGACCATCGCCGCCGTGTGCGGCACGATCACTTCGATTATCGCGTTCGTCATGAGCTTCACTCCTTCGAGCGCGCTGCCCAGCGACGAGACCGGCATGTACCTGGTGCTTCTGGCGGTCTGCTTCGTTGTCTCCCTGATTATCCCGATCGTGATTTCCGCGTTTCACAAGGACTACGTCAAAGGCCTCGACCCCTCGCGGATCAAGCAGCTGCAGTACGAGAAGGACGCTGTCGAGGACTGAGCGGCGCCGCCTGACCCCATTCCCTTCGCGAAATAGCCCCGCTTCCGGCGGGATGGATCGGCTGCGCCGGTTCGTCGGGCGCAACGCGCGCCCGCGCTTCCGCGACAGCCCGCCCAGCAGGGAACCGCTACGGGCAGCAGCATTGTGCACGGACTTTAGCTAAGGCCTAAGGCCGGCGGACCACGCGGGAACGCCGGATGCGCTTGGGGAAAGCGCGGGGGCTTGTCTGCGCGTCGTCGGCCGTTGATGCCCGAGGTTCCCCGGCATGCGATGCCTGCGAAGCAGGAAAACCATGTCTTTGCAGACATGAGCACACTGCCGCGAGGATCGCTGCGCCGGCGTGGACGGACTTGTTACCGGCGGCCGGCGGCCGCGACCGCGGGGCGCGGCAGCCGAGCCAGGATTCCTCTTCAGTTCCCGGCCTGCGCGGATTCCTTCGGTTCGGTCGTCTGGTCGGGCGTGCTCTCGGTGTTCTTGTCAGCGTCGTCCTTGTCGGCCAGCGTGATCTCGAGGATGTGGTCGCCCTCGTCTGGTTTGGCGATGGTCACGCCCTGGGTCGTGCGGCCCGTGCGGTTGATCTCGTCCACGTCGAAACGGATGACCTTGCCGGATTTCATGATGGCCATGGCCTGGTCCTCGCCGGAGACCACGAGCGCGCCGACGAGCGCGCCGCGGCCCTCGGCCATCGCGATGGCCTTGACACCATAGCCGTTGCGGCTTTGGAGACGGTACTCGCTGAGCGCGGTTCTCTTGCCGAAACCCTCGGTGGTGACGACGAGCAGGTCTTTGTCGGAGTCGGCCGGGACCACGTCCATGCTCATCAGCTCGTCGCCTTCGCGGAACTTCATGCCTTGGACGCCTGCGGTCTGGCGGCCCATCGGGCGTAGCTGCTGATCGTCGGCCGCGAACTTGACCGACTGCCCCCGGCGGGACACGAGGATGATGTCGTCCGTGTCGTTGCACAGCGCGGCGCCCACGACCTCGTCCATTGGAACAGACGGCGCCGCGGACTCGCCGTCGGCCGCCGCCATAACGGCGAAACTGGACGCGTTCGCCGCGGACTCGCCGGCCAGCGCGTCCAGCTCGTTGAGCCGGATGGCGATGAGTCCGCCCTGGCGCGGGGAATCGTACTCGGGAAGCCGGGTCTTCTTGACGCGGCCGGTTTTCGTGGCGAGCACGAGGTATTTGGCCTGGCTGTAATCGTGGAGGGAGAGCACGCGCTGGATCCGCTCGCCCGGACGGAACTGCAGCAGGTTCGCCACGTGCTGGCCCTTGGAGTCGCGGGAGCCTTCCGGCACTTCGTAGCCCTTGATGCGATAGACACGGCCCATGTTGGTGAAGAAAAGCAGCCAGTCGTGGTTGGACGCGGTGAGGAAATGCTCCACCACGTCGTCCTTGCGCAGGCGGGCGCCCTTGATGCCCTTACCGCCGCGGTGCTGGCTGCGGTAGTCGGCGGCGAGCGTGGACTTGATGTAGCCGGAGCGCGTGATGGTGTAGACCATGGCGCGGTCGGCGATGAGGTCCTCGTCGGAAACGTCGCCGGAATACGGCAGGATCTTCGTGCGGCGCCCATCGCCGTACTTGGCGACGATCTCGTCGAGTTCGTCGCCCACGATCCGGCGCTGGCGGGCGGGCGAGTCGATGACGGCCTGGTAGTCGCGGATTTGGGCAAGCAACTGGTTGTGCTCGTCGAGGATCTTCTGTCGCTCGAGAGCGGCCAGGCGGCGCAGCTGCATGGCGAGGATGGCGTCCGCCTGCGTCTGGTCCACATCGAGCAGACCCATGAGGCCTTCGCGAGCGATGTCGACCGTGCGGGAGGAGCGAATGAGGCGGATGACCTCGTCGATGGCGTCGATGGCCTTGAGGTAGCCCTGCAGGATATGGTCGCGCTCCTCGGCCT
Source organism: Aeriscardovia sp. (assembly GCA_017405305.1). GTDB lineage: Bacteria > Actinomycetota > Actinomycetes > Actinomycetales > Bifidobacteriaceae > RGIG7107. Next base: position 39,778 of record JAFRAT010000015.1, on the reverse strand, counting down.
CGCGCTTGAGGTACTTGGCGCGGCGCAGCACGACCTGCAGCTCGTGGTCGATCCAGTGGCGCACGAGGCCGTCGAGGCTCAGGGTGCGCGGCACGCCATCGACGAGGGCGAGCATGTTCACGCCGAACGTGGTCTGCAACTGGGTGTGCTTATACAGGTTGTTGAGCACGACTTTCGGGATAGCGTCCTTCTTGAGGACGAGCACGAGGCGCTGGCCGGTGCGGCCGGAGGTCTCGTCGCGCATGTCGGCGATGCCTTTGATTCTGCCGTCGCGCACAGCATCGCGGATGGAAGTGGCGAGCTTGTCGGGATTGACCTGGTACGGTAGCTCGGTGGCTACCAGGCACAGGCGGCCGTTGATCTCCTCGGTGTTGACCACGGCGCGCATGGTGATGATGCCGCGACCGGTGCGGTACGCCTGCTCGATGCCCTTGTGACCCAGGATAGTCGCGGCGGTCGGGAAGTCCGGCCCCTTGATGATCCTGATAAGCGCGTCGAGCAGCTCCTCATGGCTGGCGTTCGGATGGTCGAGCGCCCAATGCACGCCGTCGGCGACCTCGCGCAGGTTGTGCGGCGGGATGTTGGTGGCCATGCCCACGGCGATGCCGGAGGAACCGTTGACCAGCAGGTTCGGGAAACGGGCCGGCAGCACGGTCGGCTCTTCTTCCTTGCCATCGTAATTGGGCGCGAAGTCGACGGTGTCCTTGTCGATGTCGCGCACCATCTCCATGGAGAGCGGGGCCATGCGGCACTCGGTGTAACGCATGGCGGCCGCCGGATCGTTGCCCGGAGAGCCGAAGTTGCCCTGGCCATCGACGAGCGGGTAGCGCATGCTCCATGGCTGGGCCAGGCGCACGAGGGTGTCGTAGATGGCGGAGTCGCCGTGCGGATGGTACTTGCCCATGACGTCGCCGACGACGCGGGAGCACTTGTTGTAGCCGCGGTCCGGGCGGTAGCCGCCGTCGTACATCGCGTAGATGACGCGGCGGTGCACCGGCTTGAGGCCGTCACGCACATCCGGCAGGGCGCGTTCGACGATGACGGAGATGGCGTACGCCAGATAGGACTCGCGCATCTCGTTGCCGAGGTCGATCCGCTTGATGCGGGTCTCGTCCAGCCCCTCGAGCACCTCTTCGTTGGCCTGCGAGCCGAAGTTGTTGTCGAAGCCGGAAGCGCTCGCTTCGCCCGGCTGCTCGTCGTTTTCGTTTTCATCAGCCATGATTCAGTCTTTCTCGCTTTCCGACGTCACGCGTCGATGAACTTGACGTTCTTGGCATTGCGCTGGATGAACAGACGGCGCGGCAGCACGTCGTCGCCCATGAGCATGGAGAAGGTGGCGTCGGCTGCTTCGGCGTCTTCGAGGCGCATCTGCTTGAGAATGCGGCGGCCCGGGTCCATGGTGGTCTCCCACAGTTCCTGGTACGTCATCTCGCCCAGGCCCTTGTACCGTTGGATGCCTTCGCCCTTGGGCAGCTGACGGCCGGCAGCCTTGCCCTTGGCGAGCGCTTCGTCGCGTTCTTTGTCGGTGTAGACGAAGTCGTGCGGGCCCTTGGTCCATTTGAGGCGGTAGAGCGGCGGCATGGCGACGTAGACGTAGCCCTTGTAGATCATGTCGCGCATGTAGCGGAAGAACAGCGTGAGGATGAGGGTGGCGATGTGGGCGCCGTCCACATCGGCGTCGGCCATGATGATGATTTTGTGGTAGCGGGCTTTCTCGATGTCGAAGTCCGCGCCGTAGCCTGCGCCGACGGCGGTGATGAGGGCTTCGATGGTGTCGGAGCGCATCATGCGGTCGAGGGAGGCGCGCTCGGTATTGAGGATTTTGCCGCGCAGCGGCAGGATGGCTTGTGTCATCGGGTTGCGGCCTTGGATGGCGGAGCCGCCTGCGGAGTCGCCTTCGACGATGAAGAGCTCGCATTCCTCCGGGTTGTTGGACTGGCAGTCCTTGAGCTTGTCGGGCATGCCGGCGGACTCGAAGAGTGACTTGCGGCGTGTGGTCTCGCGGGCTTTTTTGGCGGCGAGGCGTGCGCGGGACGCGGAGACGCCTTTCTCGACGATGGTCTTGGCGTCGGCCGGGTGCGCGTCGAACCAGTCGCGCAGGCGGTCGGTGATGATGCGTTGGACGAAGGTTTTGGCTTCCGGGTTGCCGAGTTTGGTCTTGGTCTGGCCTTCGAACTGCGGGTTCGTCAGTTTGACGGAAAGCACGGCGACGAGGCCTTCGCGCACGTCCTCGCCGGAAAGGTTGTCGTCTTTGTCGCGCAGGATGCCTTTTTCGCGCGCGTAGCGGTTGATGAGGCCGGTGAGGGCGGCTTTGAAGCCTTCTTCGTGCGCGCCGCCCTCGGTGGTGGTGATGGTGTTGGCGAAGGTGCGCAGCGTCTCGGTGTAGGCGCCGGTCCACTGCAGGGCCACGTCCGCGGAGATGCCGAGCTTCTCGTCTTCCGCGGCGAAGCTGATGATGCCGCCGGCGATCGGCGTGGCGCGCTTGGCGGATGCCAGGTGTTTGACGTAGTCCTTGATGCCGTCCTTGTACTGGTAGACGGCCTTGCGTTCTGTTTCTTCGGCGCCGGGCTCGCTGTCCTTCTGGTCGGCGGCCTCATCGGAGGAGTCGGCGGGCTTGCGCTCGTCGGTCAGGCTGATTTTGAGGCCTTTGTTGAGGAACGCGGTCTGCTGGAAGCGGGTGCGCAGCGTCTCGAAGTCGTAGACGGTGGTCTGGAAAATCTGCGGGTCCGGCCAGAATGTGACGGACGTGCCAGTGGACTCGTCCTCCTCGAGGCGGCGGCCGCGGGCCAGGGGCGCGGTCGGACGCTGGTTGAGGTACGTTTGCGTCCACTCGTGGCCGTCGCGTTTGACGACGACCTCCATGCGTGTGGAGAGCGCGTTGACCACGGAAATGCCCACGCCGTGCAGGCCGCCGGAGACGGTGTAGCCGCCGCCGCCGAACTTGCCGCCCGCGTGGAGTTTGGTCATGACGACCTCGACACCGGACTTGCCTTCGCCGGGCACGATGCCGACCGGGATGCCACGGCCGTCGTCGACGACGCGGATGCCGTTGTCCGGCAGGATCGTGACCTCGATGTGCGTGGCATAGCCGGCGAGCGCTTCGTCGACGGAGTTGTCGACGATCTCGTAGACCAGGTGGTGCAGGCCGCGTGGGCCGGTGGAGCCGATGTACATGCCGGGGCGCAGGCGGACGGCCTCCAGGCCTTCCAGGACGCGCAGGTCTTTGGCTCCGTAGTGCTCCGGCGCTGTGGTGGAGTTCAGTTCTCCTTCTTTGAGGTCCTCTTTGTGGATGAGGTTCTCGTTGCCTTCGACGCTGTATTCGGACGGTTTGTTCCTGTCGTCCATGACGGGATCGTCAGCGCTGTTCACGTTGTCGCTCACTCGAGTTTCCTTTCTGTGAGAAGCCGCGGGCGGGCACGGGCCGGTCGTCGCCGGATGCTGGTGCCGAAGGGACCGGATGACGATTGATTTGGCGATTCCCTGAGGGGTCCATGCCGCTAGAAGCCACGAAATCGCGCTGTGCACGGCTTTAACTGTTTTCCATTGTAGTCGGCCATGGAGACCTTCCAGGCCGTCATATCGCGTTTTCGAGGGAGGGTGATAGCGGGCGTTGGCAGGCTGACCGTGTCGGCTGGCGCGGCCGATGGCGCTGTCTTGAGGGGCGTCGCACCTGGCGGCCGTCATCATCGAGGGGAGCGGGTGGCCGTGCTGTTTTTCTCCGCAAGGATCGTCGGCTGCTTCGGCATCGGGGCGCCGTCGTTCTATAGGCCTGTCAGGAACAGCAGCGGGCTGCGGCATGGGTCTGCCGTTTCGCGCTGGGGTCTTTCGCCGATGCGCTTGTCGGGCGCGCAGAGAGCCTGCGAGCAGTCCCGCGTTTCCCGGCTAGCGTCCCTGGATGGCGCCGCCGCGGCCGGCCGCGGCGAGCTTGAACGATGCCAAGCCGATGAACTGCTGCCAGGCGATAGCTCGCGCGGACAGCGGACGGGAAAAAGCTTCGTTTTTTCCGCATCGAACGCGGAAAAATCCGGGTATAGTGGGGCGAATGCGTTTTCTTCTGCTCGCCTTCGTCGGCCTTCTGGTCGGCACGTTCGTCGTCGCGCTCGGCAGCGGCGGAGGCTCGGTCTACGTGGCCGTCCTCTCGTCTCTGTTCGGCCTGGATCCGGCCGCGGCGACGATGTCCTCGCTGGTCGCCAGCGCGCCGAGCGTGGCTATCGGCACCTGGCAGTACAGACGGACCAACGCCATCGACTACCGCAAGGCGAACCGGATGCTGCTGGCCACCATTCCGTGGGCCGTCGCGTTCTCCCTGGGTTCGTTCCTCATCCCCAAAAAGGCGTACTCCTGGATTCTCGCCGCTATCCTCGTCATCGTGGGGGTGGTCATCGTCGTCAAAGCGTTCCGCGGCGACAAAGAAAAAGGGAGACCGGAGGACAAGAAACCGAAGCACGCCTTCTGGATCTACCTCATCTCCGGCCTGCTCAGCGGCATCATGGTCGGCATCGGTGGCATGAGCGGCGGCGAACCTGTCCTCGCCGGCCTGCTGCTCCTGGGAGACAACGCGTTCGAAACCATCGCCAGCTCGTCCTGGGTGGTGTTCTGGACGGGATTGTTCGGCATCTGCGCGCGCATCCTAGGCGGCGGCGCGCAGTGGGACGTCATCCTGCCGCTCGTCCTAGGCGACAGCGCCGGCGCGCTCTTCGCCCCGCACGTGGCCCGTTTCATGACGCACGGGGGCCGTGAGAAGTGGCTGATGTCGGCGTTGGGCGTGCTGCTCATCGCCATGGCCGTCAAGAGCGCGCTGTGAGAACGGGACGGGCGGCGCGGCCGCGCAGGGGCGAACGAGGCGCGCATCGCCATGCGCTTCCCCTCGATGCCGGCAGGCCCGGACCTCCGATAGGGGTCCGGGCCTGCTTTGTTTTCCGCGCTCAGCGGCGGGCGGACTCGCCGGCGGCCCAGTCGGGCTTGTCCTGCTTGTACTTGTTGCCTTTGACGCGGGCCGCAAGCGCCTTCTTGCGGGTTTTGGTCCGATGAGCCCGCTTGCGCTTTTTCTCGTCTTTCCACGTTCCGCTCATGAGAGCTCCTTTCGTCGGCGCGGACTCGCGCCCGCGCGCCGGCCGCGAGGCGCAGCCGGCCCGGTACCCACATTAGGGGATGCGGCCTATCGGCCGCCGCGCTGCCCTGGCGCGGGCGTATTTCAATTTCATGCGCCGCTGTTCGCCCTCAGGCCCAACTGCGCGAGCCGGCAGGGCGCGGGCGTGTACTCTCGGACGGAGCCGTCCGGCTTCCCGCGCTATGAGACGGACAAGCACTTCCGAGACAAGGACATCATGACAGCACACGGCACGACCGCGGCCACGCCGGCCGCATCGGCATCCAGCACCAGCGTTCCCGTTTCCCCGGGCCGGACGCCCGGCCCGGCCGACCCCAACGCAGCCGGCCGAAAACCGGCCATCGGCTTCCTCGGTCTCGCCGCCCTCATCGTCAGCTCGGCTATCGGCACAGGCATCTTCGGCGTCATGAGCCAGCTCGCGCAGGTCGCTTCGCCTGGGCCTGCGCTCGTCGCCTGGATTTTCACCGACATCGGCTTCGCGGCCCTCATCATCGCCTCGAACAACCTGGCCCGCAAGCGTCCCGACCTCACTTCGGGCATGTTCAGCTATGCGGGCGAGTCTTTCGGCCGTTTCGGCGAGTTCCTTTCCGGGTGGGGCTACTGGGTGTCGGACTGGCTGACGAACATCGCCTTCTGCACGATGCTCATGAGCGCGGTCGGCACGTTCGTCCCCGCGTTCGCCGGCGGCCAGAATCTGCCGTCCATCCTCGCGTCGGCCGCGCTTATTTGGGCGTTGACGCTGCTCATCGCCAGGGGAGTGGAGAGCGCGTCCGTCGTCAACACGATCGTCACCGTCTGCAAGCTCGCGCCGATCCTCGTCTTCGGCGTCGCTGCCGTGCTCGGCTTCAAGGCAGGCCTTTTCACCTCGCAGTTCTGGGCCACGCTGTCGAGCAACGCGGCGGCGGCCGCGCATACGCCGATCAGCGCGGGAGCGGTGTTCGGCCAGGCGAAGAACAGCCTGCTGGTGACGGTCTGGCTCATGCTCGGCATCGAGGGCGCGTTCGTGATGTCGAACAGGGCGCGGCGCAAGTCAGACGCCATCCATGCGACGGTGGCCGCGTTCGTCTGCCTCGCGCTCGTCTACTTGTTCATTTCCCTGCTGCCGTACGGCGTGATGACCCGCGCGCAGCTTGCCGGTCTCGGCCAGCCCGCGATGGGCGCCGTCATGGACAAGCTCGTCGGCGTCTGGGGAGAGGCGTTCATCAATATCGCGCTGATTGTCTCCTGCTTAGGCGGCCTGCTGTCCTGGACCATCCTGCCGACGGAGGCCACCGTTCTCATGGCCCGCGACCATGTCATGCCCGCGTACTGGGGGCGTCTCAACGCCCGCCGCGCGCCGCGGACCTCGCTCGTCATCACCGCCGCTATCGAGACCGCGTTCTTGCTGACGTTCCTCGTCACGTCCAACGCCTACGATTTCTGCTCCGAGCTCGACGTCTCGGCGTCGCTGGTGTGCTACCTGTTCATCTGCGTCTACCAGATCCAGTATTCCTCGCGCCGCCGCGAGCCGAGGGAGCGGGCGGCGCATCGGCGCCGGGGAATGGACGGCGATGGGCGTCATCGCCGCGCTGGCGGCCGTCGCCGTCGTGCTGACCTGCCGGGGCGTTATCAGCGTCTGACGGCGGAGGCCTGCGGCGCCGTTCCGCGACATCGTTTCACGGGAAACACACGATGGGGATCCCGGCAACGAAGCCCTCCGGCCGCGCCGATCCCGGCCGCCGTCACCCCAACCACAGCAAGCAATGACCGCTAAGCCGCCCGCCAGGCGTCAGCGTCTGGCGGGCGGCCAGACGAAAGGAAGCACAATATATGACCGACATGAGCCGCCAGCCCGGCGAGACCGCTTTGCGCCACCGCACCATCCGGCGTTTCAAGCCGGAGCCCGTCGATGTCGGGACGCTCGAGAACGCGGCCCGCGCGGCCGCCAGCAGCGAGTACCTGCAGTCCTTCACGCTGATCCATGTCACCGACCCGGACCTGTGGCACGCCATCGCAGCCGTCAGCGGCAGCGCGGTGCTCCAGCAGGAGAACGGCGAGCTGTTCGTCTTCGTGGTCGACACGGACCGCGACATCCGCATCGCGCGCCGCGCCCTGGCGAAGCAGGCTGCCGCCGGCAAGGCCAAGACGGCCGGTTCCGCCGACGCCATTCGGAATGTTTCACGCGAAACCATGCTCGCCGACGCGCTCTCCAACGCGCCCATGCACGCTTTCACGAACTGGAACGCCTTCCTCGCCGGCGTCTTCGACGCGACTCTGGCCGCGCAGAACATGCTCGGCTACGCGGAGGCCAACGGCATGGGCGGCTGCTACCTGGGCAGCATCCTCAATGACGCGCGCCGGCTCATCGACCTGCTGCGCCTGCCGAAGCACACCTTCCCGATCCTCGGCCTCATCATCGGCGTCCCGGACGACGAACCCGGGCAGAAGCCGCGCGTCCCGTCCTCGCTGTCCGTAGGCGAGAACGGCTACCCGGCCGTCGACGAGGAGAAGTGGAACGAGGCCGTCGACGCCTACGACCGCACCGTCGCCGCATACTACAGCACCCGCGGCTCCAACACCCGCGCTGACACGTTCAGCGCCCTCGTCGTGCGCCATCTGGCCTCCGACCAGCATCACCGCGACGACATCGGCGCCATCCTGCGCGAACAGGGCTTCGAAGTGGAGTAAGCGCGGGATGGGAGTCCAGGACGAGGCTTCCACGGGTGGACGGGCCTTCGCCCCTCGCTCGCGGAAGCCTGCCGCTGCAAAGCCGGGCGCGCGATTTTTTACGACCGTTCACGGGTTCCGCCGGAAATCCCCAAAACAGGCCGCGCGTCTTATCCTGAAAGCGGGCGCGGCCCCTCCGGCCGCGCCCGTTGCAAAGGAGGCAACCATGAAAGTCCTCGTCGTCATCGACATGCAGAACGATTTCATCGATGGGTCGCTCGGCACACCCGAAGCGCAGCTCATCGTCCCGAAGGTCATCGACGCGGTCCGCGGGTTCGACGGGAAGGTCATCTTCACGATGGACACCCACACGCCCGACTACCTCGAGACGCAGGAAGGGCGGAACCTGCCGATCAAGCACTGCATCCCGGGCACGCCCGGCTGGGAACTTCCCGACGCGCTGAAGGAAGCGGCCAGGCAGCGCCACGCGCTCTTCTACCGCAAGCCGACGTTCGGCTGCACGGCCCTGGCGCGCGACCTCGTCGCTTTCGACCATGCCGAACACATCGACGAAATCGAACTCGTCGGCCTGTGCACGGACATCTGCGTCATCTCCAACGCGCTGATGATCAAAGCGTTCCTGCCGGAAGTCCCGATCAGCGTGGACTCCTCCTGCTGCGCGGGCATGACGCCGGCCAGCCACGAAGCCGCGTTGACAGTCATGAGAAGCTGCCAGATCGCCGTGCGGTGAGACGGCACAGACAACGGCAGACAGAAGGCGCGGCGGCGGAGCTCCGGGAAACCGCCCGGAATCCCGCCGCCGCCGCGCTGTGTCCTTATCTCTCGCGGCGGGCGCTGTCCTTGCCGAAGTTCTCTCCGAGAACGCGCACGTCGCGGCTGATGGCGTCCGCCACGGCGGCCGTTTTGGGCGCGGACGCACGCGCCCGAGGATCGGGGGCGTAGAGCTCGCCCTCGATGATGTCTTGGCAGGCGGCGATGGCTTTCGCGCGCACGATTTTAAGGCTCGGCGTCAGCGTGCCCTCGTCCAGCGAAAAGTCGGACGGGCGGACGGCGAATTTGCGCACGGATTCGGCGCGGGACACGGCTGCGTTCGCCTGGTCGACGTATTCCTGGATGCATTCGCGCACGGCGCCGTTCCGGCCGGCTTCCTCGCAGGTCATCCCGGGGTCGAGGCCGTGCGCGGCGCACCAGACGCGCAGCATGCCCGGGTCGAGCGTGACGATGGCCGAGACGAACGGCTTGCGGTCGCCGACGACGAGCGCGTGGGACACGATCGGGCAGGCGGCGATGGCGTCTTCGGCCGGTTCCGGAGCGACGTTCTTGCCGCCGGCGGTGACGAGGAGGTTCTTGCGCCGGCCGGTGATGTACACGAAGCCATCGTCGTCGATGCTCGCCAAATCGCCTGTTTTGAGCCAGCCGTCTGCGGTGAAGGCATCGCGGGTGGCGGCGGGGTCGTGGTAGTAGCCGACGAACACGCACGGCCCGTGGATTTGCAGCTCGCCGTCGTCGGCCACGCGGAACGCGATGCCCGGACCCGGTTTGCCGACGCTGCCGACGCGGTTGGCGTCCTCGAAATTGACGCAGCAGGGCGCGGCCGTTTCCGTCAGCCCATAGCCCTGGACGAAGGTCACGCCGTCCAGGCCGTTGAAGAAATGGGCAAGGTCCGTGTTCATGGGCGCGCCGCCGCAGCCGAGCCACTGCAAGGAGCCGCCCGTCGCCGAGCGCACGGCCGAGCCGACGGTTTTCTCGTAGAACCGGTGCAGCACGCGCTGGGAGAAACCGTGCTTGCCGCCGGCCTGCTCGGTTTTCGACCAGTCGGCGAAGTGCCGTCCGGCGCGGGCGAACAGACGGCCGCGGAATCCGGCTCCGGCCTTCTGGCTGGCGGCGTTGTAGATCTTCTCGTAAACGCGCGGGACGCCGAAGATATACGTTGGCCGGAACGTCCTGAAATCGACAAGCAGATGCTCGGCGGTGGGCACGTAGGCGAGGGTGCCGCGCGAGCCGATGGCCAGGTACTGCGTGTAGCGCCCGAAGCAGTGGGCAAGCGGCAGGAAGAGCAGCAGGCGGCCGGAGGCGGAGCACATCGCGGGCAGGACCTCCCAGCCGGCGCGGACCACGTGGATGAAGTTGCGGTACGTCAGCTCCACGCCTTTGGGCGCGCCCGTCGAACCGGAGGTGAACACGATGGTGGCGAGGTCGTCGGCTTTCACCATAGCGATGCGGGCGTCGAGTTCCTCGTCCGGCACGCCCCGACCGTGGCTGGCCACCGCTTCCAGGCCATTGTCCAGCACGTTGAAGACGAGCGGCGAGAGCGCCGGCGCGAACGGATCGGCCGCGCCGGCAGCGTCGCGCGCGGCTTCGCGTTCGGCGGTCCCGGTCTTGAGCTCCTGGCACACGCGATCGACCGTCTGGCCCCGCTCGGGGGTGTCGACGAACGCGATGGCCGGTTTCGTCAGGTCCACGATGCGTTTGACCTGCGCGGGCGAATCCGTCTCGTAAACGGGCACGACCACCGCGCCGACCGCCGAGCAGGCGAAGTCGAGCACGCCCCACTGGTAGCGCGTCGCGGCCCAGATCAGCACGGCGTCCCCGCGGTCCACACCCAGCGCGATCAGCCCTTTCGCCGTCTCCCGGACGGCCTGGAGCATCCCCGCGGCGCTCACGGCCGTCCATTCCGTCGCGTCGTCGTCCGTCTTGTATTCCGCGGCCACGTCGTCGGGGAAGAACTCCGCCCGCTGGGAGAGGAGCCTGTAGAAAGTGTCGTTGTCGCCGGTCAGCGGATACCGCAGAGGCGTGGTGCATTCGCGCAGCATACGCTCATGCTACAGCCGCGGAACCGTTGCTGCCTCGCCGCGGCGAATAAAAGTTACGTTATCGTAACATTCGATACCGTAACAATGGCGGAACCCGCCGATAAGAGGCGTCGGCCGCAAACCGAGTTCGCCCCCCGCCGCGACGTTTCCGCACGTGCCGCAAAAGCCCGCAGCGGCAGCCGTCCGCGATCAAGCATCGTCCGTTCCGCCGCCGGGCGCGGCTCCTTCCGTCATCCCCACGTGTCCCTCGGCCCGCGGCCGGGCACCGTGCGCCGGCCATGTCTGAAAGTGTACCGGTTCGGCCCGCGCAGGGAGATTTTCATGACAGGCACGGGCGCCAGATAATCCCGGATGGCTTTCTCCAAGTGCGGCATCAAGTACCGCATCGAGACGAGCCACGCCGTCGTGAACACGCGGATGACGATCTCGCCGTCGCGGAAGGATTCGACCCGCGAGTTGTCGGCCATCGCCGATCCCACGATGTCCGCCCAGCGCGTGGAGAGCGCCGCCGTCTTCAGATGCGGCACCCAGTCCTGGCTGACGGCCAGCGACCCGAGGACCGAACCAGCCAGCCAGGGATCGCGTCCAGGACCGCCGAAGTCCTCGTAGGCCTTCTGCGCGCGTTTGCGGCGTTCGGACCGGGACTCCTGCAGGGCATGGACGTATCGCGAGGAGACCTCCGCCGGCAGTTTCGCCGGGCTGATGCCGAGCAGTTCGGCAGGAGGGCGGCCGGCGGAGGCGCGCTGCGACGAACGAGCCATTTCAGAGGACGCCATGCTGCCGCTCCGCGTATTTTTCCACATCGATGCCGTGCCAGCCGGACCCCGAAGGCACGTCGCCTTTCGCGGCTGTTGTCAAAAACACCTGGCCTTGACGCCCGGCGAAATCGAGGATCCGTTCCCGCCGAGATTCGTCCAATTGGGCGAAGACATCGTCGAGCACGAGAATCGGATGGTTGTTCTCGGCGGGTCGCGCATCGTTGCGCGCGCTGCCAGCCGGACGCGCAGGCGCGTCGGAAACCAGAGCGCCGGCGGTTCCGGCGAGGGCGCCCATAGATGTGGTTTCCCGTGGAACATTTCCCGACAAATATTGGAATTGCGCCAGTCTCATGGCTAAACCAATCGTCCACAGCTCGCCGTTCGAGGCGAATTCCCGCGCCGGTTCGCCGTCCAGGACGACGAGCATCTCGTCGCGCTGCGGCCCGATCAGATTCGTTTCACGTGAAACCTCCCCGGGGTAGATGCGCTGGAAATGCTGCGCGATCCGTTGCCTCGCTTCGGCCGGGCCGGACTCCAACGCCTCGGCGAACGATGGCCGGTACTCCAACCGCGCATCCGCGCGGCAGCCTCCGGCGAAGCCCGCGTAGGTCCGGGCGAACAGCCCGTTGAATCGATCCGCCACGGCCGCGCGCATCCGCGTGACCGCCATGCCGGCATCGATGAACTGCGATGTCCATGCTTCCAGCTCCGCCATGGCCATGCGCCGTCCGGCCGGCTCCATTCCAGCCGGACCGGCCGAACCGCTGCTGGCGCCCGTCGAGCCGCCTGCAAAACCCAGCCCGGCTTCGCCGAGACCGCGCAGCACGGCCGCGCGCTGGCGAGCGATTTGACGGAACCGTTGCAACGCAGCGTAGTATTCGGGGAACATCAGCGTCGCGCTCTGGTCGAGGAACCGCCGCCGTCCGGCCGGATCGCCGGACGCCAGCTGCTGGTCCTGCGGGCCGAAAGCGACCACGCGCACCATCCCGGCGATGTCGCGGAAGTACTTCGAGGGGCCTGAATCGACGCGCGATCGGACGGCCCCACGCACCGGAATGGTCACCTGCAAAGTATGCGCCCAAACGCTGTCGGCGCCGGGATCAGCGAAACCGCGCGCGCAACCGTCCCGCGTTTCCGCCGCATTGGCGCGGATGACGGCGTTCGTCTGCCCGTGCTGGACCAGGTACTTGGCCGCCGCCGCCCGCGGCGACGAGCCGACCGACAGGAATTCCAGGGCCTCGACGAGGTTCGTTTTGCCAATGCCGTTGCGGCCGTAGAGCACATTGACGCCCGGTTCGAAATCCACGACGATCCGCGACCAGGAGCGGAACCGGTCCAACGCCAGGCGGGACACGACGTCGCTCATCGCGCGCCCCGTCCCGCCGCCCGCGGCATCGGCCATGGCCAGCGCATCGCGACAGTTTGCCTGCCCGCCGCAGTCTGGCCGTTTCCTACTGTCCCCAAGGTCTCAACCGATGAAGCGCATCGGCACGAGCAAGTAACGGTAAGCAAGGGATGGCTCATCGTCCTTGTCCTGCTGGCCGTTGAACTCGACGGCTTTGATGGCGGTCGTCATCTTCATGCGCACGTACTTCCCCGAGATGGCGCCGAGGCCAGAGAGCAGGTACATCGGGTTGAAGGCCACGGTGATCGGCTCGCCGTCGAGGTCCGCGGCGACGACTTCACTGGCCTGGGACTCGTCGGCGGCGCCGGCGGACAGACGCACTTCGTCGCCGGTGAACTCCATGCGGATCGGGGCCTCGCGTTCGGCCACGAGGGAGACGCGGTGCAGCGCGTCGACGAGGCTTTGCTTCTCGATGACGGCGTGAATCGGGTATTCGTCGGCGAACAAGCGGTCCACGTTCGGGAACTCGCCGTCGATGAGCTGGGAGGTTTTGACGCGGCCGGCGTTGTCGAAGCTCAGCAGGTTCGCCTCGGTTTCGTCATAGCCGATGACGACGTTCTGCGCAGTGTCGATGGAGCCGGCGATGTCCTTGAGCACGGTTCCGGAGATGATGGCCGAGGTTCGGATATCCGGTTGGGCTGGGGTCCAGCCGGCGGTCACGCGCGTCAGGCGGAAACGGTCCGTGGCGGAAAAGACGATTTTATCGCCGTCGAAGACGACGCGCACGCCGGTGAGCACCGGGCGGTTCTCGTCGCGTGCCACGGCGACGACGGCCTGGCCGACCGCGTCGGCGAAGACCTTGCCGTCAATGCTGCCGATTGGCTGCGGAATGGCGGGCAGCTCCGGGTAATCGGTCTCGTTCATCAGCTGCAGGTTGAAGACGGACGTGCCGGATCGGATGGCCAAGCGGGGGCCTTCGGTGACGAGGCAGGTCTTGTCGGTCGGCAGCGCGCGGGCGATGTCCGCCAAAAGCCTGCCTTGGACGACGATGACGCCTTCCTCGTCGACGCCAGCGTCGATCTGGTAGCGCGCGGACTGCTCGTAGTTGAAAGTCGACAGCTGCAGCAAGCCTTCCTGCGCACGGATTTTGATGCCCGCAAGAAGCGGGACGGTGGGACGGGCGGAGATGATGCGGCTGGCCCATTCAGTGGCGTCCGCGAAAGCGGACGAATTGACTTCGACTTTCATAAGTCCTCCTTTGGCAATAGGTCCAGTGTGGCAGAAGAGGGTTACATTTCGTTCGAAAACAGGGACTTCGTACGATGCTGTTTTTCCGTCTGTTCTAAAAGAAGTTGTAAGAGGAGTAGTAATAACGCCGGTGGATTTGTGGATAACTCGGCGGAAGGTCTGCGGCGCCGTGATCCGGTTTGCATGCATCTGTGCATAAACTAGTGGATGGCTGTGGATAAACGCGGCAGTTATCCACAGGCTTGCGAGATACCGGATTTTATCCACAGCCGATGTGGTTTTATACCCGAACGATTCACCGATTGTTAACGGATTTTTCCGGGTTATCCACGGAGAAATCGCGGATTTGTGCATAACTCTGTTGAAAACTGCGTTTTCTATCGCTCTTCAGTTGTCAAAGCGCCGCGCGACACGCCGAAACCAGTGGAAAACGGTTTCTGGTCATTTTTTCTGCTTGAGTTTGTTCGTCAGCTCGTTGACATAGTTGTAGACCTCGCGTTTTTCGGTCATTTCCGTGCTGATCTTCTGATAAGCGTGGATAACCGTGGTATGGTCGCGGCCGCCGAAGATCTCGCCGATGTTCGTCAAGGACAAGCCGGTCATTTCGCGGCAGATGTACATGGCGATCTGGCGCGCCATGGCGATTTTCTTCTGCCTTCTCGAAGAGACGATATCGTCGAAGGACAACTGGAAGTACGCCGCCGTTTGGGTGATGATGTCTGCTGGCGTCACATCGACGTTCTGCACGAAGTAGTCCTGCAGCGTCTGCTGGGCCAGCTGCGTGGTCACCGGCTGGCGGTTGAGCGTGGCCATGGCCATGACGCGGTTGAGCGCGCCTTCCAGCTCCCGGACGCTGTTGGTCACCTGATCGGCGATCAGGTCGATGACCTCGGGCGGGATGACGACCTTGGTCTTGAAGCTGGCGATCTTCATCCGCAGGATTGCGATGCGGGTCTCCTTCTCCGGCGGTTGGACATCCACGGACAGACCGGCGTCGAAGCGGGTGACGAGGCGTTCCTGCAGGCCCTGCAGGAGCCGGGGAGCGACGTCGGACGCGATGACGATCTGCTTGCGCATGCGCTGCAGCGCGTTGAAGGTGTTGAAGAAAGCTTCCTGCGTCTCGACGCGGTTGCCCATGCCCAGGAACTGGATGTCATCGACGAGCAGCACGTCGTAGGAGCGGTACTTGCGGTTGAACTCCTGGGCATGTTCGGTGTCGTTGCCGGTGGGGTGCACCGCGTTGATGTAGTCGTTGGTGAACTCCTCCGCGGTTGTGTAGTAGACGCGCTTGGCGACGTCGTTCACCCGGACCTCGTTGCCGATGGCGTTGAGCAGATGCGTCTTGCCCAGACCGGAGCCGCCGTAGATGAACAACGGGTTGTAGACCTCGCCTGGCTGTTCGGCGACCGCTTGAGCGGCCGCGTTCGCCAGGTTGGTGGCCGGGCCTGTGACGAAGTTCTCGAAATTGTCGTCCGGATTGAGATGCGTTTCCTCGTCGCGCGGATGAACGTTGCGGCCGCGCGCGCGCTTCTCCTCGCTGTCGCGTCCGTCCGCGTCCGCGACAGGCCTCGCCGCCGGTTCGTACGGGTTCGTCAGCCGCGCGCCGGCAGCGGAAACACGGACCTGCGTCGGCGGGATGTCCAGCGCGGGTTGGCGCGCTGTTCCGGACGGCAGAGGCGTCTCGAAGGCCGCGTTGAGGGACGCCAGGCCGCGGCGCTCGGCCGCCGGCGTCTGCAGCAACGGCTGGCGTTTCGCCGCCCGCCGCCGCGGCGCAGGCTGGCGCTGCTGGTCGGGTGGAAAGACCGCCGCCGCGGCGCGCGCGGAGCGGCGCAAAGAGATGAGATAGCTCATCGGACGGCGCGCGGCTTGCGAAAGCGCGGCTGTCAGCGGTTCGTCGATGTTGTTCTCGATGCCGACGCGCACGCCGTCGGTGGAGACCGTCAGGATGGCGCGCGATCCGAAAACGGTGTCGGGTTCGATGTCGTGGACGTAGCTGAGTTCGAGAGGCGTCAACGCCGGGTTCGTCAGGAGAATGGTCCGCGCGGCGTCCCACAAGGAACGGGCGTCCTGCACAGTTTCCGGCATGCTTCTCTCCTTCTCGGCGGCCGGCCCGATGCCGGAATCCACGAAGACCTATTCTCTGCATCCCCTATGACAACTTATCCACAGCATTGTGCACCTCCGGATCCGGAGTTATAAACATCGTCCGGACGTTTTGTGGACAACTTGTTGATAACTCCGTCGTCGGAACCGTTGCGCGACCCGGCAACGGCAAAGCGGATTCACGGCCGGCGCGCCGCGGAAGAAAGACCGCCTGTGGAAAAACCGCGATCCGGAAGCCCGCCGCCAAACCAGGGTCCCGGAACAGCGTTTTGACTGTCCCGCGGCAAGCGTGTAGCTTGGTATAGCTTATGCCATGAACAGGTTCATGGTTCACCATGGTCATGAGGAGCGTTTGATATGAAGAGGACATTCCAGCCGAACAACCGCCGCCGCCACATGAAGCACGGCTTCCGCGAACGGATGCGCACCCGTTCCGGCCGCGCGGTCATCAACCGCCGCCGCGCCAAGGGCCGCAAGGTCCTCAGCGCCTGACAGCGGCGTTCGACGACATCCTCGACACTTTCAGTACACGGGGCCCGGTAGCAGCGTGAAACGTCTTGCGAATCATTCCGATTTCATCAGTGTTTTGCGGGTGCGCCATCGAGTCTCGACCGCTGACATTGTCGCGCATTACGCGATGCGCTCGCAGGAACGCGATTGCCATACGCACGACCCGGAACCGCGGTTAGGCCTGGCCGTGTCCAATTCGGTCGGCAAAGCCGTCGTCCGCAATCGGATCAAACGGCGTTTCCGCGTTCTCGGCCGCGAATACGGCGGACTGATCCCCCCGGAGTGCGATGTCGTCCTGCGCGCCAAGAAAAGCGCGGCGGAGGCGACTTTTCCGTCGCTGGAGAAACAAGCGCGATCGCTCTTCTCCCGCATCCAGGAACGGACAGCGCGCGAAAAACCGCACGATGACGGCGAAAGCGACTGACATGGACCAGCTGTCCCCGTTGGCTCGAACGGCGCTCGCGGCGATCCGATGGTACCAGACGCGCATCTCGGCCAACCGGCCGCCGCGCTGCAAGTACTATCCCAGCTGCTCGCGGTACGCGCAGATAGCGGTCGAACGTTTCGGTTTCTGGCGCGGAGGGCTTCTGGGCGCGCTGCGACTGCTGCGCTGCCGGCCCTGGTCCGACGGCGGCATCGACGACGTGCCGCAGCGGTATTCGCTTTTCTATCGTTTTTCCTGGTCGAAGGCCCACGAGGAGCCGACGACGGAACCCATCATCGCGCTCGCCGACCAGCGTCGGGCGCACGACACCGCAGCCCATCGCAGGGGGAACATCGCATGAACAATTTCTTCTATACCATCTTTTGGCCACTCGAATGGCTGATTTCATGGATTATGTGGTGCTTCCACAAGCTGTTCGTCCTGTGCGGCATGCCCGATGGACCCGGTTTCGCCTGGGTGCTCAGCATCATTTTCCTGACGCTGTTCGTGCGCGCCTGCATCTTCCCCTTGTACACCAAGCAGATGCGCTCGATGGCCAGCATGCAGGCCATGCAGCCCAAGCTGCAGAAAATCCGGAACAAGTACAAGGGCAAGCGTGATCCGGCATCTCAGGAGGCCATGCAGCGCGAGACTATGGCGCTTTACAAAGAGAACGGCGCCAATCCGATGGGTTCCTGCTTGCCGATCATCGTGCAGGCCCCGGTGTTCCTGGCCCTGTACAACGTGCTCTATAGCCTGTCGCGCATTGCCACCGGCGCGGCGTCGCCGATCGGCGGGTTCTCGCGTCCCATCGCGCGCCAGATCGAGGACACGGTCTTCATCAACGTCAAGCTGTCCGCGCTGTTCAACGCCACGACCGGCACGGGCAAGTGGACGATCGGCATTTTCGTCGCTCTCATGTGCCTGACCATGTTCTATATGACCTTCTTCAACATGCAGCACAACACCCCGCGCGAGCAGATGACCGGCAAGAACCGCAAGACGCAGTGGGGCATGGCCGTGGGCATGCCGCTGCTGTACATCTTCTCCGGCGCGGTCGCCCCGTTCGGCGTGCTCGTCTACTGGCTGACCAGCAACGTGTGGTCCATCCTGCAGACCATGTACCAGGTGCACCGCTACCCGACGCCGGGTTCCCCGGCCTACGAGAGGAAGGAAGAACGCGAGCGTGCCAGGGAAGTGGCCCGCCGTGAGCGCGAAGGACTGCCGACGTTGGAGGAGGAAGAGCTCGCCAAGGCGCAGGAGGAGATCGCGTCCCGTTCCCAGCGGGGTTTCCAGCGCCAGCAGCCGGTGCGGCGCAAGTCCAAGAAGAAGGGCAAATGACGGGCGCTTCGGCGCGCGCGGCGGGCGCGTGACGCGCGGGCCTGGTCTGCTCCGGGCGGACCATGGTCGCGGGTCCGGATTGTTCGGGAAGGCGGTGAGGCGGTGACAGCGAGTCTGGTGTCCCTCGCCGTCGTTCTTTTTCTGGCGTTCGTTCTGCCGCTGCTTGTTCAATCCATCCCCGGCAGGCCGTTTCCCGAGGCGGTCGTCCTGCTGGCCGCGGGGGCCGTGTTCGGTCCGCATCTGCTGGGTTGGATTGCTGTGACGCCGGCCGTGAACATGCTCAGCGAACTGGGCTTGGCGTTCCTTTTCCTATTGGCTGGCTACGATCTTGATCCGGCTATGATCCGCGGCCATCAGGGGAAGGTCGGGCTGCTGACGTGGGTTGTCACCTTCGCTATCGCCACTGTGTGCGTGGGCGTGTTCCCGTTCTTCGGCCGGTGGAATCTGACGGGCGTGTCTGCGTCGATCATTCTGACGACCACCGCTTTGGGCACGCTTATGCCGATCCTCGCGGAGAAGGGGCTGACGGGCACGCCCGTGGGCGACGCCACTGTCGCGTACGGCCTGTGGGGCGAGCTGGCGCCGGTCGTCGCCATGGCCGTCCTGCTGTCGGCGAGACGCAAATGGCAGACCATCCTCGTGCTCGTCGCGTTCGCGGCCGTGTGCGCGCTTGTGGCCTTGCTGCCGCGTTTCTTCCGGCGTCTGGGACGGCGTCTGGCGTCGTTCCTGGACTCGTCGTCCGGTTCGGTCGCGGGCCTGAGCCCGCGGCTGATGGTCCGAGGGACGGTATTGCTGCTCGTCGGGCTCGTCGCGCTTTCGGAGGAGTTCCGCCTCGACGCGGTCCTCGGCGCGTTCGGCGCTGGCTTCATCCTGCGCTACGTGGCGCCCGAGGGCGACGAGACGCTCGACGCCAGGATCGACGGCATCGCCAACGGTTTCCTCGTGCCCGTGTTCTTCGTGGTTTCCGGCTGCGGGATCGACATGAAGGCCGTGGGCGCGGCTCCGGGCCTGCTCATCGGCTTCGTCGCGATGCTCCTGATCGTGCGCGCTCTGCCGGTGTACGTCGCGCTGAGCCTTGACAAGCCGACCCGTTCGCTCAGCCAGCACAGCCGTCTGGCCGTCGCGTCGTACTGCGCGACCGCGCTGCCGGTCATTGTCGCCGTTACGAACGTCGCCGTCGCTGCCAGGACCATGAGCCGGGACGTGGCGTCCGCGCTGGTGGCTGCCGGCGCCGTCACCGTGCTCGTCATGCCGCTGCTGTCCCAGCTGCTGATGAAGGCCGCCGACGAGCATCCGGTCGCCGCGGTCGAGGAGATCGCCAAGCATCCGCATGACGTCAAAACCATCATCAAGGAGCATGCGCAGGCCGCGAAGATGTTGGGCCGCGCGGAGTGGCTCGAACGGCGCGCGCAATGGGCCAAGGCCCTGGCCAAGGACGGCGTGTTCGACGAGGCCAGGCATGCCGGCGTCATCGTCCCGTCCGCGGCGGACGCCCGCCGTTTCGCCGACGCGCTGGACGACGACGAGTTCCGCCGGGACGCGCCAGCCTGGATCGCCAAGACCCTTGCCGAACGCAGCCAACGCCTGGAGGAGATGGGACTCGACGCGCGCGCCGTCCAGGACGCCGTGCGCGACGCCCCTCGCACCATCCGAGCAAGCCATGGCGGCCGCAAGCCAGCGCGGCACGCGCGCCGGCCATGACACGGGGCTGAAGGCTCCGTGGAGAGCGGACGCGTTCGCGGCCCCGGCAAGGGTATCCGGGTTTTTCGCGTCGCCGCGCGCGGCGACGCTTCTTTCAACGGAACACTGATTCAGCGCGAGGGAGTGTCCGTGGCTCTGAGGGAAACGATGGACCATCCGGGTCCGCGAAGCCCATGGACTGCGGGGATATGCCGACACGCGGGGAGTCGCATGCCACGCGTGGCGTTTTCCACGATCGAAGGGACCGGCACGGCTATCGGGGAGACGGCATACGATATGGACCGGTCACGGCTGGTCGAAAAGGCCATCATGGTGCTCTTGGGGTCGGATGAGCGGGTAGTCCATGACTCCGCAAGTCATGGACTATGACTGGACTGCGGCCGAGGGGTTTGCGCCAAGGGCGTGTGGCCCGCGTCCGGTGCTTGTGATGCATGGGAACGGGTCACGGGTTCTTTGATCGAGGAGGGGTATATGACGGGCATGACGCGCGATCAGCAGAGGGCGGAGCTTCACCGCACTATCTGGGGGATTGCCGAGACCGTGAGGAACGGTATCGATGCGTGGGACTTCAAACAGTACGTTCTCGGGATGCTGTTCTACCGTTACATCTCCGAGGATTTCGCCCACTACATTGACTCCGACGAGATTAAGGCGGGCGACGACGGCTTCTCCTACGCTGCCCTCAGGGACGAGGACTTCGATCTCGACGATGAGGACCGCGACGACCTCATCAAGGAGAAGGGCTGTTTCATCTATCCGTCGCAGCTCTTCTGCAATGTCTGGGCCTTCGCCAAGAAGGCAGAGAAGGATGGCACGCTGGCCGAGTCTAACCTCAACACCATCCTGCATAACACGCTGGACGCCATCGAGCACTCGAGCGTGGGTTTCGCCGCCGAGGAGGACTTCCAAGGCCTCTTCGACGACTTCGACACGAGTTCCAAGCGCCTCGGCGGCACGGTCGGCGAACGCAACAAGCGCCTGCTCAAGCTCATGGACGGCATCGGGAACATGGACCTCGGGCACTTCGGCGACAACCGCGTCGACGCGTTCGGCGACGCTTACGAGTTCCTGATGCGCATGTACGCGAGCAACGCTGGCAAGTCCGGCGGCGAGTACTTCACACCTCCCGAGGTGAGCCGCCTGCTCATGCTCATCGCCCTCGACGGGCGATCCCGCGTGAACAAGGTCTACGATCCGACGTGCGGCAGCGGCGGCATTCTGTTGCAGGCGGCCAAGATCCTCGGCAACGACGGCGTGACCGAGGGCTACTTCGGCCAGGAGAAGAACCTCACCACCTACAACCTCGCGCGCATCAATATGATGCTGCACGGCATCAACTACGAAAAGTTCGACATCGCCTACGGCGACACGCTGACCAACCCCTCGGAGCGTCACTGGGACGAGGAACCTTTCCAGGTCATCGCGGCCAACCCGCCCTACTCGACCTCGTGGGAGGGCGACTCGAGCGCCAAGCTCGCCGACGACGTCCGCTTCAAGGTCGCGGGCATGCTCGCGCCGAAGAGCAAAGCCGACCTCGCCTTTGTGATGCACAGCCTCGCGTGGCTCGCCAACGACGGCGTGGCGGCGATGCTGACGTTCCCGGGGGCGCTGTACCGCTCGAACAAGGGCGAGCTGGCAATACGCAAGTACCTCGTCGACAACGACTTCGTCGACGCGGTCATCCAGCTGCCCAAGAACATCTTCTTCGGCACGTCCATCACCACGTGCATCCTGGTGATGAGGCGCACCAAGCGCGGCCAGGGCGTGCTCTTCGTCGACGCGTCCAAGTACTTCGTGCCAGGAAGCCCGCAGAACAGCCTAAGCGAGGAGAACATACAGGAGATCGTGCGCGTGTACCGCGAGCGCGTCGACGTCGATCACGTGGCGAAGGTGGTCACGAACGAGGAACTAAAGGATACGAAGTACCGCATGAGCGTGTCGGCGTGGGTGGAGCCTGAGGACACGCGCGAGAAGGTCGACATTAAGGCTCTCAACGCCGAGATCGCCGGAATCGTGGCTCGCGAGACCAAACTCCGTGCCAGGGTTGACGCCATCGTGGCGGAGTTGGAGGCGGACGATGAGTAGGTTGAGTGAGTTGATTGCCGAGCTCTGCCCCGATGGGGTGGAGTACAAGGCGTTGGGTGATATCGAAGACGAAGGCCGTATTAAGCTGGGTAGAGGGAAGGTAATCAGCAAGAAGGCAATCGCTGCTACTCCGGGAGACTATCCCATCTACTCAAGTGCCGCTACCAATGAGGGATTGTTCGGCAAATACGGAAAATGGATGTTCGACGATACCCGTATAACATGGAGCGTGGATGGTGGCGGAAAGTTTTTCTACCGACAAGGCGGACGAAGATATTCGGTTACTAACGTATGCGGATGGATGCAGGTTGCTTCAGAAGAAATCGACGCTAAATATCTCTATTACACACTGTCCAACGAGTGGTCGAAAAAGGTCTTCGATTACGTGCACAAGGCTCATCCATCGGTCATCCGCAAGGAATACGTGCTGCCGTTACCGCCCATCGAGGTCCAGCGCGAGATCGTGCGCATCCTCGACTCGTTCCAGGAGCTCGACGACGCATTGACCGCCGAGATCAAGGCGCGGAGGAAGCAGTACGCCTATTACCGTGATGAACTGCTCAAATTCGAGAGAGAGAGAGTAGAGTACAAGACTCTAGGTGATGTCGCGCATACATTCGTTGGCTTAGCGACGTCTGTTACAAAATGGAAGAGACCTTCGGGTATTAGGTTGCTGCACAACTCGGATATTCAACCGAACAGAATAGTAATAAAGAACGATGAGTTTATTGCTCCTGAGTTTGCAGAGAGGAATAAGGTAAAAAGGCTTCTCGTTGGTGATGTGATTACCGTGCATACAGGGGCAGTGGGCACGTCGTCGGTAATCAACGAGGAATACGACGGGACATTAGGCTTTACGACCTTAACGGCACGTATTCTTGACAAGGACGAACTGTCGCCCAGCTATCTCTGCCACGTGCTCAATTCGGATTATTGCCTCGCTCAGATTGCAAAGATGTCTATTAGTGATAGAAACAATCTCGACCAGAAGTCATATAACCGAATGCTAATCCCAATACCGCCGCTCGAGGAGCAGCAGCGCATCGTTTCTATTCTTGACCGTTTCGACAAACTCGCCAATGATTTAAGTTCCGGCCTGCCCGCCGAGATCGAGGCCCGGCATCAGCAATACGAGTATTACCGCGACCGTCTCCTGACATTCCTAGAGAAGGAGGTCTGACGATGTCTGACACATTGCGAGTCACGACCTACACCACGCAGCTCATAGACGGCGTCTCCGATGGCATCAGACTCTGCCGCTTTGTAGGACGCACGATGCTTACACTCATCGTTCCCAGGCATCGCGTCGCCGAGGCGAAGCAGCTCCCTGATGTGCCTGTACGCGGCGTCTACTACCTGGTGAAGCTAGAGTTCGGGCGTCCGTCACGCATCTATGCAGGCCAGACGGTTCAGGGCGTGGCACGTCTCGACGACCACTTCTCCAAGAAGCCTTGGTGGGATCTCGCCGTGATGTTCCTCGCGCTCGACGAGGAGTTCCCCATGGACGTCGTCAACGGCCTTGAGGCGAAGATGATTCGCTATGCAAAGAAGCACGCCTTCTGTAAGGTGGACAACGGCAATGAGCCTAAGCCGTATGTCAGTCCTTACTCCGAGGATCTGGTCGCCACAATGCACGATGAGTTGATTTGGCAGATGGACATCCTCGGGTACCGCTTCAGCGGTGTGGCCGACGATGTCGAGCATGACACTGAGGAAACCGACGAGCCAGAGCAGCAGCCGCAGACAAAGTCGCAGGTCCATCGTCAGCCGCCATTCAACTTCTTCGAGTTCGGAATCGATGCTGGAGAGCTCATCGAGTTTTATGATGCAAAGGCGAAAAAAGCAAGAGAGGACATCGTCGCAGAGGTGGTTGACGGTAAGCATATCAGCTGTGACGGAGTCGTGACTTCAATCTCTGCGAAGGCGCGTGAGATCATGGGCTTCAAGAACGCGCCAAGAGGCACCGAGTACTGGACGTGGAACGGCCGCCGCCTGGTAGACATCTACCAGGAGAAGTACCCAGCGCCTAAGAAACAGAAGGCTGGTGAGTCATGATGGACGACCTCAAGAGCGGTGCCCAGTACCGCGTGATGGTGGACACCGACGACTACACGGTCATGAGCGAGTACGACGCCAAGTCGTCAGGCGCCACGGGATACCAGAGCGAGGACCAGCTCGAGGCCGCATTCATCGACCTGCTCCAGACGCAGGGCTACGACTACCTGACCATCACCTCCGAGGCGGACCTGCTCGCCAACCTGCGCGCGCAGATGGAGCGCCTGAACAGCATAACCCTCTCCGACAGGGAGTGGAAGCGGCTGCAGGTGGAATATCTGGTGCGTCCGGGCGAGACCATCGTCGAGAAGTGCCGCCGCGTGCAGGTCGACTCCGTCTACGAGCTCACGCGCGACGACGGCAGCCACGTCAACGTCAAGATCATCGACAAAACCATGGTCACGAACAACCACCTGCAGGTCATCAACCAGTACGAGGCGACCGGCAAGCACAAGAACCGCTACGACGTGACAATACTGGTGAACGGGCTTCCGCTCGTGCACGTCGAGCTCAAGCGGCGCGGCGTCGACCTCAAGCAGGCGTTCAACCAGATCGACCGCTACCAGCGCGACAGCTTCTGGGCAGGGTGCGGCCTGTTCGAGTACGTGCAGCTCTTCGTCATCTCCAACGGCACGCTGACCAAGTATTACAGCAACACGACCCGCTGGCGCCACGTGAAAGGCACGGGCGGCAACCGGCAGGCGAAGCGCAAGACCTCGGATTCCTACGAGTTCACGTCCTTCTGGGCCGACGCGCGCAACAAAACGATCTGCGACCTGATGCACTTCGCCCGCACGTTCATGGAGCGCCGCTGCCTCATGAACGTCCTGACCAAGTACTGCGTGCTCACCGACGAGAACCTGCTGCTCGTGATGCGCCCCTACCAGATCGCGGCGACCGAGCGCGTCCTGAACCGCATCCTGGTCTCGGAGCTAAACCCGAAGATGCTGGGCACGCTCGACGCGGGCGGCTACGTCTGGCACGCCACGGGAAGCGGCAAGACGCTGACCTCGTTCAAGTGCGCGCAGCTCGCCTACGGCATCGAGGGCGTCGACAAGGTCCTCTTCGTCGTGGACCGCAAGGACCTCGACTACCAGACGGTGCGCGAATACGACCGCTTCTGCAAGGGAGCAGCCAACTCCAACAAGTCGACGAGTGTGCTCACGAAGCAGCTCGGCGATGACTCCGCCAAGATTATCGTCACGACCATCCAGAAGCTGTCCATCTTCTGCGAGCGCAATGACCGCCACGCCGTCTACGGCAAGCACGTGGTCATCATCTTCGACGAGTGCCACCGCTCCCAGTTCGGCGACATGCGCAGGCTCATCTCCAAGCGCTTCAAGAAGTATCACATGTTCGGGTTCACCGGCACGCCCATCTTCGCGAAGAACGCGATGCAGGCCGCCGACCCGATGCACCCGACCACGCCGCAGATGTTCGGAGCGCAGCTGCACCAGTACACGATTGTCGACGCCATCAATGACGGCAACGTGCTGCCATTCCGCGTGGAGTACTGCGACACGGTCAAGGAAGGCGATATCAAAGACGAGAAGGTCTACGACATCGACCGCAAGGGCGCCCGCGTCGACTACGGTCGCATCAAGGCCAACGCCGCCTACATCCTCGACCGCTTCGACCAGAAGACCAAGCGCCGCAGCTCGTACATGCTTAAAGACAAACGCGTGATGGGCTTCAACTCCATTCTCGCCGCCGAGTCCATTCCCGCAGCCATGGCCTATTACAAGGCCCTGGACGAGCTTCAGGACGAGCGCGGCGGCGAACGCCTGCGCATCGCGCTCATCTACTCGTGGAGCGCCAACGAGGAGGAGCCCGACGGTATAATAGCCGACGAGGAGCTCGACGTCACGAACCTCGACCAGACCGCGCGCGACTACCTCGACGCGGCCATCGCCCGGTACAACGAGACCTTCGGCTGCGCCTACTCAACAGACGGCGACAAGTTCGAAGGCTACTACCACGACGTGAGCCGCCGCATGAAAGAGCGCGAGATTGACATGCTCATCGTCGTGGGCATGTTCCTCACCGGCTTCGACGCCACGACGCTGAACACGCTCTGGGTCGACAAGAACCTCAGGATGCATGGCCTCATCCAAGCATTCTCCCGCACGAACCGCATCCTCAACAGCGTGAAGACCTTCGGCAACATCGTGTGCTTCCGCAACCTCGAAGAGGAGGTCGACAAGGCACTGGCAATGTACGGCGACAAGGCGGCGGGAGGAACAGTGCTCCTGAAGCCCTACGCCGATTACCTCACAGAGTACCGCAAGAAGGTGAGGCACCTGCGCGCGACGTTCCCACTCAACGCCATGCCCGACCCGATGGGCGAGACGCTGGAGCGCGACCTCGTGGTTACGTTCGGCTCGATACTCCGCCTGCGCAACGTGCTGACGGCATGGGACCAGTTTGCCGGCGACGACATGATGAGCGACCGCGAGCTCCAGGACTACCAGTCCATCTACATCGAGACCTGGAGCAAGGCACGCGAGCAACAGAAGCACGAGGCGACCGACATCGTCGACGACCTGCGCTTCGAGGTGGAGCTCGTCAAGATGGTCGAGGTCAACATCGACTACATCCTGCAGCTCGTGCAGAAGTACCACGACAGCAACTGCCAGGACAAGGAGATCGTCGCCAACATCGAGCGCGCCATCTCCGCCTCTCTTGCCCTGCGCGATAAGCGCGACCTCATTGAAGACTTCATTGCCTCAATGAGCGCAGGCGACGACGCCCACAAGCGCTGGGCCGCCTACGTGGCCAAGAGCATGTCATCAGAACTCGATGCCATCATCGTCGAGGAGAACCTGCGTTCGGACGAGACGCGCGAGTTCATGGAGGCGTCGTTCGCCGAGGGCAACGTCTCCGACGAGGGAACGGCCGTGACCAAGATCCTGAAGCCCATGAGCCGCTTCGGCAAGAGGAAGGGGACGAGCCGAGCCGAAGCCAAGCAGCGTGCTGTCGACAGGCTCCGCGCGTTCTTCGATCGCTTCTTCGACATCGCGCCGAGAGAGGCGGATGGCAGCGTCAAGATTGGTTAAGATGCGTCGAATGATATGAACGGAACGCCCCCCGCGGCGCTCGTCCTCGCACTGGCAAACCCTTCCGAACTCATGTTCGGTTATGGTCCGCTATTTTTCCAGTCAGCGACTCCATATGAGTGGCTATTCCACGCCACAGATCACATAGCCTCTGAGACGTCTCTGAGACGATTCAATATTCCCTAAGTCGTACCCCACGCCCTTATCCGCATCGCAGAGAGAAGAAGTATGCCTGCTACGCGGGCCGCCGACACGCAAGCCGACGGGTCCATATTCCTCGTCATGATCGTCGACCCTGACCACCAAGAAAGAGACCAACTACACCGGCTTCATCGGACACCCCCGCACCATCGTCCCGATTCACTAAGTCATTCCAAGGCCATCTGCCACATCCCCTTGGAGGGAGGACATCCACCTGTGACCAGCCATCGTATACGCACTCTCCGCAACCGTGGCCGCACTCTCGGACAGAACTGCCAACCCGCTAAGCCAATACACGACGATCGCGCTCGGGCCATGCTCATGATGCTGGCTTTTCATCAAGTCCAGCTTCGTGGTGCGCGGCTCGCTGACCTGTGACCATCGTCGCATCGGCGTGGCGCGCCCCGATGCACCGACACGGCAGCCGCAGCCATGCCGGGGACCAGCATCCGCGACCTGCTCCCGGGAGCCGCTAACCGGCGTGACCAGCCAAGCTCGCTGCCCAAGAAACACGGCTTCGACTCTCATGGCTTCCTCGGCATGACCGGTCCCTTCGCTATCCGCGCGTCGAACATGTTCTGGGTGCTCCTCCACCGCCGCGCTGCCACTGATCTTCCGTGGGAAAATCGTCGGCCGTCGCTCAGAACCTGTCGGCGCGTTTTGCCCCGCGGTTCCGATAGACTGAGAAAAAGCCTTTGGTCGACGCCAGCCCCGGCGCGGCCGGCGCATGGTCGAAAGAAGGAACGAGCATGTACGAGGAATCCGAGCTGAGCGGAGCGAAGATCGACGAACTCAACGAAGAAGCCGACATCGCGGCCGATTACATCGAGGATCTGCTGGACATCCTCGATTACGACGGCGACATCGAGATGGGCATCCGCAACGGCCGGCCCGTGGTGGACATCGTCGCCGACGACGACACCGACATCAAGCGCCTCATCGGCCGCGACGGCGACGTCGCCGAAGCCCTGCAGCATCTAGCGCGCCTGGCCGTGCAGGAGAAAACCGGCGAGAAGTCGCGCCTCATCCTCGACGTCGACGGCTATCTGGAACGCAAGCGTTCGCGTCTGCGCACCATGGTGCTGGACGCCATCGACGACGTGCGCGAATCCGGAGAACCGGTCATGCTCGGGGACATGAACTCCTACGAGCGCAAGATCGTCCATGACGTGGCGCGCGAGGAAGGCCTCAAGTCCCGTTCGCACGGCGAGGAGCCGCACCGCCGCGTCACCATCTACCTGCCGAAAGCCGGCCATGCCGCCGGGCAGCGGGACGACGGACCGGACGAGGACGGTCCGTTCGAAGACGTTTTCGACGACCGCGACGGCCTGGACGAGGCCATCGAATTCGAGGACAGGCGCAACGCGCGCGACAATGACGACAGCGAGGAGCGCGGCATCGACGAGGACAACGTGGCCGAGGACATCGACGACGAGGAAATGGACGAGGCCGACGTGGAGGACGACGGAGGCCTGTCCGACTTCGATGATGACATCGATGAAGACGCCGTCCACGCCGGCGACGAGGAAGAATGAGTCGCCTCGCGCCCATGACTGAGACAACGGAAAAGAACCAGACGGCCAACCAGGCGGCGAGCGGCCAAGCGGCCGGCAAGCGCGCGCCGCTGGCGCCCGCTCCCGCGCCCATCGGGCAGCCGCAGCGGGATCCGTTGGAGGGGTCCGACGTCGTGCGCGACGCGTGCGGCGACGCGTTCGGCAAACTGCAGATGTTTCACGGGAAACTCGTCGCCGAAGGCGGGAAACGCGGCCTCATCGGCCCGCGCGAGGTGCCCCGCCTGTGGGAGCGGCACATCCTCAACTCCGCCGCGCTCGTGCCGTTCGTCGAGGATTTCGCGGCCCGAGCCGTGCCCGAGAACGAGCAGTGCCGCGTCGCCGACATCGGCTCCGGCGCCGGGTTCCCGGGCATTGTGCTGGCGGCCATGCTGCCGCAGGCGAAGTTCACGCTGATCGAGCCGATGGAACGCCGCGTCGACTGGCTCGAGGAGGTCGTCGGCGAGCTGGGCTTGGAGAACGTGGAGGTCGTGCGCGACCGCGCGGAGGACTACCCGCACAAGGGCAGCTTCGACATCGTCGTCTGCAGGGCCGTCGCCCGCCTGGCCAAGCTCGTGCCGTGGGTCATGCCGCTGGTGCGCCCCGGCGGCCGCGTCATCGCGCTCAAAGGCCAGTCCGCCCAGCAGGAGATCGACAAGGCCGCCAAGGAGATCCGCAAAGCGCGCGGCCTGGACCCGGCGGTGCATAGCGCGCCCGTGGGACAGGGGCTCGAACCGACCTTCGTGGTCACCATCGACAAGCGCGCCAGGCGCTGAGGCTTCGGCGCGCGGCTTGCGCCCCGAAGCCCGTTCGCATGCCTGCGGTAACGTGGAAGGAACAAGATTTTCACGTGAAACTGTCCGTGCGCGAGCCGGTCCAGCGGCCACGAGCACGGGAGGAGGAAGTGTTTGTGATGGCTTTTGGCAAGAGGCGCGAGGAGCCTTCCCAGCGATTCGAACCTGCCAGCAGCGTGCTGCAGCGCATCTTCGGCAGCGACGGCTCGCTGGGATCCGAGCTTCTCAACGAATCCGATCGGTACGCCATCGTGAAATCCGCGAAATTCCCCAAACCCGCCTACACGCGCGTCATCGCATGCGCCAACCAGAAAGGCGGCGTCGGCAAGACGACCACCACCGTCAACCTCGCCGCAGCGTTCGCGGAAGCGGGCATGCGCGTGCTCGTCATCGACATGGACCCGCAAGGCAACGCCTCGACCGCGCTGGGCATCGAACATCCCAGCGGTTCGCCGTCCGTCTACGACGTTCTCGAACAGCGCCGGACCATCGCCCAGGTGGTCCGCCCCTGCCCGCAGTTCCCGACTCTCGACGTCGTCCCCTCCAGCATCGATCTCTCCGGCGCGGAACTGGAGATCGCCGGCCTCGACGACCGCGTCGACCTATTGAAGAACGCGTTGGCCGAATACCTCAAAAACTCCGGCAAAAAATACGAGTATGTGTTCATCGACTGCGCCCCGAGCCTGGGGCTTCTGGTGCTCAACGCGCTGCGCGCCGTCGAGGAGGCGCTCATCCCGATCCAAGCGGAGTACTACGCGCTTGAAGGCCTGGGCCAGCTGCTGAAGACCATCCAGCTCGTCCAAATGAGCTTCAACCCGTCGCTACGCGTCTCGACCATGCTGGTGACCATGTACGACCGGCGCACGTCGCTGAGCCGCGAGGTCTACGAGGAAATCAAGGAACACTACCCGGACCTGGTCCTCAAGACCGTCATCCCGCGCGCCGTGCGCGTTTCCGAAGCGCCGAGCCACGCGCAGCCGATCATCTCCTACGACCCCCGGTCCGTCGGCGCCATCGCCTACCGCGAAGCCGCGCTGGAGCTCGCGCAGCGCGGGGCCCGGAGGAGCGCCGCCGCGCGCGGCTGAGAAACGGCCAGCGGGCGCACAACAATCCTGATAGCACAGCAGTTCGGAACAGTCGCGGCGCGCGGGGGCGAGCGACGGAGGAGAGCGGACATGGGTAAGCAGACGAAAGCTCGATTGGGCAAAGGCCTCGGAGCGCTGTTCCCGCAGATTTCGGTGATGGCGCCGATGCCGGCGGGAAAACCGGTCGAGAAACCGGCGGAAGAGCCAACCAAGCCGACGGCGGAAGCGACGAGGAAAGCAGCACCACGTCAAACAGAGACCACGGCGGCTGGCGCAACCCGCGGAAGCGCTGGCAACGATGCGAAAGCCGGCGCGAGCACCGCGGCGAACAATAGAGCGGAAAACGCGTCCGGCGCGCAAAACGGCTCGAAGCCATCGCGCAAGCGCATGGCCATCCCCGACTGGAACTCCATCGCGCACCCCAGCGATTTCTTCTTCTCGTCCACCGAGAGCGAAACCAGCGCATCCCATGCCACTGACCGCTCCACATCCCGCGGCGTCAACCACGCGCCCCGCGCCCACCGCGCCAACGAACCCACCGGCCGCTTCGCCGCCGCGCCATCCCATGCCAACCACACCTCTGCCGCGAACAGCGTCGCCTCCACGCCCGTCGACGACGCCCCCGCCATCGCACCCGTACCCGGCGCATACCTAGCCGAACTCGACGTCAGCGACATCCGCCCCAACGCCGAGCAGCCCCGCGCGGTTTTCAACCAAGACGAATTGCACGACCTCGCCGACTCCATCGCCGAAGTGGGCGTGCTCGAACCAATCGTCGTGCGCCGCAGGCCCGCCCCCGGAAGCCACCACGAACTCATCATGGGCGAACGCCGCTGGCGCGCCAGCCGCCTGGCCGGCAAGAAAACCATCCCCGCCATCGTGCGCACCACGAGCAACGAACACATGCTGCGCGACGCACTCCTGGAGAATCTCCAGCGCGTCCAGCTCAACCCCCTGGAAGAAGCGGCCGCCTACCAGCAGATGATGCACGACTTCGGACTGACCCAGGAACAACTATCCAAATCCATCTCCAAATCCCGCCCGCAGATCGCCAACACCCTGCGCCTGCTGCAACTACCCGGAGCCGTCCAAAAACGCGTCGAAGCAGGAGAGCTGACCGCCGGCCACGCGCGCGCCCTACTGTCCCTGCGCGACCCGGACGCCATGGTGACGCTCGCGGACCGCATCGTGGCTGAAGGGCTGTCGGTGCGCGCAGTGGAGAGGATCGTCGCCCAGTCGCGCGGCTCGCGGTCCAAGGAGCGGCGCGCCAAGAAGGCCAACTACTGGGCTGCGTCCGACCTGTCCCAGCGCCTGGGCAGCCGTTTCGGCACCACGGTGAACATCCACGGCACGGAAAAACGCGGCACCATCGAAATCACGTTCACATCCAAGGAGGATCTAGACCGCATCGCCCGTCTGCTCGGCAGCGACGTGCAGGACGGGGAGTGAGCGCGGTCCGCGCGCGAGCGGGCCGATGGCAGGCGACGACGGGTGGCCGTCGGCCGGTATGAGCACATAGCTGGTCCGGCAGCGCCCGTGACTGCATCGCCGAATCGACCAGGCTTCTTTTGCGTTGCGCCGCGCCCACCGGGGCATGCCCGGCTCGTTCACCGGTCCCCGCCGCTTCGATGATCGACGGCATGCCACACCGGACGGACAGCCGGCCGCGTAGAGCCAGCATCGGCGGACGCACGGCCACCGCTGGGCCCGCCGCGAGAGTGTTCTCAACCTACGGAACAGCAGTTTTTGCAGCGGCTTGCACCCCTCCAGGATCCTTCTGTGATAGCATGAGCAATGTTTCCAGTGGGGGGGGGGGTCGTTTTCAACGGCGCCCGCCAGGAAATCCAGCATGCTCACAACAGAGGCACACTGGGCGGCGGTCTGCGATTTCCCAGGAATGGGGCAGACTGCTCTAAGAGATACGAACTTCCTCTGGAGGGGATCCATGAAAAATATAGTGCGACATGGCATGGCCGGCATCGCCTCCGTTGCCATCGCGATGGGTGGTCTGGCAATCGCCGGCACCGCTATGGCTGACACGACGTCTACCACTGGCGGTTCTCCGGTGACCACGGACCAAACCATCACCATCAATGCGACCGACGAGCAGCAGCTCACCGGCCACACGCTCAAGTATATCCAGATTGGCAGCTACACGCAGTACGGCAGCACGTACGGTCTGGTCACGAACCCCACTTACGCCGCTGACATCGTCTCCGCGCTGAAGACCATGGGCTACACCGTTCCGAGCGACTACACCGACAACCCGCTGGCCTGGGCTGAGAACCAGTCCCCAGCCATCCTGGGGCAGGAGACCGTCGGCAACTCCAGCAGCAACGAGCGTCAGCTCGCCCAGGCGCTGGCGTCCGTCGCCGCCTCCGACGGCACCGCGCTGACCACTACCAGCCCGGCAGCCAACACCTCCGGCTCCGGCTCCAAGACCACCGGCGAGCTTTCCGCCGCCGGCTACTCCGAGACCGCGACTCTGCCAGCCGGCGTCTATGAAATCGTGGACACCTCCAGCTCCAACCCGTCCGTGCCGATCATCATCTCCACCAAGGGTGGCCCGGCTGTCACCCCGGATCTGACGAACACGATCGACATGAAGAACCAGAGCACGCCGAGCGCCCCGAAGAAAACCGTCACCAACGGCTCTGCTACGGACAACTCCTTCGACATCGGCCAGACCATCGATTACCAGGTCCAGGGCGTCATGCCGGACGACTCCAACACGACGACCTACACCTACCAGTTCATCGATACCCCGGGCGTTGGCCTGACGCTGAACCTCGACTCCATCAAGATTGACGGCATGACGGTCAGCGAACTCAACTCCGAAGCTGGCGCGGGTTCCGTCACCGTCGATCCAAGCACCGGCACCACCCTGGTCGGCAATGGCTCCGACAAGCTCACCGTCACCCTCAGCAAGGCCGCTTTGGACTACATCCAGACCAAGGCCAGCACGAAGGTCGCCATTGGCGGTGACCTCGACATGACCTACACCGGTTACATCAACAACCAGGTCACCGACGAGACCGCCGACAACAGCGCCCAGGTCGACAACAACGGCGCCACGTCCCAGTCCTCTGAGGCCAAGGTCCACACCAACGGCAACCCGAACGGCGGCACCACGCCGAACACCAACCCGAACAACCCGCCGAGCAACCCGGTGAGCCCGAACGAACCGAGCCCGACCTCCACCAACGTGGGCATGTGGTGGCAGAAGATCTGGCCGAACAAGACGGCCGCCAAGGGCGCTAAGTTCGAGGTCTCCAAGACCGTCAACGGCACCACCGAGTACCTACAGGCCGGCACCAACGGCGCCGACTCCTGGCAGTGGACCACCAACGCGGCCGACGCGGAGCAGTTCAGCTCCGTCAATGGCGACGGTCTCTTCGAGATCGGCGGTCTCGCCAACGGCACCTACACCGTCACCGAGACCACGCAGGCAACCGGCGCTCAGGCCATCAAGCCGAGCTTCACCGTGACCCTCAAGTACGGCACCGCCGAGACCATCTCCACCACCGCCACCGGCGACCCGTGGGGCCTGGTCAGCAGCTCTGACGACACCGTCGAGAACGTCAAGTCCCTCAACCAGCTGCCTATGACCGGCGGCGCGGGCATCATCCTCGGCGCCCTGGTGGCTCTGCTGCTCCTGGGCAGCGCGGCGACGCTCTTCCTGGTGTATCGCAAGAAGTCGGCCCGCTGAAAGGCCGCTGCCGTCCGCGCCTGAAACAGCGCGCTAGCGGCATGAAACCGGCGTGTTTGGCTCTCGTGCCAGGCACGCCGGTTTTTCCATATCATTATTGTTGTCAGGAGGAGGCCAGCCGCTCGCACGGAAGCCCAAGCAAACGGAGGCTCGCGCGCGGCAGCCGCCTGCCACGTGGAGAAGGGGAAGCATGGCTGGTCGCACGCGCGTCAGGGACGGCCGCAGCAAGAGACAAATCCGCTACGAGCGGAACCTCGCCGCGCGGTGGGACGCCTTGCAGAAAGAGCGCGCCCGGAAAACCAGCGAGACGGGCGAGACCGCCGCGAGCGCTGCTGCCGAAGAAGACCAGAGCATCGAGCGCAAGCGCACGGCCCAGTGGCAGCTGAACCTCATCCTCGCCGCGGCCATTGTGCTCGCCGTCGCGGGACTCGCGCTCTTCAGCTACCCATTCATCCTTAAAGGAATATCACAAAACGAGCAGAACGCCGTCATCGCCCGTCAGGCCGCGGCTGCTTCGCAGTGGCCGTACCCCCAGGAGCAGGATGCCATCAAGGCCGCGCAGGAGTACAACAAGCAGCTGTACGAGTCCGGTCAACCGATCATGGGCCAGGTCAAGGACCCGTTCGACAGCGGCGCCGACGGCGGGGACAACGCCAGCATCACAGCTTCGCCCGAGTACAAGCACTACATGAGCCTGCTCAACGAAGGCGTGGGCGTCGAAGGATCGGTCATCATCCCCAAGATCAGCGTCAACCTGCCGATCTACCACGGCACCAGCGAGACGGTGCTCGCCTCGGGCGCCGGTCAGATGTACGGCTCCAGCTTCCCGGTGCCGGGCGACAACGTGCGCTCCGTCATTGCCGCGCACACCGGTTTCCTCAGAGCCATGATGTTCACGCGCCTGACCGAGATGAAAGTCGGGGATTTCTTCTATATCAAGACCATGGGCCAGACCTACGCCTTCCGCGTGACAAGTATCCAAATCATCCTGCCGACCGACGCGGACGCGGTCAAGATCATCCCCGGCAAGGACATGGTGACCCTGCTGACCTGCTACCCATACGGCATCAACACGCACCGCTTGCTCGTCAACGGCGTGGCCACGAGCATGCCCTATCCGGCGCCGTACCCGGGCAGCTCCACCGATCCGCTGGAGGACGCGCTATGGTGCCTGCTGGGCGCGGTCCTGACACTGGCTATCCTCTGGTCGTTCCTCGCACGCCGCAACTACTGGAAGCACATGATGCACGCCCGCGAGCGCAAGGGGTACTGAGGGAAAGCGCGGAACCGCGTTCGGTATATCCCGGTGAGCTTTCTGGAAGAAAACCGACCTAGCATGGGCTTATGGCGCGTGTCATCAGGAAAAGCCAGTGCGGGAATAGCACTGGAAACGGCATTGCGGGCTTTCGCGGACGACATAGGGCTGTCGGTGCCGTTGTTGGCTCTGGCCGCCGCCACCGTCGTTGGCTGCGGGCGGGTTTGATCACGGTGTTCACGGCGGTTGCGCTCACGCTGGCGTTCTCCTTCGTTGAGACCTGCGGGTCGTGCGGCGTCTGGTCCCATCATCTCCATGCCGACGGAGCAGCGCATCGGCCTGGCAGACGCGTGGAGAGGGCTGTTATCGGCGATTTCAGCGACGATGTCGGCTTGCAGATGGAAACGGCCGCGGCGGACGACCGTGTGCCGCGCTTGCGGCCGTGGTAGCGGGAATTCGGTTCCGCCGTGGGAAGAAAGATTTGTTTTCGGTTTTGTTCGCTGCTCTGGACGGTTTTACCGTGAGGGCATGCGCACACGGATGAGCGCGACGCGCAAAAGGAATACGGTCTTCGGCTTGACCCTCGCGCTGCTCGCAGGTGTTTTCTCGTTCACCAAAGGTTTTGGCGCTGTCGGCGACTGGCTGACGCCGGACCGCGCGAGAACGCGGCGCGGCGGTTCCGGCCGGCGGTCTGACGGAGACTCGCAGCCAGGAGACGATTCGCGGCCTGCCGGGACGCCGCCGGCGGACGCCCACTCCCGGTCCGACGATGATTCGAAACCGGCCGGCACGCCCGTGCCGGGGCAGGCGGACTGGCGCTGCCCCTGCCGGCTGTGATGTGGTTTCCGGCCTGTTCAGGCTTTGCCGTTTCGCTCCCGGGCGGCCTTCTCCAGAACTTCGCGCGCCCACAGGGAGACGCTCTCGTTTTTCTCGGCCGCGGCGGTTTGCATCCGGGTCAGCAGATTTCCGGAGATACGGATCGTCAGCGGCCGGTCGCCGGGGAAACTGCCGACAAGCCATTGGTACATGACGTTGCGGCACAATTCGCTCTTGGTGATGCCCTTTTTGCCGGCGGCCGCCTTGAGCAGGCGGTTCTCCTCGGACGGCATCACGAAGGACACGACCCCGTTGCGGCAGCTGTCTCCGCTGATTTTCTTCTTCTCAACCATGGCCCCCCCCGCGGGCGGATGTGAAAACCGCAGGAAAAATATAGTTTCGAGCAATCCCTTCTTTATAGATGGCAGGGCTTGCCGCGCGCAAGCCGTTTTTAATGCTGGAGCGAGATCGGTTCACGAGGGGATTGCGGGAAGTCCGGCAGTTCGCGCGCCGGCATAGGGAAGCGCGGCTGCTGCAGCGCACGGGGAAATCCCCGTGTGCTGGGAAGAGAATCCGGGAACGAGCGTGCATATCGTCGACACGGCGACGAAGAACCCCGGGAAAGCGCGGCGCCCATGCGCCCGTTTCGCGAAACAGAGGCACCCGGCCCGGGGTCCCGACCGGAGAACCGCGCGGTCGCCCGTGGCCGGGTCTAACGGAGTTCGAGAACTACGTCGAGCATGGCGAGATCCGCTGCTATCCGCTGGAAAGCTATGGCATAGGCGGGCAGTTCCAATTCAACGCTGGCCTGAAGCCTGGGTCGAGGCCTTGTTATACGGGCATGAAGATTGGCGGCGTCGCCGTGTGCACTGGCCATGACACCGGTAGCCGGCACACCCGCCTTCGTTCCCGCAGGCGCCCGCCTCCAATCCGTTTTTGTTTTCCTGGCGGTACAATGACTCCGTCACTGGAGCGCGCTCGATATCACCGGGGCGTTTTCTGAAAAACGCTGTCTGGCCAACAGCGGGAGAGAGGCTGTGATGAAATTCGTGTCGCAGGGGATCCATGCCCTCGTCCGGGCAGTGTATGTGGCGCTGTTCTGCGCGGTCTCGCTGGCGTCCACGGCTCTGCTGCAGTGGGGCGTGGCGAAGAATGAGCCGGCGCTCCGCTTCTTCGCCCCGGCGTTCCTGGGGAAGATCCTCGACATAGGCACCAAGAACCCGACCCTCCGCTTCCACCTGCTGCTGGCGGTGTTCGCCTATCTGGCTGTGATCGCGCTGCTCAACCGCTTCTGGCTGTCGACCGGCGTGTTCGGCGTTGTCGCGCTGTTCCTGGCCCTGCGCGCCCATGATGCCGGACTCAGCGCCGT
Organism: Aeriscardovia sp.; assembly: GCA_017405305.1. Classification (GTDB taxonomy): domain Bacteria; phylum Actinomycetota; class Actinomycetes; order Actinomycetales; family Bifidobacteriaceae; genus RGIG7107. Next base: position 1,783 of record JAFRAT010000015.1, on the reverse strand, counting down.
GCAGATCGCGCTGGACATCGATCCAGCCGCGACCATGTGGATCGCCGTCTCCGCCATCATGTTCGCCGGCATCTGCATCGTGGGGCGCATCTTCTTGGGGCCGGGGCACTTGATTTCCCACGACCATCTCGTTCTCACGCGGCTGCTGTGGCGGCTCGTGGTCCTCGTCGGCTCGTTCTGCTGCTTCGTGACCGTGCTGCATCTGCTCGGCGCTGTCCCGGCCTATCTGCCGCTGCCGGCGAGCTGGGCATGAGGGCAACCGGCACGGGAAGATCGGCTCCCGCGGATGAGCCATCATGGGAGGAGCGCATCCCGTCTTTTACTCGGATCCTGCGCGCCTCACTCGTCCTCGGTCAGGTACCGTTGCGCATCGAGCGCAGCGCGGCAGCCCATGCCCGCCGCGGAGACGGCTTGGCGGTAAATCGGGTCGGCGACGTCGCCTGCGGCGAACACGCCCGGCAGGTTCGTGCGCGAGGAGCTGCCTTCGGTGACGATATAGCCGTGATCGAGTTCGACCTGGCCGCCAAGGAACGCGGTTTGCGGATCGGAGCCGATGGCGATGAAGATGGCGTCCGTGCTGAACGTGGACTCCTCGCCCGTGGCCGTGTTTTCCAGCGCGAGGCCTGTGACCTTCTCGCCGTCGCCGAGAATCTCCGTGACGACCGTGTTCATGAGGAAGGAGACTTTGCCGTTTGCCTTCACGCGGTCCACCATTGCCTTAGATGCGCGGAACTGGTCGCGGCGATGGATGACAGTGACGGAGGAACCGAAGCGGGAGAGGAAGTCGGCGTCGGTCATGGCGGAGTCGCCGCCGCCGAGCACCGCGATTTTCTTGCCGGTGAAGAAGAAGCCGTCGCAAGTGGCGCAATAGGAGACGCCATGGCCGGAGTACTCCTGCTCGCCCGGGGCGCCGAGCTTGCGGTACGTGGAGCCGGTGGCGATGATGACGGCACGGCACCCATAGCGGGTACCGGAGTCGGTCGTCAGCTTCTTGATGTCGCCGGTCAGGTCGACGGACGCCACATCGTCGTAGTCGAACTCGGCGCCGAACTTCTCGGCCTGCCGCTGCATAGCGTCCATGAGGTCAGGGCCTTGCACGCCGTCGGGGAATCCAGGGAAGTTTTCGACAGTGGTGGTGCGCACCAGCTCGCCGCCGGGGTTGAGCGCGCCCGTGATGACAAGCGGTTTGTAGCCGGCGCGCCCCAGGTACAGAGCAGCGGTGTAGCCGGCTGGGCCGGAGCCGATGATGATAACGTCGCGGAAGACAACGCCGTCCTTGTTCTCAGTGGTGTCATTCGTGTTTTCTGCCATACGTCAACCATACGACACGCCCTCCGCGCCGCGCCCCGGCCTTTCGCGTTATCGCGGACAGCCGAAGGGCGGCCCGGTCCGCGCGCGGGAACGCGGGCGAACGATTCGCGCTCCGCTGCTCGGGACAGCCAGAGCCGCCGAACCGGACGCGTCCGCCTGCTCGCAGAAAAGTGATGAAGGCGCGCATCGGCCGGTGTCGTTTCCGCGTGTCTGAAATTACAATGGCGACGTGGAAGCGATGTCGGTGGCTTCGGCGCCGGCCACCGCATTGGCGGCCGGCGCCGAAGGCGGCATTGGCAGAAAATAGGGCGGCGAACCCGCCCTTTTGCCTAGCGAGGTGATGTGTGATGTCTTTGGGTGAGGATGCGTTGGAGGATAGTCTGTTGGGGAGCGTGGAGGCGGGCATCGATTTGCCGACCAGGGTTCTTCCGGACAGGGCGATGAACCCGAACGTCGCGGAGGAGGCCGTGCG
>JAFRAT010000014.1 GCA_017405305.1 Aeriscardovia sp. | reverse complement strand
GTATAGCGGTTGTCGATGGTGTCGCCGATGGCAGGAATCATTGGTCCCCCGTTTGGTTGTGCTGGAGTCTGGATGCGTTCGCCGAACTGACGACGCGGCGGCGTCGGCCGGAAGGCTCCGGAAGACAAGGTTCCGGAGCGAGGGGATCCTGGCTGGGCGGGGCGGTGCTCTGGCTGGCCCGCGCGCTGCGGGGCAGAGCCGGATCGGAAGCCGGATCGAAAGGAAGAGGAAGCGGTGCTCGGACCGCGAAAGGAGGCGGCTCCAGCTGCCTGGGAGGACGTGAACGGAGCGGTCTGGCCATACCGGACCGTTTGCTGGCGGGGCGCGAAGCTCATGAGCGCGAAAGGCTCGTCCGTCAAAGCCTGGGCGTTGGCGTTGCTGGCGTCGGCGCTGCTCGACATGTTCGCCAGGATGGCGTAGGACGCGGCGCCGCGGGCTGTGCGCGGGGCGTGGCGGCCCTGCCACGCGGGACGAGACGATGCGACGCGGCCGATGGACCGCGCGGACCGGTCGGCCGCGGCGTCCATGAGTCCGGACGCGGCGCCAGACTCGTCCGCGGCGTTCGGACGACGGTGCAGGACCTTGGCGACAAACAGGTTGACGACGGCGTCGATTTCCTCCACATGCAAGGCATGGAGAGCGCCCCAGTAGAAGAGCGCCATGACGATGCCGGTGACGGCGCAGATGAGCACCGCCTGGATCCAACTCATGCGCCCGCCTTTGGCTGCCGCGCTCGCGTGCAGCGCACGCTGCGTCAGGCCGGAGGCAAGGATGCCGACTATCGCGGCGAGGACCGCGCCGACGAAAGCCTTGGCATACACCGACGCTACGGCCCGTCCGCCGATGCGCCCGCCCATGCGCCTTTTGATGACCAGGTATGAGATCGGCATGAGCACGAGGTTGCTGACGGTGCTCGACGCGCCGATGCAAGACACCCACAGGTCCGGGGTGACGAACCTGATGGCGATGAGCAGCGCGCCCACCTGCACGGTGTTCTGGACGAGCGCCAGGAAGAACGGCGACTTGCCGTCCTCGTAGGCGTAGAACATGCGGTTGAGCAGCAGCGTCACGGAGTAGGGCACGAGGTTGAGGGACATGGCCATCAGCGGCGTGGCGATGAGGTTCGCGTCGTAGACGCCCACCGACGGCAGCAGCGCGCGCACGATCGGCACGGGCATGGCGATGAAGAAGGCCGTGAACAGCAGCATGATGGCCCCGGAGTTGCGCAGCGAACCCGACAGCGCGTCGCGCGCGTCGTCGATGCGGTGCGCCTCCACGGCGCGGGAGATGGCCGGGAACACCGAGGTGGCGATCGACACCGTCACCAGGGAGTACGGCAGAATCCACAGCTGGAAGGTCTGCGCGTAGGCTTGCGCGCCCGCGACGGCCAGGCGGTCGCCGGCCACGGCCGGAGCGGCGGTTTCGATGCGGGTATTGACGAGGCCGGCGACTTGGTTGAGCACGACGGCCGCGAAGGTCCAGCCGGCCACTTTGCCCATCGAGCGCAGACCGATGCCATGTATGCCCCACTTGATGCGCGGACGGACGCCTTCCTTGATGAGCGGCACGAAGAGGATGACCGCCTGCACGCCGATGCCGAGCGTCCATGCTCCACCGAGGACGGCGATTTTCTCAGGCGTCCAGAAATCCAACGGCTGCGTCTGCGCGTGGCCGAACAGGACGAGGAAAAGAATGTAGCCCGCGCAGGCGATGACGTTCGACGCCACCGAGCTCCAGGCGTACGCGGTGAAGTTGTCCCGAGCGGCGAGCACCTGTCCGACGACCGTGTAGATGCCGTAGAACAGGATCTGCGGCATGCACCAGAGCGTGAAGCTGCTCGCCAGGGCGCGCTGCGCGTTCGTCCAATCGGACGTGGTGTACAGGCGCACGAGCAACGGCGTCGAGACCATGAGCAGCACCATGAAGCCGAAGCAGCTGCTGATAGCCAGCGTCAGCAGCTTGCTGATGCGGTCGGAGAAATCCTTGTGCTTGAATGCGCGGACGATCTGCGGCACGAGGATGGCGTTGATGAGACCGCCCTCGAGGAGGTTGAACACGACGCGCGGGATTTGGGAGCCGACCTGGTAGGCGTTGGCGGCCATGCCCGTCACGCCGACGGCGGCCACCAGCAGGATGGTGCGGGCCTGGCCGGTCAAGCGCGAGGCGAGCGTGCCCGAAGCCATGATAATGGAGTTGCGGCCGACGTTTCCCGCGGTCTTGGCCTCGGCGGACGCCGTGGACGTCTCGCTCATTGATCAGGGTCCTTTCGCCGATGGAATTGCCGCCAGAAGCCTACTATACCCAGCACGACGGCGAGCAGAATCAGCAGGTTCCCGTTCATGGCCCGCAGCGTCAGTTGGCTGTCGATCCGCGTGCGCGTGGTCGGGCCGAACGCGTCGCCAGCGGGCGTGAGCAGGCGGAAGGACGCCGTCACCGTGGACGCGCCGATGGCCTTGATGCGAAACGTCGTCTGCTCCTGCCCGTTGGGCTTGACGCGCACAGTGCGCGAAGCGGTGATCGTCGTAGCGTTGGAGCCGGTTCTCGCCCGAACCGTCACCGTCACGGGCACGGGCAGCTTGTTGGTGACGATGACCGGCATGTCGGTGGTGTCGCTGAACACGCTGACTTTTTGCGGCGAAGAGACGGACACGGCGTCCGACAGGCGTTGGGCGAACTGTTCGTCCGCGTCCAGGGCCGATTCCATGACCGGCGTGTCAGATCCGCTGAGGGCGGCCACGGCGATGTCGGCGTGCGCGGCGTCCAAGCGGTCGAGCCACTGGCGGACCGCCGCCGCTTCGGAAGAGTCGCCCGCGGCATCGGACCCGAGCTGCGAGCGCAGGCGGTCGATTTCCTGCTGCGTGTCCGCCAGGCGGCGCATCGCGGCGTCCAAGGTCTTCTGGTCCTTGTCGCCTGGTTTGCGTCCTCCCAGGGGAATGCTCGCAGCGGGGGCGTCGGCGTTGGCCAGGCCGGTCGATGTTGCGGGGCCGTCCGCGGTGTTCGTTCGGCCGTCGATGAGTTCGGCCAGCGTGCCGAACCTCACCCAGCTGCACGAGGCGAGCGTGTCGAGGATTTGCGCGTCCTCCTGGCTGCTGGCGTTCGCGCCGAAGGAGACAAGCAGGTCGCGGTCTACGGACGGGGCCTGTGCCTCGTCGATGGCCGTCTGCGCCACGAAGCGTGACGCCCGGCCTGCTGCCGTCTTCTCCGCGGTGGACCATCGGCTTGACGCCGAACCCTGCGCCAGCGTTGACAGATCGTTCTGCGCCGTCAGGACCGTGACGTTCCCGGAGGCTGTCCGTTCGACGATGCGCCCGGTGCGCACAGTCGGAGCCGTGGGCGCGCTGATTGCCATAGCCACGGAGTAGCCTTCCCGGCTTGCGGCCTCCAGTCCGGCACCTGTCCAGGAGTAGTCGCGTTCGCAGGCGATTTCCGGTACGTCCCCGAGCCTGGGGTCGGCTTTGAGCGCTGTCGCGCGCGCGGTCTGCGCGCTCCACAGCGAGTCGGACAGTCCGGCCGCGTCCCAGGAAGAGCTGGAGAGGAACTGGCGCGCTTCGATGTCGAACTCCCGCGGCTGCGTGAGGGCGTCGACGCGCCCGTCCAGCGCCTGGAGCACGTCCGGGGTCAGCGCAGAGGGTTCCGCGATGACCTGCAGCATGGGGTGGTCGGCTGCGAACGAGGCGGCTGCGGTGGTTTTTTTCGCTGACTGGTCCGTGGCTTGCAGCAGGCTGTTGGCGGTGCCCGTCAGGTTTCCGATGAGCGTGTCGGCCGTGTCGGAACGCAGCTGCACGCCTGTGTCCTCCAGTTGCTCGACGGGCGTGATGGTCAGCGGCGGGGTGGGGGCGTCCAGGCCGTCGCTGGTGCGTGTGGTCACGGTGTTGAGCTGCGCGAGTTCGCTGGTTCCGTCGTCGTTCACGGCAGCGTAGAGGAAGGCGACTGGCTTGGCGCCCCACGTGGAGATGGCCTTCAGCGACGCGTCGGACGCGTCGACGGAGACGTGGACGGTTGCGGATTTTCCGGCGGCCAGCGCCGGCACGCGCACATCCTCGAGGATGAACGGCGTGGACAGGGTGCTCGATCCCTCGGACCACTGCTCCAGATTGTCGACGGACGCGATGGACTGCGGAGAGATGCGCACCGACAGGTCGCCTGCGCGCAGGCCGGTCGAGCCATCGTTCGTCAGCGTGACGGAGGCGCGGTAGCCGGAGGTCGCCGTGACGACGGGGCTTTCGGAGCCGACGGACAGGCCGATGGAGGAGGAGCCGCTGTTTTTGGCGTTTCTGCCGGATGCGGCGGCTGAACCGTTCAGGCTGGCCGGACCGGGCTGGCCGGACGCCGTGGCCGTGGTCCCGCCGCTGTCGGACGCCCAGGCGTTACGGGCTCCCAGGACCAGCCCTGCCATGCCGGCGGCCGCCAGCAGCAGGGCGGCCGCCAGCAGCAGGGCAAGCAGCCTGCGCGCGCCCTCGCGTGGCCGTTGCGGACGATCGAGCTTCACTGGCGGCGGTACTTCCGTGCGTAGAGCCAGACAATCCGCCGTTCGTTCGGATAGCTGAGCACCGATGCCAAATCGTCGAAGGGCACCCAAGCGGCGTCCTCCGCTTCGTGGTCGGGATCGCCGTCAACGCCCAGCGTGCCGGCCGTCTGGCGCAGGACGTAATGGTGGACGAGCTTGTGGACGCGCTGCGTTTCGCCGGTGAACCAGTAGTCGATGGTGGCGATGGAGCCGGTGACGGCGCCCAGGATGCCAGTCTCCTCGTGGACCTCGCGCACGGCCGTCTGCTCCGGCGTCTCGCCCTTCTCGATATGCCCCTTGGGCAGGCACCACTCCAGATGCCCCGAACGGGAGCGGCGGGCGATGATGGCCACCTCGTTGTCCTTGTTGAACACGAGCCCGCCCGCGGAATACTCGCGCACGACCGGCAGCTCGCGGGCGTCCAGCGACGCGAAGGTCGCGGGGGAATCCGTATCCAGCCGCTTCTTTGGCATCATGGCGGGCGACGGCGCCGCGGTGGCCTCCAGCTCGTGGAGCGAGTCCGACAAGTCCGGCGGCAACTCGTCGGCCAGGCTCGTGCCGAAGCCGCTCGATTCGCTGGTGAAGAGGGCGTCCGGATCCCCCTCGGCCGTCCCCGGGCGCGCCTGCGCGCGCGCCGCCCCTGAAGGCATGGCGAACCCGCGGAGCATGCGGGCAACGTCCTTCGGGGTAATCACACCCCCTACTTTATGTGGACCCCTGTGCAGATGGGGTGACGGAACGGGAGCGTCCTTACTGCCGCTGGCGGACGGGTGCGCGTAAAATCGGACGCGTGCGCCTTCACGGGCGCGAAAGAGGAGGTGTGTGGGGCGTGTGGTTCCAAGTCAGGCCTGAAGCGATCGAACTGGGGAAAATGTTCGAGGAACAGGGGTACGAGCTCGCCTTGGTGGGCGGGGCTGTGCGCGACTTGCTGCTGGGCCGTCCAGTCCACGACTACGACTTCACGACCAACGCCCGGCCGGAGCAGTTCGAGCCGATCCTGCGCCAGTGGGGCCGCGACGGCTTCTGGGACATGGGCCGCAAGTTCGGCACCCTGGGCGCTTGCCGCCGCACCGGCCGCAGCGACATGGCCGCGGAGGTCACCACGTACCGCTCCGACAAGTACCAGCCGGACTCGCGCAAGCCGGAGGTGCGCTACGGCACATCATTGGAGGGCGACCTGAGCCGCCGCGATTTCACCGTCAACTGCATGGCGATCCGCCTGCCGCGCGTGTCCTTCGCCGACCCGTTCCACGGCGCCAACGACCTCAACAAAAAGTTGCTGCGCACACCGGTCGACCCGCGCCAGTCCTTCGACGACGACCCGCTGCGCATGATGCGCGCCGTGCGTTTCGTCGCCCAGCTCGGCTTCGGCATCGAAGCGGGAACGGCCGAAGCCCTCATGGACATGGTCGACCGCATCGACATCGTCTCCGCTGAACGCGTGCGCGACGAACTCGTCAAGCTGCTGCTCGCCCGCAACCCGCACCTGGGCGTCGACGAGATGGTCGACTCCGGCCTTGCCGACCACGTCATTCCGGAAATCCCGGCTCTCAAAATGGCGATGGACCCCAACCACCATCACAAGGACGTCTACGAACACACCCTCACCGTCCTCGACAACGCCATCGCCCTGGAGACCGGTGCCGACGGCCCTGTGCCCGGCCCGGACCTAGAGCTGCGCCTGGCGGCCCTCTACCACGACGTCGGCAAGCCGCGCACCCGCCGCTTCGAACCCAACGGCAAAGTCAGCTTCCACCACCACGACGCCGTCGGCGCGAAAATGACGCGCAAGCGCCTCAAGGCGCTGCGCTTCGACAAACGCATCGTCGACGATGTCAGCGACCTCGTCAACATGCATCTACGCTTCCACGGCTACGTGGACGAGCCCTGGACCGACTCCGCCGTCCGCCGCTACGTGGTCGACGCAGGCGGCCTGTACCCGCGCCTCAACCGCCTGACGCGCGCCGACGTCACCACGCGCAACCGCCGCAGGGCCCTGACCTTCGAACACGCCATGGACGAGATGGAAGCCCGCGTCGAGGAACTCAAGAAGAAGGAGAACCTCTCGCGCGTGCGCCCGGAGATCAACGGCCAGGAGATCATGGACCTGCTGGGCATCACCCCGGGCGCGGAAGTCGGCGCCGCCTACCGGCACATGCTCGACTTCCGCCTCGAAAACGGCGAAGTCGGCCACGACGCCGCCGTCGCTGAACTCCGCCGCTGGGCCGCCGAACGCTAAAAACAGGGAACGCCATGGACTTCGAATCACGGCTGATGCCGCTAGTGCTGGACCGCCGCGGCTGGGACAGCGCCTGGCTGGAAATCCACGCCAACCCAGCGCACCGCGCTCTCGGCAATCTCGACGAAATGTGCGCGCGGCTCAAAACCGTGCACGACGACGGGCAGCTCATCGTCGTCCTGCCGGATTTCGACACCGACGGCGTCATGGCCGGAGTCGTCGGCTGGGCCGGCCTCAACCAGCTCGGCTTCCGCTGCGGCCTCTATGCCCCACACCCCGAAAACGGGTACGGCATCGGCGCGCAGGACATCGACCGCGCCGAACAGGAATTCCCCGGCGTACAAACGTTCATCACCTGCGACGTCGGCATCACCTGCCACGAAGCCCTCTCGCACGCCCGCGGACAGGGCAAGACCGTACTCGTCACCGACCACCATGAGCCGGACGGCACTCCCATCGAAGCCGACTGCGTCGTCGACCCCAGCGCCGACAAGGAAGCCTACGGCTGGGACGGCATCTGCGGCGCCCACGTGTTCTGGCAGATCCTCTGCCGCTACGCCGACCTCTACGACCCGCGCCGCCGCGCCGCCATCGACCGCTTGCGCGTTTTCGCCGGCATCGCCACCATCTCCGACATGATGCCCCTGTGGAAGGAGAACCGGCTCCTTGTCAAACAGTCCATCGCCGACTCCAACGCCATCGCCGCCGTCAGCCCCGAATCCCTATTCGACGGCACGCCCGTCGGCGCGGCGCTCGCGGGCCTGTGCGTGCTGTACCGCGTCTTCCAGCGCGCCGGCAAACTCTACCTGCCCATCGACGAGCAGACTTACGGCTGGACCATCGCGCCCGCCATCAACAGCCTCAAGCGCCTCGAAAAGCCGATGAACATCATCCAGTGCCTCTTCACATCCCCGCGCCTGTCCGACAAATACGCGTTCGCCGGACGTCTCGCCGAAACCAGCGACCAGCGCAGAAAACTCGTCGCCGCCAAAACAGACCTGCTGCGCGCCTCCTTCCTCGAGAAACGCCAACCCTACGCGCCCAGCATTTTCCTCACCGACGCGCCCAGCGGCATCCTCGGTTTGCTTGCCAACACCGTCCTGAACGAAACCGGGATGCCCGTGCTCGTCCTGCGTCCTGAAGCGGACGGCTACACGGGTTCCGGCCGCGCTCCGCACTGGTTCGACTTCCTCGGCTGGTTGCGCAGAGACGGCTTCGGCACAGCCGCAGGCCACGCCCAGGCACTCGGCTACAGCGTGGACCACTGCTCCGAAGCGGACCTGACGGCTCTGTCCCAGCGCATCAAAACAGCCGCCGAGCAGGCCAAGCCGGTCACCACGCCGATCCCGAAATTCGATTTCACCATCGGCGCAACTGCGCCAGGGACGGCCTCCGCCAGTCCCGGAACCGACACTACAGGGAATTCCCCGAACGCATCCGCCGACGTCGCGTTCTCCGATACGACCGAACTCGTCGCCTTCGCCCACGACTGCGCTCGCCTCGCGCCCTGGGGAGAGGACTGGCCCAGTCCCGTCGCCCGGCTCGAGATCCCGCTGTCCGCGCCCTGGTCGCCGCTCTCGGGCGGCAAACACGCCAAATGCGCGCTCGCGGACGGCGCGGAAGCGGTGTTCTGGAACACGACGCCCGAGCAGATCGCCCGCCGAATGCGCTTCGGGGAGGAGCTGCGAGCCACAGTCGGGCTGCACGAGTGGCGCGGCCATACGACTGTGCGGTTCACCGGTGTCTGACGAGCGGCGACCTGGCGCTGCCCCACGCCCGGTTCACACCGTTGGGTATGCTGAAGGGGTTTGGCGTTTTCCGCGCGGGCAACGCCTCCTTAGCTCAGTTGGCTAGAGCGGCTGTCTTGTAAACAGCAGGTCGACGGTTCGAATCCGCCAGGAGGCTCTTTCCTCATGTTCGGGACTCATTTCCCAACGTTCTTCCTGCTGTCGCGCAGCGCGTTCCCATCGATGTGTGCTTGCCGCCTGTCCGCGGAGCGTCCGCCGTTCGCCCACAGTGGTTCTTTCCCCACTTCGTGCTTCGTCCCCGCGGTTGAGAACGACGAGAACGCGAACATGGGGAGCACCGGCGCGCGTAACAGGAGCGGTGCCCGCGGCAGCGGAAAAGACAGGAACGACGCCGCGTAGTGGGACGGCGCGGAACCAGCACCACGCCCGGGGAAGACCGGCTGACGGCGGCGCAGGACGACCGTCGGGCCTGGCGTCAGACGCTAGAGTGGGCTGCCGAGGTCCGTCTCTACAACAGAACGGGACGTGGCGACATGTCTTGGCAGTGCCGCATCAGGCGAAATGGAACATGGCCGACGCCATCGACGACTCCGTCAACGAAGGCCTCTGTTCCGCGAATCCTGGCCTCGGCCCGACGAAGCACGAGAACCAGGCCGCCTATCCAGACGCGCCCGTCTGGGCCGGCCGCGCCGGCGCAGCGGTTGGCCATCGGCTGCGCGCTGGCGAAATACGCGGACCTCGCCGTGCGCTGTGTGTCCGAATCCGGTCCGGACGTTGTTTCGTCGGCCCCGTCATGGACCCGATCCGCGGAACGCCCGACTACATGGTCCGTCTACGGACGTTGATGCCGCGCTGCGGCTGTTATCCGGTCGATCCGTAGGGGTCGATGCCTTTGCGCCGCGCGCCAGGGCCGCATCCATCCCACGGCCGAAAGGAACGAGCGTCGCGCAATCGTGCTCATGGCCCCAAGCCTGCTGCCGGACACTGCCTAGGCGCACGGCGAGCCGAGTGCACCGCTCCTCCGATCCCGCAACCATTGAAGCCCGTTCGCAGGGGAGCGCAGAGCAGGGCAAGGAACACGTCGCGTTGCCGGATCCACGGGGATGGGCATCGGCAGCAACCGCATCAGCGAATGGCCGCCGTCCACGCCGCGCCCTGGGAGTCTGCTCCTTATGGGAAGATGTAGTGAAGATGATCAGTACGGTCTTCTGAGAGAAAACCGGCCAGATCCTGACACCGACGTGGGTCTGGATATGATACGACACAGAAGGGGAAAGCCTGACATGAGCAAAGCCACTTGGACACCACGGCGTTTCGCGAGACGCCGGATGTGGCGGATCATCATCGCCGCATGCGCGACGCTGGCTGCGTGCGGCGCCGGTTTCATCGTCAACCAGCGCAAGAGCATCGCCCTGGAGGTGGACGGCAAGACGAAGCAGGTGACAACGTACGCTGCCAGCCTGCCGGAGTTCCTCAAACAGCAGCACATCACCATCCAGAGCCACGACCAGGCCCAATCCCAGTCCGGCTACTGGCTGTCCAACGACGACATCGTCCGCGTCCGCAAGGCGTACGAGGTCATGCTCAACATCGACGGCCACATCGTGCCTTACTGGACCTATGCGAACTCCGCGGCGCAGCTCGAACAGTACTTCCACCAGAACGACCAGGAAGCCTCGAAGGTCAGCGTCGACATCCCGAACGTCTACAACGAGCTCAGCGGCGGCATCCTGCTCGACACCACCGGCAACGTGCAAGTCGTCGCCAACGGCAAGACCTCCACCGTCAACGGCAACCAGACCGTCGCTTCCATCCTCGATTCCGAAGGCGTCAACGTCGGACCAGATACTCTTGTCTCCGTTCAGCACCGGAACAACCAGACGGTCCTCATGGTCCAGAAAGTCAGCTACGCAACCGTGACGAAGACCGTCAACATCGCTTTCAACGTCCAGACCGTCATGGACCCGAACCTCTACCAGGGCACCACGGTCATTCGTCAGCAGGGCGTGCAGGGCAGTCAGACGCAGACTCTGAAGCTCACGTACCTCGACGGCAAGCAGTACTCGGAGCAGCTGCTCAAGTCAGTCATCAACAAGCCGGCCGTCAACGAGATCATCGCGCTCGGCACCAAGAAGAAACCGGTCGCTCAGACGGCATCGGGTTCGTCCAATGCTCCCAGCTCCGATGCGCCGCAGGTCGTTGCGCAGGGAACCGTCAGCACGCAGCAGACTGACGCCGCGGCTGCGCAGAAGGCCGCCGCTGCTCAGGCCGCTGCTGAAAAGGCTGCTCAGGCCGCCGCAGCGCAGAAAGCCCAACAGGAAGCCGCTGCCGCGGCTGCGCAGAAGGCCGCGCAGGAGAAGGCAGCCCAAGAGGCCGCTGCTCAGGCCGCCGCTGAAAAGGCTGCTCAGGCCGCCGCAGCGCAGAAAGCCGCTGAACAGGCCGCAGCGCAGAAAGCCCAACAGAAGGCCGCCGCCCAGGCTGCGGCGCAGAAGGCCCAGCAGGAAGCCGCAGAGCAAGCGGCCGCCCAAGCTGCTGCCGCGGCTGCGCAGAAGGCCGCGCAGGAGAAGGCAGCCCAAGAGGCCGCTCAGCGCGCCGCTGCCCAGGCCGCGGCGCAGAAGGCCGCCGCCCAAGCGCAGGCCGCGTCCACGGCGAACCTTTCCGGCGAGCTGAGTCCAGCGCAGGCCCAGTCGCTCGCCCGTGCCATGGAGGAGGACCGCTACGGCTGGGGCAGCGGCCAGTTCAGTTGTCTCGTGTCCCTATGGAATCGCGAGTCTGGCTGGCGCTGGAACGCCGAGAACGCCTACTCCGGCGCATACGGCATCCCGCAGGCGCTACCACCGTCAAAGATGGGCGCCGGCTACCAGTACGATGCGCGCGTCCAGATCTCCTGGGGCTTGAGCTACATCGCCCAACGTTACGGCACGCCATGCGGCGCCTGGGGCCATGAGCTGTCCCACGGCTGGTACTGATGCCATTCCGGCGATGCCGCCGTCAAGCGACGTCACCGGGTGATGTGCTGTCGACGCAATGGTGCCATATGACGAAAAGCGTCAGCGTCCCGAAGGACGCCGGCGCTTTTCGTTGCACGCCGCTTGCATTGGCGTGGAAGCGATTATCGGCATTCTCATCAGCGGCGGCTGCTAGAAAGAGTCTGCTACCACGGAATCCGTAGCAGCGGTTCGACCAGCAGCCCGCAACACGGCCGACTGGACGACTGGAACGTGATGGAACCAGGAAGGGACGCGGGACATGGACGGCGCGGAAGAACGCATCGAAGACCAGCGCGGCAAGGCAGACAGCAGCCTTGACATCAGCCTAGCCGCTGGACAGGGCGGCCGACAGACTACGCCGATTGACGGGAACGACGCCGGTCTGCTGGGCGCGTTCCGCATCCACGCGCTCGCCAGAGATTTGGGAATCCGTCCGACGAAGAAACTGGGGCAGAACTTCATGGTCGACCCGGGCACCGTGCGCCGCATCGTGTCCTTGGCCGGCGTAACGGCGGACAGCCGCGTCCTGGAGGTCGGCCCCGGCTTGGGATCGCTGACACTGGGCCTGCTGGAGACCGGTGCGTTGGTGACGGCCGTCGAGATCGATCCGTGTCTGGCTGAGCAGCTGCCGAAGACCGTCGCGGCTCTGCAGCCGGAGCACGCCATGAACTTCTCCCTCGTTCTCAACGACGCGCTGAAGGTCACTGCCACCGATCTGGCGGCTGCTGTTCTGGACGCGGACAACCCCGACCGCCCGTTCCTCCTCGTATCGAACCTGCCGTATAACGCCGCCGTGCCGATTCTGCTGACGCTGCTGGAGAAGTGCCGCGGCCTGCGCTCGGCGGTCGTTCTGGTCCAGGATGAGGTGGCGGACCGCCTGTCGGCCGCGCCGGGCTCCAAGTCCTACGGCGTGCCGTCGGTGAAGCTCGCCTGGTACGGCGAGGCCTTCAAGGCCGGCAAGGTCGCTCGGAGCGTGTTCTGGCCGGTGCCAAACGTCGACTCTGCGCTGGTGGCGTTCGTGCGCCGCGAGGCACCGCTGGGCGACAACGGCCTGCGCCGCCGGACGTTCCGGCTTGTCGATGCCGCTTTCGGCCAGCGCCGCAAGACCCTGCGCGCCGCGCTTAAAGGGTTGGCCAGCGTCGACGCCATCGCGGCTGCGGGCATTGATCCGACCCTGCGCGGGGAGAAGCTGGCGGTGGACGACTTTGTCCGGCTGGCCAAGGCCTGCCCGGCAGACGCCGAGTGAGACGATCGCATCTGCATGACGGCCGCGCGGCAACTTTCGATCGCTGCTTTGCCGCTGGCCTGTGCGACGCCGACAATCGCGTTCATGCGGTGTCTATCGCCCGCCGCCCGTCTGTTCTGTGAGAACCGCGGTTTTTGTCGTCATCGCTGCCCGGCGATCTTAAAAACATCTCTCCGTCGGTAAAGAAGCTGGGGAAGAAGGGACGTAACGCAGCACCCGTGGATAGCACCACCCAATCTGCTGCGCTTCAAGACAAGCTGGTCGATGTGTGTGTGGGGGGGGGGTACAGTGCGACCTATCCGTGCGCGCATCGTTGGCGCCGGGTTCTCTCGCCGCCACGGCCGGTCCGGTCCGGGAGCCGGACGAGCGTCGGCCCCGGCGGATCGGGATCGGGGGAGGGTCCTGCCCGACGCGCCGTCTTGCGTCCCGGCGTACAATCGGGACAGCATGGATCCGCCGGAGGGTCCGCCCGCCGAGGGGCGCGCGGCGGGGTCCTGCGGCGAAAAAAGGGGGTTGGCCGCGGCGGGTCCTCGGGTCCCGCCGCGGCAGGAGGAGCGGTCGCCCCGCAGGGCGACTGGAGGTGACAACGATGTTCAAGGTTGCTGTCAGCGAACGGGCGAGGGAACACATGTTCCCGACGGACCGCGAGATCGTGGACGCGCGCTCGACGGACTTCGTCGACGTGTCCTCCGTGGTGGTCATGGCCGACGAACGCGACATCATCGACCGGTGCAACGCCACGAAGTTCGGCATTCCGGTGTTCGTCATGACCGATGATCCCGATAACCTGCCGCTTGAAATGGCCCGCGACTCGCACCGGGTCATCGACCTCAGCGACGACTACAACGCTACGCTGTACCGCCGCGAGATCGACCGCGCCGCGTCCAAGTACGAGGACGCTGTTCTGCCGCCGTTCTTCAAGCAGCTCGTCCAGTACACCGAGCACGGCAACCTCCAATTCGATTGCCCTGGCCACCAGGGCGGCCAGTACTTCCGCAAGTCCCCGGCGGGACGACAGTATTACGATTTCTACGGCGAGAACCTCTTCCGCGCCGACATCTGCAACGCCGACACGTCGCTCGGCGATTTGCTCATCGACGAAGGCCCGGCTCTGGAGGCCCTTCAGCACGCGGCGAAGGTGTACAACGCGGACAAAGCCTACTTCGTTCTCAACGGCACGACGACGTCGAACAACATCGTCATCAACGCGGCCGTCGCCCCGGGCGACCTCGTGCTTTTCGACCGCAACAACCACAAGTCCGTGTACAACCAGGCCCTGGTCAAGTCCGGCGGCCGGCCGGTGTACCTGCAGACGAGCCGCGACCCCTACGGGTTC
>JAFRAT010000013.1 GCA_017405305.1 Aeriscardovia sp. | reverse complement strand
TGTAAACGATACAGACGCGGAAAGGGGCCCATCATGGACTGCGCGAAGAACTCCTGCGGCATCACGGATTCCGAATCCGCTCTCATGCGGCTGATCTGGACGGAAGGCGACCTGCCCACGCGCCGCGTCATCGAGCTGGCCCGGCGCGAGCGCGGCTGGTCGGAGTCGACCGTCAAGACCCTGCTCAGCCGCCTTGTCAAAAAGGGCGCGCTCCAGACGCTGCCTAACCCCGACGGCCGTGGTTTCCTCTACCACGCGGCCGTCGCCGAGACGAACGCCATGACCGACCGTGCCGACGCGCTTTTCACCACTCTCTGCGCCAGCAAGAAAGGCCGCGTCATTCTCCACCTCGTCGCGACGCAGCCGCTAAGCCGCGCCGACATCCAAGACCTGCGGGCCGCGCTCGACGCCAGGGCGGCGGACGCTCCGGAAACCGTTCCCTGCGACTGCATGACGCGCGGCTGCGACTGCGGAAAGGAGCAGAACGCATGAACAAGACCACCAACGCCGCCTCGACCGCGAATACCGGCGCCGCGAGCGCTGGCGCCGCGACTCTGACGGCCGGCGGCCTGAGCCTGCCAATGGCCGCGCACCCCGTCACCCAGCAGTACGACATCGCCGGCATGGTGTGCGCTTCCTGCGCGCAGACCATCGAGAAGGCTGTCTCCAAACTGCCGGGCATGAACGCCGCGAGCGTCAATCTCGCCACCGAGAAGATGAGCGTGTCCTACGACCCCGCAGAAGTCGACGAAACGCTCATCGAGAAGACCGTTCACGACGCCGGCTACGAGGCGAGCGCCATCGTGGACGAACGGATGCAAACCGCCGCCAAGATCGAACGCCAGAAGAAGCTGGTAGCCTCCCTGTGGCGTCGGTTCTGGATTTCAGCGATTCTCTCCCTCGCGCTGCTGTACATCGGCATGCTGGCCTCGTTCGGCGCGCCCCTGCCCTGGTGGCTGGCGCAGCGGACGGCCCCGGTCGCGTTCGCGTTCGCCCAGCTCGCGCTGTGCGTGCCGACGATCGCGCTTAACTGGGCCATCTTCCGCGTCGGCTTCTCCACTCTGTTCAAAGGCCACCCGAACATGGACTCGCTCGTGGCCGTCGGTTCGGGGGCCGCTTTCCTCTACAGCTGCTTCGCCACCGCTCTGATCCTGGCGGGTCGGACCGGTTACGCGGGACGCCTGTACTACGAATCATCCGCCGTCATCCTCGCGCTCATCACGCTCGGCAAATACCTGGAGACACGCGCCAAGGGCCAGGCGTCCGACGCCATCGTGCGGCTGATGGACCTCGCCCCGAAAACCGCGACCGTGGTGCGCGAGGGCGTGGAAAAACGCGTTCCGGCTGACGCCGTCATCCCGGGCGACGTCGTGATCGTGCGGCCCGGCGAGCAGATTCCGGTCGACGGGCAGGTGATCGAGGGCACGTCCTCCGTGGACGAGTCGCTCATCACCGGCGAGTCGATGCCCGTGGCCAAGAAAGCGGGCGACGACGTCGTGGGCGGCTCGCTCAACACGACGGGCGCGTTCCGCATGACCGCCACCAAAGTGGGTTCCAACACCGCGCTGGCGCAGATCGTCTCGCTCGTCGAGGATGCGCAGACGCGCAAGGCGCCCATCGCCCGCATCGCGGACAGGATCTCCGGCGTCTTCGTGCCGGTCATCATGGGCATCGCCGTGCTCGTGGGCTTGGCCTGGATGGTGTTCGGGCATCAGAACTGGATCTTCGCGCTGACCGTCGCCATCGCGGTGCTCGTCATCGCCTGCCCGTGCGCGCTGGGTCTGGCCACGCCGACGGCCGTCATGGTCGGCACCGGTGTGGGCGCGGCGAAAGGCATCCTCATCAAGTCGGGCGAATCGTTGGAGAACGCTTGCCGCATCACGACTGTCGCGCTCGACAAGACCGGGACCATCACAATGGGCTTGCCGTCCGTGGTCGGCGTCATGCCGTTCGAGAGCGGAAGCATGACCGACACAGGTGCGGCTGCTGGTACCGACGCGACTAGCGCGGATGGCATGGGCGCGGAAACGGCTGGCGCCGCGACCGCCGCCGAAAACCGGTTGCTGCTGCTGGCCGCCCGCGCCGAGCGCAACAGCGAGCACCCCCTCGCCACGGCCGTCATCGCGGAAGCCGCGAAGCGCGGCCTGCTTGGCGGCGCAGGCGACGGGACGAGCATCACAAACGCCGGAACCGCGAGTTCCTCCGCTCCCGCTACCGCATTCACCGCGCTGAGCGGCAAAGGCGTCCGCGCCACTGTGGATGGCCGGGAGGTGCTGTTGGGAAACGCCCGCCTGATGGACGAGTCCGGTGTCATGCTGTCGGCCGAGGCCGTTTCCCAGGCGGCGCGCTTCGCCAATGCCGGCGCCACGCCCTTGTTCGTCGCCGCGGACGGCGCGGCCCTGGGACTCATCGCCGTGGCCGATCCGGTCAAACCTTCGAGCGCAGCGGCCATTGCGCGCCTGCGCGCGGCGGGGATTCGGACGGTCATGCTCACCGGCGACAACCAGCGCACGGCCAGGGCCATCGCCCGCCAGGTCGGCGTCGATGACGTGCGCAGCGGCGTGCTGCCGGCCGATAAGGAAACCATCGTCGCCCAGCTGCAGAAGTCCGGCGAGAACGTGGCGATGGTGGGCGACGGTATCAACGACGCGCCGGCTCTCGCCCAAGCGGACACCGGTATCGCCATCGGCTCGGGAACGGACGTGGCCATCGCGTCGGCGGACATCGTGCTGATGCGCTCCGACCTGCAGGATGTGCCCACGGCCATCGCGCTGAGCCGGGCCACCATGACGAACATCAAAGAGAACCTGTTTTGGGCGCTCTTCTACAACGTCATCGGCGTGCCCATCGCCGCCGGCGTGCT
The DNA here is from genome assembly GCA_017405305.1 of Aeriscardovia sp. Classification (GTDB taxonomy): domain Bacteria; phylum Actinomycetota; class Actinomycetes; order Actinomycetales; family Bifidobacteriaceae; genus RGIG7107. The sequence goes on along the minus strand of JAFRAT010000013.1, from coordinate 748 downwards.
GTGGCTGTTCGGCGGGCCGACGCTCAACCCGATGATCTCGGCGGCCTGCATGGCCTGCAGCTCCGTGATCGTGGTGCTCAACGCCTTGCGGCTGCGGCGGTTCTCCGCTCCAAGCGGCAAGTGAACCTGTCGTCGGCAGTTAAACCGGCCGACGAATCCGCCATCAAAAACCTGCAACAGCAGAAAACCAGAAAGGAACCAAAAATGACCGAAGAATTCGACATCACCGGAATGAAATGCCAGGGCTGCGCGGACACCGTGGCCTCCAAGATGCAGGCCGTCGCGGGCGTGACCTCCGCGACCGTCGACCTCGCTGCCAAGACCGCGACCGTCTCCGGCGACTTCGATGCCGCTGCCGTCATCGCTTCCCTGGACGGGACCCCGTACTCCGCCGCGCGGAAGTGAGCCTCCCGGCGGCTGCCGACTAACGACAGGGGCGGACCCGGCATCGCTCTCTTGGACGAGCCGGGTTCCGCTCTTTTTGCCTGTAGGCCCAAGGGACGGTTCCGTCAAACCGTTCGCCCCGGGGCTACGCGGGAGACGGCCGGCCGGATGAAGAGGCTGCCGCGGCCCGGCTTGGCCAGCCTGGAATGGTCGAGCTTGGCGGCGGACACCGGAACGTTCGGCGCCGGCAAACCGGAGGGGCATTCCGCCCAGGACGGCTGTTTCTGTGCCGGCTCACCGACGACGTCGATCCTTACGAACGGGCGGGCGCGGCAATCGCTGGTATATCGCTTCGTGCGGCGGC
>JAFRAT010000012.1 GCA_017405305.1 Aeriscardovia sp. | reverse complement strand
TGCCGTCGTCTACGGACTGCCGATGACCGGCGGTTCGACGGCCCGTTGCCGGGCCGTGCTCTGGGCCGGCGCCGCGCTGGCGCTGGTGGCTGCGGGCGCGTACGCCTTGTGGAAGCGGAGGAACAGCGACAAATAAGCCACCAACCAACCACATGATGTGACCGGGCCAGTTCGTAGTAAGACACGGCCCATACTGGAATCCGGGTGCTGAAGACCGATTGGCTTTCTGCATCCGGATTCCTGGTTCATGGGCTGAAGGGTGTGTCCTTATGGCAGGTCTCAAGCGTTGGGCCGTAAGGATTTCGAAGAGCACCGAAGATCCCGCTGGGATTTAACGGCTTTTTCATGTTCCCGGGAGCGCGGGGAACGTCCAAGGAGAATCGCCGATATTCCCAGCGCTTGTCTCACGCGGTGACAATGCTCCCTCCCTCCCTCGCTCGCGTCAGTGCAAGCCAGTTGCTTCGCTGATGTCCCCGTAAGCGCATATAGCAGGCGGCGCTGTTCTGTCAAGACTATCCCTTCGCATACAACGTACGCCTGCTCCATTGCTGTCCTCTGCTTTCCCGTCTCCCTAAAGAGCCAGAACAGCCAGAATATGGTGTACTTAGGGGGGAGGGCAATGTGGACGAGTCAGGGGACAACAGCATCTGTTTGCGATCCATCCATTTTCCCCGATTGGGCCTTTGACGTTGACCGCTCGCGGGGCGCAAGCAGACGGGATTCGGTAATCGCAGCCGCTGGGTTCGGTTGATGGCCCTGATTCGGAGACGAACACTGGTTCGACGACAGGCACGAGCGCAGTGAAGGATTGGTCGGCGATGGTTCTCGTGCTCCAGAATCCAGCGCCGAAAACATTTGGCGTTCTGGACGTTGCCGGAACAGCGGACGCGGACGACGAGGTATCTGAGGTTATTAGTGCGAGAGGCGCAGGTTCGGCCATACTGTTTCGAGTTCAACCGGGAAGTCTGTTTCCGATTCCAATCTCACAACCGGCTCTACGGATGCTTGTCTGTTGCTAAACCAGCACCCACGCATGCTCCGCATCAGGTCGTAATGGCGACTCTGGAGTCCGCGCATTAGCGAGCAGTGACGTTCGCCGTTCCAACTGGCCTCGAGAGCCATGTGCACACACCATCGTCGCAGAGCAGATCGATGACTACGGACAACATCCATTCCGGTCGGCAGGGCAGCGCTAAGGAGAACAAATGTCCCCCAGCACCCTTCCCATCAATAGGGACGTATCCGCTGTGCCGATCGACAACGATCCGTTGATGGCCGGTATCGACGTTCCTGACTTCCGTACCATCAACCTCATAGGTCCTGTCTCGCAGGCGGGAACCATGGCCATCGTCAAACACATGGTGCCAGATCACGCAGCCGCCGCGGCTCCTGGAACGATCAGCAACGCCGATCCGCGTCGGCTGGTGCTGGGGCGTGATAGACATCTGTGCGATCGTGCTGCGCTTCACATTGAGAATAGGAGAAGACGATAGCGCCATCAATCGCGTGTAGCCAGCAAAACAGGCTATTCCTCCGGCCTGACGAACGCGGCGTTCATGTCCGGGCAGACGGGGAAGGCGTGGAGAAACATCGTCTGCTTCCCGCCGAAAGCTCCAGCAGCCATCTGACAAGACAGACCGCTACTGCGGCGCCGATGAGAAGACTTGTCTGTTGACCGGCGCGTCGCTCTACGGCGCGAACCCTACTGCTAGGGCGCCACGCCAATGGCGCATAGCGTGGCGGCGCAGCCGACCGGCAGCTCCGTGTCCACGACAGTTCCCTCGAATTGGTGAAGAATTACTGGCTGGTGGAGCTGAAGGATCCGGCTAGGCGTTCGTTGCTGCTTGAAACGTTAAGTTCAGCGTCAACGCGGCGAACTGTGCCGCTAGAGGATATAGAGCGCCGGTTCTTCGCGGATTGCGCGAGGTTGTTTCTAACGCTGCTGTTCGGGATGCGGCGCTTGCTTTGAACGGCTGTCATTCGGTAAGTTTCATTTCCGGTGGCTTCGACAGCAGATGGGGGTATCGGTGGCGATCCGACCGAAGTAGCGCTGCGCTGCAGGGCGGGCGCCGGCGATTCCCTGGATTCTACCGTGTTCCAACGTCGTGCCCAGCGGGATCGGAATCATGGTCGAAGGAAGAAATGAGCGCGACAACAGCCCGGAAAGACAGGGCCTAAGTCGATGGTCTGGGAAATGGACCTGGAATGGCGGTCTGAGATGGTGATGCGTCCGTGGATGATTCTGCCGGTGGGGACGCAGGGACTTGAACCCTGGACCGACGAATTATGAGTTCGCTGCTCTGACCGACTGAGCTACATCCCCATGGAACAATCTACCAGTATGCTCGGAAAACCAGGAATGAACTAAAACATTGTCGAGGCGAAACAGCGCGATGTTGGATCAGTGGTCGCGCTGCTTGCGCTCTCTCGTTTTCGCAGCATCGAACAACGGCCATGGAGTTGCGGTTTCTGGGATGCTGAATGCGTTGCAATAGTGCGAGAGTCCCGCACGCGAGAAATAGGACGCATAGTGATCGGCACAGCCGATCACTATGCACGGATGGGTCGGTACCACGCAGCAGTGGTTCGCCATCGCCGGCAAAATGGCAGGATGCTCGTCTCATCTGGCATCGGCTCAAGACTATTACGATCGGAAGAGGCGACAGTGGGACACGGCCCCGTATGAACCATCAAAGCCTATGGGGGCCTCTGGAACGGGCACGGATAAGCCGATGGCGGAAGGATTGCGGTCAGTGTCAGCGAACGGAACGGCATCAGCGGAAAGGACGGCGGCAGTGAAGATGCCGGAGAGCTGAGATGTCGATGCCGGCAGCAGTCGTGCCACCGCTATTCCTGGCGCGTCGTCAACGTTGACGATGTCGATCTCTGGCGTTTCTGAAATTCGGCATGAAAAGTGGGTGGGCTGCGAATCATTCGCAGCCCACCCACTTCCCGATGGTGTTTCCAGCTGCGACGGGCCTGAGGCTCATCGTCAGCGTGCCACCGTTAGAGTGTCACCAGATGCGCACGCGGTCCTCCGGAGCGAGCCACATGCCGTCGCCTTCGCGAACGTCGTAAGCGACGGAGAAGGCGTCGACGTTCTTGAGGATTTGGTTTGTGCGGAACTCGGCCGGGGAATGCGGGTCAATGGCGAGCATGGATTCGGCGAAAGCATCGCGCTCCTTGGTGCGCCAGATGGTGGCGTAGGAGTGGAAGAAGCGCTTCGCGGCGCTGAGGCCGTCGACGACCGGGGACTTCGTCAGGGAATCCTCGAGCTCGTCCTGGTCGTCGGCCTTGAGGTTCTGAGAGAGGACGTAAGCCTTGATGGCGATGTTCACGCCGGAGAGGTCGCCAATGTTCTCGCCGATGGTCAATGCGCCGTGGACATGCGGAGCCTGGTCGGCCTTTCCTTCGGCGGCGTACTTGTCCTGCAGCTGCCGCGGGACAAGGGCGTCGTACTGGGCGATGAGGGCTTGGGTGAGCTTGGTGAAGTTCTTGCGGTCGGCAGCGGTCCACCAGTCGTTAAGCTTGCCGGTGCCGTCGTAGCGGCTGCCCTGGTCGTCGAAGCCGTGGCCGATCTCGTGGCCGATGACGCAGCCAATGCCGCCATAGTTGGTGGCATCATCGGCGTTCGGGTCGAAGAACGGCGGTTGCAGGATGGCGGCCGGGAACACGATGACGTTCATAGACGGCTCGTAGTAGGCGTTGACCTCCTGCGCGTTCATCAGCCACTCGCCCTTGTCGACGGCCTTGCCGGCCTTGCCTAGCTGGTAGCCGTTCTCGTAGACGGACGCGGCCTTGATGTTCTCCATGAGGCTTTTGCTGTCGCTGATGTCGAGGGCGGTGTAGTCGCGCCAGTGCTCGGTGTAGCCGATCATCGGGGTGAAGAGATCGAGCTTCTGCAGGGCTTTGATCTTGGTGTCTTCGCCGAGCCACGGGCTGTGGGAAATCGAGACGCGGTATGCGGACAGAAGGTTGGAGACGAGGGTCTCCATCTTGGCCTTGGACGATGCTGGGAAGTAGCGCTTGACGTACTCCTGGCCGACTTCTTCGCCGGTGATGCTGTTGACAAGGGCCACGGCGCGCTTCCAGCGATCGCGGATTTTGGTGGTGCCGGAGAGCACGCGGCCGTGGAAGTCGAAGGACACGTCCTCGAAGGCCTTGGTCAGGTAGTTGGCGGCCTTGGAGATAGCGGTTCCCAGGGCCCAGGTCTTCCAGGCGTCGAGAGACTCGCTTTCCCAGATACCATCGAGGCCTGTGACGAAGCTCGGCTCATGCACGATCACATGGCCGAGGGCTGCGCGGAAATCGAGCGGCTGGCGCTGCGCGGTAGCAGTGGCGTCGTAGGTTTTCTGCCAGGCGTCGACCCAGGCGGCGAAGTCGAGGTGCGGCATCATGGCGACGAGCTCGTCCCAGGTCTTCGGGTTGTAGGTCTTGTTGTCATCGCGGTCGGTGACGTTGTCCCAGTGGAAGTGGGCGATCTTCGTCTCGAGGTCGAGGAAGGCCTGAGCGCGCTTGGTGGCGGCGGCCTCGGACTCGTCGATGCCAGTGAGACGGAAGTACTTGGCCATCATGACGATGTAGGCCGCGCGGATATCCTGGTAGCGGTCCTCGCGGTAGTACGCCTCGTCCGGCAGGCCGATACCCGACTGGAGGAGGTGCGCAATGTTGGTGGCCGGGTCCTTCGGATCGGCGAAGACCGAGATGCCGAGGAAGTCCGGGCCGCCAGCCGGGTTGAGGGAGCCGAGGACTGTCAGCAACTCATCCTTAGTGGACGCGTTGGCGATGGCGTCAAGACTGTCCTGGATCGGGGCAATGCCGGCCTTCTCGAGCGCGTCAGTGTCGAGGAAGCTGCGGTAAAGGGCCGCCGACTTCGGCGCCGAGGTCCCCGGATCCTCGAGGATCTCCTTGACGGCCTTCTCGGAATCCTCGATCAGCTTGTCGAAGGCGCCGAACCGGGAGCGGTCCGCTGGTAGTTCATAGCTGTCGATCCATTCGCCGTTGACGGAACGGTAGAAATCATCTTGCGGGCGTGGCTGCACCGCTGTTGTTTTATCTGTCATAGCTCCAGGCTATCCCACATTGGGACGGAAAGGAGCAAGGAAACGTTTCCCTTCGGGAAAATCACCAGGAGGATGTCGGGTTCGCCTGGGACTCTGGCCGCCGCCAGTCGCATTGGGCAGGGGTAACGGTATACTGAAACAGTTGTGCGCGGACGTAGCTCAATGGTAGAGCCTCAGTCTTCCAAACTGATTACGCGGGTTCGATTCCCGTCGTCCGCTCTCGGAAGTGTCCAAGGCTCGGCCGCCGCGAAAGCGGTCGAGCCTTTTTCGTTGGTGTCAGCGGCGCGCGCGTCGCGTTTTCGTGCTCCGGGCGTAGGTGCGCAGCACGCAGATGACCATGGTCGCCGAGCACAGGGCGATGAGCAGGAAGACGATCGTGCCGCCCGCGCGCATGCCCGCGCCGGACGTCTGGCTGAGGGCGAAGATCGACATGAACAGGTCGACGCCGACGGATCCGCCGAAGTTCTCCGCTGTGTTGAAGATCGAATTGATGTCGGAGGCGTGCGTCGGCGGCACCAGAGTTGACGCATGGGAGATCGTGTTGGTGTACATGAGGTTGTAGCTCGCGCGCGACACGATGTACAGGGCAAGCAGTCCCCACACACTCATCCACGGCAGCAGGACGACGAGCGTGACGGCTCCGGCAAGGCCGAGTAAACTTCCAGCAAGAACCGGAACGCGCGAACCCTGCTTGTCGGCCCAGTGCCCGGCGAACGTGGAGACCACTGAACCGCAGAGCGCGCCTGGCAGCAGCAGGAAGCCAGCCAGGAGGCCGTTGGCGTGGAGCACATATTCCGCGTAGCTGGGGATGGCCGCTATGATGCCCGACGCGATGATTTGCATGAGGAAGTAGTTGAGCGTCGCCCAGCGGATGGCCGGCACGTCGAAGACCTCGAGGTTGAACAGGCGCGTCCGGCCGGCGTTGTTGGCCACGACGAACCCAGCGGCGCAGACAAGACCCGCGACCAGGGTTGCCCAGAATAGCCAGCCGAACCCATCCGAACCCATGGTAGTGGCAGCAATGTCGAGTAAGAAGAACGCGGCCGTCAGTAGCGTCAAAGCGAGGTAGCTGAAGGCGTGCGCGTTGCCGATAGGCTCATTGCGGATGGCGATTTCGCCAATCACGAGGCTTAATACCGCCACGGGCAGCAGGCTCCAAAAGACGGTCCGCCAGGAGAGGACGTCGCACAGCCAGCCACCGTAGGTCGGACCCAGCGCGCAGCCCAGCGCCATGATTGTCCCCGCCACGCCGGTGATGGCCCCGAGCTTCTTCTTGGGCACCTGTGTGAAGCCGAGGAAGAACATGACGGCCACACACAGCCCGTCGGCCAGACCCTGCAGCACTCGGCCCGTGAACAGGACCGCCAGATTTGTAGCTGGCGCGCACAGGAGCGTGCCAGCGAGGAAGAGAACGGCTGCCGCGCGTTCGACGGCACGCGCCGTGAAACGCCGCAGTAGATACGCTGTCGTGGTGATGGACACCGTATTGGCCAGCATATACGCCGTCGTCACCCATTGGATGACGTTCAGTGGCTGGTGAAAGGACTGCGTGATGAACGGGTACATGACGTTCGTTGCTTTGTTAGCGAACGTGCACAAAAAGGTGAGCATCGCCGCTGAGGCGATGGCCAGATACACGCGGCGTAGGGGAGGGGCGGGATGGCCCAAGGAATCCGTTGAAGATCGCGATGGGTCGGGCGCGGCCCGCGACAGTCCCTGTGGTGGCGCGGGCGATGGGTTAGGTGATGCGGTCTCGGTCTGCGAGGAAGTCACGAAAGCTAGATTCTAGCGCGACACGACGATGTGCTCCCCGGAAACGCGGCGCTTGCCCGTCGCGAAAACGAGGATGCTCGTGATGACCATGATGACGGAGGCGAGGGCCCCACAGACAAACGCGAGGCGTCCGCCGGCGAACGCTTTCGCCAGCGCGGAACCAAACGTCGCGCTCCGGCCGAAGGCGAACAGCGACAGCAGGATGCCTGAGCCGATGGCACCGGAGTAGTTGCCGATAACGTTGAAGATAGCGTTCAGGTCGGCCGTCTCGCCGGCGGGCACGAGATGCGAGGCATGCGACAGCGTGTTCTGATAGACGAAGTCGAAGCCCACCCGTTGGAAGATGTACAGCGCCAGCAACAGCCATACCGTCAGAGAACGCTGCAGGAGCGCGACGGACGCCGTCCCGATGAGAGTGAGGACGGCGCCGGTCACGATCGGCTTGCCAAAGCCGCTGCGGTCCGCCCACTTGCCGGCGACGACCGAGGCCACTGACCCCAGCGCGCTGCCCGGCACGATGGTGAGCCCGCCCAACAGGGCCGAGGCACCGAGCGCGTACTGGGCATACGTCGGCAGGAACGCCTGCATACCCACGTTGACAGCCTCCGCCAGAAAGTAGGACACCGCGGCGAAAGAGATGGCCGGGATGGCGAACAGCCTGAGGTTGAACAGACGCGTTGCGCCGCGGTTGTTGACGGCGACAAAACAGCCTAATGCGACGAGGCCAGCGAAAAGGCAGATCCAGAACAGCGGACTCAGGCTCGTCGAATCAGCGGCGCTGACGGCGACGTCCAGGCAGGCGAAAGCGACCGCCAGCAGCGCGAGCGCGCCGAAACTGAAGGGATGACTGTTGCCGGCAGGCTTGTTGTGGATAGTGAGCTGGCCGAGGACGAGGCTGAGGATGGCTGCGGGCACGAGCGTCCAGAAGACAAGCCTCCAAGAGACGCGGTCGCAGGCCCAGCCAGAGTATAGTGGTCCGACGGTGCACATGACGCCGATGGCAGCGCCGATCCAGCCGGACACCGTCCCGGTCTTTTGGTGGGAGATCTGCGTGAAAACGAGGAACCATAGGATTGGCATCGCTAGACCGATGGCGATGCCCTGGACGATGCGTCCGATGACGAGCATGGGAAAGTCGACGGCGAGCGCGTCGCACAGTGCTCCGGCGATGTAGGCGGTGGCGGCGATCAGTTCGACCTTGCGTGCGGTGATTCGGTTCAGCAGGTAGGCGGTTGTCGCTGCGGTGATGGCGTTGGCGAGCATGTAGCCTGTCATGAGCCATTGCGTTGTTCCGATGGGTACGGAGAAGTCGCGGGCGATGTCGGGGTACATGACGTTTACGCATTTGTTTGCCAGCACGCCGGTGAGTGCCAGCAGCGTTGCGGCGATAATTCCCCAGTAAGTCTGGGAACGGCTGGTTTTTTTCGAGGCGAGCGCGGCGGTCATAGGGTCTCCTTGCTGGTCGGAATCGAGGCGGTGGTCACGGAGTCGTTGTGCGGCGCGGATCGTGGCGGCAGCTTGCTGGAACGATGCCACTATATATCGCGTATAGTGGAGGCTGGTGGCTGTTTCTCCCAGCGTCTTGCCGAACGGCGCAGCGTCCGGATGCTCGTCTGCTTGCGTTTTTGTCGAGAAAGAGGTAGACTCCTTCCTGGTCACGCCCCCATCGTCTAATGGTTAGGACATCAGACTTTCAATCTGACAACAAGAGTTCGATTCTCTTTGGGGGTACCGGTTGAACGGTCGGTTCTTTGGAATCGGCCGTTTTGTTGACTGCGTTGTTTCTCTCATCTGTTCTGTTTCGCGGCTGGCGGATTGGCCGGGCTTGCTGGGTTCCTGGGACGTGGCCGTCGGCGAGAGGCAGGTGACGCGGGGCGGTTGGCGAGAACCTTGCTGCGTTCGAGGTGACGGGTCTGACGTCGGGTCGGCCCTGGTGTTTCCGTGGGTTGCCGCCGTTGCGGTTATACTGGCCGTCGGCTTGGCATGGCGGGAGAGTTCCGTTGTCGCGGATCGGAAAGAGGCCGCTGCGTTGAGCGGCGATGGGTTCTGGCGGAGGTGTCTGTCGCAGGGTCTCCATCAGGCGGTTTGTCCCCCCCCCGCAGACTGGATATTGCCCTTACGCGCGCTTATCCGCCGAGGCGGTCTGCTTTGTCCGTCCTACGGAGGTGCTGGTGTTTCTGGCCTGAGGCCCAAGCGTTGGCGCTCTAGACGTGTACGAGGGGAAGGAGAGGGAGTTGAAGGCAAAGAGACCGATCGGACTGGTCCGGTCTGGAAGATCCGGTTCGCGCCGGCTGCGCGAGCGGCTTGTGTTATCCGTCCTCGTGGTGCTGGCCCTTGCTGGTGCCGTCGTTGCCTGTCCCGCGCCGTCGGCATTGGCTTCGTCCGCCGTTTCCAACACCCTGCAGCTGGGCACGCCAGAGCACACGAAGTACGTGACCGCCAACAGCGACGGCACATACGGCCTCCATCTGACGTTCACCGGCGAAAGCGCCAAACGTTCCGGCGCCGACGTCGTCATCGTGCTGGACGAATCCAATTCGATGTTCGCTAAGCAGATCGACGATACCCCGTCCCAATACGAGTACGTTCGTTCGACAAGCGACGCGTCCAGCGGCTCGAACGCCGCGTACTTCACGCAGGCAGAGTCCGACGCCGAGCAGCTGGCCAAAGAAGGCTACACGGTCGCGCCCGGCCCTTGCGGCACCTGGTGGGAGCTGACCGGCCGTCTCGCTCGTGCCTACAACGCTATCCGCGTCCTCCTCAACGGCGACGGCTCTGGCTACGCAGGCCTGCTAAGCAACGACGACGACTACGACGCCGTTTATAACGGCCAATGGTCCACGCAGAACTGGGACAAGACCAAACTGTTGATTCGCACATCCATCGTTTTCTTCGGCGGCCAGTACGGGCAGACCTATGGACTCAATGCCTCCGGCGTTAACGACTATGGGACGTTCGATAACTATTGCCCGGTGGGTCGCAGCTTCTCCGCCGTGAAAGGCTATGACACCAACGTGAACCGGAGCGTATGGTCGAACTGGTCCATTTGGAACGGCAGCACCAACTACTTGGGAACAGCCAGCAACTCCTATTGGCCGACACAGTACTTCATGCCGAACGACACGTACACGAACGTTGCCGCCATTAACGGCGTCCTCTTCACTGGCGCCAGCAGCTGGCCGCACGGGCAGATTCTTGAGCCGGATCCAGCGCACGGCGTTGGCGCGTTCGCGCCTTACGATTCGCCGAGTGTCGACGTGTTGACGGGACAGCCCTGGACGGACGATCCAACCGACCTGACGCAGTGGCTCTACCGCGTGTGGGACCAGTCGCGCGACTGGCAGATAGGTCTCGACCGCGGTAACACGCTGCTGAATTACGACAAAGCAAACGCGCCCCATAAGTCCTTGTACGAAATCTTCATCACAGACGGCGAGCCGACGAGCCGGGGCGTCAATAACAGTGCGAACATCCAAGACACACACCTCGAGGGCGATGGCACGGCCGGCACTGGTGGCGCCGCCGGCGTCAACACGTACGACGACGCCACCGGCGCGAACTACGCCGCCGCACTGCAAGCCGCCAACGCCATCCCGTCCGGAGCGAAGGTCTACAACGTCTTCATCGACGGCACCGACACAACGGCCTCGTCGACGCCAGCCGTTAGCACAGACGCCCAGTCGACGTCCGGCTTCGCCGACATCGCCAAACTGAGTGCGGCCGAGAAATCCGCTGGCACGTTAGCTGGGTTGTACGAGTCGCCAGCAGCGTCGACCGGATCAGGTGCCACGCACTGCAGTCTCGTCGGCTGCCTGGAGCAGATCGGCGCCAGCATCGAGCAGGCCACGAGCAACAACGAGACCGGCACCTATATGACGTCCCTGGACCACGTCGACAGCATCAAGGACGTGCTCTCCGCCAATGCCCAGGCTGTAGGCTTCCCGACGACCGGCGACGCCAACGACGTGTCCTCCAAAGTCACCCTCTCGGAAAAAGAGACCCAGAACGGGACGACGACGGACTTGGCTGACATGCCCGCCTGCTCGGCGGAGTCTTCGGACTTCTCGTCCTCGCCGTGCTTCGACGCGCGATGGAACGCCGTAACGAAGACGATCGTCGTCAGCTTCTACGCCGACAAGACCGCGTACGTCGCGGGCACGGTCGGCTTCGACGCGACGCCAGGTGTCGCCTACACCGCGTCGATGACGATAGAACCGTCACAGGCTGCCTTCGACGCGCACTATCCAAGCGCGAACACGACTGCCGCCTACCCGGACACCGGCGACTCGCCAGCTCCCAACAGCCCCTATACGGACGCCGATGACACCGGCGTCACCTCGGCGGGAAAGAAAGGCTTCTACTCCAACGTGACCAACGCGTTGACGCCAGCCGACGGCGCTTCGCTGACCTGGGCCATCAGCAAGGCGTACACCGGCGTGTACTCCAGCGGCACCGCCGTTGAGACTGGTGCGGCGAGTGATTCGACGTATCCGATGCCGGTCATCCAGACCGCTCCGTCCACTATCACCGTCAAGAAGACGTGGAACGTTCCCGATCATCCGGGTTCGGCGACCGTGTGCGTCTTCCAGTCCGGCGCGGACGG
>JAFRAT010000011.1 GCA_017405305.1 Aeriscardovia sp. | reverse complement strand
CGGACACCGGAACGTTCGGCGCCGGCAAACCGGAGGGGCATTCCGCCCAGGACGGCTGTTTCTGTGCCGGCTCACCGACGACGTCGATCCTTACGAACGGGCGGGCGCGGCAATCGCTGGTATATCGCTTCGTGCGGCGGCAAGCAGGCGCGCCCACAGTCGCCTCATCCAGGACGGCGTCCTCAACCAAACCCCGAAACCGAAGAAGACCGGGTCTTGCGACCGGTTTCAGCAGAAGCCTTCGCAAGACCGCGGATCGGGACGTGCCCGACGCAAAACGGCGGACGCTCCCCGACGACCGGAAACGGGAGAGCGCCGGGCACGGTTCCCCGTTCGGCGGAAGCATGCCCGTCGAAATGAACCCGGACCTGTCGCAATGGGCCGGGGACGAAGCCGAACCGGGGGACGCGCACGATTTTCTGCGTCGATTTCCTGTCGGAACGGATCGCCGGCAGCCTGTCGCCGCCCTGTTTTCCGCGAAGTCAGCCTTCCGCAATAGGAGGAAACGCGCGGACTGGCCGCCTGGAAGGCGGGCATGGATCCTTTCAGAGTCCGCTGGACCGCGGAACGCGCCGGGAAAACCGAAGCTGGAAGACAAAGACCGGAACCGTCCTGATCGGCCATGCGTTTCCGGGCCGGCTCCCGCTGGTGTCTCGCCGCTCACGAACCGATCAACCGCGCGATCCGCGCTGCCGAAGCGCGTCGCTCACCGGGCACGGCTCACTGGGCGACGATCACGTTGCGCAGCGCGCCCAGGCCCGGCACCGTCACGACGATCTCGTCGCCCGGCGCGACTTCGACGCCCTCGCACGGCGCGCCGGAGATGATGACGTCGCCCGGCAGCAGCGTCGAAAAACCCGACACGCAGCTGATCTCCTGGGCGACCGAGCGCAGCAGCTCGCTGGTGTTGCCGCAGGCCTCCGGCACGGTCTCGCCGTTGAGGCTCGCGGACAGCGACGCGGACGCCGGGTCCAGCTCCGTCTGCAGCCACGGCCCCATCGGCATCGAGGTGTCGAAAGAGCGGGCGCGCACCCAGCTCGAATCCGTCTTCTCCACGTCCGCCGCGCACACGTCGTCGACGATGGAGTAGCCCAGCACCTGCCGCAATGCGTCCCTTTCGGCGACATTGCGGCACAAGCGGCCGATCACGACCGCCAGCATCGGGCTGCAGACGATCTTCCGGCTGAACGCCGGGCGCACGATGGGATCGTCAGGACCGGCCACCGCGCTGGACGGCTTCAGATACAGCTGCGGACGGGCGCCAGCCTCGCCACGGAAGTTGTGCGCCATGCCGTAAACCTTGGACGGCAGCAGCGGCGCCAGCAGCCGGACGCCCTCGCCGTCCAGCGGACAGCGCTCGCCCGTGGGCTCGACCTGCTCGCTGGAGAACGGATAGCCGTTCAACGCGACCAGGTAGTCCCGGCCGTCGTTCTGGTCTTTCTGGACAAACGCGTACTGAGGGCGGGCATCGCCGCGAACAAACCGTGCAATTCTCATCCCCTCAGCCTAACGCCGCTGCCGGAAAGATCGCTGGGCCGGACCGCAAACGGGACGGGACGTCCGCAGGAGCGGGCGCTCCACCGCCAATGGTCAGACGAACAAACGCTCGCCGAAGATGGCCGATCCCACGCGGATCTCGGTCGCGCCCTCGGCAATGGCCAGCGGGAAGTCGTGCGTCATGCCCATCGACAGCCCTTCGCAGGACGCCATCGAATCGCCGCCGTCGTGGCGCAGGCGGTCGCGCAGCTCGCGCAGCGCGGCGAAGCCACGGCGGATCGGCGCCTCCTCCTCGACGTGAGTGCCGATCGTCATGAGGCCGACCAACTCCAGGGACGGAATCTCGGCGATGGCGGACGCCTCGTCGTAGGCCGCCGCCGGATCGCAGCCGGACTTGGACTCCTCGCCTGACTCGTTGACCTCAAGGAACACCTTCATCGTCTGGCCCGGAGCCAGGCGCTGCGCGATTTGACGGGCCTGCTCGGCGGAATCCACGGACTCGACGGCGTCGACCCACGGCACGACTTTGTTGATCTTGTTCTTCTGCAGCTGGCCGATGAGATGGGATTCCACCTCGAAACCGCGCTCGCGGCACGCTTGGGCGATGCCCTCGGCCTTGATCTGGATCTCCTGGGGACGATTCTCGCCGATGAGGCGCACGCCAGCGCCGATGGCAGCCATGATTTCGCCGATGTCGCGCGTCTTCGTCGCCACCAGCGTGCGCACGGAGCCTTCGGGCCGGCCGGCCGCGGACTCGGCCTCTCGCACCTGGTCGCGACAGCGAGCCACCGCTTCGGCGATCTCCCGGGCGCGACAGGGGTCGATCCGCGTATTCGCCAGGTTCTTGTGATCCAGATAATTCACCATGTCATCCCTCTTCCACGTCTTGCGCGGCCGAACCGGCGGACGCCGCAGGCCAGCGCGCCATGAACCATTCGCACGTCTCCATCGTGCCATAACCGCGCCGCTGGAGCGCAGAACCCGGGCGCGAACGCCGTTGCGCGAGGTCGCGGACGCCCCGTCGCATCAGAAGACGGCGGACCCGGCCACCCATAATCAGCGCCAGCTTCTCCACCAGTCCACTTCGAGGGCGCGCGGCTCCAGGACGCGGTCCTCCACACCCCAGCGGCTGCGGCGCACGCGGTCCCAGGAGAATCCGCCCACGCAGTCCCGCGCCGCGCACGGCTCCGGTTCCGCGCCCTCCTCCAAGCCCAGCAGCCACGCGCAGTAGCCAATGACCTGTTCCGGACGCACACCGGCCCCCCGAAGCGTGGCTACCTCCATGCTTTTGTCACGCTTGGCCAGGCGCGCCCCCGCCGGCGTGCGCAGCAGCGGCAGATGCGCGTAATCCATGGAGACCAGAGCCGAAGCATTCCCAGCGGACGCGCTCGTCCGGCCGCCAGCAGCATCGGCACCAACGCCCGTCCGACCGCGAATACGCGCCGGATCCTCCCCGAAACAGCCGGTGATGGCCTCGCGCAGCCAGATCTGCGCCGCCGTCGAGCGCAGCAAATCGCGTCCACGCACCACCTGCGTCACGCCTTGCGCCAGATCATCGGCCACCACGGCCAGCTGATAGGCGAAGACGCCATCGCTGCGGCGGATGACGATGTCGCCCACCTGCCGAGGCAGATTCCACGCCTGACGGCCATAAACGTCGTCGTCGAACACGACACGGCCCCATGGGTTCCCTTCCCGCGGCATCGCCAAACGGACCGAATGCCGCGCCGACAGATCCGGAACATCGACCGTTTCACGTGGAACAGACGCAAAACGGCGGCACGTCCCCGGGTACAGCACGAACCCATCGGACTCCTGCGGCGCCGACGCCGCCCGCAGCTCACGGCGCGTGCAGAAGCAGGGGTACGCCAGGCGCTCGCCGTCCACGACGCGCGACGCGACGGCCCGCAAAGCCCGTTCATAGACGTCGCCGCGCTGCGACTGATACACCGGTTCGCCGTCCCAATCCAACCCCAGCCAGGAGTAGTCGTCCATGATCCAGCGGTCGGCGTCCTCCACCGCCCGCGGCCGATCGATGTCCTCGATGCGCAGCACCAGCCGCGCGTCCGGGCCGTTGGAACGCACCGCCAGCCACGCCGCCAGCGACGCGAAGATGTTGCCTAGGTGCATCCGCCCCGTCGGACTTGGCGCGAACCGGCCGACGACCGGGCGTTTCGCCATATCCGCGACCCTCATGTCCGTGTTCGTCATATTTCCGCCCTTCGTGTCCCTCACGCGATCCGCCATGTCCACTTCCGCGTTCCGAACTGCTCCCTGTCCAGGCGACGGGCGGCTGATGCGACCACAGCCCGCTGCTGCGCCGGCATCAGTTCGATCGCGGCCCACTGACGCAGAGCCTCCAACATCGAGTTTTCCACATCCGTCTTCAACGGGATGCGGGGCATGCCATCCCCTCGGAGCGACGCGGACCGAAGCGCCAACGACCGGATCGACGCCACCCGTTCGCCGGAGGAACGCACTGCCTTGTCAACGAACTTCTCGCGGTTGACGCGCAGCACGCCGTCCAGCACATGGGCGTCGGCCTCGTAGGACAGCATCGAATGGTGCAGCAGCGCGCCGCCGCGGCGCGTTCGGCCGCCGGGCAGCCTCTTCGCCGCGGATCCGCCGATCTTCCCCCACCGCGAGGCGATGTCATTCACCGGTTCGTGCACAGCCTCGATTCCCAGATGCCGCAGGCCTTCGAACACCCACGAATCACAGAGCGCGTACGCCTGTTCGACCGTCAGCCCCTCAACGAACGCGCCGGGCGCGACCATCGACCAGGTGATGGTTTCCCGCGGCCGGGACAGCATGGTCCCGCCACCGGTCGCCCGCCTTACGACACGTACGCCCCGCCGCCGGGCGGCCGGCACGTCGACCTCGTTGGATACGGACTGGAACGCGCCCAGGACGACGGCTGGCGAGCGCCACCCCCAGAAGCGCAGCACGGGGCGGCGCAGGCGACCGGACGCCATCAGCTCCGCGAGCGCCTCGTCGCACGCCATCTGCCGGGACGGCGGCAGCGGCGCGGCGCCGCGCGGGGGCACCAGCCATACCGGCCCCAGAGCGCGCCATCGGTCACGGACCACGCGTTCATTCACGATCTCCGTGTAAGGGACGCCCTGTTTGAGCATGTGCGTATCGACGGTCCTGTTGGCCTGATCGGCAGCGTCTGCGGCATCCGCCTGTTCGCTGTCCGGCCGTATGGCGGCTGACTGTTTGGCCACGGGGCGACCGGTCACGCCGCGATCCGGCCCGTCGCTGCCCTGCTGTCCCTGCGTGCCGGATCGCGCTCCGGCTCGTTCCAACGCGGCGGCGACGGCCCGCGCCGCCGCTAAGGCCGCCGCCGGGGTGCCGGCGTCCTTCAGTCCGCGCGGCGCCGCGGCGCCGCGATGTTCCCGGATACGCTCGACCGCCGAGGATGCGATGTCATCGACAGGCTCGTCCCCGCGCACTCGCATTCCCGCGACGGCTGTCGCTGAGGACATGAACAGGTCCTCGAAAAAATCGCCGTCGAACCGCACGGACGCCACCGACCATGCCCCGGAACCGGCCGGAACCAGCCGCACGTCGGCGTTGACCAGTTTGCCGCCGGGGACTTTGCAAGACCCGCGGCCATACGTCCCGTCAGGCTTGCGGCCAGTCGCGCCGCCGGAGTCGCCGAACGTGCCGGCGCGCCCACAGCGGAGCATGCTTCTGCCGTTCCTGCGGACCTCGAAATTATCCACAGAGAACACTATACTTTTAATGCGTTTTGCTCTGCTCCGACAGGAGCCGAGGCGGGCGCGTACATGCTTTTCGCGGCGCGGCGGAAGCGGCTTCCCGCGGGCCTGGACGCGCGCCGAGTATCGGAACGTTCCCAGAAAACAGCACAACAAGCCGACCTTCACCAGAAAGAATGCATACGAATGGCTACAGACAAGAAATACGTCGAGATGACGCAGGCCCCGTTGGGCCGGGTCATCACGAATCTGGCAATCCCGTCCATCATCTCCAACGTGGTCGGCGTCAGCTATAGTCTCATCGACGCTTTCTACGTCGGGTCCATGGGCGCCGCGGCCTCCGCCGCCGAAGGCGTCGTCATGCCGGTCATTGTCGTCATCCAGGCCTTCGGCCTGCTGCTAGGCATCGGCGCCGGCAACCGCGCGTCCGTCGAACTGGGCAGGAAGAACATCAAGCGCGCCCAGCAACTGGCATCCACCGCGTTCTTCGGCTCTTTCGCCTTGGGCATTATCCTAGGCGCGCTGGCGCTCACGTTCCGGATCCTGGTCGTCCATATGCTCGGTTCCACCCTGGTCATCGACCCGCTCGCCATCGCCTATATGAGGCCGCTGCTATGGGTCGCCCCGTTCTTCTGCGCCACCTTTGTCCTCAACCCGGCACTGCGTTTCCAGGGCTACGCCACCGAATCCATGATCGGCATGATTGCCGGCGTCGTCCTCAATGCCATTCTCGAGCCGGTTTTCATGTTCGCCATGCACTTGGGCGTCTTCGGCGCAGGCCTGGGCACCGCTGTCGCGCAGGTCTTCTCCTTCGTCGTCATGCTCGTCATCTACTTCAAGAAGGCCACCGCCGCCATCCACTTCAGAGAGTTCACCTTCTCGGGCAGCGTGTGGAAGGAGATCCTGGCGACTGGCTTTCCGAGCTTCATCCGCAACGGCCTCTTCGCCGTCTCCTCCGACCTGCTCAACGTCATCGCGGCGGCCTACGGCGCGGCGGCCATCAGCGCCATGACGATCGTCGGCCGCATCATCAACCTCGGCAACGTCATCCAGGTCGGCATCGGCCAGGGCTACCAGCCGGTATGCGGCTATAACTACGGCGCCAAGAAGTTCGACCGCGTCCGCAAGGGCTATTGGCTCGTGCTGCGCGCCTCCTTCATCCTGCTGATCGTCGTGTGCGTCGCCGAGTACATCTGGGCGCCGCAGCTCATCCGCATCTTCATCGACAACAAGCAGGTCATCGACTACGGCACACTGGCGCTGCGCGTCTTCTGCTCCGATTTCTGGCTCAACGCCTGGGTCGTCATGTCGAACATGATGCAGCAGAACCTGGGCCACACCGTCATCGCGTCCATCGTCGGCCTGGGCAACAACTGCATCTTCTTCATCCCGGCGCTGCTCATCCTGCCTAAGCTCTTCGGCTTCTACGGCATCGCCCTGAGCCAGCCGGTCTCCATGCTCTGCACCTCCCTGATGAACGTGCCGATGCAGGCGTACGTGCTTAAGAAGCTGCATGCCAAGGAGAACGCCTGGAAAGCCGCTCATCCGGACGGTCTCGGCGCGCCGGCGGACAACGAGCAGGTTGCCGACGTGGAGGAGACCATGGTCCCCGGCGAGTCCGCCGAATGACGTGCCTGATCGGCCGCCCGTGGTTCCCGCCGCCAGCTGGCCCCGGAGCGGCCGATGGTGTTCCGGTCCCAGAATACGTAAGAATCTTGTTAAGTTGGGCGGTTCTTGAATTTTCGCGGCAGCGCAGCGGTAGTGTGTGAACTAGTCACGGCACTGAGTCCGTGCCATGAGAGTCGGAGGAATTATGGGCATCTTTAACCGGTTCGAGAAGAGCGTGGAACACGGCGTCAACGGCGTCTTCTCCAAGTTTGGCTCCAAGGACCTGCAGCCCGTGGACCTGTCGAGCGCACTGGAGCGCGAGATCGACGCGCAAGCCATGCCGGTGGGACGCGACCGCACCGTCGCCCCGAACGAATACCGCTTCGAGCTGTCCACCCCGGACTTCGACCGCATCGAATCCTGGGGATCCGAAGCGCTGGCGAACGAGCTGGCCGACAAGCTGACCAAGTATGCCGAGACGCAGCACTACGCTTTCGTCGGGCCGGTCGTCGTCATCTTCGAGGAAAACCTCGACCTCGGCAAAGGCGACTTCCAGCTCACCAGCGAGTCGGTCCAGGGCAACGCGGCCCCGGTGACGGACAAGAGCGAGTCCAAAGACTTCCCGGTCCTCGAGATCTCCGGCCGCCAGTACCTGCTGACCGCCACGAAGACCGTCATCGGCCGCGGCTCCAACTGCGACATCGTCATCGACGACCCGGGCATATCCCGCAAGCACCTCGAGATCGACATCACCAAAAACGGCGTCATCGCCCGCGACCTCGGCTCCACCAACGGCACCTACGTCGAAGGCCATTTGGTTCCTGCTGCTACACTGCTCGATGGCAACACCATCACCATCGGCCGCACGCGCATCCTGTTCTGGGCCTCTTCGGAACCGCGGGACTGACTCCAACGCGGAGGCCGTTCACGAGTTAGGACGCTATGACAGAGCTCACTTTCGCGATTCTGAAATACGGTTTCGTCCTCGCGATTCTGTTGTTTGTCTGGCTCGCCGTCCGCTCCCTGCACCGGGACGTCTCCGCTTTCCTGCCAGCCCGCGACCGCCGCAGCCAGCGCCGGCGGCACGAAGGCCGTCGCGTGGCGCAGCCAGCTCCGCCCGCGCCCGTCCCCGTTCCCGACACGGCCATTCCGGCGGAACCATCGGCGTCGACCCCGAGCATCGCGACCGCGCAGTCGCCGAGCCTGGCGTCCCTCGTCGCCGACACCGAGAAGAAGGAGCAGGAACAACAACAGCGGCCCGCGGCCTCCTCGGTTGTTCCGACGCTGCTCATCGTCATCGATGGGCCGCGCGCCGGCGCCACCTTCCCGCTGGGCGACCAGCCCATCACTTTGGGGCGCAGCACCACCAACACCATCGTGCTCAACGACGAATACGTGTCGGCCCACCACACCCGCCTGTCCCGCGATGCCGGAACCGGTGTCTGGATGCTCGAGGACGTTGGCTCCACCAACGGCACCTACCTCAACGAATCCCGCATCATCGGCAGCGTTCCGCTCGCCGCCCGGGTCCCCGTCCGGCTGGGGGCTACCACTTTCGAATTGAGGTGATTCCATGGCCGAGCATCACCTCCGTCTGTCCTCGACGCTCGTAAGCAACGTCGGCTATGTGCGCCCCAACAACCAGGATTCCGGCCTCGCCGGATCGCACGTCATCGCCGTCGCCGACGGCATGGGCGGCCATGCCGGCGGGGACACCGCGTCCACCATCGCCATCCGCACGCTCAGCCATCTGGAACGCGGCCGGCAGCGCCACGAGAACATCGACAGCGTCGTGGAGACCCTGGAAAAATCCATCCTCGCGGCGCATGACGCCATCGTCGGCAAGGCCAAGAAGGAGCGCCAGCTCTCGGGCATGGGCACCACCGTCGACGCTGTCTGCCTCGTGCGCGGCTACTGGGTGCTGGCCCACATCGGCGACTCGCGCGCGTACCTGTTGCGCGAAGGCCAGCTCATCCGGGCAACGAAGGACCACAGCTACGTCCAGCACCTCATCGACACCGGCCGCATCACGCCCGCCGAAGCGAAAAACCATCCGCAGCGCAGCGTCGTCATGCGCGTGCTCGGCGACTTCGACATCGACCCGCATCCGGATATCTCCGTGCGCCTCGCCCATCCGGGCGACCGGTGGCTCCTATGCTCCGACGGTTTGTCCGGCCCGCTGGAGGACGACACCATCGCCGACTCCCTGCGCGGCATCCCCGACCGCGAAGAGTGCGTGCAGAAACTCGTCAACATGGCGCTCAAGGCCGGCAGCGCCGACAACGTGACCGCCGTCATCGGCGACGCAGCCCTCGCCGGCAAGCGCGGTCTGCACGCCTCTGCGGCGCGCCCGTACTCCGGACTGCAGACCCCGCTCATCGGCGGGGCCGCGGCCGGAGCGCTGGCGTCCATCGCGGACGTCATCCGCCGGCCGGTTGTCTCCGCGCCGCCGTTGGCCGAGGACATCTCCCCTGCTCAGAAGGCCGCGCTGCTGCTGTCGGACCGTGAGCTGGACGATCAGCCAGCCGCCGCCCAGGGCGTGGCTGTAGCCGCGCCGACCGACACCGTCAAGGCCCCGGACCAGCTGCCGGACATCAACCGCCTGCAGAAGGGACAGCAGGTCGCCGTCCCCCAGGATGAGAAGCCGGACGAACCCGTCGCCGACACCAGCGAGATCCCCATCGTCACCAAACGCGACGGCTCCGTGGCGACCGATCCGTCGAACCCCATCGTCATCGCGGCGATCTCCAAACAACGCGAAGCCGCCGACCGCGACCTGCACCGCCGACGCCGCCACGAACGCGTGCGCGTGCTCGTGGGCATCCTCCTCTTCCTCGCAGCCGTCGGGGTCGTAGGCGGAGTGGCGGCGCATTGGACGCAGTCCCAGTATTACCTCAGCGAGTCCGGCGGGTATGTGGCCATCTACCAGGGCGTTCCGACCAATCTCTTCGGCATCCGTCTCTCCCACGAGGTCGACCGCAGCCGAGTGGCTGTCTCGAGTCTGCCAGCCAATTGGCGCCAGCAGCTGGCCAACGGCATCGGCGCCGACTCCTACCAGGAGGCCCGGCAGCATCTGACGACCATCGAGGAGCAGGCGCGCCAGGCCGCCAAGCCGACGGCCGGCCAGAACAGAACTCAGGATTCCGGCCAAACGAGCGCGCAGCCCGCCGCGACGGGAGCCGCCGAATGACCTTCTCCCAAGCACCCCGGTCCTTCAAGCCGGAACGCAAGCCGTCCTCCTCGTTCCGCCCCAGCACGACCACGACGTCCATCACCGCGCCCTCCGTGCCCGCCTCCGCTCCCGACGGCACTGACAAGGGCAGCGCACCCGTCAGCACGAAGGCTCTGACGACGGTCCAGCGTCTTCTGCGCCGCGAAAGCTTGCTCCTGCTGGCCTTCGCCATCGGCGCGCTCGCCTTCTGGCAGATGATCATGCGCGTGGCCGGAACCGTGCCCCCGCGCTACGCCATCGCCGGCGGCATCGATCTCGTCCTAGCGCTCGCCCTATCCCTCGTGCTCGACGCGCGCCTGCCGCGCAGCGCCGAAGCCGTCCTGCCCATCGTCATGCTCCTGTCGGAGATCGGCATCACGGAGATCACGCGCATCGACTACGAGCAGACGAAGAACGGCGCGCCTTCCGACATCGGCATCCGGCAGATGATCTGGCTAGCCATCGCCTTGGCGCTGAGCATCGCCCTGGTGACGTTCCTGCGCGACTACCGGCGGCTGCGCCGCGTCTCCTACGTGTTCATGGTGTTCGGACTCGTGTTCCTCCTCTCGCCTATGATCCCCGGCCTGGGACAGGACATCAACGGCGCGCGGGCCTGGATCCGCATCGGCTCGTTCAGCTGCCAGCCCTCGGAATTCGCCAAGCTGTTCCTCGCGATCTTCTTCGCCGCCTACCTCTTCGATCAGCGTGACCGCCTGGCTGTGGGCGGGCGCCGGTTCCTAGGCATCCGCTGGCCGCGTTTCCGCGATTTCGGGCCGCTGGCCGTCGTCTGGGTCCTGTCGATGGGCATCCTCGTCATCCAGCACGACCTGGGCGCGTCCCTCATGTTCTTCGCCATGTTCGTGGGCATGCTCTTCGTGGCGTCGGACCGCAAGAGCTGGCTGCTCATCGGCGCGGCCGCCTTCATCGTGGGCGTGGTGGCGGCGGACCGCATCTTCCCGACCTTCGCCAGCCGCGTGGACATCTGGGAGCACCCGTTCTCCCCGGCCTTGTACGGCAAGGCGTACGGCGGTTCCTACCAGCTGGTGCAGGGCGTCTTCGGTCTGGCGGCCGGCGGCCTGTGGGGCACCGGGTTCGGCTTCGGCGACCCGGCCATCACCCCGTTCGCCAATTCGGACTTCATCTACACGTCCCTCGGCGAGGAGGGCGGCCTCGTCCTGCTCGTCGCCATCCTGCTGCTCTACTTGGTCATCATCGCGACCGCGTTCGTCGCAGCCATGCACATCGCCGACGGCTTCGGCAAGCTGCTCGCCTCCGGCCTGGCGTTCTCGATGGCGTTCCAGGTCTTCACCATCGTCGGCGGCGTCACGCTGGTGATCCCGCTGACAGGCCTGACCCTGCCGTATCTGGCAGCCGGCGGCTCCAGCCTCGTGGCCAACTGGCTGCTCGCCATGCTGGTGCTCATCGTCAGCAACGCCGCCAACAGCGACCGCAACAACACGGTCGGCAATGACGGCACCTGGACGGCCATGGACGCTGACGAGAGGAACGGCCTCGTCCTAGGCGACGGCCCGGAGGAAGATAACATCCCCCGCCTGCCGGCGTTCCTTGCGGACAGGCTCCACCGCCGCTCCGCCGCCGCAATCGCCGCGGCAGCCAGGATCACCGCATCAGCCGATTCCGTCAAACCCGCCGGCCACGGATCGCACCGCAAGAGGGAGGCCTGATGAACAAGTCGCTGCACCAGCTTTTCATCGCCGCTATCACGCTCTTTGCGATCCTCATCGCCTCGACCACCTGGTGGTCCATCATACAGGCCGACTCCCTCAACAACGACCCGCGCAACACCCGCGCCCTCTACCACGAACTGAGCGCGCCCCGCGGCCAGATCCTCGCAGCCAACGGCACGATCCTCGCCCAATCCGAGAAGTCGTCCGACACCTTCAAGTACCAGCGCAGCTACACCGATGGCTCGCTCTACGCCCCGGTGACCGGTTTCTTCTCCGTGACGACGCGCGCCGACCGTGGCCTCGAAGCGGCGGAGAACCAGCTGCTCACCGGCGACAGCAGCAGCCAGTGGCTCAACCGCCTCCAAGCCCTTTTCACAGGCCAGGAGAACAGCGGCGCCACCATCGAAACGTCCATCGAACCCAAGCTGCAAAAGCTCGCCGGCCAACTGCTCACCGGCCAGACAGGCGCCATCGTCGCCCTCGAACCGACCACCGGCCGCATCCTCGCGCTCGTCGTGTCTCCCAGCTACGACCCGAACCTCCTGGCCACGCACAACACAACGGCCTCGAAGGCCGAATACCAAAAACTCCTCGCCGAGAACCCGTCGCCGCTCGACAGCATCGCCACCAAGCAGACTTTCGAACCCGGCGCCGTCTTCGACATCATCACCGCCGCGGCCGCGCTCGGCAGCGGCAAGTACACGGCCTCAAGCTCCATTAGCGCGCCCAACGTCTATATCGCCCCAGGCACGAGCACTACCGTCACCAACGGCGTGTACTGGAACGGCTACAGCGCGACGAGCTCGATGAGCCTGGCCAACGCCTTCGCCTACTCCTCGAACACCGCCTTCGCCAGCCTCGGCAACACCCTGGGATACCAAGCCCTGGCGGACGAAGCGGCCCAGTTTGGCTTCGGCTCGACCATCACCATCGACGGCAACCACGACACCGGCATCCCCATGACGGCCGTCCCTTCCTCGTTCGCGACCATGCAGGAAGCGGGCAGCGCGGCCCTGGGAGCCATTGGACGAGGTGGCACGCGGGCCACGCCGCTGCAAGTGGCGATGATGGTCTCGGCCGTCGCCGACCACGGCACCATCATGAAGCCGACCCTCGTCGACAGCGTCCGCTCCGCCGACCTCAGCCTCATCAGCCAGACCACCCCGACCGTGTTCTCCAAACCGATGGACGCCTCCGCAGCGGCGTCCCTGACGGCCATGATGGAATCCCTGGTCTCCACGCAAGACGCCGGTCTAGAATTGTCGTCCGGCGCGAAAGTCGCGGCCGTCATCGGTTCCAGCGTCAACACTTCCGACAGCCAGACAAACACCGATTGGAGCGCCGGTTTCGCGCCTGCAAGCAACCCGTCGATCGTCGTCTGCGCCTTCGTCGAGAACGCGCATGGAGCGCCCGCGAGCGTCACGAGTCCAATGATGGAGCAGCTGATGGAAGAGGACCTCAAATGAAACTGATTGAAGGCCAGATCATCCATCGCCGCTACCGGCTCGACAAGCGCATCGCCAAAGGCGGGATGGGCGAGGTCTGGAAAGCGTACGACCTCGAACTCGGCCGCGTCGTGGCCATCAAGGCTCTGCGCTCTGATCTGATGAACGCGCGCAGCCGCCTGGCGCGCCTGCGCGCGGAAGCGCACAACTCCGCCAACCTTGCCCACCCCAACATCGCCGCGCTCTTCGAGTACTACGAGCACGACGGCATCGGCTTCCTCATCATGGAGTACGTGCCCAGCCCTTCGCTGGCGCAGATCTACCGCGAGGAAGGGCGCATCCCGGCGTCACGGCTCATCCCCATCCTCATCCAGGCGGCCCGCGGACTGTACGTCGCGCATTCGCACGGCGTCATCCACCGCGACGTCAAGCCAGCCAACATCATGGTGTCGGAGTCCGGCGAGGTGAAAATCACCGATTTCGGCGTCAGCTACTCGGCCAACCAGGCGCAGATCACCCAGGACGGCATGGTCGTGGGCACCGCGCAGTACATCTCGCCTGAGCAAGCGCAGGGCCGACAGGCCACACCCCAGTCGGACATCTATTCCCTGGGGATCGTAGCTTACGAGGGGCTGGCGGGACGCCGCCCGTTCACCGGCGCAACTCCCGTCGACATCGCGGCCGCACAAGTCAACGACCCTGTGCCGCCCCTGCCGGACGACGTCGATCCCCGCCTCGCCGCCTACGTGATGCGGATGCTCGAAAAGAACCCGGACCAACGCCCGCGGAACGCGCTGGAGGTCTCCGGCGACTTCAGCCGGCTGGAACGCGAGATCCTCGACGCGGAAACAGGAACCTTCCCCGCCGTCCCCGAAGCGCTCCGGACGACCCGCAGAGTGCGCAGCACCCCGCACAGAATCAGATACCACATTCATTCGCAAGCCGGCGAAGGATACCGTTTGCTGCAGGACAGGCCGACTGACCATTTCAGAGAGGAACAAGCGCGATGAGTCAATACATCCCCGAGACGCTCGCCCAGGGCCGCTACAAGGTCGGTCCGGCCATCGGCCATGGCGGCATGGCGGAAGTGCATTTGGGAACCGACACGCGGCTCGACCGGCAAGTCGCCATTAAGATCATGCGCTCTGACCTGGCCGACGACCAGGTGTTCCTCGCCCGCTTCCACCGCGAAGCCCACTCCGTCGCGCAGTTGAACAACCCGAACATCGTCTCCATCTACGACACCGGCGAGGAGACCCTCGCCAACCCCGACGGTACGGTCGAGAAGGCCCCGTACATCGTCATGGAGTACGTCAAGGGCCAGACCCTGCGCGACATCATCAAAGAGAACGGAGCGCTCAGCCAGCGCGACTCCGAACAGATCATCGTCGGCGTGCTCAACGCCCTCGAGTACTCGCACCGCATGGGCATCATCCATCGCGATATCAAGCCGGGCAACATCATGATCAGCGACCAGGGCGTGGTCAAGGTCATGGACTTCGGCATCGCCCGCGCGCTGGACGATTCCGCCACCACCATGACGCAGTCGCAAGGCGTCGTGGGCACGGCCCAGTACCTTTCCCCGGAGCAGGCCCGCGGAGAGACCGTCGACATGCGTTCCGACCTCTACTCCGCCGGCTGCGTGCTCTACGAGATGCTCACGGGCCGTCCGCCGTTCACCGGCGACTCCCCCGTCGCCATCGCTTACCAGCACGTGTCCCAAGTGGCCACGCCGCCCAGCGCCATCGTGCCGGGCCTGCCCAAGATCTGGGACTCCGTCATCGCCAAGTCCATGGCCAAGGACCGCCAAAACCGCTACGCGACCGCCGCCGAGTTCAAGCACGACATTCTCGCCATCATGAACGGCGGACGGATCGCGGCCGAGGGTTACAACCCACTGACGGATCTCGGGGCCGCTCGCGGCGCCGAGACAACAGCGATGTCCCCCATGACGTCCGCGACGGCGCCCATCGCCTCCACGCAGGCCTTCGGACGCCAGGCCGCCGCTCCCACGGCCACCGCCGAGAAGGAGCCGGAACAACCGCGCAAAAAGCGCCACACCACGCTATGGATCATCCTAGGCATCATCGCAGCAGCTCTCGTTGCCACCGGCGTGTGGTTCGCCGTCGACCAGACGCGGAACGTCACCGTGCCGACCATCACCGCCGGCATGAGCGAGACGACCGCGCAGGAGAAGATCCAGGCGGCCGGCCTGACGTTCAAGGCCCAACAGGACCCGAACACCGACAAACCCAAAGGCACCTTCATCAAGCAGGACCCAGCTGGCGGCACGAGCGTGCCCAAGGGCACGACCATCACCGTCTGGTTCTCCTCCGGCCCCGAATCGTCCGTCATCCCCGACGTCGCCGGCATGACGCAGAGCCAGGCCAAACAGGCGTTGCAAGCCTCCGGGTTCAGCGTCAGCTCCATCAGCGTGGAGAACTCCGCCACTGTGGCCAAAGACCACGTGACACGCACGAACCCGGCCGCCGGAACGTCCGAACCCGAGGGTTCCAGCGTCATGCTGTACATCTCCAGCGGCGAGACAAGCGTGCCGAACGTCACCGGCAGAAACCAGAACGACGCCCAATCCCTGCTGATCAAGGCCGGCTTCAATGTGACCATCCAACAACAGAACTCCTCCACCGTGCCGTCCAACGCCGTCATTGGCACGAACCCGTCCGCCGGCAGCATCGTGCCGCAAGGATCAATGATCACGCTGCTTGTTTCCAGCGGCCCGCAGCAGACGAGCGTGCCGGCCGGACTGCCGGGCCAGAGCGTTGCCACCGTCAAGAGCGCACTGAACGCACTGGGCCTCAAAGTCGCCGTCAACCCCTCTAATGCGCAGGACACCTGGACCGTCGACTCCGTGACGGGCGCGAACAACACCAACCTCGGCAACGGCGGTACCGTGAACGCCGGCTCCACAGTCACCATCACCGCGCAGCAGCCGAACAACCCCAGCAGACCGGCCACTCCGGACTCCGGCTCCGGCAGTTCCTCGAACGCCGGTTCGACGGCCAGCGGCTCCTCCACAGGCTCGTCGCCCAGCGCCAAGACGCCGGCCAGCAACCAGTCATCCACGACGAACAGCCAATAACGGAAACAAGGCCGCGGACGCGCAGAACCCCGGCACGGCTTCAGTGCGTCCGCGCACCCGTCACGGAGTCACGGCCGTCGTGGCCGCCACGTAGTTCGATGTCTCGCGCAGATACGGCACGTTCTCCGAAAGCCACGGATACACCCATTGGAACAGCGCCAGGACGCCGATCAGCACCAGTATCAACAGCAGTATCCACCGGATGGCCGCCACGCCCGGCTGAAGCTTGAGCAGCGTGCCGTACAGGCTCACCGTCCGCTGCTTGCGCGCCTTCTTCAGACCTCTCCTCCGGCGCTGGACCCGCGCCTTTTGCGACATCCGGGACATGGACGCAGACTCCTCCTTGATGCGCCATTGCGGCCACTTCCACACGAATGCCGCCGCGAGAAAGATGGCCACGTACGCAGCGGCCAGCCACTCAACGAGCGTCGGCAGCGGCGGGATGTACTCGCTCCAATTGTCCGCGCTCGCCGGGAAGTTCACGCTTCCGTTGGCCCCATCCGTTGCCAGCTCCGCCGGGATGCCGTCCTTGACGTAGGCCCAGTACTTGAACATGAACACGCCCACCCAGCGGTGCGTCGGCGTGCCGTAGCGCGGCGTGCAGGTCGTCATCGTCAGCAGCCGTTGCGTGGGCCGCGCATTCGGCTGACCCGGCACCGGCAGAATCACGCTGACGTCGTTGGGCAGCACGATGCGGTAGCTCTGGAACGTGTACACGTACCAGTACTGCTGAGTACGGATGACGACGGCGTCGCCTTTGCGGAACTCCAGCACGTCGCCCAGCGGCGAACCGTAGCCCTCGCGGTGGCCGGCGATGGCGGCGTTGCCGATCGCGCCGAACATGGGCGTTTGCGGGTAGTGGCCCAGGCCGTGACGGTTGAGCTGCTCGAGGCTCGTGCCCTGCACGATGAGGCGCTTGTACTCGTGGCTGAAGCGCGGGATGTACATCTGACCCAGCACAGCACCCGTCGGCGCGTTGTCCGGCAGGACCGGCGGATCGCCCTTCTGCGGTTGCGCAACTTTGTACGACCCGTCCACGCTACCCGGCGTCACCCAGGACGACGACGCGATCTGGCTGTTCTGTTCCTGTTCCGACACGACGCCTGTCCACCACAGCTGCCAGACGATGTAGAGGCCGCACAGCACAGCGACCGTCAGAAGAATCTCCCCGATGATACCGATCACGCTGTCACCCACGGAAATCCGCTGTTTCCTGGCCGCCGTCCCGACAGCGCCGTCAGATGCCACCCGCGTTCCCTTTGCCACTGAATCCCCTTCAACGTACTGAGGATATCCACAACCGTTTTGAAGATATTCCCGTCCATTATGACAGACCACGGAGAACTTTCCCTGTCGGCACGCAGCGAAAACCGAGAAAGGGCCGACGCTGAAGTCCATGAGGTGCCATTACACTGTTATCGTTGTACGCACACGCGAAGGAGATCCCATGGCCCAGAACGACGAGACCGTCGAAGCGGAGAACATCGCGGACAGCGTGGAAGAGCGCGTCGCCGCCACGGAAACCCCGACGGACGCTGTCGCGACCGCTATCGAGGACTCCGCCGCGGGAAATGACGACGGCTCCGACGCCGCCAGCACGGACAACGAGAGCGGCGTCTCTCTTGACAAGGTCGCGGCGATTCTCGGCTCGGACGCGGACGCCAAGGACATGCCCAAGAACATGCAGCGTCTTATGACGCGCGAAGCCGACAACAACAAGCGTGTCCAGAAGTCCATCAAGGGCGCGAAGACCAACTCCCGCTGGTTCGTTCCGGTGTTCGTCGCGCTGCTTGTCATCGGCCTGTTGTGGGTTGTGGTGAACTACCTCACCGGCGGCAGCTACCCGATTCCGACGATCGGCAACTGGAATCTGCTCATCGGCTTCGGCCTTATGCTCATCGGCTTCATCATGACGATGTGGTGGAACTGAGCGCAGACACAACAAAGCATACGGAGGGGCGTCCGCTTCCCGTGGCTTTGCCACGCGCTATCGGTCCCGCGGCGAAGCGACCTCCAATGTTGTCGCCACTGCCCTACGCCGTGGCAGCGAGGACGATGCAGACGATGCAGCAGACGAAAGCGCTGATGCCGCCGCTTACCGGCTTGCTCGCCAGCCACTCGCTCATCGTCGTGTAGCCTCCGAGATAAGCAAAGGCGAGCGCGGCCACGAAGAAAGCCCACAGCCTGAGCCAATTGGTCTGGCGTAACGCCCTTTTTGACATCCGTTCTGTGCGATGGCTGCCCATGTCCTCGTCTCCTCCGATCGGCCACGCCCGTCCGGACGCGAAAAAGTTCTGCGGTACCGGACCATCCTAGGATCCTCTTTCTGACAGCAGCCTCGGAACGGAAACGGGAAGGGCGCTGCCGGAATGAATCCGGCGGCGCCCTTCCCGGAAAAGCAACAAGCTGAAAAGCCACTGCGGTCACTTCCCCATGGCGTCCTCCTCGATTTGTTCGAGGGAACGGCCGCGGGTTTCCGGAACCATGAACTTGACGAAGAAGATGGACAGGAACGCGAAGCAGAAGAAGATGATGAACGGCACGGCGATGTTGTTATGGCAAGCGGCCAGAATCATCGTGAAGAACTGGGAGACGAGGAAGTCACCGATCCAGTTGGCGGCGGAGCCGATGGAGGTTCCCACGCCGCGGACCTTCAGCGGGAAGATCTCGCTGATGAGGATCCAGCAGATCGGACCCCAGGACACGGCGAAGCCGATGATGAAAATGGCGATGAAGATCATCGTGATAACGGCGGCGGCTATGCTACTGGTGCCGAAGACGAGATCGACGACGATGATGACGGCGAACGCGACGCACATGACGATGGAACCGAAGATCAGCCAGGACTTGCGGCCGAACTTGTCCATGAGTTTGGTGGCCACGATCGTGGAGACGACGTTGACCGCGCCGATGCCGATGGAAATCCAGATGGCGTTGGAGGCGTCGAAATGGAAAGAGGACTCGAAGATCTTCGGGGTGAAATAGATGATGGCGTTGATGCCGACGAGCTGCTGGAAGAACATCAGCAGGATGGCGACGAGCGCGGCCTTGCCGGAGGTCTTGAAGACCTCCTTGAAGGTGCCCTGGCCTGGATCCTTGGCGAGCACGGCCTGAATGTCGGCAAGCTCGGCCTTGGCGGCGTCGGCGGTGCGGTGCAGACGGCCGAGGAGCACGGAGCCGGCTTCTTCGACGCGGCCTTCCTTGACGAGCCAACGTGGGGATTCCGGCAGCACGATGGAGCCAATCATGAGGATGGCAGCCGGCAGGAGCTCGGAACCGAACATCCAGCGCCAGTTGGCCAGGCCGGCGGCGTTGCAATGCAGGAAGGCGAGGTTGATGAAGTACGCGACTTCGATGCCGATCGTGATCATCAGCTGGAACATGGACGCGATGGAACCGCGGTGCCCCTTGTCGCTGAGCTCGACGAGGTAGGTCGGCGTCAACGTGGATGTGGTGCCGATGGCGAAGCCGAGGATGATGCGGAAGATCGACATGGCCGCGAAGTTCTGGGAGAACATGAGGCCGATGCCACCGACGATGAAGACGATGGCCGAGACGACGAAGAGCTTCTTGCGGCCGAAACGGTCGGAGAGCCTGCCGGCGGACAGAGCGCCGACCATGGAGCCGATGAGCACGGACGCAGTGATGAAGCCGAGCTGCGCGGCGTCGAGGCCCCAGTCGGATTGGACGATCGGGCCGGCGCCGGAGATCACGCCGGTGTCGAAGCCGAAGAGCAGACCGCCCAACGCTCCAACGACGTACAAACCCCATGGCATCGGAGTCTTCTGCGGCATCGCGCCGGCGGCCGCCGCGTCCCTGTCAGTCATGTCTCCCCCTCGAGATTGTTAGACGAATTTACCAAAAAGCTCCACCAGTATGCACGGAGCGACGGGAAAACAAGCCATCTTGCGAAAGGCTCTTACAAAACCGACAAACAGTAAAAGAAACATACGGAGCAGGAGCGCGGACATCCTTCAGGAAAACGGCGGCATCTCCCTCGCGCGAGTAGGGAGCGCTTCCTACGCCGAGACGCCCGGAGTCGCCAGGACCGGCAACGCCAGCCGCCAGCCCAACGCGACGAGCGCGACGACGATCGCCACAGCCACGACGGCGTCGACCAGAACCGTCCGCTTCCGCCAGGTCAAGCGCGCCAAGCCCGGGACATGGCCGGCCAGCAGCACGGCCATCAGCAGCCCGACGGCCAGCCCGCCGACGTGCACCTGCCAGGCGATGTCGTCGTACAGCAGCGGCTCGGCCAGCAGGATAATCACCAGGATGACCAACGAGCGGATCTGAATTCCGGACCGCTTGTACATCACCAGCAGCGCGCCGAACAGCCCCATGATCGCGCCCGACGCCCCGTACGCGGAGACGACTTCGCCCGACGCTACCGGCAGCGACGCCCACGCCATCAACCCCAGGTCCCCTCCGAGGCCGCAAACCAGGTAGAGGCAGAGGTACTGCCAGTGGCCGACCATCCTCTCGACGACCGGACCCACCAGCCACAGCGCCACCATGTTGAACAGCAGATGCCACAGGTTCGGCGCGTGGAGGAACATCATGGTCAGCGCCGTCCACGGCTTGACGTGGAACAGCAGCGGCGTGAAGGCGCCATTGACGACGAAGACGTCGAAAGCGACACGGAAGCCGCCGCGGCACAGCACCATCTCCACAATCCAGACAGCGACGCACGTGGCTGTGATCGCGCCGGTCACGACAGGCCGGCCGGACCTCCACCGGCAGCTGAGCCGGTCAAAAGCGCCGCCCTGTGCCGGGCCGCCGCCGCTTCGCCGTCCCCACCGTCGTTTCCGCTGCCGCACAGACATGCGTCCACTGTAGAACGCGAGGCGACGGACGGGGAAAAACGGACGCATTCGCGGACACGAGGAAGCGCGACGAATCCTGATGCACGCAGCGAAATCGCAGTGGAACCGATAGTATAGGAGGGAGATACACTCGCAGTCGAGAAGGAGCCCATCATGAAGAAGTCATCCTCGAAGTTCTGGAAGTTCCTCGCCTACATCTTCGGCGCCCTGCTCGTGGGCGGCATCTGCTACTACGTCTACAAGCAGCGCAACCCGAAGTATGATCCGTGGGAAGAGCCATGGGAGAACAGCTCCTTCCCGGTCGATCTCGGCCTCAACCCCGACGACGCCAAGGGCGGCAAAGATACTGACAAGCCAGCTGACGCATCCGGCGACGCTGCGTCCAACGACGCCGAGTGATGGCCGGCGCAACGTCCGTCCGATGACGGCCGCCGCTCGGCGGGACGCGCCAATGCCAGTGACGGAAGACGAGGCGACCCCCGCTGCGGGGGTCGCCTCGTCTTCCGTTTCAGCAGCATCCCCGGCCCCGGCGGGCCCAGACCCGTCTCCGGCCGTAAGCGCCGCCTGACCAGGTCCGCCCGCTCCTGCAGCAGCAGACCAGTGAACCAGATGCGGTTGAGGTGGCCCTTGATCGAGGCCAGTGCTGAAGTAGCCGACATCGAAAATATTGAGCACCGCCTTACGGGACCATTGTCCCGGATCGCAGTGGGCCTTCTCGACAGCCAGCGGAAGGCGATGGGCGTGGAAGAAACCGGACGCCATGAAACAATCCGTGGTCGGCAGATCGTGGACGAACGCATCGTAAGCGTGCTTGCCGCTGGCTCAGAGGCACCATCCGCGACGAGGCCGACGGCGCCTCTGAGCTCCGGTCGGACCCTTAGAAAGCGCACAGCCCGTGAGTGCGGGCGCAGGGGCTTCAACTTCGTCGACCAGAGAAAGAAGTTACCGGATCCCACGCGTCGGCAGATTTCGCCCTCCCCACCGTCGAGCATGCCGGCAGCGAGAGCGAGCCTCATGTTGATCGCCAGGACCCCTCCGCTGGCAAGGAACAACCGCCCTCGGACCGATAACGGGGATGATGCGTTCGGCGGCGGCCACATTGCAGTTCCCCACGAACACGGCGGCGGCTTGCCGTCCGAGCCACGCGCATGCGTTTGACCGTGCCCTCGCCGGCGCAGCGGCGCTGCTCGTCGACAGTGCTCCCATCTCGGGGATGCGGCGGATAATCGCGGTACCTCGACAGCAGGGACATGGCACACGCGGTTGAAGCGGCGCGCGGCGGCCCAGGCGGCATCCCGCTCATAGCCGTGGCATCGGACAGGCAGACGCTCGACTCCGCGATGGCGATATCGGAGGGGACCGGTGGACCAGAAGACGATTTTCTCCGGCAACGCCGTCAGGTCGTGGTTCTCCTGGCCCAAACCCAGAACGGCGTTCGGCAGCGGCACGCCCAGAAGACACTCCGCTCCGAGACAGCCGACAGCCTTCGTTGACTCCGCCAGCGCGTCCTCACGTGTGCGGATCGCCAAATCCACCGATGATCGCGCGCGGCCGCGGCCCTGATGCCCCGCCCGATACCATGGAGGCATGCCCGTCATCCGCAACCAGGACATCGAGGAAGGCCGGCGCTGCTTCCTCGACTGTCAAGCCGCTTTCGCCGCCGGAACCCAAGACGGCCTGAGCCGCCACGTTATCGCAATGGCCACGCGCTACTCGTTGCACGTGTTGGAGAAAGCCGCGCCCGGCCCTAGCGTCGAAGTGCGCGTAGCGCCCTGGGGTGCCGTCAAAATCCTGCCAGGCCCCGACTCCGACCCACATAACCTCACCCCACCCGACGTCGTCGAAATCTCCCCGACGACCTGGCTGGCACTCGCCACAGGCGCGCTCTCCTGGGAGGACGCGAAAACCGAGGGACAGGTCGACACCCTCGGCGGGCGCGACGACCTTGTCGCCCGCTTCCTGCCCATCCAGGCGTAAGGATCGCCGCGAACCCCGCGCAACGGCACTTCCCACTCGCTTTTCTCTCTTCCCTCTCCGTTCGCCTTTTCGAAAGGCGGAATCGTTCCCAGCGAAAGTGGGAACATTCCCACCGAAATCTGGGAACCTTCCCAACGCGAAACGCCCGTTTCCCTACGGAATCCGGCCAATATCATGAGGGTGTCGCCATGGGCCGCGGACATCGCCGTCCGCGCCCTTCGGCGGTTTTGAAGGAGTGATACGAAAATGGATAACGATTCCCAGGGAAGCCACAGCACGGCCGCCAGCGGCGGCGCGCCAGCTCCTGTTCCCGATAAAAACAAGCGCGTGTATATGTCCATGTGGGCGCTGGCCATGCTCAACGTGGCTACCATGGCCGGCATCGGCAACGACGTCCAGATGGCGTTCTACGGACTCAGCTCCGTGACGTACTATGTTGTGGGCGCCATTGTGTTCTTCATCCCGACCGCTCTTGTAGCGGCCGAGCTGGCCACTGGATGGGCGCAGCGTGGCGGCATCTTCCGCTGGGTGGGAGAGGGCGTCGGCAGAGGCTGGGCGTTCTTCTGCATCTTCCTGCTGTGGTTCCAGAACGCACTGAACATGGCAGGCGCGCCGGCCTCCAGCGCGGCGACGATCATGTTCTTCACCCCGAACTATAACTTCGCCATCAAGTTCGCGGAAAACCCGTACGCCTACGTGGGTTCATCAGGCGTGTTCTGGATCTCCGTAGGCTGGCTGGCGTTCTACTGGATACTGGCCATCCTCTCGACGTACGGCATCAAGGTGCTTGCCAAAGTCGCCTCGTGGGGAGTGATCATCGGCACTATCTTCCCGCTCGCCTTCATGATGATTTTCGTCATCGTTTGGCTCGCGCAGGGCAACAAGTGCGCCATCAGCTTCAACCCCAAGGGCCTGGTTCCGCAGTACCAGGGCATGAGCACGCTGGCGTTGGCCGCCTCGGTGTTCTTCAGCTACGCGGGTGTCGACTTCAATGCCGCGTACATCAAGAACCTCAAGCGCCCGAAACGCGAGTTCCCGCTCGCCATACTGATCGCCATGATCCTATCGATGGCGATCTTCGTCTTCGGAACGCTCGTTATCGCCATAATGGTGCCTGAAGGCCAGATCAATGTCCTCTACAGCCTGACGACCGTGATGAGGGATCTCGGCGCCACGATCGGCATCCCGTGGATTTACGTGGTGCTCGCCTGGACCGGCATCCCGCTGACGATCGCCTCGACCATCACCAGCTACGACGCGCCGTCCATCATGCTCGGCCAGGCCGGCGGCTCCGGCTTCCTGCCGAAGTGGCTGCAGGGCACGAACAAGCACGGCATGCCAGCCCGTCTGGTCTACTTCCAGACGCTCCTCATGACGGTCCTCTCGTTCTTCTTCATGCTCATCCCGAACATCGAGGCCTTCATCATCATGCTGAGCCAAGCTCTCACCGTGCTGTACCTGCTGTATTACGTGGTGATGTTCGTCGCCTACATCCGGCTCAAATACCAGCAGCCGAACCGTCCGCGCTCGTTCGTCATCCCTGGGGGCAAGGTCGGTGGCTGGATCACCTGCATCGTCGGCATCGCCGCATCGCTCTTCGGCATCGTGATGGCGGTGTGGCCGCCAGCGCAGGTGTCGCAGGAGGTCGGCTCGCCGCAGGTCTACGTCTGGTCGATCATCGGCATCACGCTGGGCACACTGGGCATCGCCTTCGGCATCTACTGGGCGTCGCGCCGCCAAGGCCGCAAGTGGGTCGACCCGAACAACAAGTTCGCGCCGTTTACCTGGGAGATCGAGGGCATGCGCAAGCCTGGCTACGCTCCGTCCGACATTCCGACCGAGGTCATGTCCTACGGCCAGGACCCGATGGGCATGCCGATCAAGAAGCCGTTCGCCCCTGACGCCAAACTCGCCGACGTGCCACAGGCCGTCATCGAGGCGACGCGGGCCCAGGCCCAGGCCGGCATGGACTGAGCCGCCGAACCCGGTGATGGACCCTCTGGACAGGGTTTGTCGCCGTCGAATCGAGCGGACGCCGGGAGCGGACCGTCAGGACCACATCCGGTCCGCTCCCGGCGTCCGCCTGACCACACGTGCGTAGCACGGCCGATGTCTCCGCGCCGCGCATGAGCGCAGCGCAGGACCGCCGCTTCGTCGGCAGCGACGATCCTGTCCCTGCGATGCGGTTGGGGGTTGTGGAAAACCGTTGGTTTTCCACAACCCCCAACTTTTGTTCTCAGCGAGATTGCCACGCTGCGACAGCGCCTGCCGTCACTCCGCTTCAGACATCATCACCAGTTGTTTGCAGACGGCATCCGGGTCATCCAAGCTGCGCACGAGGACCGCAGCCAGGTCAGCGCGGCTAGTGGCGGCAAAGCCTGTCAGTTTCCGGCCGCTCGCCGCGTCGAACACCACAGGACGCGCGGTGGCCGGGCCGTCGGTCAGGAAGCCCGGATGTACGGTGGTCCAGTCGAGACCGCTGGCGCGCAGCAGCGATTCGCCGTTCTCGTGGTCGCAGTAGACCGGGGCGAGCGGCGTGCCCGCCATCTGCTCGGCGGTGAAGACGGAGTTGTCAATGGTCGCGCCCACGCCCAATGCCGACAACACGACGACGCGACGGATACCGTTCGCCTTCGCGGCGGCGATTATCGACGGCATCGCCATCATGATGACCGGGGTGCGGCCTTCCGGAGCGGGCTTGCCCGCCATGACCTCCGACGCGCTGAAGTCCATGCCTCTCATGCCGAGAGCGACAAGGATCGAATCGCAGCCGGCGGCCGCGGCCGTCATGGCGGCGACATCGTCAAGCTGGCCTCCGACGACGGTCAAGCCGTCCGCCGGTTCCACGGCTTCGGGTCGGCGCGCGTAGGCGACCACGCCGCGGCCTTCTGCGAGCAGGTCAGCGACAGCCAGGGACCCGGTTCGTCCGGTGGCGCCCAAAACGAGCGTCGTGCGAGTGTTTTCGGACATGGCATCTCCTTCGACGAGCGACTGCTGACTGCGGCTGCGGAACCGTGGGACGCAGTCAGCCGAACCGCGGCCCATTATCGCACGGCAGGCCCGCTGGAAGCGCAAAATATGCCTGTGGAAAACGCCGCCGGGAAAGCGGCGCGTCCGGTTCCGGTGAAGCCACGCGACGCCGGCGCTTTGCTCGGTCCAGGCGGCTTGCTCAATCCATCTCGCCCACAATCACGTCCAGGAACCGCCGTCCGTACCGCTTGTCCTTCGCTCCGTCCACGCCCCAGACGTCCATCAGCCCGTCGAGCGACGTCGGCTGGAAGGCTGCCATCTCCTGGAGCGTGCTGGTGGAGAAGACCCGGAACGCCAGACGGTTCTCCTCCTTGGCAACGGCCGGGCGGATCGCTCGCGGCCGGAGAAGAGAACCCATGATCGCAGTCAAGACCATCCGGATAGGCACCGCGCCGATGTCCGCGCCAGCGGCCAAACCGCCGCCCAAGCTCGTCGCGCACGAGGCTCCGAACGACGATCGCGCACCAGCTGGTGCGGGGCTGTCCCACGAATCTGACCGACAGCGAGAAGTCCGGCCCGAAATCGCCCTCGAACCGGGGCCGGGCTGCAGCATGGGGAAACGGCTGGCCGAGATCGTCACTGTTCCACGTGAAACGAACTAGTCGATGATCTGGCGCGCCAACTGCGGCGGCACGTCCGGCTTGCCAAGGCCCATGCCGAAGGCGCTGGCGGCCACGATGAGGCGCTGGCCGCCCGCGACGAACGCATCCTGGTCAGCGGCGCATGGCGGGCACGGACAATGGCGTCGATGGGTTCCTCCTGACCGGGGCGGAACCCGTCGAAGCCGAAAATCTGACGCAGGACCGAACGAATCGCGCGGCGCACCGGATCGCTCTGTTCCGCGGCAGCACCCTCTCCCGTCATTCGCATACCACCAGTCCATGAGCCGGCGCGGCCGATGCCCGCGGCCATCGCAAGCCTGTGAAAAACGCGAGCGCGCGAAGCGGTTCGGCGCCCGCCGTGACAGTCCCGCAAGGAAACGCGGCAACGGTCCCTTCCGACACCGGGAAACCGTTATATTCGAAACGTTGAGTTGACATCGTAAGGAGCCTCGTCATGGGTGATAATCACGCCGCCATCACCTGCCTCAACTGCGGTGCGGAGAACGCGCCAGGCAGCCGTTTCTGCTCCATCTGCGGATGGCCGCTGCTCGCACCGCCGACGAAGCCCGGCGAAATGCCGCCGCTGCCAACGGGCGTCGCCCAGTTCGAAGCCATGGAGACCATGCCTATCGCCGTGCAGCAGCAGACCATCGAGGAATCGGCCAAGGGGCAAGCCGCGCAAGAGCCAGCAACGCAGGAAACCGTCGCGTACACCGACGAGCAGAACCCGGATGACGCTTTCACGGGCGGCTCGCCGTCCGAGGATTTCGTCGAGGAACAGACCGAGGAGAACCCGGCCATCGCGCCGTCCACCACGATGATGACGGTCACGAAGCGCGCGGCGGCGCCCAAGCCGCAGCCGGCCTCCATCACGCCGAAACCGCCAGCGTCGAGCATGACGACGACGCTGTCAGCGACGAACAGGACCGAAACGGCGACCCCTGGCGCGACTTCCGCCGCAACCTCCGCGGCGGTCGCGGCACCAAGCCTGCGACGGCGCAGCGCGCAAGCCGCAGCCACGCCGCGACCGGTCGATATTCCCCCGTCCATCGCGCCGGAGCACCATCCCCAGACAAGCAGTGAAGCAACGGCAGCCCCACCAGCGGCAACGCCCCTGCCAACCACGACTTCTGCATCGAACGCCGCCGCGGAACCATCCGCGCGGCAGACGTCGGCCACCGACCACGCCGAGCATGATCCGGGCAGTTCGGACCTAGCGGTCGAACTGCCCGTCTCCCCGCTGGAAACGGCGTTCACTAAGCCGGCGTTGGACTCCATGCCGCTGTTCCTGGACGACGATCTCGCCATCCCCAACCTGCCGGACATCTCGGGGAACAAGGAGTCCAGGGCCGTTGCGTCGGAGAACGAGCCCGCTCCGGCAATCGGGGAAACCCCGCAGGCTGCCGGAACCGTCTTGCCGGAATCCTCAGCCACTTCGCCGGCGACCACTGCGCCAGCGTCGACCAGAACGTCTTCGGCCACAGCAATTCGTCATGCTCCCCTGTCCGCCGGCACCGCTGCCGGTAAAACCAGCGCGGCCGGCACAATCGACATTCCGAAGCCGACCGCAGCCGCCGCGCAATCCGCCTCAGCGCAGCATACAGCCGACAAGACCAGCGGCCAGACCGTGTCCGACCAACGGTCCGCCGCTGCCGCGACGCGGAAAACGGTCGCGAAACCGCGTCCCGCGAAGAAACCAAACCAGCATCTCGAAGCGGCGAAGCGTTTCTTCCGCACCGGCGTCATCGCCGCCGACGAACGCGCGGAGCAGAAGAAAGCCGCATCCCAGGTGCCGGCCGCTCGCTGCGCCCGATCGGCCGGCACCTCCGCGAACGCGTCCGCGCACGCCGCCGCGTCCACAAAATCCTCCGCCGTCAAAACCGTCGCGGAGCCGACGCCGCTGAGCGATCGCGCCAAGAACTTCTTCTCCCGTCCCGATACGGTCACGGCGGCGAAAGACATCGCCCAGCAGCGCACGCCGCGTGAGAAGCGCCGCATCGTCATCACGCTCGTGGTGGCGTTCCTCGTCGTCGTGGCTCTCAGCCTCGTCCTTGGACATTTCCGCTCGGAATCCGCCTCCAACAGCTCGAAACCGTCCTCCGGCACTTCGGCGAGCGCCAGACCAGCTGCCAAGTCCGCTGGGACGAAGCCGGCGCCGGTTCTCGATGCCGGTCTTGTCTCGCAGGCCTCCCAGCAGTATGCCAACAGCGGCTACGGCTTCTCCGTCGACTTGCCGCAGAGTTTCGCGCAGAGCGAGTCCATCGGCGCTGGCACCGTCGGCGGCGTGGCCCGTCGCGGTCTACCGGTCAATTCGACGGCCAGCGGCGCTGTTTTCATGGATCCGAACAGGGCCATGAGCGTCAGCGCGTGGGGCCAGTCGACCACTGCCGGCCAGACCGCCGCCAGCGTGTGCGCGGACGAGCAGAGGGGTTCCGGCCATTCCGATGGCTACGTCTACCAGCAGGGCGCGCGCTGCGTGGTCAGCTACGAGGCCAACGGGACCATCTACTATGATGACGCGTATGTCTACTCCGTCGCCAACGGCCGCAGCTATTTCCTGGAGATCCAATATCCGGCTGCCAGCAAAAGCGTTGGGGGCGAACTCGTCGATAAAATCGTCACATCCTATGTCCCAGGACCGGCTCAGGACTGAACCAGCAGAAAGGCAATGATGATCACTATCACGGAGACCACCCGCAAGGACTTCGACGCCGCGGCGGCGCGGGCGAACGTTATGCTGCCGATCGAGCAGACGGCGGAATGGGTTCGCTATCAGGCCGGCATCAGCGGGCGTTCCCCGTGGCGCCAGGACAAGGGCGGCTGCCTGCTCATCCAAGAGGACGGCACGACCGTCGCCTTCGCCACGTTCATTGATTTCGAGACGCATGGCTACCATTATCTGCGTTCCGCGCATGGCCCGGCCTGGATCGCCAAGCCGACCGAGCAAGAGGAGTCCGAAGCGGCTGACGCGCTCGCCGCGTTCGTCAAGGAGCATGACAAGCGCGTCGTGTTCCTGCGCATCAGCCTGTGGAACGAGCTGCCTCAAAGCTGCGCCACGCTGTCCATCGTGCCGTACGACCAGACCGTCGTCATCGACGTGACCGGCGGCGACGACGGGATTCTCGCGCGCATGAAGAGCCGCGGCCGCCGCGACGTGCGCAAGGCCTTGCGCGAATGCCCGGCCGAGTGCGCCGACGAGACAGAGCAGGCCACAGAGTCCTTCGCCGACTACTACGACGTGATGGTCGAGACCGGCAAGCGCGACGGCTTCGCGCCGGCTCCGATGTCCGACTACGCGGACATGATCCGCGCGCTCGCGCCGGACCATGTCCGCGTTTTCGCCGCCCGCATCGACGGCGTTGTCAACGCCTGGTCCATCGTCACCGTCAACGGCACGCACGCCGTACGCTACTACGCCGCCATGCGTTCGGACGCCATGCGTCTGCACATCACCGACAAGCTGCTCTACAGCGAATGCTGCGAGCTGGGCAGGCAGGGCATCACCGAGTACGATCTCATGGGCATCGGCGACGATTTCGCGCCAAGCCTCAAGGGCCTCAACGAATTCAAGACCAAATTCACCAAGGAGATCACGCCGGTCGCGCCGGACCGCGATATACCAATCCGCAAAACCTTCTACAAGGCCTTGACCGCCGCTAAGAAGATCAGGGGTTGAAAGCGCTTCGAGCGCCGGACCCCACCCTCACGTCGCCATGACGCCGCTCATCACACCACCGGCGCCGTACCAGGACGACTGGTCACTCGGCGGAAACCGCGTCGGATTCGGCCGGAGCGATAGCAGGATCATCATGATAGGTTCCGCCGTCCATGAAAGCCGCGCACGCCGCGCCGCAGGCGAACACGGCGGCCATCGTCAGACCGCGGCGCATGACCTTCTCCTTGCCAGCGGCCAGACCTGCCGCCGCGACGCCCAAGTGGACGCCAACCAGCGCGAGATTACAGGCAAGCATCATCTTCGAGTTTCCGCCGCACGCTGTTCCACAGACGTTTTTCATATTCATGCCTTTCGTTCACGAGCCGCTGTCGGTTTTCCACGCCGAACTGCTCTGCTGACGACCGTCGCGCCCCACTCTACTCCCGCAGACATCGGAAAAACATAGGCGGGCGCTCGCCCATCGCGGAATCGGAGCGGCATCGTTCCCTCAGGAAAAGCGCCTGCCAGGAGCCGCACCGCACGCTCGTCACTCTTGCCGATCGCCTTCCCTGTGATCGCCGACGAGGCCGCACTGCTCCGCGTTGGCCTGCATACCCCGGATGCAGCCGTCAATGACGTCGGACAAGTCCCAGCCCATGCGCTCGCAGCCGTCGGAAATGTGCCCGCGGTCGATTTTCGCGGCGAACTTTTTATTTTTGAACTTCTTCTTGATGGACCTGACGTTCGCGTCGAAGATCGACTTCGACGGGTACATCAGGCAGGCGGCGTTGATGAGGCCGCTGAGCTCGTCGACGGTGTAGAGCGTTTTCTCGAGCAGGGTACTCGGCTCTTCGCCCGTCAGTTTTGGCTCGTGGCAAAGCATGGCATGGACGTACATCGGGTCG
This sequence comes from Aeriscardovia sp., assembly GCA_017405305.1. GTDB lineage: Bacteria > Actinomycetota > Actinomycetes > Actinomycetales > Bifidobacteriaceae > RGIG7107. Next base: position 34,117 of record JAFRAT010000011.1, on the reverse strand, counting down.
ACACCGCGCTCCTCCATGATCCGCTTCGACATCGCGCAATGCTGATCCGGGTACATCTCGTAGTCGAGGTCGTGCAACATGCCGGCTACGCCCCATACCTCCGGATCGCCGCCGAAATGTTCGCCAAACCACGCCATGCAGGACTGCACCTGACGCGCGTGGACGCGCAACGCAGCGCCCTTCGTGTATTCGGTCAGCAGCTTCCAAGCGTCCTCGTAGGACAGTTTCACGGCCGGAACGGATTTTTCCACAGCTTGGTTTTCCGCAGTCTGGTTTTCCATGGGATTCTCCTCGTTGAGCCGCCGGAACCGCGCAGGCGGCGGCTATCCCAGCTTATCCGACGACACGCGGCGAAAGCAATCGGAGCGGACCTGCGGGAAAAGAAGCCGAGACCTCTACGGCCGGTTTTCCGGAGGCGGCCGCGACAACGCGTTCCCGGATGCCTATGGCCGAAGGTCCTCGGTCGACGGACGGGATCCGCCGTGTTCAACCATGGACCGCATCCTGGTCCATGGCAGCGCGCACCTCCGCCAGCGTCCTGCCATCGGGCAACCTCCAGAATGTCCAACCATCGCGGGAGTGGCCCCTAACGATCGCCTCCGCCTTGCTAGGCGAGTAGTACGGCTGTCCCTCGATTTCGATCCCTCCATCGCCGCGAATCGTGGCAACCACGTCCTGGTACTGGCCGCGCACGGTAGCGCAAATCAATTTATCGCCGTCATGAAGCAAACCAGCATTCACCAGATCCTGTATCTTTACCGATGAATCGCGACGCTTCCTCTTCGGCTGTTCTTGTTCCGCCTCCCCCGGTTCCGCGGTTCCTGTTCCCACCGCCGCGGCATCGTCGCTCTCCCCTGCGCCACGCTGCTGGGAATCGGAGCCTTCCTCATCCATTGCCGCCTTCTCCAACCGGTTTTTGATGCGCTGGTTGATGTATTCCTTCAACGCATCCTCGACGAGCAGCCTGTATTTGGCCTCGACCTTGTGTGTGAACTTGCCTTTCACCAGCTCCTTGGTAAGAAGCAGCACGAAATCACGAGACGGTTCCAAGAATTCTTTGTCGATGCGCTCACGAATCCGCTTCATCTTGCGGTAGCGTTCGGCATCCTCGCGCGCTTTACCGGAATTGAATCCCTTTTTCGTTATGTCCTGCAGTAAAACGATGGCGTCGGAGTCGGGACTGAGAACGTTGAGAACGGCATACGGCTCGTTGTCCATCATGTTGTCGTTGTCCATATCGGTATAGAACTGCCAGAGCTGGCCGTTGGTCAAAATACCGAAATGAGCATCGGGCAACGTGCCGAAATACCGCCACAGCTGTTTGGTGTTTTCCTGCGTTAAATCAGCGCCCAGTTTTTTGCATTCGATCAGGATGCGCGGAGTATGCTCCGAATCGTCATTGCAAATAGCGTAGTCAACCTTCTCGCCCTTGCTGCCACCGATATCAGCCGTGTACTCCGGCTTCACCTCAAACGGATCCTCGACGTTATAACCAAGCACATCACGCAGGAACGGAAGGATGAAAGCCGTTTTCGTCGTTTCTTCGTTGTCGGCGGCTTCCCTTTGCGTACGAAGCCTATTCCCGATCTTATCAATAGCATCGCTGATGACAGACACATCAACAGCTACGTCTCGTTCGCTCATGCGGCTACTCTAACTGGGGGGGGGGGACAGCGGCCAGCATCGGAATCGACCGGTTCGCGAGCAAACAGAAGAAGAAAGAAGAGCGGACGACGGGAATCGAACCCGCCTCTGGAGCTTGGGAAGCTCCCGTTCTACCGATGAACTACGTCCGCGATTGCTCGGAAATCATGCTCTTGCATTATAGCAGATCTGCGCCGTCGACACGAGAGCCCGTTGCGCGCCGAACCGGTTCCATCCGAAACCGGCGCGACCGCGCCGATCCGGAACCATCCGACGACCGCCCGGGCCATGACGGCCGCAGCGCCGAACTCCAAGTCAATGCCACGCGCTGATCGCGCGCCAGTCTCTCACCAGCCGGCGCTGATCCGCCGCATCCGCTCCGCGTCGACGACCTTGACGCGCTCACGGCCAGAGGACTCACCTTGACGGCGTTCGTAGGCATCAAGCCGCTTCCAGCCGTCGAGACCGGTGAACGCCACGCCTCGCGCGCGCAGCAGCTTTACGATGGAGTCCTGGTCTGCGTCGATGTCGGCACGCCCGGCGCGCGGCGCGGCGGCGCAGTCCTGCAGCAGGTTGGCGATGGTCTCGGTGGCGTCGGCCTTGGTGGAGCCGATGAGGCCCACCGGCCCGCGCTTGGCCCAGCCGGTGACGTAGACGCGCGGCATCGGTTCGCCTGCATCGGTGAATACGCGTCCGCCGCGGTTGCGCAGAGTCGACGTCTCCTCGTCGTAAGGCGCGCCCGCCGCATGGGCCGGCAGATAGCCGATGGCGTGGTACACGGCCTGCACGGGAGTATCCCGCGTGCTGCCGGTGCCGCTCATCGCGCCGTCGGCGGACACGGTCGTGCGTTCGACGCGCAGTCCGCTCACAGCGCCCATCCCGTCGGCCAGCACGGCGAGGGGACGGGCGAAGAAGTGGAAATGGTAGCGGCGCGAAGCCGGATCGCCGTTGATGTCTACGTCGTGGCCGACGGCCGCGGATTTCACATCCATGTCGTCAGCCAGGACCTTGATGGCTTCCAGCTCCTCGAGCATCTGGCGCGTCAGTTTATCCTTGCCGGCGACGGCGCGGGTGGCCTCGTCGAGGTCGAAGTCGGCGGCGTCGACCATCAGGCGCACGCCCCGCAGTTTCTCGAGCTCGCGCAGCTCCTGGACGGAAAACTTCGCCTGGGCTGGGCCGCGGCGCACGAACAGGTGCAAATCGGTGAGCCGGTTGGCCTTCAGGCCCGCGAGCACGGCATCAGGGATGTCGGTGGACAGCAGATCGTCCGGGTTCTTGACGAGCAGACGGGACACGTCCATCGCCACGTTGCCGCCGCCGATGACCGCCACGGATGCCGCCGACAGGCCAGGAGCCGAGGCGCCCGGGTAACCGTCGTACCATTTGACGAATTCCGCGGCGCCCACGACCTGCGGCAGGTCCGCTCCAGGAATTGCGGGCCGGCGGTCGTCCATGGCGCCGGTGGCGAATAGGACCGCGTCATAGCGGCGCAGCAAATCGTCAAGCGCGACGGCCTTGCCGACTTCGACGCCGCAGAACAGGCGCATGCGAGGGTTGTCGATGGTCTTCTCCAGCGCGCTCATGATCCATTTAATGGCCGGGTGATCCGGCGCGACGCCGTAGCGCACAAGACCGAAAGGCGCCGGAAGCTTCTCGAAGAGATCGATGCTCGCGTCCTCGCCGATGCCCAGTTCCGGGCCTTTCTCGGCGAGCTGCCGCAGCAGGATGTCCGACGCGTACACTCCGGCGGGGCCAGCGCCCACCACAGCGACGCGCAGCGGACGGAGATTCGTTTCCCTCTCGTTCTGTTCCATGTCTCCAGAGTACCGGCCCGAGGGTACGGGCCGAACCGGCGCACCAAGCGGACAGACGGCCGGAGGAACGGAACGGAACCGTCGACCAGTCGCCAAGACCTGCCGACAGCGGAGGCTTTTCCGCCCCTCCCCTCAGGCCGCCGACATCAGAAGAGGCCGAACGGATCGAGAAGACCGAAGCCGTCGAGCCCGCCGCCGTTGCCCGAACCAGAGCCGTTGCCTGAATTTCCTGAGCCGTCGGAGTTTCCGGTATTGGCATTGGCCTTCAGCTGCGCCAGCGATTCCACTTTGTTGAGCACGCAGTTGAGGTCAAGCACTTTGCCGTCCCGGATAATGGTGAGCTTGACGGTCTCGCCCACCGACGCCGCCCGGACATAGCCCAGCAGCGAATACACGCTTGTCACCGTATTGCCGTTGAAACCGATGATGAGGTCGCCCTTGCGCAGGCCGGCGTCTGCGCCCGGAGCGCCCGGCGTGACGGACATCACCTTGGCTCCCATGCGCGTCGCGCCATTGGCTTCGGCGGCGCCCGTCGTGATGGTGATGCCCATCTCGGCGTGCGTGGCCTTGCCGTTTCTCATAATCTCGTCGGCGATCTTCTTGACGAGGTTCGACGGGATGGCGAAGCCGATGCCAATGGAACCGGACTGCGAGCCGGAACTGGAATCCGCCGACGCCATCGTAGCGATGGACGAGTTGATGCCGATCACCTGGCCGGCCGCGTCGAAGGTCGGGCCGCCGGAGTTGCCCGGATTGATAGCCGCTGAAATCTGGACGGCGTTGGTGACGATATTCTTCTCCGTCTCGTCGGAAACCTCGACCGGCCTGTTCAGAGCGGACACGATACCCGTCGTCGCGGTGTTTTCATAACCCAGAGGATTGCCAATCGACATGACGCGTTCGCCGACAGCCAGGTCGCTGGAGTTGGCGAAGGTCACCGGCTGCAGGCCGGTCGGCGCGTTCTCCAGCTTGATGACAGCCAGGTCGGTCGTCGGATCGGTGCCCACGACCTTGGCGTTGTACATATTGCCGTTGTTGAGGGTGACTTCGATGGCGGTGGCATCCTCGATGACGTGGTCGTTCGTGACGATGTCACCGTTCGTGTCGAGAATCGCGCCGGACCCCTTGGCGATGCCGTTGTTGAGCTGGACGGTGATGGACACGACCGAGGCCGACACCTTCTTGTTGACGGCGGTCCAGTCAGGGGCTTGCTCGCCGTTGACTTTCACCGTGCCGGAACCGCCGGAAGAGGACGCCAGCGAGGACGTCGAGGCGCTCTGCGGCAAAAACACCAGACCAGTGCCTACGAGCACATAGCCCAGCGCGATGACGATGACTGCCGTCAGCACGGCTGTGATGATGGAGATGACCCAGGGGCGCGACGCCGCGGACGAACGGCCTTGGCCGTTGTTCCAGCCGCCGGGACGGCCGGCGCCTTGTCCGTTGCCAGGCATGCCTGGACCGCTCACTGGAGGAATGGCGCCGCCCGCACCGGCATCGGCGGTTGCTCCGGTTCCAGCGCCCGCACCGGCATCGGCGTTCGGACCCATGGCGGATCCGGTTCCCGAAGCGTAGCTCTGGCCGTACTGCGGCTGCCCGTAGTTCTGACCGTACTGGTAGAAGGCGTACTGGTCCGGCATGGACGCGGCCGTCGCGTCGTTCCCGCCGGACCACGACGTCGTCCAAGAGGACGTCGTTTGCGTGGATGTCGGCTGCGACGCTGCTCCCGATGGCCGCGTCTCCTGCTTGCCGCGCGGGGAGGACGGCTCCGGTTCCGACGCGACCGACTTCAACGGCGTCGTGGGCGCGTCAGCGTTTCCGACGCCGGTGCTTATGGCGTCGACGTTCCGATCGGCCGCGGGCGCGTCGATCTTACCGGTACCGGCCTCGCCAGCGTCGACGGCATCCACAGCAGCGGCATTCGCGTTCGTCGCGCCAGTGGCCTTGTCAGCAGCCCCGGCGGAAATAGCAGAGGCGTCCACCGCCGAATCGACCTGCCCACCGGAGGCCGGGCGGCTTCCGGTACTGTCAGAGCCGAGTGGCTTGTTGGAATCGTCATGCTGAGCCATCTGTCCTTCTTCCTTGTTAGTCCGCTTTCCCTCCGAGGTTACTCGTTCGGCGTTACCGGAAGGTCCGTGGAGAAACCAGCGGGCCGGACGCTGTCGTTCTTTGGTTTCGAGTAAACACACCAATCCTGCTCGAATCCTGGAAGTTTGCTGTCAGGAGGGTGCGGGGCCCGGCGCGGGGTAAATGCGTCCCGTTAAAGTGGAACCATGATTTCACCAGCATCACGAGCCGTCCCGCTGGGTCGCGGCGCGTTCGGATTCGATATCGTCACCGAACTGCCGAATTCCCCCACGGGCCTCGGCATCGGCGGCCGACGCCATGGCAGGACCGGCGTCATCCACACGCCCCACGGCGAGATCCGCACCCCGGCGTTCGTGCCGGTCGCCACACAGGCGACCATGAAGGCCGTCCTACCGGAGCAGATCAAGGACCTCGGTGCCCAGTGCATGCTCTCCAACGCTTTCCACCTGTTCGAACGGCCCGGCGAGGACCTTGTCGACGCGGCCGGCGGCCTCGGCAAGTTCATGAACTGGGACGGCCCGACCTTCACGGATTCCGGCGGCTTCCAAGTGCTGTCCCTGGGCGCCGGTTTCAAGAAGACCCTCGCCATGGACGTCACCGGCCTCAAATCCGATGACGTCATCGCCGACGGCAAGACACGCCACGCTTTCGTCGACGAGGACGGCGTCACTTTCAAGTCCCCGCTCAACGGCTCGATGCGCCGCTTCTCCGCGGAGATTTCCATGGATATCCAGCACAAGCTCGGTGCGGACATCATGTTCGCCTTCGACGAACTGACCACGCTCATGAACACGCGCCGCTACCAGGTCGATTCCGTCGAGCGCACCTTCCGCTGGGCCAAACGCTGCGTTGCCGAGCACCGGCGGCTCACGGAAGCGCGCAGCGGCAAGCCGTACCAGGCGCTGTTCGGCGTCGTGCAGGGCGCCAACTACGAGGACCTGCGACGGCGCGCGGCCAGCGAGGTCGCCGGCCTCGACTTCGATGGCTTTGGTTTGGGCGGCGCGTTCGAGAAACGCATCATGGGCGAAATCTGCGCCTGGATCTGCGACGAGCTGCCGGACGACAAGCCGCGCCACGTGCTGGGCATCGCCGCTGTGGACGATATCTTCGCCGGAGTGGAGAACGGCGGCGACACTTTCGACTGCGTCGCTCCGGCGCGCACAGGCCGCAACGGCGCCATCTACACGCGGGATGGACGCTACAACGTCATGCGTGCGGCGTTCCGGACCGACTTCGGCCCGCTCGAAGAGGACTGCGACTGCTACACCTGCACGCACTACTCGCGCGCCTACGTCCACCATCTGCTCAAGTGCCACGAAATGAACGGCGCGACGCTGGCCACCATCCACAACGAGCGTTTTTTCGTCAGCCTCCTCGACGACATCCGCGCCTCCATCGACGGCGGCTATTTCGACGAGTTCCGCGACGCCACGCTGCACCGCTACTACGCCAACGGCTCCCGCGGCTGAGCGATCGGACGCTCGACGGACGCGCAAAACCCGGAGGCAGCCAATGCCATCGGGAAGGGTGTTCCGCCGGGTTCGCTGCCCAGTGCCAGAACCGATCCTACGCGGCAGCCCTCAACCCCGCTCGGAACCGGCCTTCTTCGCGGAGATTTTCGACGCCGCCGCCATCATCCGCTGCATCGCAGCGAAGGCGGACGCTGGTGACGCCTTGGCCTTCGGCTTCTCGTCGCTGTCCTCCTTCTTGGCCTTAGCGGCAGCTTCGGCCGCCCACTGGGCGTACTCGTCCATCTCGCGTTTTTCCTGGAACTTCCGGTCCAGCTCGCGGAACTGATCCGATGCCTGATCCGAGGAATCCTGGCGCGACAGCTCTTCCTGCAGCTCGTCGTAGTTCGTGTCAGTCGTGAGGTATTTGAGCTTACGAGCGATGCGAGTCTGCTTCGCTTTCTGACGTCCGCGGCCCATGCAACCTCCTTCGCCAGTCATGGCCGCCCTGCGGGCAGCGGTATCAATTGCTTCTTTCACACCGATTTTGAGAATACCACCACTTCCATGTCGTCTTCGTCTTTTACGATGAGAGCAATACGAAAGCGACAAATCCGCTATTTTTAAGGCTTTCAGCCATGTTCGAGCACCTTCCGACCGAAGCCGCGGAACACCCTGGATGCCGAAGGAGAACCATGGAAAACGCAGACGACCGGAAGACAGGCCAGCGCACCGCCACAGGCAACGAAATGAGCGCCAGCTTTCTCGCCGCCAAGGAGCGGTCCGACAAGACGCTCGCCGCCCTCGAGGCGAACCCGGGCAAGTTCCGCATGCTCACCGGCGACCGGCCTACCGGCCGCCTGCACCTGGGCCACTACTTCGGCTCCATCCGCGAGCGCGTGGCCATGCAGGATCTCGGCGTCGACACGAACATCATCATCGCGGACTACCAGGTCATCACCGACCGCGACACCACCGAGCACATACAGGACAACGTGCTCAACATGGTGCTCGACTACATGGCCGCGGGCATTGATCCGAAGAAGACCATGATCTTCACGCACTCCGCGGTGCCGGCGGAGAACCAGCTCATGCTGCCGTTCCTGTCCCTGGTGACCGAGGCGGAGCTGCTGCGCAACCCGACCGTCAAGGCCGAAATGGAGGCCTCCGGGCATTCGCTGACCGGCCTGCTGCTCACCTATCCGGTCCACCAGGCGTGCGACATCCTGTTCTGCAGAGCGAATGTTGTGCCCATCGGCAAGGATAATCTGCCGCACATCGAAATCACGCGCGCTATCGCCCGCCGCTTCAACGACCGCTACGCCAAGAAGAACCGCGTGTTCCGCGAGCCGAGCGCTATCCTATCCGATGCGCCGGAGATCCCGGGACTCGACGGCCGTAAGATGAGCAAGTCCTACGGCAACGCCATCAAACTGTCCGCCACGGCCGAGGAGACCGCCAAACTCATCAAGAAGTCCCCGACCGACTCCGAGCGCCGCATCACCTTCGACCCGGTCAATCGCCCGCAGGTCTCCGCGCTGCTGACCACCGCGGGCCTCGTCACCGGCCGCGGTCCAGCCGAGATCGCCGCGGAAATCGGCGACGCCGGCGCTGGTGCGCTGAAAAAGTACGTCACCGAATCCGTCAACGACTTCCTCGCCCCGTTCCGCGCCCGCCGCGAAGAGCTGGCCCAGGACATGGACTCCATCCGTGACGTGCTGCGCGACGGCAACCGCCAGGCCAACGAGATCGCCGACCAGACCCTCGACGAAGTCCGCGCCGCGATGGGCATGAAGTACTGAGAGCGGAATCCGCCAAGCCGGCATCATCGACCGGCAATGAGACAATAAAGGACCATGACCACTTCAAACGAGGAATCGCGCTCCGTGAACGGCGTGGGAAAGCATGTCATCGGCTCTGGCGGCCGCCACCGCAAATCGCTGCGCGGCCACGGCCCGACCCCGAAGGCCGAGGACCGCGTGTATCACAAAGCGCACAAGGCCAAGGTTGCCCACGAGAAGCGGCAGGCCGCCAGCCCGCGTCTGGCTGCCCAGCGCCGCGCCGACAGGCGCGTAACCAAGACCGACGAGATCGTCATCGGACGCAATGCCGTCGTCGAAGCGCTTCGCGCCAGAGTGCCAGCCAGCGAACTGTACATCGCCACACGCCTGGAGCAGGACGATCGCACGCGTAATGCCATCCGCATCGCCAGCCAGGAAGGCCTGAGCATCCTCGAAGCCGACCGTCTGGAGATCGACCGGATCGCGCGTTCGCGTAACCACCAGGGCATCGTGCTGAAAATCAAGCCGTACCAGTACGCCGACCTCTCCCAGCTGATGGACAAGGCCGAGAACCAAAGCAAGGCACTGGGCACGGCGCCGCTGTTCATCGCCCTCGACGGCGTGACCGACGCGCAGAACCTCGGCGCGGTCATCCGTTCCGCGGCCGCGTTCGGCGCAGACGGCATCATTCTGCCGGAGCGCCGCGCAGCGTCCATGACGGCCGGCGCGTGGAAGGTGTCCGCCGGAGCGGCGGCCCATCTGCCGGTCGCGCGCGTCACCAACCTCAACCGCACGCTCGACGAGATGCATAAGCGTGGCTACTACGCCATCGGACTGGACGGCGGCGGCGTCGCGGCCGTAGGCAAGACCGGCTTCGAGTCGGACCCGCTCGTCATCGTGCTCGGCTCCGAAGGCAAAGGCATCAACCATCTGACGTACGAGAAGTGCGATGTCATCGCCGGCATTCCGATTTCCGCACAGGTCGAATCGCTGAACGCGTCCGTGGCAGCAGGCATCTCGCTGTACGCCACCACCCGCGCCCGTCACGAGGCGAAAAACAACAGCTGAGAAAGACTGCATGCGAGAACTCGCTCTGCACGACTCCGTTCGGCCGCGCGGAGCGGGTTTTGCGCGCGGTGACGGCCATCGGTTCGATATAGGGGAGGCGCATCAGCAAGGCAGCGTGCTTTTTGTTCGGCCCTCTCGCGCGGAATCCTTCTTGAGGGCATCAATGGCTCCCGCCTATGGGCAAAGCGGACGATGTGCCCACATAGGCGACTCAGGGCGGCCCGGCGAGCAGCCGCGATGGTGCGCGGGCCCTGACAGGCAAGCGCGGGGATCGTGGCGGCGCTGGCGCCAGCGCCGCCAAAGCCGCCCCCCGCCGGGAGAACAGCCTCGGGATCCAGCGCCACGGAGGGCGTGGCGGGCTTCAGTTGAGGCGCAATCCGGTGGACGGTGCGAAAAGGTGCATCGTGGACTGGTCGATGCGGATGTTGACGACGTCGCCGACCTTCGGCAGCTCGCGCGGCGTCACGCGGATAGCCGTCAGCTTGTTCTGGTCGCCCATGAGGCTGGAGGCCGTAGTGCTGGCCGCGCCGCCGGTCAGGACGTCGCCGTAGGCATAGCCGTCGGCGCCGAGGTCCTCGACGTTGCGCACCAGCAGTCTGAAGGACTCCGGATCGTCGGCGGACGCGAAGCGGGCCGCTTCCGGACGGAAGCCGAGGACAATCTTGCTGTCGGCGCACGCGGCAAGCTTGTCGGTCGTCTCGCGCGGCAAAGCGATGGAGCCGTCGCCGATCCGGACGCGGCCCTCGGAGACCGCGTAGGTGCCGAGGTTCATGGACGGCGAGCCGATGAACCCGGCGACGAACACGTTGCCGGGGCGGCTGTACAGTTCGGACGGGGTGCCGCACTGCTGGAGCGCGCCGAAGTTGATGACGGCGATGCGGTCGCCCATCGTCAGCGCCTCGGTCTGGTCATGCGTGACGTACAGGGTGGTCACACCGAGGTTACGCTGCAGGTTCGCGATCTGGGTGCGGGTCTGCGCGCGCAGCTTGGCGTCGAGGTTCGACAACGGTTCGTCCATGAGGAAGACCTTCGGCTGGCGCACGATGGCGCGGCCCATGGCCACACGCTGGCGTTGGCCGCCGGAAAGAGCCTTGGGCTTGCGGTCGAGCAGGTCGGTAAGGTCGAGGATCCTGGCGGTCTCCTCGACCTTGCGGCGGATCTCGTTCTTCGGCACGCCCGCGATTTTCAGCGCGAAGCCCATGTTGTCGGCCACGCTCATGTGCGGGTACAGCGCGTAGTTCTGGAACACCATGGCGATGTCGCGGTTCTTGGGCTGCTCGGTCGTCACGTCCTGGTCGCCGATGAAGATGCGGCCCTTGTTGACCTCCTCGAGGCCGGCAAGCATGCGCAGCGTGGTGGATTTGCCGCAGCCGGACGGACCGACGAGGACCATGAACTCCCCGTCCTCGACGTCCAGGCACAGATCGTTGACGGACGGCTCCGTATTGCCCGGGTAGATGCGCGTGACGTGGTCGTAGGCGACCGATGCCATGATGTGCTTTCCTTTCATCGACAGGCGCATGCCGAACGATCCGAGTGAGAAATTTGACGAAACACTCAGAAACGAAACACTTGCCTTCGAGTTTCCGTCATTCTATCATGCCGCCGTTTCGCCGCTGCGGCGTCCAGGGAATGCTTTCCCGCCGTGCTTTATAGTGGGATGGTGCGCACAGGCAAGGAACAACACGACGAACGGATGGAGTGCCTGGGTTGGCGTTCCTTCCTCCATCAGCGGTGGAAGATCCTGGTCATCGGAATCCTCGCGGCAGCCTTCCTCGAGGTCGGCCTATTCAACCTACCCACCTGGCAGACCCTTGGAGCGCGGACGCAGACCGTTCCTAGCAGCGAAATGTCCCTCACCGGACTCGAGCGCATTCCCGGCGGCCTAAAAGTGACCAATCCGAAGACCGAGTCCATCGACATCGCCAGCAAGGACGGGCAGCTCATCCGCTTCCTGCGCTTCGTGAACTCCGACGCGCCGGCCGGGGTCCTCGACGTTTCCGTCAACTACCAGCTGGCCGACTTCTACGGCCACGACCTCACCCAGCACCACACGGGCACCTGGGTCGGCCTGTTCCCGCGGTACAGTCGCTCGGAATACATCAACGCCGGCGGCATCTGCTCGCATCTGCGCGTCCTCTTCCAGGCGCCGCAGAACGCCGTCATCCCCTTCTCCGCAGTGCAAATCAACCCGCGCGTGCCCTACAGCTGCAACGGCCTGCGCATCGCTGTGCTGCTCACCCTCGTCCTGCTGCTGGCTTTCCTCGGACCGGGGTCGCCGCTGTGGCGCGTGCGGCTCGAAACCCGCTCCGCGTTCCAGGTCAGTGTCCTGGCGATCGCCACGCTGCTCATCCTGGCGTACTACGGCTTCATCTGGGGCGTCTCCGGCAGCGTCACCGAATATGTCGGCCTGCACTTCGGCGCGGGCTTCGAAGAATGGTTCGACTACAACCAGTACGGCAGCCTCGCCGACGCGCTCGTCCACGGCCGGACGTGGCTCGACCTGCCCGTGCCGCGCCAGCTCGCGGCAATGAAGAACCCGTACGACTACGCGGCGCGCGTCCCCATCGTCGAGCATGGCGGCAAGGTGTTCTGGGACCACGCCTTCTACCACGGCAGGTACTACTGCTACTTCGGCGTCGTGCCAGCCGTCCTTTTTTTCGTGCCTTACCAGCTGATGACGGGCCAGATGCTGCCGTCGGCCGTCTCGGTGCTTATTTGCAGCCTCGTGGGCGCGGTGTTCGCCACGTTGCTGATGGTCCGAGTTGCCGAGCTCTGGTTCCAGCAGGCCAGTCCGGCCGCCGTGCTCGCCGCCGTGCTCATGATGGGCATGGGCAGCGGCATCCTCTACCACGTCTTCACCGCAAGCTTCTACAGCGTCCCCGAGTCCTGCAGCTACATGCTCACGCTCGGCGGCCTGTGGTGCTGGCTCATGTCCCTGCGCCAGCCGGAGGACTCCGCCAGGCCTGCGCGCGGCGGCGAACCCGCCAAGGCCGGAAAACCTGTCCACGTGTCCGCCGGATGGATCTTCGCAGGCAGCGCGCTCATCGCTTTGGACTTCGGCTCGCGGCCGCAGTACCTGTTCTCCGCGCTGCTGGCCGTCCCGATCTTCTGGGACGCCGTATTCCACGATCGCACGCTCTTCAGCCGTCGCGGCCTGCGCGCCACGATCAGCGCCATTATCCCGTTCGCCCTCGTCTTCCTGCCGCTGATGCTGTACAACAAGACGCGCTTCGGCAGCCTCTTCAGCTTCGGCGCGAACTACAACCTCACCGGTTTCGACATGGTCCACGCCAAGAGGACGTTCCTGGGCACCCTGTCAGTCATGTGGTACTTCCTCTTCCAGCCAATGAACCTCAATATGCAGTTTCCGTTCGTCAACTGCACGACGATGCCGTTCTTCTCCTGGCACCCGTCCGAACCGTCCGAAGGCGGCCTGTTCACCTTCCTCGCGCCCTTCGCGCTGCTCGTCTTCGCGCTGCCGTGGATCTTCTCCCGCCGGCGCCGGAGCTCCGTGGAGGCGATCCTCAAACCCGCCGGCGCGCGCGGGACGGCCGGCACCCGCATGATGCTCGCTGGCGTTTGCCTCACAGGCGCGGCCGCCGTGCTCGCGGTCCTGTTCCTGGACTCCTACATGTGCGGTTTCACCGAACGCTACATGAACGACTTCGGCTACCTCATCATCCTCATGACGGCCATCGCCTTGTATGCTCTGACCCCCGCCGACGAAATGGCCGCTGGCGGCGAACTGGCGCACCGCGACCGGCTGCTCGCCGGCATCGTCTGCGCGTTGCTGGCGTACGTCTTCCTCGTGCAGTTCTTCGCCGTTTTCACCGTGGGCCGCTACGGCAGCCTGCTGACGCAGAACCCGCAGGCGTACACGTACGTCGCCGACTGGTTCCTCTTCATGGATTGAGCTGCCATGACCGATTCCCTTTCCGCGTTCGACCTCCGACCGGGCCAGATAATCGGCGGCTACATGCTCGTCTCGCAGCTGGGCGGCGGGGCCATGGGCACCGTCTGGACCGTCGAGGACCAAATCGGCAACCGCTTCGCCATGAAAATCCTGCGCGATTCGCTCTCGGAGGACGCGCCGCTCGCCCCTGACGCGCAGCGCGACGAAACCGCCGCCCGCGAGCGCCTACGCCGCGAAGCCATGGCTTTGAGCAGGATCCGGCATCCGGGCGTTGCCGCCATCGTGGACATGGAGCTGGATGACGCGCTGGCGTTCATCGTCACGGAGCTCATCGACGGCGAGAACCTGCGCGAGGATGTGCGCCGCAATGGCCCTTATGAGGGCGAGTACCTGGAGTTATTGGCGGAGAAGCTCGTCTCCGCGGTCGACGCCGTGCATCGGGCGGGGATCATCCATCGGGACATCAAGCCTACGAATGTCATGGTGTCCTCGACCGGACCGGTGCTCGTCGATTTCGGCATCGCCATGGGCGTGGGCGAAAGTCATGTGACGCGCACGGGGCTGGTGATGGGCACGCCGGGCTTCATCGCTCCGGAGGTGGTGGAAGGTGCTGAGCCGGACGAGGAGACGGACTGGTGGTCGTTGGTGTCGGCGTTGGCGTTCGCCGCCACGGGGCGGCCGGTCTTTGGTTCCAGACCGCTGATGACGGTCCTGCAGCGCGAGGAAGCCGGCGTGGCTGACGTGCGGGGACTGCCGCCGTCGCTGGCGTCGGCGTTCGTGTCGGCGCTGGACCCCGACCGTTCGCGCCGGCTGCCGGTTGGCCTGCTGCTGCAGGCCATCCAGGACGCCGGGCGCCGGTCCGGCGGGAACATGTTTCCGGGCGGCGGCGCGCTGAACGCCGGTTTCGGTCAGCCGCTTTCAGGGCAACAGGCGTACAGTCGGCAGGCGGACGGCCAGCAGATCCGGGGAAATCAGCAGAGCATGACCGATCCAGGGGCGATGCGCCCTTTTGACGCGCGCTTCGGCGTGGCCGACGCGAAGGGGAACGACACGGAGAAAACATCTGGAGTGGGCAATCCGCGCAGGAATTGGAGCCATGAGTCGAACGCGGTGCCGACGACGACCGTCATCGCCGATGCCGGCGGCGCCGATGCGGAGGAAACCGCCCTGCTGGGGGAACCGGACGGCTTCGGCACTGGCACTGCCTCCGCTTTCGGGCCGCGGCACGCTGTTCCCGGCCGGCACAGCCATGGAGAGGCGCGGGCTCTCGTCCGCGATCTCGCGCATGGCTTCCAGGCGGCCCGCGGCGCCGACCCCGAGGAGACTTCGGCCGGCGGCCTGGAGGCGATGCCGGAGTTTAAGGAGCCCTACAACGGCTCGGACGAGGCCGGCGGCGAGCGCTTCGCCGTGCCAGGCTCGGACGGGTCCAGCCCCTTCG
Organism: Aeriscardovia sp.; assembly: GCA_017405305.1. Taxonomy (GTDB): domain Bacteria; phylum Actinomycetota; class Actinomycetes; order Actinomycetales; family Bifidobacteriaceae; genus RGIG7107. The sequence continues at coordinate 18,920 of JAFRAT010000011.1, read as the reverse complement.
CTGGCATGGACACCGGCGGCCAGACGATGCTGCTGCGCGAGCCTCGCATCAGCGCGTCGAACCCCGACAGCCGGCCTGCGCGCCCGCGCCAGCGGCCCCGCGCCGCGACCGTCGCCGACTTCGATCCCTACGCAGCCGCGGACACGTCGTCCCGCGCCAGCGGCATCCTGCGCGCGAACACCATCGCCGGGAACCGCGGTAACGCGTTCGGCAATCTCGATAGCAGCGCCGTTCACGACAATGGCATCGTCCGCGGCGACGGATCCGGCCTTTTCGACGAATCCTTCGACGAACCGGTCGGCCGACCCGACGCGCGCGGTTTCTCCCGCCAGCGGGCCGGGAAACAGGCCGCCGTCCCTCACGGGCGCGCGCTGGCCTGGTTCTTCGCCATCCCGTTGACCGTCCTATGCGCCGGACTGCCTGTCTGGGGCGCAGCCGTCGGCCTCTTCGTCCTATGGATCGCAGCCGTCTACGGCTACGGCGTCCTTGCCCAGCGCAAACGCGAGCAGCGGCACGGCGGAGCGCGCGGCTCCGATGCGCTCATGGCTGTCTTCCTCGGCCCGTTCCATCTCGTCCGGGCGGCGATCCGGCTCATCCCCGGCATACTGGTCTGGCTGCTGTGCCTGCTGCTGTCCGACTGCTTCGCGTTCCTGCCCATCGATCTGGGCCAGATCACCGGCCACGTCATCGGGCTGACAGCCGTGCGCCTCGCGTTCCTCGGAGGCACGCCCCGCTCCTCCAGCGGACTGCTGACAGCCGGCTTCGGACTCATCGCCTGGCTGCTGCTGAGCCAGACGAACCTCGGCTCCCCGCAGGCGCGCCTGGGCTTCGACGCCGCCTGGACATCCCTGCGCCGGGGCGTCGCGCACATCCGAGACAACGCCGACAACGCCGAGGACGAGGATCTGCTCGACCATCCGGCGAGCGCACGCCTAGGCATCGCCCTGCTCCTGCTGCTTGTCGCGTTCCTGGCCGCCGCGGTGATGATTTTCGCCACGCTGCCGGCCATTGACTGGTCGCCGCTCGCCGTTTTCTGAAAAATACCTTCAGCGATCATGGATATCGCGTCCAGAAAGTTGTATTCCGCTGCTATTAGACTGACGCCCGTGCAGATGTAGTGTCACTGCTCTCGTATGGTGTTCTCGTTTCGTCGTCTTGTTCCTGAACGACAGAGGAAAGGTATATGGCACAAGTCAACCGCGAACAAAAGGAAAAGCTGGAAGAGGCAGCCCGCGAACGGGCCGCGCGCGACCGCAAGAACCAGACGAGGCTGGGCGTGATCGTCGTCGTCGTGCTCGTCGTTGTGCTTTGCTTGGGCGGCTTCTTCATATGGAAAGCCAATCGCCCCCAGAGCACGTCCGGCTCGTCCAGCGCCGCTACCAGCAGCGCCAGCGCGCTCGCCGCAGTCGAAGCCGTGAAGGTCAAGCCCAGCTATGCCACCAAGACCGGCGGCTTCGTGATGTCGAAGAACGGCATTGACAAGCCGGTCAAAGGCGTTCCGACCATTCAGCTGTACACCGACTTCATCTGCCCGGCCTGCGGCGACGTCGATCGCCAGATCGACTCCACGCTCATCGCGATGGTCAAGGCCGGCCAGATCAACCTGGAGATGCATCCGGACGCCTTCCTCGACCGCAGCTCGACCGACCAGTACTCGACCCGCAGCGCGGCCGCCGCCGTTTATATCGCGCAGAACGATCCGTCCCAGTTCCTTGCCGTGGTCAAAGCTTTCTTCGAGAAGCCGTACCAGCCGGAGGAAGCGGAGAACTACAAGCCGGTCTCCGACGCGATGATAGCCCAGCAGGAGGAGACCGCGGCCGGCGTGCCGACTGCCATGGCTGAAGCCTCCGTCAAGGGCACGTACACGGCCTGGGTCAACGCCGAATCCGCCTACACCGTCACCCGCACGGACCTGCAGCACCCGTCCGGCGAGTACAAGGGCGAGATGACGACCCCAACGTTCCAGATCAACGGGCACTACTGGCTTTTCGACGACGCTTGGAGCCAGACCGGCAGCCCGGAGACTGCTCTGCTCAAGGCCATCGGCTTGTCCAAGCAGAACGTGGGCAATGCCTCCGTCAAGCCCGAACTCAACGGCACCGACGCGCCGCTGTTCCCGACGAGCGCGTCTGCCACCGGTTCCGCCGCCAACGAGTGACGGCGAACAGCGTTGGGCGTTTGCCTAGCGCTGACAGAAAGAGGGTCGCTCCCGGCATGGGAGCGACCCTCTTCGCATGTTCATGGCGCGCGCCTTCTCAGTACTCGCGCACGGAGCGCAGCAGATCCGCGTCGGCGAATACTTCGGCGCGCGTCTTTTTGACGGCCTGCCCGCCGCCGAAGATCACGTACGCGTCGGCGAGGTCCTTGACCTGGTCGAAGTAGTGGGTGATCATCACGATGGTCTTGCCGAGGCGGTGGAGCTGGTCGAACACGTCCAGCAGCTTGGCGCGGTTGTTGCTCGTCAGGCCCACGAGCGGCTCGTCGAGCAGGACGACGTCGGGGTTGAGGGCGAGAACGCTGGCGAGCGCCACTTCGCGCTTCTCCCCGCCCGACAGGTGGTACGGCACGTTTTCGGCCAGCCCCTGCAGTCCGAAGATGCCGAGGCAGTCTTGGACGCGCCGGTCGATCTCCTCGTCGCTCAGGCCCATCTGCCGCGGCCCGAAAGCGATTTCGTCGTACACGGTGGAGTTGAACAGCTGCACGTCGACGTTTTGGAAAAGGATGCCGACTTGCTGGTGGTATTCGCGTTTGAGTTTCGGATCGGCCAGCCACTGCGGCACGGGCCGCCTGCGGTAGGCGATGGATCCGGAGCGCGGTTCGAGGAAGCCGAGCATCATCTGCAGCAGCGTGGATTTGCCGCCGCCGTTGGGGCCCATGAAGCAGATGAACTCGCCCGTCTCGATGTCGAAGCCGATGTCGTCGAGGACCTGCTTGTCCTGGTAGCCGAAGCTCAGGTGCTGGATGGAAAAGAGTGCCATGGCGTCTCCTTAGCGCGTCTGTAGCGCGATCACGCCGGCGAGCGCCAGGACTTCGCCGGCGATCAGCGCGAAATCAACGCTTTTCATTTTGTGGACCATGTACGTGTATGTGCCGGCGAACGCGCGCGCTTCGAGCGCATCGTACAGCTGCTTGCCTAGTTCGACCATCTGCAGGTAGAGGTTGCCCACGATCACGCTCCAAAGCTTGCGCTGCGACCGCGAGTCGCCTACGGTCCGGCAGTCGACGGCGTGGAGCATTTGCAGCAGCTGGGCGCCGAGCACGTGCAGGTGCTTGACGAACACGTCGAATTGGAAGATGAAGAAGTTCGGCATGTGCAGCTGTTTGAGGGCCGTGATGAAGTCGAACACGGACGTGCTTGTCGCGTAGGTGACGCTGCCTACGAGGATGAGGAACATCTTGACGAGGAACAGCCAGTTGAACGCGCCCAGGAAGACTGACGGGACATAGACGAGGGCGTCGACGAGCAGCAGCCAGAAGGATCGTTTGAGGATCTTCGCTAGAGTCGCGCCGTCGAGCTGGACCAGGACGGCGGCTTCGGCGATGCCGATGGCCCAGACCACGTACGCCAGGCTCGTGTAGGACAGCGCGAACAGCGCGAAGACGAAGCTGACCAGGTACGTCACCGGGTGCAGGGCGTGTTTCATGGAAGTGCCGCTTCCGCTCTGGAGGCGCGCGAGCAGTTTTTCGATGGTCTTCTCGCTACGCAGCAGGCCACTGCTTTTGACACTGCCCGGAACGTACTCCTCCGATCGCGCCAGCCAGTCCGGCAGCGCAGCGGCGTTCGTTTCTGTGCTCTGCCTAGCGCTCATGGTTCTCCGAAGCATTGTCAGCGGTTCCGGATGCCATGTCCCCTGACGCCAGGAAACTGCAGGAGATGTCTGTCGCGTCCGCCGGAACGTCGTTCGTCTCCGCGGCCAGCGCTCTGCCGGCCGCAGCAGCGCTGGCCATGCCAGCATCGCCGATGCTATTGCTGGATCCGGCCATGACGGCTTCCGCGCTCTTGCCGCGGTTGATGAGCGCGCTGATGACGCGCGTGACGATGACGAAGACGAGGATCGCGGTGATGGCGCAGAGAATGTAGCCGATGGCGGCCTGCCAGCCCGAGTCCAGCCCCGGGATGGTGTAGTCGCTGAAGGCCGCGTGGTACTCCTGTTTGCGCGTGAACGACTGCGGAAGAACGGCTTTGAGGTGGTACTTCCTCAGCCAGCCAAGCAGCTCGTCGCTGCCCCACTCGCCCCAGGCGTCGCCCGAAGCCAGCAGGCCGATCGGGCTGAGGACCACGGCCACGCCGATGATCCACCACATGACCGTGCGCCACGTCCGGCGTCCCTGCGCCTGCGCGCCTGCGGCGACCAGCTCGCCCGTGGGGTTGTAGATGGTCTGCGGCGCGACTTTCTTGATGTACGAGTATACGGCAACGGTGATGCCGCCTTCGATGAAGCCGATGATCAGATGCGCGCCCACCATGGCCGGCACGGAGATGTACAGCGGGTACGGGCAGTACATCGGATCCCCTGCGGCGTTCCTGAAGAGCAGCGGCTGCAGGCCCAGTTCGACGCCGCAGCACAATGCGGCCACGACGATGCCGATGTAGCCGCCGAGGAACGCGCCGACCGTGTCCCCTTTCTTCTTCCACAGTTTCTTGCACAACACGAAGATCCCGTAGCCGAGGAACGAAATCACGAACGCCATGTTGAACGCGTTCGCCCCGATGCACAGCACGCCGCCGTCGCCGAAGAGCAGCGCCTGCAGTATCAGGGCCATCGTCACCGACAAACAGGCGGCATACGGCCCGAGAAGGACAGCCAGGAGCGCCGACCCCACCGCGTGCGCGGTCGTGCCGCCTGGCACCGGGACATTAAACATCATGACCAGGAAGGCGAACGAGGCGCCGATGCCCATTTGAGTGACCAGCGACCGGTTCTTCCGGATCTGTTTTTTGACTTTGGCGATGGATACGCCCCATACGGGCGCCATGACGCCGATCATGGCCGCGCAGGTCTGGGGACTCAGATAGTTCTCTGGAATATGCATTTCTGATGACGACAGGCAGCGTCGCCCGCCGCGCTTCGCTTTCTTCGATGCCGCAGCGCTGGCCCCGCCGCCCGACCTCTTTGCCCACCGGCGGCGACGGGACGCCCCCTGGTTTCCTCGCCGCGGGCGTCCTGTCTTCGGAACCATTGCTGCCACTGCTTCGCCGATCCGACCTCTGCCGGCGGCCTTCGTGCGTAGGAAGCCCCGTAAAGAGGCTTCCTACGCGGGGATGCGGCTGTTGTGGGCTGTTGGCTCGTCGTCAGCCGCACCAAGAAGGGATGTCCAGGGTTCTGATCAGCCCTTGAAGGACACGTCCTTGCGCATATCCAGGTGCGGCAGGCCATAGAGCTTGCCGCGCACGAAATCGATGTACCTGCCGAGGATGGCCTTGTTGCCGTTGAGGCTGTCGCCCAGCACGCGCACGACCAGGGCCGGGCCTTCCAGACGGGTGACGCCGATGACAGCGTCCTCGAATCCCTTGCCCATCTCCTGCAGTTCCTGCACGAAGGCGTTGTCGATCTTCTCGTCGACCACGACGAAGCTGCTGTAGTTGCGGGAACCGTCGAAGAGCCCCAGGCCCGCCATGTCGTAGGCGTGCGGGTCGAGGATGAGGTTGTCGTTGTACACCAGCCGCCCGGCGTAGTAGATGCGGGAAATCATGTGCGCAAAGTAGTACTGGAAGTCCTTGCCGTTGGGCGACCAGCCGGCGGTGATGCCGTCGGTGTACATCAGCGAGCCGCCCTTGGCGACGTGGATGTCGCTTGTCTGCACGTACCTCGACCGCCCGTACGGGATGACGTCGTCCGGCAGGTACTCGAGAGCCGCGTCCTGGCCGACCTTCACGTCGAAGTTGCTCCGGGTCGTCTCGCCGTTGATGCATTTAAAGACGTAAGCCGGAGCCTGGGTGGTCACCACGGCATGGGTGCCGGCGCGGGCGTTGAGCTTCGTTTCGTAGGTCTCGCCCTCGGTCAGGCCGCCGCCCATGGTGATGAGGAAGTAGCAGGGCGTGTCTTCGCCATTGAGATGCAGCTTCGCGGAGATACGAGCCTGGCCGCGGGCGATGCAGGCGTCGGCGACGGTTTCCCCGCCCCTTTCGGAGAAACTCAGCTCGGTGTAACCGTCGTACTTGTCGTGGAAAATCTTCATCGCTCACCTGGCCTTGCTCGTATCGGTCATCTGTGTCTGTCTCAGTCGTCCAGCAGGAGGCAGTCGTGCTTAATCCAATGCTCGACGAAGTCGATGCCTTCGCCGGTCATAAGGTTGGTGAAGCAGAAGCTGCCTGGCTTGCGGAATTTTTCGGTGTCGGAGCGCATGCGGTCCAGATCGGCGCCCACGTACGGGGCCAGGTCGGTCTTATTGATGATGAACATATCGGATTTGATCATGCCCTGGCCGGCCTTGCGCGGGATCTTCTCGCCTTCCGGCACGCCGATGATATAGATGGAGAAGTCCACCAGCTCCGGGCTGAAGGTGGCCGCGAGGTTGTCGCCGCCGGACTCGATGAAGATGAGGTCCAGATCCGGGTAGCGCTTCTCGAGTTCCTCGACGCCCGCCTCGTTCATGGAGACGTCCTCGCGGATGGCCGTGTGGGGACAGCCGCCGGTCTCGATGCCGATGATGCGCTCGTCTTCGAGCACGGAGTTCTTACGCATGTACTCCGCGTCGATCTTGGTGTAGATGTCATTGGTGATGACACCGATGGAGAAGTCCTTCGCCATGTCCTTGCAGAGGTCTTCGAGAAGCTTGGTCTTGCCGGAACCGACCGGTCCGCCGACGCCGATGATGACTGGGCTAGCGCTCATGATGAATCTCCTTTGATGAAAAATGCTGTTGCTTCACGGGCTGTTTCACGGGAAACGTCACGACATGAACAGACGGAACACGGTGGTCTCGTGGCGGATCTGCGCAAGCTCGATGCCCGGCACGGACGCGCCGAGATAGGACTCGTCCAAGCCTTCGATCTGCTTCGATAACGTGATGATGTCGTCGAAGATGTCATGCAGGATCTTCTGGCCTGCCTTCTGTCCCAGTGGAATGGCACGGACGGCGTTCTGGACCATCGTGGTGACGATGCTGTAGGAGTAGTAGCAGACGGACTCGCGCACGCCTTCGCCCATCATGTGCATGAAAAGCGCGAAGGCGATGGACTGGCTGCCGAAGGACTTCTCGTCGCGGATACGTTGGCGGTACTCCTGGAGCAGCTTGACTTCGACGCGGTCGTCCTCCCCGTACAGGCGCAGGAGCAGATCCAGCATCTGCACGGCGATGAGGCGCGCGCCGCGACGGGTTTCGAACGCGGCTGCTGAACGGGTCAGCAGCTGGTCGTATTCCCACAGCTTGCTGTATTCCTTGTTGTCAAGCGCTTCCAGCGTCAGCTTTACCGCCAGGCCTTCGCCCCACTTGAACTGGGTCCGCAGGTAAACGGATAGCCATTTCTCGAAGGTTTCGTTACTGTCGACGATACCGTCGCGCAGATACGTCTCCATGCCGTAGGAATGGTTGAACGTTCCGATCGGGAACGTGGAATCGCAGATCTGAAAGACCTCCAGGATCCTCCGGATGTCGCGGTATTCCTTTTCGCTGTCAGCGCTGGTGCTCATGTCGCCCGACCTTTCTCAGTACCTCAGGTCCACATGCTCAAGAGGCTCGGTGAGCGTGATGTTCTTGAGCTCGAATTTGATGTCGTTGTGGGCCAGGATTTTCTCGACGACAGGGTCGCGCTCGAGGATGATCTGGCCGTGCTCGACCTTGACCGGCTTGTGGGTGTTTCCCAGTAGATGCGCGATGGTGCCCATCTGGTCGATGTCGCTCGGCGTGATGACGATCATTTCCTGCGAGTGCGTGTGGACGACCACCAGGGTGTCCTCGCCTTCGTCGTTCGTGTAGTGCGCGATGATGTCGCCGGACTTAATCGGCAGCTCCTTGCGGTCGAGGCGCAGACCGAATTCGTTGCCATGATCGGACTCCAAGCGCTGGATTGGCTTGGCCAGATCCTCATTGTCCAAGTACACGGTCTCGATGTGGTAGTTGCCGGCGTCGGGCCAGGTCTCCACGTTGCCGAGGAGGCGTTCGACAATTTGCATCTTCACTTCTCGCTTTCACTAGTGGGCGCGCCGCCTTCGACAGCGACGCGTCCTTTTATTACCGCGACTGCTTCAGCCGGAAAGGCCGGAATCAGTACAGATAATAACGCTGGGTCAGAGCGATTTCATCGACCGGATCGCAATCGATCGTTTCGCCGTCGATGGTAACGGTGAAGTTCTGCGGATCGATGGCGATGGTGGACGGAGCGTAGTCGTTGAACTTCATGTCAGACTTCATCAGGTCGCGGGTGTTGTGCACCGGCAGCACGATGCGGTCGAGGCCCAGCTCCTCCTTGATGCCGTGCTCATAGGCATAAGTGGAGACGAAGGTCTTGAAGTTCATGCCGAGAGCCTTGCCCTTCATGCCGAAGAGCGGGGACATCTTCATCGGCTCCGGGGTCGGCAGGGAGGAGCCTGCGTCGCCCATGTTCGCGTACACGACGAAGCCGTTGACGATGACGGTGTCCGGCTTGGCGCCGAAGAACGCCGGATCCCAGATGACCAGATCGGCGTACTTGCCGACCTCGATGGAACCGATGTAGTCGGAGATGCCGACGGTGATAGCCGGGTTGATGGTGTACTTAGCGACGTAACGCTTGATACGGTTGTTGTCATCGAACTCGGAGTCGCCCTTGAGCGGACCGCGCTGGAGCTTCATCTTGTCGGCCATCTGCCAGGTGCGCATGATGGTCTCGCCGACGCGGCCCATGGCCATGGCGTCGGAGGTCATCATGGAGATGGCGCCCATATCCTGCAGGATGTCCTCGGCGGCAATGGTCTGCTTGCGAACGCGGGACTCGGCGAAGGACACGTCCTCCGGGACTTCCGGGTTCAGGGAGTGGCACACCATGGTCATGTCGAAGAGCTCGGCGACGGTGTTCTTGCAGTACGGGTCGGTCGGGTTGGTGGAAGAAGTCAGGAAGTTCTTCTGACCAGCGACGACCATGATGTCCGGAGCGTGGCCGCCGCCGGCGCCCTCGGTGTGGAAGGCGTGGATGGTGCGGCCCTTGATGGCGTTGAGCGTGTTGTCCACGTAGCCGCCTTCGTTGAGGGAGTCGGTGTGGACAGCGATCTGGACATCGTACTGGTCAGCGGCCTCGAGGGAGTGGTCGATGTTGGAAGCGGTCGCGCCCCAGTCCTCGTGGATCTTGATGCCAGCAGCGCCGGCCTCGATTTGCTCGCCGGTGGTGTCCGGGATCACGCCGCCAGCCTTGGCGTAGATGCCGAAGTTGACCGGGATGCCCTCGAAGGAGCGCAGCATCTCGTGGATGTTGTACTTGCCCGGGGTGGTGGTCGCGGAGAGGGTGCCGTTGGAGTTGCCGGTGCCGCCGCCGAAGAGGGTGGTGATGCCGTTGTCCAGGGCCATGACGTCGAGTTCCGGCGTGATGTAGTGGACGTGGGTGTCGATGCCGCCGGCGGTGACAATCTTGCCGTCAGCGTTCATCGCCTCGGTGCTCGCGCCAACGACGATGTTGACGTTGTCCATGTTGTCCGGGTTGCCGGCCTTGCCGATGGCGAAGATCTTGCCGTCGCGGATGCCGATATCAGCTTTGTAGATGCCGGTGTAGTCGATGATGAGGGCGTTGGTGATGACCTCGTCAGCGACCCGCGGATCCTTGCTGCGCATAGCGGTCGCGGAGCAGCCCATGCCGTCGCGGAGGACCTTGCCGCCGCCGAAGATGGCTTCCTGACCGTAGACTGTCATATCCTTCTCGACCTTGGCGTAGAGGTTGGTGTCACCCAGGCGGATGGAATCGCCGGTGGTCGGACCAAACATCTGAGCATAGGTCTTACGATCCATTTCAAAGCTCATAGGATTTATCCTTCTTCGTACTTCTCGGAAATACTCCGGAAATCACTTGTTTTTGTGCGCGGCGGCGAGGTTGGCCTTGCGGGTCGCGGTGTAGGTTTCCGAATCGGTTTCAGGAGCTGCGAAACCGTCGAGATAGCAGTCGGCCTTATTGTTGAAGCCGAAGACGCGGCGTTTTCCGCCGTAGTCAGCGAGCTGGACGGTCTTCTCGTCACCAGGCTCGAAGCGGACAGCGGTGCCGGATGGGATGTCAAGGTGCTTACCCCACGCGAGGTCGCGGTCGAACTGGAGCGCGGAATTGGCCTCGTAGAAGTGGAAGTAGGAGCCGACCTGCACGGCACGGTCGCCGGTGTTCTTGACCTTCACGGAAATCGCCGGGTAATTGGCGTCGCAGAGGATATTGCCATCAGCGAAATGAATTTCTCCAGGAACCATGTTTCCCCCAATCACTGAATCGGATTATGCAGGGTGACGAGCTTCGTTCCATCGGTGAACGTAGCCTCAACCTGGATCATCGGGATCATTTCCGGAACGCCTTCCATGACGTCGTCACGGGTGAGGGTGCTGTTGCCGATAGCAACGGCCTCGTTCCAGTCCTTGCCATCACGAGCGGCCTCGATGACGGCATTGGTGATGAGCGCGACTGCCTCAGGATGGTTCATCTTGAGACCGCGATCCTTGCGCTGCTGCGCGACCATGGCAGCAACGGAAACCAACATTTTCTCTTCTTCACGAGTAGTTAAATGCATGATTTCCTCCTTTCAATAAACATTATACAGATCAGTAGGTCCAGAAAGTCAGATGTTGAGATGTTGATATGAAGCATCAACAAACATGCCAGGAATATAACCGGAGCTTTCGCGCGGCACATGCGCTGTTACAAAGAGAGCCGCCGTTTCATCGGAAGCATATGGGAACCCGATGAAACGGCGGCTTTTTAACACTGGAAAAGGATTTCGTTAGAGCCGGACGCGGGAACGGCCGGACCCTGCACGGAATCTCCTGAACATCGCTGCCGGAATGTCACTGCGCGACGGCGGCGGCTTCAGCGGCGTCGGTGTCGGTGCCGAAGTAGTTCTCCTTGAGGAGATCCGGATCGAGACCCTCTTCCATCTGCTGCTTGGTGGTGCGGATGTTGAAGATATGGTCGAGAATGACCAGGATGATCCAGGTGACGACCATGGAGTACGCGCCGACGACAACCGCGCCGAGCAACTGAATGAGGAACTGGCGGCCGCCGGCGGCGATGCCGTTGACACGCGGATCGGCAAGGATGCCGATGAAGAGCGTGCCGATGAAGCCGCCCATGCCATGGACACCCCAGACGCCCAGAGTATCGTCGAGATGCCAGACCTTGTTAGACAGGTACACGCAGAAGTAGCACACGATGGCGGCGGCGAAGCCGATGATGATGGCGCCCACCGGAGTGATGTAGCCGGAGGCTGGGGTGACGGCGGCCGCGCCGGCGATTGGGCCGGTCATCAGCTGTTCGAAGGACCAGTGGCGGCCGGAGACGAAGTAGTCGATGATGCACCACAGGACCATGGCGCAGATCATGGCGGTGCCTGTGTTGGCGAAGGCAAGGGCGGCAGTGTTGTTGGAAGAGCCGGTGCCGCCGGCGTTGAAGCCGAACCAGCCGAACATGAGGATCGCGGAGCCGATGGCGACGAGGCCGAGGTTGGACGCGTGCGGAGCTTGGCATTCGTCGTAGTCAGGACGGCGACCGAAGTAGATGATAGCCATGAGACCGGAGAACGCGGACGTGATGTGGATGACGGTACCACCGGCGAAGTCGACGAAACCGAGCTTGGCGAGCCAGCCGCCGCCCCAGATCCAGTGGGCGACCGGGAAGTAGACCAGGATCATCCAGCAGATGAGGAAGCCGATCCAGCCGCCGAAGTTGAGGCGGCCGGCAGTGGCGCCGGTCATCAGCGGCAGGGTGATGATGGCGAACATGAGCTGGTACATGAAGAACATGAGCAGCGGGATCGTGGCGCCGTACTGCTTGTCGATGTCGAAGAGCACGTTACGGAACGCGAAGAACTGTGCCGGATCACCGATGAAGCCGCCGCAGTCCTTGCCGAATACGAGGCTGAAGCCGCCGAAGATCCACAGCAGGCCTACAACGCCGATCGCGGAAAAGACCTTCCACATGATGGCCAGGGAATTCTTCTTGCGTACAAGGCCGCCGTAGAAAAACGCCAGGCCCGGCGTCATGAAGAACACCAGAATGGTGCACAAGAACATGTAGGTCACGTTGCTGAGGTCCGTGGCCGAATTGACGATGGGTTCCAAAATCTCCTACTCCTTTGAAGTCAAGCGATTTTCAGAGGATATTGTTCTTTTATAACGTAACGAAACGCCATGGCGCTGAGCGCCACGGCGTTTCAAATCCAGTCAGTTTCACTGACGAGGCATGGATCAGAACCAGCCCTGTGCCGGCCATACGCCGCACAGCATGAGGAAGCCCGGAATCCACGCGGTGAAGATGCCTTCGAGGACACCAAGCCAGCCGGTGAACTTGCCGAGGGACTTGCCGAGCGTGCACTCGATGAAGCCGGTCAGCCAGAGGATACCCCAGAGCCACCAGATGAGGCCGTACCAGTAGTTGCCACCGAAGTTGCAGAAGCAGAGGATGCCGGCCGGGATGGAGTTGACGGCGACGAACAGGCTGTACCAGCCGTAGAGGCGCTGGTCGAGATCGAAGATCTTGTTGAGTGCGACCATAAGGTAGGTGAAGGCGAAGAGCAGGCCGGTGGCGCTTCCGTAGAAGAAGGTCGCCTTCTGGCCGGTGCAGATGCCGTAACCCAGGCAGATGATATTCAGAATCAGGGACAGGCCGCCGGTGAACAGGTTCATGATGACGTTGGACTTGTCGCTGATCTTCTGCAGACCATACAGGCCGTTGCTCATCAGAACCATGCCGACGTAAAGCAGAATAACGCCGCCCATGCGCTGAGCCTCCTTTTGTAGCAAGCGATCAAAAGGGCTGGCGATGGACACCGTCAAACCTTAAAATCACATAACTTTCTAAAGACTCGACTAGTCTACAGCATTTCTCAGGGAAAAAGAAACCTGAGGATTTGAATAACTTACTCTAATCGCCTTACCGCAACGAGCGCACGCTCAGATTGCCTCGCCAACTCACGCCCTGGTAGAGGAGGCCGGCGGCGAGCGCTCCGCCGAAGGCTAGAGAAAGGCATCGACGTTCCTCATCGCGCTCGAGGTATAACGTCTGGAACGAATAGCGCAGCGACAAGCCGATAAAGAGCGGGTCGCCCGACGTACATGCCGGCGCCGCTAATGATAGCGAGCAGGCATACGCCCACGACCGTCAACGGGATGCCGCTGGCCGCGCCGACGACGGTGGCGTTGCGCGGGTCTGCGACCGAACGCGGACACTCGCGGCGGCGGGACGGCAAAGGAGGAATAGTGAAAGCGCGAAAGTGAACCGCCGGCGTTGAAACCCGGCCGTCTGCCTTCCATGCCGTCGATCTGGACTCAGGCATTGCCTTAGATGACGTCGGCTGCTAGAGACAGGATGCCGACGACCTTGTCGCGACGGCCGGCAGCCTTACACCACGTTGTTCTCCAGAGTGCCGATAGTGCCGGCCTTCAGCGGGTTCTTAATATCGTTTGGCGCAACGCAGCCCTTGAAAGACACCAGCTTCTGGCCATCCTTGATGGTAACGGAGTCTGCGGGCTTGAGGTCGTAGAAGTCGTCGCCGATGATGACGGTGACGACCTTGTCGGTGGAGGTGCTCATCTCGAGGACGGCGCCGGTGAACTGGGCGCGCAGCGAATAGGCTGCCGCTAGGCCATTGACGCCCGCAACGATAGTGGTGTGCTTGTACTCATGCGCCGCGTCGCCGATGCCCTTGATGTTGAAGCCACGGTAGTCGAGCGCTTCGCTGACGGCGTCGGCCAGGCCGGACTTTTCTGTGCCGTTGAGGACCGCGACCGTGATGTTGCTGGGGTCAATGGCCACGGCATTGGCGGGCGCGCACGGAGCGGAGACGCCGAAATTGCCGGCGGCGGTGTCGTCGACGTCTGGGAACAGGCGGCCCCACACGTCGAACAGGCCCAGCAAGCCTAGGACCAAGGCCACGACGAGGCCGATGAGACAGGCTTTGATGACGAGCCGCGTGCGATCGTGCACGTATTCCTTGCGCGCCTGGCGTTCGGACTTGTCCGGTCCCGGTGTGCTCATGGATGCCTTCCTTTGCGCTCGTCTCTGCGATGACTTCTCGATGCTACCTCCTTCCGCCAGAAACGAAGCCGGCCCGCGGAACGACTTTCACACCACACCACCGTTTTCCAACGCCGTCGCGGCGAACTGCAGTCATGGCCTTTGAGAAAGAAGCGATGGCATGGCGACCGTGGACAACGAATTCGGTGAAATGGCCGCGGGCCTTCAGGGAGGTCATCGCGAGGATGACGGTCCCCGCCGCCGTCGGCAACCTCACCGACACCTTTTGCGCCGGACTGCTCGGCATGACGGATTGGGCCGCATCCCCACACCAGCAGCGTGCAGCCTAGGTATTGGCCAGAGCTATCAACCCGTATGCGGCTTACAAATACGGAGCGCGCCTGTACCACCGGATGCGCAAGAGTTGCTGGATGGTCGCGAGGACCTCCGCGATCCTGCTGCTAAGCGTTTCCGCGCCGCAGGAGATCTTCGCGCCGCGTCTCGCGCGCCTCATGATGGCGATAGGCGTCTGTAGCGTATTCCTCGGCATGGGGAGCTGCCAAACAACTATCTGTTGCCATAGGCAGGAAGGACAGGCGAATGGCCGAGCGCTGCATCTCGGTCCGGGTTCATCGGCCCACTTCGTCGTGGAGCTGGTCGGAAGGGCCGAGATATGCCTGCGCGGGCGCCGTCATCAACCCGTACCTTGCTCTTCCAAGGTCTGATCGACGAACCCCATTATCTCCTTGATGGCACCGGGCATCTGCCAGGCCTGGGCCTTAACGTCGCGCTGTTCGCCTGGAACTCGGTGGTCCAATTCCGCTGGGACGCCTTCCGGCCGGACGAGGAGATCCCCCACGACCTGTTCAGCACAGGCGTGCCGAGCTTCTCCCGCGATTTCATGCTGTCCGGCACCACCGACGTGCCTGACGGGCTTCAATCCCTCTGGCTTCGCGGTCATCGCGGCCATGACAATCGCCCGGCCGCATCGTGAACGTCAGCATAAGGTGGGGTCCGCAGGGCTGCCAGCCTGCGCGCGAGGTTAGCCACAGGGCAAGAAGCAACTACCGGCACATGGTCCAAGGACCGGCCCGGGGTAAACGCCACGCCCTGCTCCTCGTGCCTGCGTGCGTACTGCGGGAAATCTTCGTCCTGCGGCTCATCTGCCTCTCCCTGCGCGAACCGCGGATAGTGACGTACAGCCCGCCGGCCGTACATATGACGGAACTTCAGTCTCCCGCCATGCCCCTCCCTCTACACTTCCGTGACAGAGGCCATGGCAGACGCCACGGCCATCATCTCGGCTTGACCTGGGACAGCAGGACATCTTCCCTCATGCCGGCGCTGATGCCGCCGCATGTGTTTGGCCTCCTCGGAATCACGCTGGCACGACTCATCTCCGACGTGTGCGCCACTCTGCTGGATCCGTCGCTATGGGGACATATCGTGCGCGGGACAAAGCGCACGGAGGCGGGAAAGAAACCGCCACGACGCAGGAAAGCGGACGGCGACGACGGGACGGCGGTGTAGAGTTTGGAGGATTCGCGCGGCGCGCGAACAGGCGGAACCGGCAATGCAGCCAGTGAGCGCCGGAACGCGGTGGCGCAGAGGCGGACGAACGGAAACCGCGAAGTGGCGGTCGAGCGCGTCGCGCAGAGAGCAAGGAGGACGGCCGATGGCACGGAAAACGGCATCGCGGGCGGACGACGCCGACGCACGGTTCTACGAGATGACCCAGGCCCCGCTGGGGCGCACCATCGTCCGCCTCGCCGTGCCGTCCACCGTGGCCAACATCGTCACCGTTACCTACAACCTCACCGATACCTTCTACGTGGGTTGCGTCGGCACGGCCGCTGTGGCCGCCGCAGGCGTGGTCATGCCCCTGACTGTCATCCTCAAGTCCATCGGTCTGATGTTCGGCATGGGTTCGGCCAACCGGATGTCCGTCGCGCTGGGCAAGAAGAACCAGGACTTCGCGGAACGGCTCGCCTCTAATGGCTTTTTCACCACACTGTTCGTCGCCGCTATCATCGCCGCTGTAGCCATCTGCCTGCGCGACCCGCTGGCTGTCGTCCTCGGTTCCACAAGGACCATCGCGCCACTGGCCATCGCCTATATGCTGCCGCTGCTCATCGTCGCGCCGCTCAACTGCGCCACGTACGTGCTTAACGCGCTGCTGCGCTTCCAGGGACTAGCGAAGGAGTCCATGATCGGCCTGGCCTCGGGCGCCATCAGCAATATCGGCCTGGAACCAGTGTTCATCTTCGCGCTGCATTGGGGTATGGTCGGCGCGGGATCCGCGACCGCCGTATGCCAGGTCATCTCTTTCTGCCTGCTGCTGGGCCTGTACCGCCGCCACAGCGTGGTGCCTATCCGCCTGTCCCGCTACCGCCTCGACAGCGAGGTGTTCCACCAGATCATCGCCGGCGGCCTGCCGAGTCTGCTGCGCAACTGGATGCGCGCACTGGGCATGGACGTCCTCGATCTGGCCGCCAACCCGTACGGCGACGCGGCCATTGCGGCCATGACCATCGTCAACCGCATCGTGACGGTGTCGAATTCTATCCGCGGCGGCTTCGGCCAAGGCTACCAGCCCGTGTGCGGCTACAACTACGGGGCGAAGAACTACAAGAGGGTTACTAAGGGCTACTGGCTGGTCATCCGCGCGTCGTTCGTAGTGCTGGGCGCCATTGCCATCGCGCAGTCCATCTGGGCTGCGCCTATCGTCCGCGCGTTCCAGAGCAACCCCGCTGTCGTGGCCTACGGCGTGCCCGCGCTGCGCTGGCAGTCGCTGACGCTGCCCTTCACTACCGTAATCGTCACCTTCAACATGCTCTCGCAGACGCTGGGGTACACGTTCATCTCCAGTTTCGTGGGGTCCGGCAGGCGCGGCATCTTTCTTATCCCCATCCTGCTGATCCTGCCGCATTTCCTCGGCTTCACCGGGGTGATGGTGGCCCAGCCTCTGGCGGATATCCTCGCGCTGCTGCTAGCGCTCCCGTACCAGAGCTACATCCTGCGCCGGCTTGACAAAGGACTCGGCGGAAAACTCGAAAGAAAACCGAAGGAAAACCATGGCTGACAAAGCCAGCACGACCACTGGAAACACCAAAACCGACGCCGCCTTCGTCGAGATGACGACCGCTCCCCTCGGACCGCTCATCACGCGCATGTCCGTCCCCGCCGTCATCGCCAACGTCATCGGCGTGGCTTATAACCTCACCGACACCTTCTACGTAGGCAGGCTCGGCACCGCGGCCTCGGCTGCCTCGGGCGTGGCTATGCCGGTCATGGTTGCCATTCAAGCGTTCGGCCTGCTGTTCGGCGCAGGCGCCGGCAACAAGATCGCCGTCCTGCTGGGCAAGAAGAACATGACGCTGGCGAAGAAGCTCGTCACCACGGCGTTCTTCGCGGCGTTCGCCATCTCCGTCGTTCTCGGAGCCGCCGGACTGCTGCTGCTCCATCCGCTGGCGCGCGCGCTCGGCTCCACGCCTACCATTGAGCCGCTCGCCATCAAATACTTAACGCCGCTGCTATGGGTCGCGCCGCTGTACTGCTCCAGCTACGTCTTCGACCCCGTCCTGCGTTTCCAGGGTCGGGCGAAGGAGTCCATGATCGGCATCGGCGCAGGCGCCATCGTCAACATCGGCCTGGAACCAGTGTTCATCTTCGCGCTGCATCTGGGCATGTTCGGCGCAGGCCTGGCGACAGCCATCTGCGAGTCGCTGTCCTTCTTCCTGCTGCTGGGCCTGTTCCGCTCCCGTTCAGGCGTGCCGCTGACGTGGAGCCAGTTTTCGCTGTCGTCAGCCGTGCTACGCGAAATCCTCGCCGGGGGCCTGCCCAACTTCGTGCGCAATGTCATGGGCGCGGCCGCCACGGACGTTTTCAACCTGTCCGCTGACCCTTTCGGCAACGCAGCCATTTCCGCCATCACCATCGTCAACCGCGTCCTGCTGCTGACAGCGTCGGCGGAGATCGGCTTCGGCCGCGGCTACCAGCCCGTGTGCGGCTACAACTACGGTTCTGGCCATTTCGACCGCGTCAAGCGTGGCTACTGGCTTATCGTGCGAGCATCGGTCGTGCTGCTCGTCAGCGTGGCCGTTCTGCAGTCTATCTGGGCCCCGCAGCTTATACAGGTGTTCCGCGACGACCCCACGGTCGTCCGCTACGGCGTCGCGGTGCTCCGCTGGCAATCGTTGACCTTCCCGCTGTACGCCTACATCATCTGCTCGAACATGATGCAGCAGACGCTGGGGCACACGGCCATCGCTTCCATCGTCGGACTAGGACGGCAGGGCATCTTCCTCGTGCCGGCGCTGCTGATCCTGCCGCGGCACCTCGGCTTCTTCGGACTGGTGGCCGCCCAGCCGATCTCCGACTTGTGCACCTTCCTCATGACGCTGCCCTTGCAGCGACACGTGATGAAGGAACTGCGGCCGGGAGCGGCGGTCACCACCACGAAACTGGAGCGGGCCGCCGCGATGCGCAACGCGCAGGATGAGGAGGACGCCGCCGATGCGTGATGCGACCGGCGGATATGCAACCGATGCGTGGCATATTCCGACGATGCCCGCTGGCATACCTTCCGACAGCCGCCAGAACAACAAGAGGAGCCAGCGCGGATAACTGCGCTGGCTCCGTGTTTCGCGATGGGGGGTCGCCCCCTCAATCCTCCTCCGCTGCCCGGGCCGGATCATACACGTAACCATACGCGTTCGTCCGCCCCTCCTCCTGCTTGAAATACACCCCCTGGATCTCCGGAGCGAAACCCGGGAACCGGTTGATGCCCTCCAAAAGAACACGG
>JAFRAT010000003.1 GCA_017405305.1 Aeriscardovia sp. | reverse complement strand
TCATGGCCAGCGGCAAGGACTTGATGTTGCGCGCGTACCATAGGCCTTCCAGGTTCGCCAGCGACCCGTCGGCCGCGATATGGCCCCAGCCCTGGCCGAAACCGAACAGCCCGGCCAGGTCGCGGCCGACCTCCTCCTCCAGCAGGCAGGTGGCCGGAGCGCCTTCGTAGGACACGTTGTTCCCGTTCCACAGCATGGCGTAGTCGTAAGCCAGGATGGCCGGCATGAGCGTCTCGGAGTTCATATGCCCCCAGTAGCGCGGCGAATGCCACGGCACCGACTGGGCGCGCATCCTCGTCGACAGCTCGCCAAGCACGTCGGCGACACGGTCCTGCGTCGCACGGTAGTCCGGACGGCCTTTTTCCTCGGCAGACACCAAGGGCAGGTCTTGGGGCATGTAGTTCTGCCTCCAAGCGCAGTGATCGTCGATGAGGCGGTTCGTCATCTTTTTGAAGAAATCGGCGTTCTCCGCTTTGTCGCCGATGAACAAAGCGTCGCCGTTCCATTCCTCGTGAGTCATGAAGCCTCCCTTAACAAAAAGGAAGAGTCGCTGGCTGGCAGCGCACTCTTCCCATATTCTACCGATGTTGCGTCCGTTCGGCGCCGGTCGTCACATGGATTTTTCCAAGCTGTTCTCAGGCCCTGGCGTTCTCCTCGCCGTCCGGCTCGAAGCCGGCTTCAGGTTCCTCGTCGGCCGTTCCCGCTGCAGCGTCCGCGGCGTCCTGACTTTCCGCGCCCCTGCCCGTCGCATCCGCGACGCCGTCCTTCCCCGTCTCGGGATGGACGTCCGGATCATTTGCGACCGCGCTCAGCACGGCGTGAATGAACGCCGGCGAGTCCGCGTCGGACAGATTCTTCGCCAGCCGGAGGGCCTCGTCGATAGCGACGGCGGACGGAATCTCCTTGTTGTAGACAATCTCCCAAGCGGCGATGCGCAGGATATTGCGGTCCACGACGGCCATGCGGTTGATGGACCAGCTGGAGTGATCGTTCAGCATGCGGTTGAGATGGAACCGGTGTTCGGCCACGCCGCGGACGATTTCGACGGCGTACGGCGGCAACGGCGTCTGAGCGCCGGGAAGGACGAGGCGTTGCTCCAGAACGGAGCGGAAATCCTCGCCCTTTTCATCGGCTTCGTACAGAGTGTTCAACGCCCTTCTACGGGCAGTGGATCGGGCCATCTGTCAGTTTGCCCGCGCTCTCAGTTCTCACGGCCAAGATAGGAACCGTCGCGGGTGTCCACCTTGACTTTCTCACCCTCGTTGACGAAGAGCGGGACCTGGATCTCCGCGCCGGTCTCGACGGTGGCCGGCTTAGTGCCGGCGTTGGAACGGTTGCCCTGCAGACCCGGCTCGGTGTGGGTGACCTCGAGGACGACGGAGGCCGGCAGCTGCACGCTCAGCGGGTTGCCGTCGTGGAAGGACACGATGCAGTCGGTGCCCTCGATGAGGTACTTCGCCTGGTCGCCAAGCATCTCGCCCGGGATGGAAACCTGGTCGTAGGTGGCCATATCCATGAAGACGAAGCTGTCGCCCTCCTTGTAGGAGTATTGGAGGTTGCGGTTGTCAACGGTCTCGAAATCGATTTTCATGCCCGCGTTGAAGGTGCGCTCGACCTGCTTGCCGGTCAGAACGTCCTTGATGGTGGTGCGCACGAAGGCCGGACCCTTGCCGGGCTTGACGTGCTGGAACTTGATGACGGTCCAGAGCTTGCCGTCGAGGTTCAGGACGGAGCCGTTCTTGATGTCGTTTGTCGTCTGTGCCATTTCAATCCTCCTGCCCGTCTGGAACGGGATTCGCAAAACGCAAAATTTGCCGCGCTCCATTATGCCACGCGCCCGAGCCAAGAGGGTGCTGCCCTCCCGGCCCGGGCGCGTGGCGCTCGCACGGCTCCGTGTTTCGATGGGGTCGTCCCTCTCCTCAATCCTCCTCCGCTGCCCGGGCCGGATCATACACGTAACCATACGCGTTCGTCCGCCCCTCCTCCTGCTTGAAATACACCCCCTGGATCTCCGGAGCGAAACCCGGGAACCGGTTGATGCCCTCCAAAAGAACACGG
>JAFRAT010000010.1 GCA_017405305.1 Aeriscardovia sp. | reverse complement strand
TGCCCAAGGATCGTGAGGACGAGACGGTGCAGCGCATCGTCGTTCGTCCGTCGATGAGCATGATGATCGCTGATGATTTCATTGCTGATTTCAAGCAGTGCCTCGTCGAGCTCGCGCATAAACACATCCTCAACTGAACGCGGCCATGGCCAGGGACGCTTGACGGGCCGTCCCCGGTTTGCGGGCGGCCTGCCTGTTTCCCTATGGAGCAGGCAGGCCGTTTCGCGTTGCGGGCGTTGTTTTACGACGGCGGGGAGAGCGGTCTTCCAGTTCCTTTGCCGTTCCCGAAGGCCGACGGAACGCGATGCGTGTCGCGTTCATGGGCGCGATAGCCTTGCCTCCTCGTAGCCTCGGACGGGTTGGCTGGCCGGAGCGGTCCAGCGCTCAGGCCGCCGGACCGCTGTTTCCCCGGGCGGCGTTGTTTTTCAACGTCCCGTCTTTCGGCTTTGCGGCTGAAAGCGAAAGCGACGCCGGACGGCCGCGCCGAGGCGGATCGGATCGGCGCGGACACGAAAAAGCCGTCGGAAACCGCGAGCGGTCCCCGGCGGCCGGAGAGGAAGTGTCCGCGCCCGTGTTCCGGCTCCGGGCTTTTCAAACGCCCGCGTCGGACGTGGCCCTCTCCTGCTCCTCCTGGTACCGCAGCTTCTTCAGAGCACCGGGCTTCATGGCGGCGATGTACCGGCCGCGGAAAGCGGAGATGACGATTGGGATGACGATGGCCACGACGAAGCCGATGCACAGCAGCGTCTCATACTCGCGCTGGCCTGCCGCGCTCAGCGCGCTCGACGGCACGAAGCTGACAACGAGGCAGAAAAGCGAGGTGAGCGTGCCGCAAACGGCTACAACCGTCTTGACGACCAGACCGCCGGGGATGCTGTACGTGCGCTTGAGATCCCTCTCCGCGTAGATGAGGCGGAAGTAGGAGACGCACATCAGCAGGTAGCCCACCAGATAAATGCACGTGGTGAGCGTCTCGGCCACGAGGATGGAGACGTTGCCTCCGGAGCTGGAGCCGCCGAAGGTCAGCAGCGCGTCCCAGACGACGACGATGACGCAGTTGAGCAGCAGCACGACGGTCGGTACTCCGTGCCCGTTCGTCCTGCGGATGGATTGGGGCATCATGCCATAGTCGGCGGAGGTGCGCAGGCCGGCGGACGGTCCGACGACCCAGGAGCCGATCTCGGCGACGATGCCCAGAGCCATGAAGACGGAGAGCAGGCCGGCGAGCCAGCCCAAGTGGCTGTTGAAGTGGCGCATGAGGAAGTCGAGCGCCTGGTACATGCCGGCGTTCATCGACAGCTCGGACTGCGGGACGGTGGCCGCGATGGACATGCCGCCCAAGGAATCCATGACGATGGCGAGCACGAACATGGCGACCATCGTGCGCGGGTAGTTCTTGGCGGAGTTCTCGAGCTCGTTGATATGGGTGCCGGAGGATTCGATGCCCGCGTACATGAGGATGAACGTGGCGAAGATCGTCAGCGTTCCTTCCTGGCGGAAGTCGGGGAAGAACGTGCGGGGGCTGATGACGATGGCCAGATGGTTGCCCTGGCCGATGTAGATCAGCGCGAGGATGAAGAGCAGGAAGCCCGGGATGAACACGCCGAGGAAGAAACCGACCTTCGCGATTTGCGCGGTCGCTTTGGTGCCGTGCAGCTGCAGGAGGTTGATGATGCCGAACAGGACCAGCACCTCGACGAACTTCAGCGCGGGGACGGTGTTGAGCGCCATCCAGCCGAAGGTCTCGGAAATCATGCCGATGACGAAGTAGCACATCGTCACGAAGCCGATGGTCACCTCGAACCACTGGCAGAACAGGGCGACGTATCCCAGGCGCTCGCTGTGGAGGGCGTTGCCCACCCAGCCGAACACGCCGCCTTCCGACCAGCCTTCGACAGAGGCCATCTCGGCGGAGATCAGCGCCGTCGGCAGGAACCAGAAAATGCCGCCGATCAGAGCGAAGAAAACACAAGCGAACTTCGCGGTCGCCAGACTCGGAAATTCGTACACCGTCATGACCATAGACGCTGTCATTGCGAAGAAGCCGAACCCGGTCAGCTTCTTCTTCTGCTGCGTACTCATTGCCTTACCTTTCCTATGCGGTCCTATGCGGTCCGGGGCTGGCGGAGGAACCGTTTCCACGGCTTCTTCGCCAGCGGCCGGAGCCGCCCATGACACACGGGCTCAACTGTACCAAAAATCCGCAGAACAGTCCCGTTCTTCCGGGGCGTGAGCCGCTGCGCGCGGCAGGGAAATCAGAAGCCGGATTCTTCGAACCTCTCGGACCGCTCCACCGTGGTCGTCCGGCCGTTCTCGTCCGTGACCGTCTGGACCAGGTGGCCGTTCACATCGGCGATGTGGTTGCGCTTGCGGGCCGCGTCCACCACTTCCTGCATGACCGGCGGAACGCGGTGCCACATGAGCCGGAAATGCATGACCTGGACCTGCGAAGGGTCCATGCCTTTGAGGAACTTGCGGCGGAAGCTCGAAATGACGATTGGAGCCAGCACGGCGCCCAGGAAGCAGTACGTCAGAATGACGACGAATTGCTCGCCCTGCTCCGGCGGCAGGCTGGCCATCGGCACGAAGCTGATGACGAAAGCGAAAAGGGACGTCAGGGACCCGGCCGCGGCGACGACGAGCTTGCCGGCGAAACCGCCCGGAACGTTGTACGTTCGCTTAAGCTCCTTGCCCGCGAAGATAAGGCGGAAGTAGGAGGCGTACATGAGCGCATAGCAGCACAGGTATATGAGGCTTGTCAGGGTCGTGGTGATGAGGTAGGCCATGTTGCCGGCCGAACCGGAGCTGAAGGTCAAGACCGCGTCCCATAGCGCGACGACGACGAACTGGACGAGCAGCATGCGCGCCGGGACGCCGTTCTTGTTCTTCACGCCGATCCAGACCGGAAGCATGCCGTACTCCGCGGTGTCCTGCAGCCCTTCGGACGGGCCGACAGACCAGGAACTGATCTCGGCGATGAGGCCGATGACGAGCAGCAGGCTCAGCGTTGTCGCCAGCCAGCCCAGACGCGGGTCGAAGTGACAGATGAGCGCGCGGACGGCCTGGTACATGCCGGCGTCCATCGACAGGCGCTTCTGCGGCACGACCGAAGCGATGGAGACCCCGCCCAAGGAGTCCATGACGAGGGCCAGCACGAAAATCGACAGGACGGTCAGCGGGTAGTTGCGGTCGGCGCGCGCCAGCTCGTTGATATGCGAACTGGAGGCCTCGATGCCCGCGTACATGAGGATGAACGTGGCGAAGATCGTCAGCGTTCCTTCCTGGCGGAAGTCGGGGAAGAACGTGCGGGGACTGAAGGAGATCGCCGTCGGGTTGCCCTGCGCCCAGTAGACGATGGCCAGCACGAAGAGAATGGCCGTCGAGCCAAGCACGCCGATGGTGAAGCCGTACTTGGCAATGAGCGCGGTGCGCTTGGTGCCGCCCAACTCCAGCAGGCTGATGCCGCCGAAGAGCGCGAGCACCAGGACGAATTTGAAGAAGGGGTTCTGGCTGAGGACCGGGACCTGGAACGCGTAGGCAACAACGCCGATGATGAAGTAGCACATCGTCACGAAGCAGACAGTGACCTGGAACCACTGGAAGAACACGGCCAAGAAGCCCAGGCGCTCGCTGTGGAGGGCGTTGCCCACCCAGCCGAACACGCCGCCTTCCGACCAGCCTTCGACGGAGGCCATCTCGGCGGAGATCAGCGCCGTGGGCAGGAACCAGAAAATCCCCGCCAGCAGCGAGAAGAACACGCAGGCGAACTGCGCCGTCGCCACGCTTGGATAGTCGTCGATGGTCATCACCATCGAGGCCGTCATGGCGAAGAAACCGAAGAACGTCAGCTTTCTGACCTGTGCCGCACTCATTCGCTGTCCTTACTCTCGCGGTGCGTCCGTTTTTCGGAACCCGTCGCCGCGCAGAGACGGCGAACGAGCGCGTCTTATCCTAGGAAGCGCCTTTCCTTCGCGCAACCTGCCGCCGCGGATAGCGTGTTGACGGCCTTGGAACATGGGAGAAACACGTGAAAAAAGACACAGTCCCAGCGAGGTTCGCAATCCCTCTCATACACTGAAGCACATGGGCCGAAAAGGGAAAGACAATACACGGATGACGACGCGGCGCGTCCTCAGCCTGCTGCTATCGTTCATTCTCCTGTGCGTGGCGGGAGGCGTAACCATCAGCGGCTTCTACGCCCCCGCCCTCATCGGTCTGACGAAGACCGTGAACAGCTCCGGCTTCTCCCTGCAAGGGGAATCCGTCGACCTCGATCTGACGAAGCTGCCGCAGCAGTCGCGCATGTACAGCTCCGGCGGCAAGCTCATCGCGCAGTTCTACACGCAGAACCGCATCGTCGTCGCGTTGAAGAACATCTCCCCCTGGATGCAGAAGGCCATGGTCGCCCGAGAGGACCACGACTTCCTGCAGGAGTCCGGCATCGATCCGCGAGGCATCGCCCGCGCGTTCGTCCAGACCTTCGTCCGCCACGGCTCCACGCAGGGCGGCTCCACGCTAACCCAGCAGTACGTCAAAAACGCGCTGATCGACCAGGCCATGGAGGAGAACGATCCGATCGCCGCCTACCACGCCCGCGCCGACACCATCACGCGAAAGCTCCGCGAAATGCTCATCGCTCAGGAACTCGACAAGCACTACAACAAGGCTGAGATCCTGCAGGGCTACCTCAACATCGCCCAGTACGGCGTCAACGTGTACGGCGTCGAAATCGCCGCCGAGCACTACTTCAGCGTGCCCGCCAAGGATCTGACCCTCGGCGAGGCCGCCACCATCGCCGCCATTACCAAGAACCCGGACGGCTACGATCCGACCAAGCATCCTCAGGTCGCCGAGCAGCAGCGCAACACGGTCCTCCAGCAGATGGTCAAGTATGGCTTCGCCACCCAGGCCCAGGCCTCCGCCGCGGAAGCCGTGCCGATGGCGCAATCCCTCAGGGTCACCAATTTTCCGATGGGCTGCGAGGCCGCCGGCATCATGGGCTACGCCTGTGACTACACCGTGCGCGACATCCTGCTCAACCCCGAGTTCGGTAAGACCGTCAACGACCGCCGCCGTCTGCTGTACCAGGGCGGCCTGAAGATCTACACCACGTTCAGCGAGAGCGCCGAGCAGGAGGCCTACAACGTGCTGACTGCGGCCGTGCCGGCCACCGACCCGTCCGGCGTCGTCAACGCCATGGCCTCCGTCCAGCCAGGCACCGGCAAAATCATCGAGATCCAGCAGAACAAGCTCTACAACGTCGACGGCGACCTCGGTTCGCAGTACACGGCCATGGACTACTCCGTCGACGAGGCCGAAGGCGGCGGCACCGGCTTCGGCATTGGCTCGGCCTTCAAGCCGATCAACCTCGTCGCCTGGCTGCAGACCGGCCACAACCTCAGCACCGAGCTGCCGGTGTACACGGTCTACCCGGTGGACTCCTTCCCCGACGCCAAGAAGACCGGCGCCATGTGGTCCGTCCAGAACGAGGGCGACGGTGCCGTCAGCCCGGAGTCCCCGCTGCACGCCTTCATCTGGTCGCACAACCCGACGCAGGCCGCCATGGAGCAGATCATCGGCGAGGACGCCATCGGCAAGGCCGCCACGGAACTCGGCTACCACAACGCGTCTATCGACAACTCCAACATCATGGACACGCTGACGCCGACCATGGTCATCGGCACGCTCGACGTCTCCCCGTTGACCATGGCGAATGTCTATGCGACCATCGCCGCCAGCGGCGTGGAATGCACGCCGATCGCCATCGACAAGGTCATCAACGCGGCCGGCCAGTCCATCACTGTTCCGCCGGCGAACTGCCACCAAGCGGTTTCCAAGGACATCGCCCACACCGTGGCCTACGCCATGTACCTGTACATCTCCAAGGGCCAGATCGGCGACGTCCTGAAGATCCCAGGCTACCGCGCTTTCGGCAAGACCGGCACCAACCAGAACGCTTCCCTGGCCGACGGCATCTTCCTGCCGCAGATGTCCACCTTCATCATCGGCGCGCAGCCGCAGCACCCGAGCTGGCTGCCGCGATGCATCAATGGTGTCTGCCAGACGCAGTGGTGGGGTGAGCAGTTCACCGCGAAGGCCATCGCTGACTACGTCTCCGACTACGCGCACACCATGAACTGGCCAAACAACGACTACGGCCAGCCAGATCCGGACATGGTGAATCTGCCGCTGACGCCGAACCAGTGGGAGTATCTGCCGAACAATGTCAAGGGCAACGTGGTCGCGCCGATGACGCCGACCGTCAAATGACGCAGCCAAGAGCCGGCGGCTGCTGGCTGCAGCCTGATGGCGGCATCCGCTGAAGCGGCCCATGACGAGAGGGAGAGGCGTGGTCCAGAATGAATGCGCTCTGGATCACGCCCCTCCCTCTCGTCGCTTTCGCTGTTTTGGTTTTTGACTCGGCCGTTCCGAATCAATCGACGTCCACGCCCACGGCGTCCTCCACATGGCGGAAGCCGTCCCGACGCAGCAGCGCGGCGACCCCGCGACGGATCTCCGTCATCACCTGCGGACCACGGTACATGAGCGCGGACACCAGCATCACCAGACTGGCGCCGTGACGGATCTTCCAGTACGCCTGCTCCGCCGTGGACACCCCGCCGACGCCGGCGAGAACCAGGCGCGAGCCGTAGTCGCGGTATGTCTGCTCGAGCAAGTCGTTCGACGGTTCCCGGCACGGCGCGCCGGAGAGGTTGCCTTTCCAGTCCACGGGAATGTCCATGCCGGAGCGGTCCTTGCGCAGATTCGCGATCGTCACGCCCTGCACATCGTGATCGCAAACGACGTCCAGCAGCTCGCGGAACTTCGGCCACGGCTTGTCCTGCGGCATCTTGACGAGGACCGGCTGCGGACGGTCGACGGAGTCCAACGCCGTCAGCAGGCGGTCGAGGTTCTCCGGAGCGACGAAGCGCTCGCCAACCATGGTGTTCGGGCAGGAAATGTTGATCTCCACCATATCCGACTTGCCGGCCGCGCGTTCCAAGGAAAGCCGGTAATCTTCGATGCCCTCCTCGTCGTCGATGGTCTCGTCGTCGTTGGTCCGGGCAATGGAGACGGAAATCTTCATCTGCCGGGCGTGGGTGTACGCCTTCTCGACGTCGCGTATCACTGCTTCGGAGCCGGCGTTGGCCAGGCCGACGTGGACCATCATCGACTCGTACTGCGGCAGACGGTGGAACCATGGGCGCGGGTTGCCGACGCACGGGCGGCCCGTCACAGACCCCACCGTCTCGAAACCGTAGCCAGCGGCGTCGGCGACCGGCGCGATGTCGCAGTTCTTGTCGAGTCCGGCGGAAATGCCGAAGGGGTTGCTGAAACGCACGCCCATGACGTTGGTTTCGAGGACCGGGTCCGTGTAGTCGAGCATGCCGCGCAGCAGCCACATCAGCGGCGTGTTCTTCCCGGCGGCGTGGCAGAAGGCCAGCGTGCGGGCGTGGGCGTCGTCCGGCGCCATCGCGAAAATCGCTTTCTTGACGCCGTAGCGGTATGCCAGCGAGAACAGGTCAGTGGAGACCCGGTTGACGGCGTCGCGCACGGGCGACTGGTTCACGTATTCCATGTCATTCCTTTTCCGTAGCGGCGACGCCGGTGGTCGGCGCAGTCTTGCGGTATGTCAGGTCGCGGACGGTGTGCCCGGCTTCCAAACCCTTGCGTTCGAAGCTCGTGACGATGCGCCCCCCGTACCGCTCCGACTCGCGGAAAAGCGCATGCGGCAGCATGGCCGCTTCATCGGCATTTCCCTTGCCTACGTGCTCCGTGGCCAGGCTGACGTTCTTCGCGCCGACGTTGGCGAACCCCGGGAAAAAGTCGAGCGTCTCGTGCACCTGCAGCGCGTAGTCATCGATGTCGGTGGCGATACGCCACAGGCCCTCGGGGCGCAGGCAGCGCAGCACGTTAGCAGCGAACGGGGCCTGGATCAGGCGGCGTTTGTGGTGTTTCATCTTGGGCCAAGGGTCCGGGAAGTAGGTCCAGACCTCCTCCAAGGAGCCGTCAGGAAACGCTGTGGCAAACAGCTGGGCGGCGTCGGCCTGGGCAATGCGCAGGTTCGACAGGGCCTGGTGCTGGCAGCGCGATAGCGTGTGCGCAATGCCTTGGTCGAAGACCTCGACCGCCAGGAAATTGCAGTCCGGGCGCGCCGCGGCCGCGGCCGCGATGTTCTCTCCCTGGCCGGTGCCGACCTCGACGATAAGCGGGCGGATGCGCCCCCACTGGCTGCGTTGGAAATCCTCGTCTAGGCGGAAGCCGGCGGCGACGCTCACGTCATGCTCGGCGTCCTGCCGGGGGATGCCCAGCAGATATCGGTCGGCGTTCTCGTCCCACGCCTTCTGCAGTTTCGGCGTCAGCCGCGTGTTGCGCCGGACGAACGACACGATTGTCCGCCGTTGGGCCTGCGCTTGATTCTCCGTCGTTCCGTCCATGTCCACCTTTCATCCGTTTCCCTCATCTTACCGGCGGGACGCCCGCTGGCCGGGATACCTCCGCGTGACGGGCGTCATGACGGGCTTTTCGACGACCGTTGCGCTGAAGACCGCGCTTCGCTTTATGCCGATCCGGCGAGCGACGTACCCTCGGCGAAAGCCGCGCTCCAGGGCGGCCAGCACGCCGCCGACGTGCTGCGAATCGTCCTGTTCGTCTTATGGGAGCCATGTTATGCGATGCCGAACGGCGACATCAGCAAAGCATGCGATAGCGGAAAGACAAGGAACAAAATCGTCCTCAGCACAGATGCCATGTCAGGCGGTGTAGGTCGGACGGGCCATGCTCGGCGATGGCTGCCCGGTGGGCCGGCGACCCATACCCTTTGTTGGAGTCCCAGCCGTAGGCCTGATAGCGCGGCTCCCGGGCGTACTCCTCCATCAGCCGGTCGCGGACGACCTTGGCCAGCACGGACGCCGCTGACACCAGGGCACAGCGGGCGTCCGCCTTGACCTGCGTCGAAACGCGCGGCAGGAAGCCTAGATGCGGGGCATCCATGCTCGAAGCTGCCGGAGCGATGTAATCGTACGGGCCGTCCAGAATGCCGTCGACGGGTTTGTCCGCCAACGCCAGACCCGCGGCCGACGCCATCTGTTCGATCTGCTGCAGCGCGCGCAGGGCGGCGACGCCCAGCGCATGGGAAATGCCCCACTGGTCGATCTCCTTGTTGGAGGCCGCGCCCACGCCCCAAGCATCGACCCAGCCTTGCAGCGGTTCGAACAGGGCTTCGCGCTTCCTCTCTGAGAGAGTTTTGGAGTCGGCCAGCCCTGCGGGGATCGCCAGCATCCGCTGCTTTCGCTCAGAGCGTTCCGATGAACCGCTGTCACGGGTTCGTGCGCCGGCTTCCGCAGCGTCCTGTGCGCCAGGTGCCAGCAGCAGCGCCGCGCCGACCATGACCGGCCCTGCCAGCGACCCGCGTCCGACCTCGTCGAAGCCGACGACGCCCAGCGCTCCGGCTTGGAACAGGGACTCCTCCTTCTCCAGCGTCGGCACGATTTTTGGACGGCGCGCGGGCTTCCCGCCCGTCGCAGCTTCAACCGTCACAGAGCGCCCTGCCCGGCTGTCACTCGTAGACTCCGGAGATGCCGCCGACCTTGGCGAAGACCGATGCCGGGCGGCTGATCCACTTCCACCGGTTGAACGGCCAGTAGACCAGCTTCACGACGCCAACGACGTCCGACACGGGCACCAGGCCATCGTTGCCGTCGTTGAGGTGGTAGCGCGAATCAGCGGAGTTCGACCGGTTGTCGCCCAGAACGAACAGATTGCCCGGCGTCACCGTGACATTGAATGGGATGAGGCTCGGCGGGTCACCCGGTTTCACGTACGGCTCAGTGATCGGCACGCCGTTGATGGTGATGTCGCCGGTGGCGTCGCAGCAAGCCACATGGTCCCCCGGCAAGCCGATCAGGCGCTTGACCAGGTAGCCGCCGCCCAGGGCGTCGTCCTGCTGCATGGTCAACCAGTGATCAGGGTCCTTGAACACGATGATGTCGCCTCGCTGCAACGGCGTGATCTTCCCGTCGAGCTTCGAGGTCACAATGCGGTCGCCGATCATGAGCGTGTTCTCCATCGACCCGGATGGAATGACGTAAATGCCGATGAGAAAGAACCGGATGAGCGCGACGATGAGGGCGGGGATCAGGATGATCAGCGTCGTTTCGCGGATCGTGGATTTGCGTGTCCGATGGCCCCGCGCTGGTTTCCTCGCGCTATGGTGGGTCGTTCCACCGCCCGCTGACTGCTCCTGGCCTTGCCGGCCCTGCGTTTCGTTCATCGTCACCTCTCCGCGAAGAAGAGTCCCTTGTCGGCGGCGTCCCCTGGCCGACGCGACAATCTACCGCTGAAAAAGCCTATCAATAAAAACGAATGCCCGAGCACGCTCGCCCGGGCATTCGAAAGGGAAAATCACTTGGTAGCGCGATTGTCCCTGCGCTCGCGAATACGAGCCGCCTTGCCATGCAGGCCACGTAGGTAGTACAGCTTGGCGCGACGCACGCGGCCACGGGAAATGACCTCGATGGAATCGACGCTCGGAGCATGGATCGGGAAGCGACGCTCGACGCCTGTGCCGAAGCTCATCTTGCGGACGACGAAAGTCTCTCGCAGGCCTTCGCCGGAGCGTGCAATGACGACGCCCCGGAAAGCCTGAATACGGGTGTGCTGGCCCTCGGAGATCTTCACGTTCACCTTAACGGTGTCGCCCGGACGGAATTCCGGAATCGACTCTGCTGGCTTGAGGCGCTTGGCCTCGAAATCTTGAACTGCGCCCATAGGTAGTTCCTCCGGCACTGCCGCATACCAGTGCAAGTCATGGTCCACGCCCGGAACCGTGACGCCCGAAGACGCAGCGGACCGTTGCCGGCGTTTCCCTGTACGGACTCCCGCAGGTCTGCCTGCGGAAGAAGGCCCATCCGCCAGACGGCGCCAAAACGGAGCGCCGCGGCTAGACGAAAGGCAGGCCCCTATGCGGCAGGGCATGCCCGGGCACAACTCCACGATTATACATGGGGACTGCTGAAAGCGACTCAAGAAACAAAAGCGGTCTATAGGCCAAAAACGCGTCTTTGCAATCTGGTTCTCGCATAGTCCTTTCAGGTCCGGCTTCGGCGGTTTCATGTGGCGGATCCGCTCCCGCCGTCCGTGTCCGCTGCTTCAAAGGCATCCCACGGCGGAACGTTCCGCCTGAGACCCCAAGCCACAGCCATTTGGCAGGCCGGGACAGCCAAACGTCCGGCGCTCTGCCCCTGGCAGAGCGCGCCACGCCTTGCCGCGCTCCCGCCGCGAAACAGGTGGCGCCACCCGGCCCTGCCCACGCTCGTGCTTCCCATCCTTTTTCATCGCGCGGCCTCAGTCGGGACATGCCAAGGCCCTTTTGAAGCGATTCCCATGTGTTCCGGGGAACACGAAAAGACCATCGGACACGCTTCGAGAATCTCCGGCGTCACCCGATGGCCATGCGGCGCAACACCCGCAAGCGGCTATAGGACACGCTTTTTCGGCCTACAGCCCGGAAAAAGCGTGGACCAACCACAGTCCGCTGCTTTCAATCACCTGGCGGCGCGCCTCACGAGCCGCGCCGCCGCGAGCCTTCACCGATCACTTGGACTCGTGGTAGGACTTCTCGGTGTTGACGTTCCAGACGTTCTCCTTGGTGGTCTTGCCGCTCTTGATGTTGGAGACGGCTTCCATCGCAGTCGCCATGGAGTGGTCCTGGTTGTTATAGTGATGCTGACCGTTACGGCCGACGCAGTACAGGTTGCCGAAGCTGTCAAGCCAGGAGACAAGTTGATCGATGTCCTTGTATGTGTCGAAATATGCCGGATAGGCTTTCGGGACGCGCTCGCGGTGGGAGTCGATGACGTCGTCCGGGCTGGAGATGACTTTCATGCGAATCATCTCGCGGATGGCGAAGTCGCGGGCTTGTTCATCGGTGAGGTTCCAGAAATCGTCGCCTTCCTGAGCGAAGTACTCGAGGCCGATCCAGACGGTGTCGTCCGGCTTGCGGACCAGGTACGGGCTCCAGTTGTTGAAGACTTGGATGCGGCCGACCTTGTAACCCGGGTCCTGCACGTAGATCCAGTTGTCCGGCACGATCGGCGGCTCGCCGAGGGTCTTGATTTCAGTGGTGTTGCGCAGGCGCAAGTGCTTGCATAGCAGGCCGACGGTGACGAAGTCGCGGTATGGCAGGCCTTCGGCGATGTCGGTGATGTCCATGGGAGCCTTGGTCTCGGACGCGTTGAACGCCTCGATGAGGTTCTTTAGCGGCATGGAACTGATGAAGTCGTCGGCCTCGAGGACGTGCTCGCCGCCGTCCTTGCCCACATACGTGACGGACGAGATCTGGCGTTTCTTCTGGTCGATCTTGGTGACCTTCGCGTTGGTGATGACTTTGCCGCCCATCTCCACGATGCGCTTCTCGACGGTCTCCCATAGCTGGCCTGGACCGAGCTTCGGATACCAGAACTCCTCGATGAGCGAGGTCTCCACGTGGCGGTCGGCGCCCTTGGGCATGACGCGCTGGACGGCGTTCTTGAGGACGGCGATGATGCTCAGGCCCTTGACGCGCTGCGCGCCCCAGTCGGCGGAGATCTCGGACGGGTGACGGCCCCACAGCTTCTCGGTGTAACCCTCGAAAAAGAGGGAGTAAAGCACGCGGCCGAAGCGGTTGATGTAGAAGTTCTCGAGGTTGGTCTCCGGCAGCTTGTGCACGCAGGCCTCGAGGTAGCTCAAGCCGGCCTTGATGGTCAGTGCCGGACCCATGGCCTTGATGGTGTCGCCAGACAGGGTCACCGGGTAGTTGAAGAAGTGGCCGTGCCAGAAGATGCGGGATAGGCGGTGGCGCTTGAGCATCACGTCGTCGGTCTTCTCCGGGTCCGGGCCGCCAGCGGTCAGGCTCGATTCACGGCCGAGCTTCTTGTCGTCGTAGGACGGCGCGCCCTGCAGCGGAAGGATTTCCTTCCACCATTCCATGATGCGCTCGTCCTTGGAGAAGAAGCGGTGACCGCCGATGTCCATGCGGTTGCCGTTGGTCTTGACAGTGCGGGAAATGCCGCCGAACTCGGACGACGCCTCCAGAAGGGTGACATCATACTTCTGGTTGCCGCCGTCACGCAGCAGCTCGTACGCAGCGGTCAGGCCGGCGGGACCGCCGCCGATAACGACAACGCGATGTTTAGCCATAGGTTTCCTTTCAATATGGTCGCGCCAAAGCCGCGATCAAACACAACGATGCGTGTCTACTCTATCCGTCGGAATTGACGAGGGCCACCGCCGGCAGCCAGATGCTCACAGATGGTCGGGGATGTCGATGTCGGCGTCCGAATGCTGGATCTCCTCGACGTTGACGTCCTTGAAGGTCACGATGCGCACGGTGCGCACGAAACGCGTCGAACGGTAGATGTCCCATACCCAGGCGTCGGTCAGGCGCACGTCGAAGTAGACGTCTTGGCCCGCGGAGCATGTGCGGAAATCGACGTTGTTGGCCAGGTAGAACCGCCGTTCCGTCTCCACGACGTATTTGAACAGCTTGACGACATCGCGGTACTCGCGGTACAGCGACAGCTCGGCGTTCGTCTCGTAGTTGTCAAGATCCTCAGCGCTCACGATTTGCTCCTTCGACGGTGTCGGGACCCGGGATCGCCCGGCTGCTCCTTCGCCTTCCCATGGCCGCCCATGCGAAACCGGCGCCACCAGGCCAGCTTGGAAACGCCGGACTTCGCTTCCCCGTTACGCTGTCGGGGAAATTGCCAGCCCGGCCCGTCGTCGGCATCGTCAGCGTCAGCGGCGGCAGATGCATCGGATGCTTCGGAACCAGCGCCGACGCTCTCCGCTCCACCGGCCGCAGAAGCTCTTCCGAGTGCTTGGGACGGGGCTGGACCGCTTTTCCCCCGCTTCCCCAAGGCTTGAGCGACGCCGGGGTTGTCCGGATCGATCTTCATGCCAAACGCGCCTAGCGCGGCGACGGGGTCGTACTCATCCGCCAACATCGAGAGCACGACCTGGCCCTGCCAGCGGCCGTGCGCCGAATCCCACAAGGCCTCGCGCAGCGACGCCTCGCGGGTGAAGCCCAGGGATTGATAGACGGAGATCGCGCGGGCGTTGAGCTCGGGAACCACGATGCTGATGCGATGCAAGCCCAGTCCGATGGGGCTGGCAGCGAAGCCATAAGTCATCACCCGCGGCATGGCGTCCCTCGAGTACCCGCGGCTGCGGAAGCTCTTTCCGAGGATGACCTGGATGCGCGCGGACCGCGACCAAGCATCCACCATGGTCAGGAACACCATGCCGATGATCGGCTCGCGGTCGTTGTCGGCCGTTCCTGCCTCCGCCGGAGCCAGACCGTCGGCCACCATCGTCCAGGCGATGGTGCGCGTGCGCCCCTGGGAATCCAGCGCGGCCTCGACATCCACCGTTCCACGCTGCCAGGCCACGGAATCCCTGACCCAAGAACGGGCCATGCCACGCTCGACGGCGTCGCAGCGGCCGGTGACGACCGAGGACTGGGCGAACGCGTCGAGGGCGTCTATGGCGTCGAGGTCCATGAGCGTCGCCGGCCTCAGATGCTGTATCTCCCCAGCAACGTCGGGAAGATGCAGGCATACGGGCAGCGCGTGCTTCGCCGGAAGGAACCCGCCGGCATCGGGAGGCAGCAGCGCCGATGTCCGCTGATCGTTTGCCATATCACCCTTCTTTGTCTTGGACCGTGCCATGGTCCACGCCGCCGCCGCAGACCGTCGTTGCCAAGAAAACGATTCCACGCGGAAGCGCGGCCACACGGCGCGCTGGACGCCGCGGACGTCCGGAGCCGCATGACCGCGCCCGCCGCGGCAGGACTCAGACGCGGGTCTTCTTGATGATCAGGCCGCTGACAACTTTCGCGTCGGCCTGGCCATGGGTAGCGCGCATGACGGCGCCGATGATGACACCTATCGGCTTCATATTGCCGGCTTTCAGCTCGGCTGCGACGTCCGAATTGACGGCCAGCGCGTCGTCGACGGCTTTCTCGATGGCGGAATCGTCGTTCATAACCTTCCAGCCGTGCTTCTCGACGATGTCGCCCGGACGGCCCTCGCCCTTGAGCACGGCCTCGACGGTTTGCTTGGCGAGCTTGTTGTTGAGCTTGCCGCCGACGATCATCTTCTCGACTTCGGCGACGTCCTGCGGCGTGATCGGCAGCTCCTCCAGCGAAACCTCGCGGGCATTGGACTCGCGCATGATTTCGCCGAGCCACCACTTGCGGGCGCCGGACGCGGTGGCGCCGGCCTGCACGGTCTGGTCGATGAGGTCGAGGGCACCGGCGTTGATGACGTCGCGCATCTCGAAATCGGACAGGCCCCACTCCTTCTGCAGGCGGTGCTTGCGGTGCAGCGGCATCTCTGGCAGGGTAGCTCGCAGCTCTTCGACTTGCTCCGGCGTGATGTGCACCATCGCCAGGTCCGGATCCGGGAAGTAGCGGTAGTCGTTCGCGTCGGATTTGAGGCGGCCGCCGGCAGTCGTCTGCATGGCCTCGTCCCAGTGGCGGGTCTCCTGCAACACTTGGCCGCCGTCCGCAAGGATGGCCGCCTGACGGCGGATTTCGTAGACAATGGTCTTCTCGATGCCGCGGAACGAGTTGACGTTCTTGGTTTCGGAACGGGTGCCCAGCGGCGCGTCCGGCGACTCGCGCAAGGAGACGTTCACGTCGGCTCGCATATTGCCCTGTTCCAGCTTGCCGTTGGAAACATTGAGGGCGCGCGCGATGTCGCGGATCTCGCGGACGTAGGCGCCGGCGATCTCGGCAACCTTCTCGCCCGCGCCGGTCACCGGCTTCGTCACGATCTCGACCAGCGGCACGCCGGCGCGGTTGTAGTCGACGAGCGAGTAGTCGGCGCCTTCGATGCGGCCGTCGGCGCCGCCGATATGGGTGTTTTTGCCGGCGTCGTCCTCGATGTGGGCGCGCTCGATCGGCACGCGGAACGTACTGCCGTCCTCGAGCTCGACATCCAGATAGCCTTCGCCGTTGGTCGGCTTGTCGGCCTGGGAGATTTGATAGTCGCGCGGCATGTCCGGGTAGAAGTAGTTCTTGCGGGCGAACTGACTCCACTCGTTGACATGGCAATGGAGGGCCAGGCCCAGACGGACGCCGTCGATGACGGCCTGTCTGTTGATCACCGGCAAGGAACCCGGTAAACCTAGCGACACCGGAGTGAGCTCGGTATTCGGTTCCCCACCGAACTCGTAGTGCGCCGGGCAGAACAGCTTGGTGTTCGTGTTCAGCTCGACGTGGACTTCCAGACCGAAGACGGGATCGAAACGCTTGATCGCTTCGGAGAACTTCATTAATTTCTCTGTCATTTCACTCCTCCGGCATCGAGTCGAGCCACGGGGTCTTCATCTTGGTCCAGATCGGGGCGCCCCACTTCTCGGTGAAAGCAGACTCCAGCGCAGACGCAACAGTGAACGCCGTGTCATCGTGGCGCTGGGCGGCCATGATCTGGAAGCCGGTCGGCATGCCGCTGCCATCGAGACCGGACGGGATGGACAGGGCCGGCAGTCCGGCGAGGTTGGCCGGGATGGTGGCGATGTCATTGCGGTACATCGTCGCCGGGTCCTGTATCTCGCCCAGCTTGAAAGCGCTGGTCGGTGCTGTCGGGCACACGAGAACGTCGATGTCTCGGAACGCTTTCGCGAAGTCCTGGATCATGACGGTGCGCACGCGCTGCGCCTTGCCGTACCATTCATCGTACTTGCCGGCGGACAGCGCGTAGGTGCCCAAGATGATACGGCGCTTGACCTCGGGGCCGAAACCGGCCTCGCGGGTGCACGCCATCATGTTCGCGGCCGTCTGCGGGACGCCGGCCGGCGGCATGACGCGCAGGCCGTAGCGCATGCCGTCGTAGCGGGCGAGGTTGCTCGAAACCTCCGCCGGCATGATGACGTAATACACCCTGATGCCGTGCAGGAAGTTCGGGAAGCTCATTTCCTTGACTTCAGCGCCCATGCCTTCGAGCAGTTCGACGCCCTCGTTGAAAGAGGCGTTCACTTCCGGTTCGAAGCCGTCGCCGGTGGCTTCCTTGACGATGCCGATCCTCAGACCCTTGAGGTCGCGCCTGGCGCCCTTGACAGCCGCCGCGGCCATGCTCGGGAGCTTGCCTGGCAGGGAAGTCGAATCATGGTCGTCATAGCCGGCGATGACGTCGTAGAGCATGGCGGCGTCGGTCACGGTGCGGGCGCACGGGCCGACCTGGTCCAAGGAGGACGCCATAGCGATGGCGCCGTAGCGAGACACATGGCCGTAGGTGGGCTTCACGCCGACGGTGCCGGTGAAGGCGGCCGGTTGGCGGATGGAGCCGCCAGTGTCGGTGCCCAGGGCCAGCGGGGACTCGAAGCTGGCGACCGCGGACGCGGACCCGCCCCCGGAGCCGCCCGGAACGCGGGTGGTGTCCCACGGGTTGAAGGTCGGGTGGAACGCGGAGTTCTCGGTGGACGAGCCCTGCGCAAACTCGTCGAGGTTGGTCTTGCCGAGAATCGGCATGCCGACGCGCTTCATGCGCGCGACGACAGTGGCGTCGTACGGCGGAATCCAACCCTTGAGGATCTTGGAAGCGGCGGTCGTCTCGATGCCCTTGGTGACGATCATGTCCTTGACAGCGACCGGGACGCCGGCGAGGTCCGGAAGCTCCTCGCCTTTGGCGCGGCGCTTGTCGACGGCGTCGGCCTGAGCCAGTGCCTCTTCGCTCGAACGGGCCAGGAAAGCCTGGATGGACGGCTCCGCGGCACCGATGACGTCCAGTTCGGCCTGCGTGAGCTCGCGGGCGGAGATCTCGCCGCTCCTGAGCTTGGCGGACATCTGCTCCGCCGTCAGGGTAACCAGTTCAGATTTCTGGGACATGCTCACTCCTCTCCCAGGATTCGCGGCGCGACGAACATGCCGTTTTCGGTGGCGGGGGCGCTGGCGAGCGCCGCGTCCCGGTCGAGCGGGGGCGCGGCGATATCGGGACGCAGGTAGGCCTCAAGGAAGACGGGGTTGGTCGTCGGTTCGACGCCGTCCGTCGGAATGGTGTTGAGTTCGTCGATGGACTCGGCGAGACCGTTCAGCTCGCTTTCGAGGCTTGTCGCCTCGTCGTCCGTGAGGGCGATGGCGGCAAGGTCCCCGATGCGTTTCACTTGCTCTTTCGTGAATGTAGCCATAGCACCAATGCTATCCGTGCTTTGTGACAGTTCACAGAGTTTCTCACGCTTGTGGGGAAGCCGGTGAATCCGTGTTTCTCGCGGCCTGCTGGGGGTTCTGCGGCAAGGGTGTTGTGGCCGGATGCTGGGCTGCGCAGGCGTGCATGGCGACGGCTGCCGCCGCGCCCGCGTTGATGGAGCGGACGGAGCCCCATTGGGTGATGTAGACGACGTCGTCGGCCAAGTCCAGCGCTCTTTGCGACAGCCCGGGGCCTTCCGCTCCGAACATCAGCAGGCACCGCTCCGGGAAGCGGTACGTCTCGATGGGCACGGCGCCGGGGACGTTGTCGATGGCGATGACGCGCAGACCTGGTTCGCGCCCGCGCGTGGAGGCGACGAGCTCCTCGACGGACGGATCGTGTACCACGTGTTGGTACAACTCCGTCATCAGTGAGCCGCGCCGGTTCCACTTGTGCGGGCCGACGATGTGGACGCGAGCCGCGCCGAAGGCGTTGGCGCTGCGGACCATCGAGCCGATGTTGAAGTCGTGCGTCCAGTTTTCCGCGGCGACTTCGAAGCCGTGCCGGCCGCGCGTGTCCAGGTCCTCGCGGATGGCGTTGACCGTCCAGTAGCGGTAGCGGTCGAGGACGTTGCGCGTGTCGCCCTTGTCCAGCAGCGCGGGATCGAAGCGCGCGTGGTCCGGGTTCGACGGATCGTCGGGCCGTGGCGCGCCTGGATGCTCTTGCGTCCAGGGGCCGACGCCGATCCTGCGGAACTCCGGCTCGCCGGATTCCAGGGCTGCTTTGGTGACGGGGGTTGGCTCAGACACGGGCGTCGTCGCTTTCTCCGCGTTCGCCGTTGATGCCGACATCGCCTTGGGCAGCGGCGGCCGTTTTCACGTCGGCGCTCGAGAAGACGTGGATGAACGGCAGCTCGGACTCCTGGCGCGACACCGGATCGACGATCCGGATCGTGGCCGGCGGCTCGCCGGAACCTCCGGCCACCAAGGACGCCACGGCCAGCACCTGCGCGTCTTCGCGCGACACCACGCCGAAGTCGAGGTCCAGTTCATTGGACTCCGTCAGCGTCACGATGGAGGACGTTTGGATGTATGACAGGTCGCTGAGCCAGGCGTCCAGCAGGACGACGCGTTTGCCGGCGATGCTCGGCCCTTTGACTCCTGGATACACGAAATCCAGGCTGAACCCGTCCAGCTCCTGGCCGCGGGAAGCGGCCGCGTCGATCATGGCGACGACGAACGGGACGGCGGCGGCCGTCAGCGCGCCGACCGCGTCGAAATCGTCGACGGAGTAGCCGGCGTCCTCTAGCGCGTCGAGCAGCGCGTGCCCGGCCAGGACTGGCCCGTCGTGGTCGAAGGCCACGGAGCTCAGTTCGGAGAACGGTTTCCCGCCGATGTCCCGCGCCACCAGCCGCCGCAGCCGCTCGCCGGGATCGTTCCATCCACTGCCTGCCATCGTCTTCCTCTTTTCAATCGTCGGTATGTTCATCCGCGCTGGCGTCCGAAACGAACTCCGGAGCCGTCAGTTCGCGCACGTCGCCCTTGTCTTCGTCGATGTAGTCGACCGGCGCGATGGACTCGGGACTCATGCGCTGCATTTGCCGTGCCGGCGGCAGGATGGTCCGCTGGACGTTGCCGATCACCTTGTTGTACGCCCGCACGGCCTTGGTCAGATCGCCGCCCAGCTCGCCCATGTACTTGCCGAAAGTGCAGAAGCCCTTGTAGACGCGATCGCTGGTGTCCAGCAGCTTGCGGGCGTCCTCGGACAGGCTCTGCTGCTGCCAGGAGAAAGCGACGGACTTGAGGACCGACCATAGCGACACCGGCGAGCAGAGGGCGACGCGGTGCGCGAAGGCGTAGTCGAGCAGACTGGGGTCGGTGGTCAGGGCCGCCGAGAGCCATGACTCATTCGGTATGAAGGCGACCACGAAGTCGGTGGATTCCGCGAAATCCTCCCAGTAGGACCGCTTCGCCAGCTCGTCGATGTGGGAACGCAGGTTGCGCGCGTGTTCCTTGAGGTACCGGTCCCGCAGCGCCATCTCCGCGTCCGGGGCCGTGTCTGGAATGCTCTGGGCGCGCTCGTACTGGGTGAACGGCGCCTTGGCGTCGACGGGGATGATTTTTCTGCCCGGCAGATGGATGACCATGTCCGGCCGGTCGGTGCCGCCGCGCGTGTCGTCGACACTCACCTGCGTATCGAAGTCGACGTGTTCGACGAGGCCGGCCGCCTCCACGATGTTTTTGAGCTGGACTTCGCCCCAGTGGCCGCGCTGCTTGTTGTCCTTCAGAACGCTGGCCAGCTTCGTCGTCTCGGTGTCCAGCATCTCCTGCTGGTGGCCTAGGCTCTGCAGCTGCGCCGCCAGCTTGCCGCGCTCGGCCTGGCGCGTCCCTTCGATCTCCGAGACCTTCTTGCGCAGGGACTCGAGGTTCGCTGACACCGGCGACAGCGCCTGCAGGATTTCGGACTGCTCCTGCTGCGCGGACATTCTCTCCTGCTGGCGTTCCTCCACGCGGCGCTGCTCGGCCTGCTGGAGGTCGGACAGCTGCTGCTTGAGATACTCCGCCTGCGACGCGAGCCCCTCAGCCTTCGACTGCTGGTACGCCGAATCCTGCTGGCTTTGGCTGAGAGCGGACCTCGTTGAGTCCAGTTCCCGCTGCGCTTGCGCCAGCCGCTCCCTCAGTTCCGGGACCTGCGCTGCGGCCGCGGCCTGCTCCGGGTCGGCGGCCGGACCCGCTGCCGCTTCCGGCGAGCGCGAGCGGGCGAAGAAATATCCCGCCGCGGCGCCGACGGCAAGGCCGATCGCCAGAAAAAAAACATCAAACATACGTTCGATTTAAGCAGAAAAAGCGGCGGACGGCAACCGCACGAAACTGAAGCGGCCCTAGCGTTTTCGCCGTCCTGAGCGGTATGGTTCCGGCAGTTGCGCCGGCTCCGCGCGGTTTGACCCCCGTGATCGCCCGTTCGCGGCCGATTCTACTCGCGGATGCCCATCGTCCACAGGCACCAGGCGTTCTCGTACGCCAGCTCGGCCCACTGCCGGTACCGGCCTGACGCGCCGCCATGGCCTGCCAGATCTGTCTCGACCTTGAGGATGGCGTCCGCGCCGACCTCCGGCTCCTGCAGGCGAGCGACCCATTTGAGCGGCTCGACTGGCAGGACGCGCGTGTCATTGAGCGACGTCGTGACGAAGACGCTCGGCATGGCCGCCGACCCGAACCGCTTCCGGCGCTGCTCGGCGGTCAGGACGTTCTCGTACGGCGAATAGGACTTCATGTAGCGGTACACGGCCGAGTCGTGCAGCGGATCGCCCCACTCGTCCCACTCTGTCACTGTCAGCGGCAGCGAGGGGTCGAGGATGGACGTCAGCGCGTCGACGAACGGCACATCCGCTTCCACGCCCCGGTACAGGCCCGGGGCCATGTTGACGATGGCGCCCATGAGCAGGCCGCCGGCGGAGCCGCCGTTCGCCACGGTTCTGGCGGGATCGGCCCAGCCGTTGTCCTCCAGCCACCGCGTGGCGGCGATGAAATCGGTGAACGTGTTCTTCTTGGACAGCCCCTTGCCCTGCTCGTACCACTGGCGGCCCATCTCGCCGCCGCCGCGCACGTGCGCCACAGCGTACAGCACGCCCCGGTCCAGCAGGCTGAGCCGGCCGACGGAGAACCCGGGGTCGGACGACGATTCGTAGGCGCCATAGCCGGTGATGAACATCGGGGCCGGAGCGGACAACCGGTCGGTGCGCCAGACCAGAGAGACGGGCACGCGCACACCGTCGGAGGCCGGGACCCACACGCGGCGCTCGGAATAGTTCGCCGGGTC
This sequence comes from Aeriscardovia sp., assembly GCA_017405305.1. Taxonomy (GTDB): domain Bacteria; phylum Actinomycetota; class Actinomycetes; order Actinomycetales; family Bifidobacteriaceae; genus RGIG7107. Next base: position 15,736 of record JAFRAT010000010.1, on the reverse strand, counting down.
GAAATCGCCTAGGACCGTAGCCGCGCGGAGGAGGACGTCCTCGCCCGTCGACGGGTCCAGCTCGTGGACCTGCGGCGGCATCGTGTAGGAACCGTAAGAGTAGCGCAAGAACGGCGCTTCGTAGGACGGGCTGCCCACGGAACCGATGGACCAGAGCCGGCCGCCGGAACCGTCGCGAGACGCGCTCCCGGACATGTTGGAGATCCTGCTGGCGTTTTCGGCCGCAACGCGCCTCTGGGCGGCAACGCTCGCGGCAGCGTCTTCGTCGCTGCGCACGCCGTGGTCGACGGGATCCAGGTCCGCCAAGCCGCCCAGACCCTTGCCGGGCAGGACATCGCGGAACGCCCACGGCCGGCCGGCCTGGAAGTCGGCGGCCGCCTGGCGCGAGGACACGACGGCCAGACGCGTCATGCCTTCCCGCCGGTAGCTGAGCACGACGTAGTCCCGGTAGAACTCGATGCCCTCGATGCGCTGGCCGACGCGCAGGCCCGGATCGTCCTCCGCTGTGCTGCCGCGCGCGATGCACACGCCGTCGCCGATGCGGTACGGGGGCTGCTCGGAGCGCAGGTCGATGACGTCCACCTCGAAGTTCGGATCGGCACGGTTGTGGACGACCACGGCCAACGGGATATCCTCGCCGTCGACGGCCGCGCCGCGCTCGAAGCGCGCGAAGCTCATGTCGTAGTCGACACCGTCCTGGCGCGGGATGACCGGATCGAAGCGCGCCGTCGGATCGTCGACCGGCACGCGCAGCACTTCCGATGTCGTCTTCGAGGCGCTCGTGACGACGATCGACTTCTCGTCGAAGCTCATGCCCACGCCCACAAAGAACCGTTCGTCCGGATCGTTCCAGGCTTCGGCGTCCTCCACGACGGGCGTGCCCACGCGATGGCGCCATACGGTCCACGGGCGCCAGGCGGCGTCGAGCTTCGTGTAAAAAATCCACCGCCCGTCGGGCGTGAGGCAACCGCCGGAAGCGACGCCCTCGATGACGCCGGGCAGGTCGTGCCCCGGCTCCACGCCCAGGACGGGCCGGTCGCCGATGACGCGGCAGCGGATGTCGTAACGTTCGTCGCCGCGCGTGTCCGTGCTGTACAGCAGCAGCGATCCGTCCTTGCTGACGTCCATGGCGCCGATGGAGAAGAAGCCCTTTCCCTTGGCCTCCTTATTGGCGTCGAAGTACACCTGTTCGCCGGGCAAGGAACCCGGAGCGGACGACGGGTCGATCCGCGGCGGCCGCCAGTCGGCCTTATCGGTCACCGGGACGCGGCATTGCAGACCGTACTGGAGTCCTTCCGCCGTGCGGGCGAAGTACCACCAGCCGTCCATGCGCACCGGCACCGACAGATCGGTCTGTTGGATACGGCTTTTGAACTCGTCGAAGAGCGTGCGGCGCAGGCCCGACATCGGAGCCGTCCTCGCTTCTGTCCAAGCGTTCTCGGCGTCAATGTGCGCTCGTGCGCGCGGCGAATCCGTGTCGCGCATCCACTCGTAGTCATCGACGAAGATATCGCCGTGGACGGCCCTGGCCTGCGGTTCCTTCGCGGCGGACGGCGGATCCGGCTCCGCGGCCTTCGCCTGCCCGCTCACCGGCCCTGCTCCGTCTCGTGCAGCTGGCGCAGACGCTCGTGGTCGTGCAGCTCCTGGATGTACGGGATCATCGTGCGGCGCAGGTTCTCGCCGCTATGCCCATAGAACACCGGCACCTTCACATCCGGCATGGCATGCAGGGACATGTGGAAACCCATCGACTCGATCGGCTGCAGTTGGCGAATTCCGATAGCCAGGACACGCCCCGGATGACCATTGGCGACACGCGCGTATGTCTGCGGGTCGCGCTGCCCATTGTCACCGATGAGGATGAAACGCATGTCGGGGAAATCGTCCATGAGCTGCTCGCAAAACTCCAGCTTGTGCTCGACGCCCGTGGGGATGAAGGTCTTGGGGCGCGGATCGAAGTCGCGCAGCAGCAGCGGCCCCTGCGGAAAGCCATTGATAGCGATGAACCGCCGCAACATCGGCTCGATGTTCCACGGCGAGGTCGACAGATAGAAAAAGGGCGCGCCACCCAGCACGTCGCGCAGCTGGCGGTAGAAGGGCGCCATGCCGGAGACAGCCTCGCGCTTACGGGGATCCGTGAAAAGCATATTGCACAGCGCGGAGATCGGATCAGGCACATCGGTGACCAGCACGGTGTCGTCCAGATCGGAGATGACACCGACTTTCTCGCCGGCCCCCACCGTGTACAGCGGCGCATGCACCGGCCGGCGGCCAGGCACCGTGTACGCCACATCATGGACGCCCTGCTCGCGGCTCCCCTCCGTCACCAGATCCAGGTAGCCATGACTGTCCGACACCGCCCGGCTCGCGGCCTCGTTGCGCCGCGGGTCGGCCGGATCATGCGCCGAACTCGAACCAATCTGCACCGTCTCCAGCGGGATGCCATCGATGGCGATCGACACAGGCACGTAAGGCGCCGGCACCATCAGCGCGGCGCGGACGCCGCGCATGACAGGCACCTTGGGCACCTGCGAATCGGCGCGCACCGTCCGGCAGATGAGACGCGAGTAGTTCTCCGTCCCGTAACCGATGTACGGATCCACGCGCGGCGTCCAGCGCAGCGCGCGCGTCACATCGGTCGAGAGGTCGACCCACGCCTGGAACGCCGAGGTCACGGCCGCGCGGCCCAAGCGCGTCAGGAACGGTTTGCGTTCGGGGCGCTCGCTGTTCGCCGGCTTCTCGACCATCGTGGACGAACGGCGGAACGCGATCCTCCGCACTTTGTTTGGCACCATTGATCCTTTGCTTGAAATAGCTGAAAAAATAAGGACATCAATCCTTGGGGCACCGGCCGGAGCGGTCCTGTCCAGGAAGCGGCCGCGCTAAGGCGGCCGTCAGAAAGGAAGTGCCCGGACAAGGTCGCTTCTCCACAGTCACTTCGCGCAGAACGCGCGGTATGCGGAGGCGTCCATCGCTTCGTCCGACGCTGCTGAAACCTCGACCTCGCAGAGCCATCCGCGCCCGTACGGGTCGGCGTTGACAACCCCGGCATCGACGTCCATGTCGGGGTTCGCGCGCACGACCGCGCCAGCCACCGGGCTAGGGACGGACTGCACGGACTTGGAGGACTCCAGCTCGCACAGCCGCCCACCGATGGACAGACGGTCGCCTGCAGCGGGCAGGTCAGCGAAGATGACGCTGCCCAGGCGCCGCGCACCTTCGGCCGTCACGCCCAGACGCGCCGGAGACGCGGAACGGTCCAGCCACACATGGGATGGGAAATACGCCAGTCCTTCCGGCGCCTCGACGCCGGAAGCGTTCTCATTCACTGCCATGCTACTAAGAATAACCCGCCGGCACCGTTCCCGCCGCGTTCACTTCAACGGTGAACAGACCGCCTGCCGACACAGAGCCGTCAGCGCCGTCGCCACAGCCGCCGGACGTTCGACGGGCGTGAAATGCCCGGTCCGCGGCAACAGCACGAAGACCGCGCTCGCCACGCGCCGGGCCAGCGGGCGCATCACCGATGGACCGGACAAGGGGGCCAGCTCGCCGGTAAGCACCAACATCGGCACCGACACGGAGTCCAGCGCACCATATAAATCAGGCCGACCGGCGGCCATGCGCTCTCGCCAGGCGACGCCCTCCGGCGACTGCTGACCGATCCAGCCGCGGAACATCTCGACGAACGCCGGCGACCGCTTAATTTCCGAATCGTGGATATCCGGGCGGGCGAAGCCCATCACAGGCCACACGCTTTCCTCTTCTTCCGCTTTAGCGGCAATCTCCAGACGGTTGCGGCGCGTCTCCTCGGAATCGATGGTCGGCTTGCTGTCAAGGAGGCCGACCCCGGCCACCGTTTCGGGATGGAGACGCTGGATGTCGAGGACGGCATACCCGCCCATCGACACGCCGACCCAGACGGCCTGTTCGTAGCCCAGGAGCCGCATCGCGGCTACAAAGGATTCAGCCATCGCGTCCAGCGCCCCGGGCAACGCGCCGTCGGCGTCAACGCGACCGGAAGCCGCGGCGGACGGGACCGGCGTCGAACCGGATCCCGGCATTTCCAGCGCCAGCACGGGCATCGCCGCGAGCGCCGGGTCGTCGGTCGTCTGTTCGAGGATCTCCCTTGCGCAGGCGTCCCACATCCGCGCATCGACCGGGAACGCCGGAACGAGAACCAGCGGGATCCCGTCGCCGTCCCGGTGCCTGCGCACACCCACTGCCATCGGGCCGGTTTCCGCCAGGAGTGTCCGCACGGACCCTGTTTCTGAGTGAGCTATTCCCGGGCCGGTCGTCGCCGATGCGGCCGCCGCGGGCGCGGTCTTCCTGTTGTCGTTGCTGTCGTTTTCCATGCGTCCCATTATGCTTCGGGCTCTGCCGGATGGGCCGTTGGCTAACGGTCCATCCGGCAGAGCCATCCGACGGCCCCATCATGTTCCGCACTGGGTCCGTGCCCTCTGGCTGTTATGCCGACCATGAACACAAGTGCGTTTCTCCGCGTTCTAAGGCACAATATTGGGAAACGCCACAAGCAGAGGAGACAGCAATGGCAACCCAGGTAATCACCTCCCAGAATCTCGAAGAGACCATCAAGAACAACCACATCGTCCTGATCGATTTCTGGGCGACCTGGTGCCCGCCGTGCCGCGCGTTCGGCCCGATTTTCGAGAAGGCCTCCGAAGCGCACGCCGACATGGTCTTCGGCAAGGTCGACATCGACCAGAGCAAGGACCTGGCCATGCAAATGCAGATCCAGGCCGTGCCGACCCTCATGGTCGTCAAGGACGGTGCCGTGGTCTATAAGCAGGCGGGCGCGCTGCGCGGCTCCGACCTGGAAGATCTCATCAGTAAGGTCGGTGCCTGACGACGGGTTCCGGCGGTTTGCCGCCGTGCCGCCGAACGCTTGACGGAAGCGCCGCTTTCGTCAAGCGTTTTTTGTTATCGTGGCCATGGAAGACGCGATTTGCCCGTCTCTTCCATGTTTTTTAGAATGGGGGTCTGTCGCCTGTGGGTTTCCGAGCGCGACCGATTTCTTTGAACGCTGAATCGAACCGTCGAAGGAAGTCATGGCTGAGCACAGCAGGAAGAAAACCGGTTTCTTCACGCGTCTGACGCGCAAGCAGGCCATCATTCTCATTGCGTCAATCGCCGCGCTGGCGCTGCTCATCGTGGGCGGCGTGGCCAGCAACCATCTGTACGGGACCACGACGGGTTCCGCGCAGAAGATCACTGCCTTCTCCGCGTCCGAGGAGAGCGCGGCTCAGGTCGCCGCCGCCGATGCGAAGGCCGCCCTGGCTGAAGGCCGCAACGGCGTGACGGAAGGCACTAGCTACACCAAGGTCGTCATCGATGGTCACGCCAAGCTCGTATTCGGTACGAACTTCACCGATGTCCAGTCGGTCCTGCAGCAGGGCAACATCACGTTGCAGCCAGGCGACAGCATCACGCCGTCCCTGACCACTAAGGTTACCGAGTCGACCGTCATCAATATCGTCAGCGCCGGAGACACGGTCCAGACGGTCGACACCGCCATTCCGTTCAACACCATCCAGAAGGACGACCCGAACCTCCCCGTCGGCGCGCGCCAGATCCAAACGCAGGGCCAGCAGGGCGTCATGGAGACGACCAACCTCGTGCAGATGTCCGGTACCAGGCAAGTCTCCAGCAACACCATCTCGTCCTGGGTGAAGAAGGTCCCGGTCAACGAAGTCATCCTCGTGGGCACGGGCGTGGCCGCCAGCAGCTCGCCGGACTCCAGCGCTTCTAACGCCGGCAGCAATTCCGGCTCGACGTCTAACAGCGGCTCGGCGCCCAGTTCCTCCGGCTCCTCCAGCATCGCGAACATCGGCACCACCGTCCCTGTGGGCAATCCGCAACAAATCGCGCAGACAATGGCGGCCGCCCGCGGCTGGACCGGCGCGCAGTTCACTTGCCTCGTCGAACTGTGGCAGCGCGAGTCCGGCTGGCGCGTCACCGCGGAGAACCCGTCCGGCGCGTACGGCATCCCGCAGGCGCTGCCAGGCAGCAAGATGGGTCCGGGCTGGCAGTCCAGCGCCACCGTTCAAATCTCCTGGGGCTTGGGCTACATCGCCGGACGCTACGGCACCCCGTGCGGCGCCTGGTCCCACGAGCTATCGGCGGGTTGGTACTAAGAGAACTTGGGCGCGCAGTGAACCGGGAACTCAAAGAAAAGCGTGACGGCGGAGCTGTGCCCTCCAGCGGTTCGACGGCCGGAAACGCGCTGGGAACGCCGAAGGAAACCCCGCGGGAGACGCCGACGAGAGAGCGCGTCGAAGGCTGGATCGCCATCGGCCTGGCCAGCGGCTCCATCGCGATCCACGTCGGCGTGCTCGCCTATGCCCTGCACGCCGGTCACTGCTGGATCGCCCTGTGGTGCGTCGTCAAGATCCTCATCGCCGTGCTGCTGCTGATCACCGGCGACAGAATGGAGAAATCGGCGACGATGCGCAAGCGCGCCGAGTTAGTCAAACAAGCCGTCCGGGACTTCGGCGAGACGACGATCCTCGGCAACGGCTACGCACCCACCCCTGAGATGACAGACGAAGACACAGCGGATACGGGTATGGCAGCGGACGCAGACACGCCGACAGACATGAACGGCGCACGCGCTGACTGAGCCGGATACCAGCCCCAGACATCGGGCAAAGGCCAGCCGTTTTGCGTCAGCGAGCCGTCCGCAATCTCAACGTGCTTCCCGGAGCTTCCGCCCACGCGGCTCACTTCTTGACGGTCTGCGTCGGCGCAGTGCTGGACGGGGACGTGGTGGTGGCGGTGTTGTTGTTCGTCGTGGGCGACGGCGTGGCGCTGTTCGCTGCGCCATTGCTTGTCGGGTTCTTGGTGTTCGACGAGTTCGTGGCGCCGTTCGCCGCGTCAGAGTTGGACGTGGTGGCGTTGTTGCTGGTCGACGTGCCATTCATCGTGCTGGAATTGTTCGACGTGTTGTTCTGGCTCTGCTGCTGAGCCTGCTGCTGAGCGGCCTGGGCGGCTTCCTGCTCCTCCTGGTACTGCTGGGCAGAGGCGTTGGCCGCGCTCATAGCCTGGTCGAGGGTCGCCCTGGCGGTCGTCAGCTGGTCGACTGACGCTGACTGGCTGTTCACCAGGCTCTGCGCTTGGGAGACCGCCTGCTGCAAGGCCTGCGTCGTCGAGGAACTTGCCACCTTGTCAGTGTCGGCCGCCAGCGTCTGAACGGCGATTGCTAGATCGTCCTTCAGCGCCTGACGAGCGATATCCACGGACTTCGCGTTCTGGGAGCTGAGAACGGCTTCGGCGTCGGTCTTGATCTTCGCGGCCAGCGACGACATGGTCGAAGACTGGCTGTTCATAGTGGAGGCGTTCTCGCTCAGCGTCGACGCAGACGCGCTCGCCGGGCAGGCTTCGACCGCCGGGATCGTCGTCGCCACGTCCTTCTGTAGCGTGGCCAAAGCCGCCGGATCCGTCACGGAATCACTGGCGGCCGACGTCTCGTTCTGGGCATTCTGGATGGCGGACTTCACGCTGGCGTTGGCGGACGACAGAGACTGAGCGGCCTCCTGACAGTCGGCCAATGCGCTCTCCTTGGCGTTCTGACGCCATTTGTGCCAGCCGAAACCGCAGACGGCGGCCAGCAGCGCAAGCACGACGATAATCCAGATCCACGCCGCGCGATGCTTCTTCTTCGCCGCTTCAGTGACAGGGACGTCGCTCTCCTGGCCTGCAGCGCTGGCAGCCGCCAGACCGGCGACGCCCGCTACCGCAGCGCCGGCAACCCCCGCGGCGGGTTCTGGATCGGCGCCGGCCGGAACCATCGGCTGCTGCTGGTAGGACGCCGGCTGCGCGACGGGCTGCTGCAGCATCGTCGCTTGGACGTCGGCCGGGTTCTGCGCGCCCTGGGCACGGGTGAAATCGTAGCCGCCCTCCGGCGCATAGTCGTTGTAGTACAGGCCGTTCCCGTCGTCATAGCTAGGCGCGTAGCCGTAACCCTGCGGGTACGCTGGGTACTCGCCGGTGTCGGAATCATCGTGGCCGCCGCCGTTGCCGTACTGGTCCGGGCCTTCGATTGGCTGGCCTAAGTACATGGTCTCAGCGGGATCGGAGCCGTAAGCATCATCCTCGTACACCGGGTTCATGCCCACGACTGTGGGCTCGTCCTCGTCCTCCTGAACGGCTGGAGCGGCCTGCGCGGCGCCTTGCTCGGCATCGCGGGCATCCTGGGCCATATCCCGAACGTCCTCCAACGGCGAGCGCATCACCGTTGTCTCCGACGGATCGGCTTTGGCCGCCGAGGACATCGCCATGGTCTCCTGGGTCTGCTGCTCCGACGTGGCGGTCTGGGCAGCGACGGCGTCGGTCTTTGGGAACTCGAGGGGATTCATCAGCTGCGTCTCCTCGCCGGCGTCCTTCGCGGACCGAGCCGCCTGCTCGGTGGTTTTGTTCTCGTCTGCCATCTGCAAGACCCCCTCCAGCCGTCGAAAACAGCTTTCGCGACGATTTCGTGCTTGATTTTAGCCGGTGCCTTCTACTGTCGGCTGCCGTCGGCATGCTCAGCGCGGGCGAACGGAGCGGTTCCTTTTCCCGGTCCGCGTCTGACCCGCCCGATCCGCCTGGCGAACCCATGCCATGTTTTTGTGCGACAAGCACGTTTCCGCATAACAAAAAGGGACCGGCGCCTCACGCCAAGTCCCTTGTATGCCGGTTTTCGTCATCCAGTTTTTCTCTCTGCCGTCTCAGCGGCCAGCGACTCTCAAACCATCCACTCGCGACCGAAAACCCGCTCGTCTGATTCGGCTAGCGTTTCGAACCAAGCCCGGAGGACGCGCGCAATCTTTTTCATGATTGCCCCCTTTCTCGTTGCGAAGCGACTAATGTTACACTGTTTTCCAAGAAACGCAAACTTGCGACATGCCTAGTTTTCCCGTCCGTTTCCGCCGGCGCGCTCCGCAGCGTCGCGCGCCACACCGTGCTTTAAGGAGCCTGAACGCCCATGATGGGACGCAACCATGTCATTGCCGGGGAATCGACCTTCGTGGCACTGGCGCCACTGCTCACCTGGGCAGACGTCCACGCGAGCGCCGGGCACCCCGGATCGCATGGTTTCTTCTCCTGGCTGGAGGCCAACAGTTACGGGCTGCTCTGCCGTGACTGGGTGACCTTCCTGCTGGGCCTGTTCGCCTACACCGTCGGCTGCCTGTTCCCTGACATCGACCAGCCGCACAGCCTCATCACGCGTCTGACGCATGTCAGCCTGCACCGGTTCATGGCTCACCGCACGTGGACGCACGCTGTCTGGATTCCTGCGTCCCTGTTCGTTTTCGCCCTGTGCCTCGAGCATGTGCCGTATCTCCGGGTCCTCGTCGTCTGGTTTGCGCTGGGCATGCTCGATCATGATTTCGTTGATTCGCTCAGCGACGGCGGCATCTGCTGGTTTTGGCCCATCAGCTCGTACCGTTACACAGGGCCGAACACCAAGGTCAAGGCGCATGGGCACTTCCTCAAGCTGTACCACGTCAAGCATGCCTCGGAGACGATCACGCTGGGCGCGTTCGTCGTGGCGGCGATCTCCGGCGCGCTGTGGTGTCTCGTCGGCGGAGAGCCGTTCTGTCTCTGACCTGTCTCCAGCGCCCGAGGCCGGCTGAACCGAGTACCGATCCGATGTCGAACGGTTGCTCCAGCGGCATTCCTTCTGGCCGTTCCACGCGGTCCTGCACACTGGGCGATTCGGTCCATCTACCATAGAGAGAACTCCTTCGTCCGTTCGCCGCACGCGCGTCGGCCTGCTCCTGGCGGCGGTTTTCATCGACACCTTCATGACGTCGGTTGAGACGACCATCGTCACCACGGCCCTGCCTGCCATCGGCGCCGGCCTCATCGCCCTGTCGCTCTCCGCTGTCGGCTCGCTGATGAGCGGCTTGTCCGTCAGCATGCCCGGACTCATCATCTTCCGCTGCCTGATGGGACTGGGGGGCGGCGCCATCATGACTGTCACTTTCACCATCATCGCCGGCCGTCACCTCGCTGGAGCGGCGCCCGAAGGTCATGGCCTTCAACAACCTCGCCTGTGGCGTCGCCTGCTTCGTTATCCTCGTGTCCAGCTACCACGAGGTCCGCCGCGCCGGCGAGCATCGGACGACCGACTATTGGGGCGTCTTTTTCGTCGCCCTCATCTGCGTCAGCCTGCTGACCGCCTTGCAGTGCGTCCGACCGGGGCATGCCGGCCTGGGCGACCATCCTGCTCTTCGCGGTTTTCGTCGTCTCCGTCATCGTGTTCCCGGCCGTGGAGAAGCGGACGAAGCATCTCCTCATCCCGATGGCGTTTTCCACGACCGCACGTTCACCAACACGGTGGTGAAGGCGCGCGGGCCGCCATCCCGATGGCGTTTTCCACGACCGCACGTTCACCGTCAAGATCCTGACGGCCAGTATCCTGGGCGGCGCGCAGATGGCGTTCGAGGTCTACTTCCCCATGTAGCTGCAGGCCATCTACCGTCTATCGGCGTCGCTCTCAGGCCTGTGCATCACGCTGAGCTCGCTGCTGTGGGTGGGTGTCAGCTTCTTCGTGTCGATGCTCATGCGCCGTTTCAGCTCCAAGCATCTGGCAATCCCGATCATCGCGGTGCAGACCCTCGTCTACGCCACGCTGCTCTTCTCCGGCACGAGCTACCCGATCGTCATGTTCCACGTGGTGGCGGGCGCCACCGGAGCCGGCTTCGGTATCATCGTCTCCTTGACAATGGTGGTCGCGCAGGCCGTTGTCCCGCAGGAGCAGGTCGGCGCGGCCACGTCCATGATGACTTTGGGGCGCACGGTCGGCCAGGCCGTTCTCACCGGCGTGTTCGGACTCGTTTTCAACCTGTCCGTGGGCCGGAGCCTCGCGGGCCAGCGGCTGATCACGCAGACGACCATCAACAAGGCCATCTCCACCGATTCGGGACTGAACGCCGGCGCGGCGCAGAAGTCCGCTATCAATAGCACTCTGCTGACCGCGTTCCACTTCATTTTCCTGCTCGTCGTCGCGCTGTTCCTCGCCACTATCGTCTCAACCTCTTCGACCCGATGCGCACGCCGCTGCTGAAGAAGGAGACGTCGGCGCAGGAGGCGCGGGCCAAAATCGCCGAGGAAGAGTCCGGCGTCGAATCCGCCGATTTATGACAGCGGCCCTGGCATGGGCGCGTGCGGGTAACGAAGCCGTCCGACACGCGCTCCGGACGGGGGCGGACTCGCGGGTCTGCGATAATGGAGGGACACCGCTATCAAGGGAGAAGCTATGCTACAGAAGGCCGCGACGCGTGACAACGTCCCGTCGGCCGCCACGCCGGGCGGTTCCACGCTGTCGACAATCGGCATGCGGAAAACCGGCGAACAGAACTCCGTCACGCGTCTAAGGAGTAACCGGTCCTGGCGTGCGCCTCTCGGCTGGGCAGCACGCGTATTGCTCGCCGTCGCCTTCGCCGCTATCGTCTGCGCTGCCATCCGCCCGGCCGCGCCAGCGGGCGACGTCCTCGCCGTGACCGGAGCGGCCGCCGCGTCGGTCACGCTCGTCGCCGAAGCCATCCACGCCAAAAGAGCCGGCGACAGCGCGCGGGACCGTTCTTCCCGCGCCGCGCTGGGCCTGGCCTGCCTTGTGTGCTACGTCGCTATCTTCGTCGCCGGCGCGCAGCTGCCCGGCCAGGGAGCCACTTCCCTCAAGCAAGCAGCCGGGCAGACGTCCAGTTTCCTGGCCAAGACGGCCACCAGCGGCAACAAGAACGCGAACGACATGCAGAACGGACCCAACGGGTCCGGCAGGATCGGCGCGCGGAACGCTCGTTCGGACAAAAGTTCCAGCGCGTCCGATTCAGCAACTCCGATGGATTAACCGCGCGGAACGGCCGCTCGTCAGCCAGCCCGCGCGCCGAACCGCCGCGATTTGCGCCACGGCCGGCGACGTCCTATGGTGCTCCCTAAAACCCTTTCCCCCTCCTGGATGGAAAGCGTCCGAAAACGAAACGAAAGGTATTCGATGTCGTCCGCAGCCAACCGACATAAAAAAACTGCAACCGCAGGGAACGAGTCTCCCGAGTTCGAAAAACAGCGGCGCCTGGTCAAGAAGTCCCTGCCGGCTCTCCTCTTCGTCGTCGTGCTAGGCAACGTGCTCAACCAGGCGTTCAACCTCGTGTTCCAAAACATCGGAACCGATCTGCGCATGTCCGCGAGCGCGTCCCTGCTCGCTACTCTCCCCGGCATCGTCCTGGCCGTGGCCTGCATGGTCTACGACACGCTCTGCGATTTCATCTCGCCGCGGCGCATGATCCAGTGGGGCGTCGGTGCGCTCATCGTCGCCAGCGTGGTCGGCTTCTTTTTCTCGGGCAATTTCTGGGTCGTGCTTGTTGTGCGCATGGTCCAGTCCGCCGGCGCGCAGGTAACCAGCTCCGTGTTCGTCGTCATGGCTGTCAAGTACTTGGCGCCTTCGGAGAAGGTCGTGTACCTGGGCGTCAACAATGCCGTCTACTTCTTCGCTTGCATGATCGGCGTCGTGGCCGGCGGGTTCATCGAGATGATCCCGTGGAAGTTCCTCCTCCTCTCCCCGGCTCTGGCTGTCGTGGTGCTGCCGCTGCTGCTGAGGCACATCCCCGACGTTTCCGGCACCGGCGAAAAGGTCGACGCCTTCGGCATCACGGTGTTCGGCCTCATTGCCGCCCTCGTCGTCGTCTACTTCTCCTTCCCGAGCTTCTGGTGGCTGGTGGCCGCGGCCGTCCTTGCCGTTGTCTTCGGCTTCTACGTGGCCTACGGCAGTCATCCGTTCCTCACCCGCAAGCTTTTGGGCAACCTGTCCTTTCTCGGCATTATCGCCATTCTCTTCGTCGCCTATTTCTTCCAGTACGCCTGCGTGCCGATCTACCAGGTCATGGGCGGGCAGGTGTACCGCCTGTCCCTTATGACCGTCTCGCTGTGTCTGGCGGCCGTCTACCTCGTCCAGCTCGTCATGGGCCTGCTTTCCGGGCCAATCGTCAACAAGATCGGCCGCTACAACACTATCTTCCTGTCGGTGACGCTTATGACGGTCGGTTTCGGCCTGTCGGCGCTGCTGACGAGCCGTGGGTTTTGGCTCATGCTCGTGCTCTGCTGCGTCTACAACGCGGGCGTAACCGTCATCTACAGCCCGATGTACGACGCCGCGGCTGCTGCCTTGCCGGCCCCCGAGCGCGGGCGCAGCGTGGCCATCTGCGACCTTATGATCAACGTGTCCCCGGCTATCGGCATCGCCGTGTACAGTGCGCTGCTGGGTGACCCGTCATTCGGTCGGCGCGCGTTCCCCGGCGTCTCGAAAGCCGCTTCCCAGGTCTCCGACATGTTCTGGCTCATGTTCCTGGCGGCGGTGGCGGCCCTCGCTTTAACGCTCGCCTTTCGCAAACGCATCGACGAGCGGCAGGCGCTGGGCGCCGGCGCGTACATGGAGTCCGAATCGATCTGATTGGCTCGACGTGGCGTCCCGGCGCTGCCACCGGTACGATGGAGACCGGGCCGGGACGCTTCCGCTGGCGCGTTCATCGGCGTTCGCCTTTAACAGATTCCCGCATCACGGCCGTCCCGGACGGCCGTCCCGAACGAAGAAGGACAACCATGCTTCTGTCAGACCGTGACATCCGCGCAGCCGTCGATTCCGGCGACATCGGCCTTGACCCGTTCACGCCGGAGATGATCCAGCCGGCCTCCATCGACGTCCGGCTCGACAAGTACTTCCTCAGCTTCAACAACCACCGCTACACTTACGTGGACCCGGCCGAACGCCAGGACCGTCTTACCCAGAAATTCGAAGTCAACGACGGGGAACCGCTTGTGCTGCGCCCTGGCGAGTTCGTGCTCGGCTCCACCTGGGAATACGTGCGCATCGGCGGGCGCTACGCGGCGCGGCTGGAAGGCAAAAGCTCCCTGGGCCGTTTGGGCATTCTGACGCATTCGACGGCCGGTTTCATCGACCCGGGCTTCACGGGCCACATCACACTGGAACTGTCGAACGTCAGCACGCTGCCGGTCAAGCTATGGCCAGGTATGAAGATCGGGCAGATCTGCTTTTTCCAGCTTTCCAGCCCCGCCGCGCGCCCCTACGGCCGCGCCGAAAACGGCTCGCGCTACCAGGGCCAGCGCGGTCCAACGGCATCCCGCTCCTACATCGACTTCTACAAAGCGGACGTGTCCGCCGCGGCAGCGGCCGCGGCGGACAGTGGAAAGCGCGAGAACTGACCGCGCGCACGGTCCGGCCGCACGGGGAATCAGGCCAGACAAGGTTCGAGCCAGAGAGACCAGATCACGGACAGCGGCTGGATCGCCGCACTGGTGTTCTCTGCGGATTATGTCCGCGATTCGACCGAAGACGCGCGCCGGCCTGCTGGCTCGGCGCATGGTCGCGGCAACGGCGCGATGGGCAGGCAGTCTGACTTGAGGCAACAAAAAGGCGGAATCCGAGGATCCCGCCTTTTTCCGTGCCCCCGCAGGGACTCGAACCCTGGACACGCGGATTAAGAGTCCGCTGCTCTAGCCAACTGAGCTACAAGGGCTTCGCTGCGAAGCTAGTAGGCAAGTATAAGCGCCGCAGCGAAAAACGCAAACGATGCTTGTCGTTCGGCGTGTCGCGCCAGGAGCGGCGCGGAATCCACCGTCCGCGCAGCGCAGGCCGGCACCAAGCCATGCCCGGCCGTGCTCCGTCACACGATTTTCGGCATGGATGTGGTCAGCGAGGTCGTCAGGTTGACGCACAGCAGGCCCGCGCCCGCGTGCAGCGTCGCTTTCTTCAGCGTCACGGTGCGCTGGTCCTGCGGCAGGCGGTCGTCGTCGGTGATGGTGGCCGGCGACTTGATGGCGTTGATGGCCAGGCCGTCCCAGTCGATGCCGGCGTCGGCCGCCAGCGCACGCGCCCGTTCCAGCGACGGACGGAACGATTCACGCTCTACGATCCGCTCCGTCGGCACGCCGTAGGAATCAGCGATGAGCAAAGCCAACCGGTCCAGCAACGGCATTCCGTCCCGCGCCGGCAGCGCGGACGGCTCTCCGTCCCGGTTCAGCAGATCCAGCAGACCGTCGAGCTGCGGAACGAGGGGTTCATTGCCGTCGCGGAACAGATTGCCGACAATCGGTTCGCGCAGGCCCAGCTCCCGGGACGCGGCACGCAGCGTGGGCACGCGCCCGTCTTCCCCGTCCCAGAGATTGACCAGTGGCACGCATGGAATGCCGTCCTTCTCCAGACGCCCGATATTGAACGGGAAACGCCAGCGCAGATTCCTGTCGCCGAGCCAGGTCGTAGCGCGGGCGACGACCACCGCCGCGGACGGCGTCGGCGCGCCATGGCGGCGGACGGCCACGTCCAGGTACTTCTCCGCGCCGGCGTCGGCTCCGTAGCCGGCTTCGACGATGACGACGTCATGCAGCGCGCGGGCCGCCTCGATGGACGACAGGCTGGGGATGCCGAGGGACACGTTGGCGAACGGGCCGCAGTGCATATAGACAGGCGAGCCGCCCAGGGTCTCCAGAATCGCCGGATCGAAGGCGTCTCCCAAGGCCATCAGCACGCGCCGCGGATCGACCACGTCGCGTGCGAGGACCGCGGCGCCCTGCTTCACGCCCACGATCATACGGCCGACGCGCCCGAGCGCGTCTTCGCGGGAGCGGGCCAGCACCAGGATCTGCGTCAGCTCGCACGTTGGCGTCAGCACGCATGTCTCGGCGACGCCGACGCTGGCGGCGGTATCCGTCGTTGCGGCGA
>JAFRAT010000009.1 GCA_017405305.1 Aeriscardovia sp. | reverse complement strand
CTCCATTCCGAACCTGGAAGCTAAGCCCGGTCGCGGCGATGGTACTTCGGTCGGAAGGCCGCGGGAGAGTAGCACGCTGCCGCATTACTCGTCAGAGGGGGTGTTGGACTCGTGTCAACGGGTCCGACGCCCCTCTTTTTTCTAATTCTTCTTCTTCTTGTTCTTGTTCCTAACCACCTAAAAAAACAAAACAAAATTCTGCGTGACGGCCGATAAAACCATTTCCTTCTTCCCATGTTTGGCTCTGGTTTTGCTGACGACGGCGAACAACGGCATTATCGCATCGGACCATGGATGGCTCTAAGGTTGTGGTAACGCCCGTGGAGTTGATGGTTTCCGTATGGATGCAGAAAGAGCAGGTTATTTCCGATGCATTATTTCGTTCCGCAAAGATGCCAGCAATCACGCAAGATTATGTACAAGACCAAAACGCAGGCATTGACAGCGGCTGAACAATGCGGCATCGAACAAGGCGTCGAATTGACGGTGTACCGCTGCGACTATTGCGGGACATGGCATCTGACGCATCATCTCGAGGACGGGCCGAGGTGGTTCGGCGCTTCTTCCTCTGGGTTCTCCGGGCAGGAAGGCAAACGGCGGGCATCCCGCAGACGCGCTTATAAACCGCGACGGCGATGAAAACGGGTGATGAGGACGACGGCATGACAGATGAAGCGCGCAGTGTCAGGCGGCAAGCGGCGGTACGAGATGACGGGATAGCCTGTAGGAGCATGGTGCGATGCGCAAAAGCCCGATGTTGTGACGAGGCATCGAGACGGGACGGGCGCGGCAGGCCATCTCGTGTGGCAGCTGCCATGTCGGCTGGCGTATAAGCTGCTACAGACGGTGTAGGCAAGAGGGCGGCGCACGGTGATGACTCAGAGGTTCAGATGGCGCACAACGGAAAACAGCGGAAGCCGAAGTGTGAAAAGGAAAGCAAAATAAAAACGATCCACAGAAAAGTCGGGCTGGCGGGATTTGAACCCGCGGCCTCCTCGTCCCGAACGAGGCGCGCTACCAAGCTGCGCTACAGCCCGCTGCTTGTCTATAAGCTCTAGAAAACAAGCTATTCCATTATACGCAAGCGTTTGCGATTTTGCAAGTGGTTATTCGGGCACCGTGTTTCGGGTGTAACCCCAGCGCGATGTTGACATAGCTCTGGAGCGGTTCGGAGCAATGTTCGCATGCGAAAGGCATGCCGGCGATCGATGGCGATTGACAGTTGCCGACAATGGCTGGCAGAGGCATGCTGTGGTTTGCACGGCGGAGAGGATTGGGCCGTGGCCGCCGCGCAAGACGGGCCGCGGATGTCGTTTTCCGGGCCGTGCGCCTGAAGAGCGATGGCTTCGATGGAAAGCGTCGGGCGCTAGGAATCGCATGGGGAACGGCGTCTGCTTCCGTTCGCGTGACTGTACCGGCGTGCCTGTACGCTAACCGATATGGCAGAGAACATGACGAAAATGAGCGAGGAAGACAAAGCACAGCTGGCGACGATCAGACGCGCGGAGAAGCTCCTCGCGCAGGACGAGGATTTGGCACGGCGCATCGGTGACGGGGAAAGCATTGACCAGGCGGTCGCCGAAAGCACGGCGGCATTCGGTCCGGAGAGCCATTCAGAGCAGACGCAGGTGCGCGTCGCCAAGCGCGCCGCTATGCTCAAGGACGGCGTGAACCCGTATCCAGTCGTCCTGGGCGTTACGATAACCATCCCGGAGATCCGTGCCAAGTACGACGGAAGACTGGCGGCTGGGGAGGAGACCCAGGACGTGGTAGGAGTGGCCGGGCGCGTCATGTTCCTGCGCAACACCGGTGGCCTGTGCTTTGTCCAGCTTCAGGCGGGCGACGGCACGAACCTCCAAGGCATGATTTCCAAGAAGGAAATCGGCAAGGAGTCGCTGGATGCCTTCAAGAAGTATGTCGATTTGGGCGACCAGCTGTTCCTCAAGGGCCGTATCGTCTCCTCGAAGACGGGCGAGCTGTCCGTGTTCGCCAGCGAATGGCGGATCGCATCCAAAGCGCTTCGACCGCTTCCGGCGCTGCACGAGGAGCTGAACGACGACCTGCGCACCCGCAGGCCGTACCTGGCCATGATCGTTGACGATAAAGCGCGTCGTATGGTCCGCTCCCGTTCGGCTGTTATCTCCTCTTTACGGCATAACTTCGAGCGCCGCGGCTACCTCGAGGCGGAAACGCCCATCCTGCAGACCATCCACGGCGGTGCGGCCGCCCGTCCGTTCAAGACACACATCAACGCTTTCGACATGAATCTGTACCTGCGCATCGCGCCGGAACTATTCCTTAAGCGTCTGCTCGTCGGCGGCATTGACAAGGTTTTCGAAATCAACCGCAATTTCCGCAATGAGGGCGTCGACCGCACTCATGCGCCGGAATTCACCGCGCTGGAAGCCTACGAAGCCTACGGCAGCTACGACACCATGGCGGAGCTGACGAAGAACCTCATCCAGCAGGCCGCCATCGACGCGTTCGGCTCCACCGAAGTGACCCTCGTCGACGGGGAGAAGTACGACCTGGGTGGCGAGTGGAAGCAAATCACCATGTATGAGTCTCTGTCTGAAAGACTGGGCGAGGAGATCACCCCGGACACGGCCCTCGAGCATCTCGAAACCATCGCCACGAAACTGGGCCTGGACCTGGACGCCGTGGAGAACCACGGCAAGCTCATCGAGAAGCTGTGGGATCACTTTTACACTGAGGATCCGCACACGCTGTGGGAACCGACCTTCGTGCGCGACTTCCCGGTCGAGACGTCGCCGCTGACGAAGTCCCACCGCTCCAAGAAAGGTGTCACTGAGAAGTGGGATCTGTACGTGCGTGGTTTCGAGCTAGGCACGGCGTACTCCGAACTCAACGACCCGGTTGTCCAGCGCGAGAGACTCGTCCAGCAGGCAAAACAGGTGCTCGCCGGCGACATTGAGGACTCCATGGCCATCGACGAGGATTTTATCGAGGCACTCGACCAGGCCATGCCGCCGGCCGGCGGCATGGGCATGGGCATGGACCGCCTGCTCATCGCGCTGACGGGCGCGACGATCCGCGACACCATTACCTTCCCGCTTGTCAAGCCCATCCACTGAGTTCGGATCCCCGGGAGCGTCAAGGTTGAGGAACGCTGTCGTCGCCGGAATGCGTCCGCGGACGCTTCCAGTCGGAATCGCGCCCGTCATCGTCGGCGCGTGCGCGGCGTGGCGCGAAATCAGAATGCTGGATGCGCCAGCGCCATGCCTGATGGGCTGGTTTTTCGCTGCGACGGCGATTTGCCTTGGCGTTTCCGTAGGGCTGCAGATCGCCGCAAACTTCGCCAACGACTATTCCGATGGCATCCGCGGAACGGACACGGCGCGCTCGGGCGATGAGTCGGCCACTGGCAAGCCGCGAAGAATGGTGGCGTCCGGCCTGATGGGTCCCCGCCGCGTCCTTATGTGCGCGGCCGTGTTCGCCGTCGCCGCCTGCGCGTGCGGTGCAGTGGCGGCGTGGTGGTCGCAGGCCTGGTGGCTGATCGCCTTCGGCGTCGCCTGTCTGCTTGCGGGATGGTTTTACGTCGGCGGCAAGCATCCTTATGGATACCATGGCTGGGGCGAGGTCTTCGTCTTCCTGTTCTTCGGACTGGCGGCGACGGCCGGCAGTCAGTACGTCATCGCCCGCACGGTGATGGTCCGTTCGCTGCTGGCCGCGCCGGTTTCGCGCGTCTATATGCTGAGCATGTGGCCGAGTCTCGGACCGGTCGTTCCCGCGTCATGGGGAACGACCTGGCTGGGATGGCTGTCGGCGACCGTCGTCGGTCTCAACGCCGTCGCCGTCCTTATGGTCAACAACTTGCGGGACGTCGATGACGACCGCGTCGGCGGCAAGCGCACGCTGGAAGTCATCTTGGGGTGGCTGCGATCCTGGGACCTGTTGATCGGCATTTGCGCGGTGGCGACGATTATGTCCTTTGAAGTGGCGTCGTACGAAGCCTGGTGGTGGGGGCTGGCTGCGGGGTTGCTGCTGCCAGCGGCGCAGGCGTGGCTGCTGGTCTCCGTCAAGCAGGGCGACTACCGCTCGGCTCTGGCGGCGGCCAGTCACGCAGCCCTGGTCTTCGCTGCCCTCGACGTGCTATGGATCATCGTCTGACGATGTCGTTCGACGGATGTATCCCCGCGTGGTCCACACACTGTTTTCGCGTCGTCGCCGTCTTCTACGTCGCTTAGAATCAGGGCTATGGCATATACCCTGATTCTGCTCCGGCATGGCCAGAGCGCGTGGAACAAATCGAACCAGTTCACCGGCTGGGTGGACGTGCCGCTGACCGCGCAAGGGGTCGAAGAGGCGAAGAACAGCGGCCGGCTGATGAAGGAGAAGAACGTCCTGCCCGACGTTGTCTTCACATCGCTGCTGCGCCGCTCCATTAGCACGGCCTTCTACTCGCTGGACGAGGCAGACCGTTTGTGGATTCCGGTGAAACGATCCTGGCGTCTGAACGAGCGTCACTACGGAGCGCTGCAGGGACGCAACAAATCCGACATCCACCGCCAGTACGGGGACAAGCAGTTCATGATCTGGCGCCGCTCCTATGCCACGCCGCCGCCGGACATCGACCCGGACGACGAGTTCGCGCAGAACCACGACCCGCGCTACGCGGGCATCCCGGTGCCTGAAGCCGAGGCGTTGAAGAACGTTGTCGCGCGCGTCACGCCGTACTGGCAGTCCGACATCGTACCCGAGCTGAAGAGCGGCAAGACCGTGCTCATCGCCGCTCACGGCAACTCGCTGCGGGCCATCATCAAGATGCTGGACGGCCTGAGCGACGAGGAGATTGCCAAGGTCAACGTACCAACGGCCATGCCGCTGGTGTACCGTCTCAACGGCGACTTCAAGCCAATCGTCCGCGGCGGCGAATACCTCGATCCGGAAACCGCTGCTGCCGGCGCGCGGGCCGTCGCCAATCAAGGGAAGTGATAGGCCGGGAAACACAGTCCGGGAAACAAAAGGCGCCCGGCCGCTGTTCCCACGAGGAATCGGCGGTCCGGCGCTTGTGTTCAGGCCGGTTTCGCGCGGCGATCGGACATGACCTGTCAGCGCTGCTCCCCGCCGTCGATCGCCGTGCTGGACGCGCTCGGACGCGAGCTGTCAGAAACCGCTGCGTCCTTGACGCAGACGCTTGCGGAAGCCGCCACCACCGCGGTATCGGTTGCAGCGTGAACGGTGGCATGGGTGGCAGCGTCGTCGCTGGCACCCGAAGCCAGATTCATGTAGTGATCACGGTTGATTTTCTCCCAGATGAGCAGCCCGATGCCAACGAAAATGCCGAACAGGCAGGTGTACAGCGACATCGTAATGATGCGGATGTGGAACGCGAAGAAGAGAGTTGTGACGATGACCGCGAGGGCGCACCAGATGACCAGGCCGACGACGAAGACCCGATGCAGGTCGACTTTCGCTGGTTTCGGCCCCCGTCGCCGCTTCTCCGGATCATAGATTGGCGCAATCTTCATAGGTTCAGTCTACCCGGCGCCTCTGGCAGCGCGGCGGGGTTCGGCGGTAGGCGCTTGGCAGCGCGCTGCCAAGAAGGCGCGGAGAGCCATCCGCGCAGTGACCTCCCCAAATGTTTTATGCAGCGTTGATGGTAGGTTGATGGACGATGAGCGAGAAGAAACAAATGAACGGAAAAAAGCGGATGACGGCTGTCCTGTCCACGACGTGCTGCCTGCTGGGGATGCTGTGCCTCGCTCCCGCGGCCGTCGCAGCGCCGGCGTCGAGCGGCGATCAGCCCGTGGCGGCCGTACGGTCCTTCCCGGCGCAGAAATCCGCCGGACGTGTCGATTTCTACGCTGAAGCCACGTCTGTGAGCGTTGGCAAATCCGCGCAGTGGGGTGGACTGGAAAGTCTGTCGCCGTCCGCCGTCGACGCCGCCGGATCGGCATCCGTTTCGTCGAGCGCGCCGGCTGACGCGTCGTCCGTATCGAAGAACGCCGTAGCGCAGTACGGTGCAACGGGTCAGCAGAGCAGGAAGACAGCGCTTCGGGTGGCTGGTGCAAGTGCTGCCGACGGAGCGGGGATTGATGGCGGAACCGCTGGAACGAACGGCATGAACGACGTAAATGGCATGGCTGCGGGCGCTGCTGCCGGGAACGCAGCGGCAGCGGGGGAAGCCGGCGCCGCATCGGTGCCGCGGCCGGCCAGCCGCATCGGTGCTGCGGTCGCGATCTATGCGGCGAGTTTCGCCGGGAAAGTGCCGTACGTCTGGGGTGGCGACACTCCGGCCGGTTGGGATTGCAGCGGTTTCACCATGTATGTTTTCGCTAAGTTCGGCGTTAGCTTGCCGCATTCGAGCCGTTTGCAGGGCGCGTACGGCGTGCAGGTTCCGCAGTCGCAGGCACGGCCGGGTGATCTGATGGTGGAGGCCGGCGGCGGCCACGTCGGCATCTACCTGGGCGATGGGCTGATGGTCCACGCCGCTTCGCCGCAGCAGGGAACCGTCATCAGCCCGACGAACTGGGCCCGGTTCACCTACTACCGGATGATGTGAGCGCGGGAAACGCAAACAGCGGAAGCACGCCCGGCTTATGCGTTCGTGGAGTACGAGTCGCCGGCCGGACGTGCCTCCACTGTTTGCGGGTTTGCACATAGTCTCTCGCGCGTGGTCGGCGCGCGTGCACACCTGTTTCAGCGCTTGACGGTAACGGAGATGGTCACCGGCGTCGCCTGGCGGTACGTGTGGGCTACGGTGCACTGTTTCTCGATGTAGGCGCGCACGCGCTTGGCCAGAGTCTCCGCATCGGCGTCGCTGAGGTCGGAGCCGGAGGCGTCGACAGTGATGTTTTCGGAGAAGTCGGTGAAACGGTCTTCGTCCTTGTCGTAGGCGGCGTCGATGTCAGCGCTCAGCGGGGCATCGGAACCGATGGTGTGATCGACCGGAAAACGCGAGCTGCTGACGGCGCAGCCAGCGGCGGCGATCTTGACAAGGTCGCCGGGGTCGAAGAGGTCGTCCCCGTAGCCGAAGGTGATGCTTGCGCCGGTGCTGCTGTGCGCCTCGAACGTCGTGTCGCTGGTGCGTTCGACCCAGATTCTCTTTGCCATGATGACTATCCTTTCGAAAGGGTATCGGCTCCCTCCGGCCGCGCTCCGGGCATTGTCCGTTGCGGCGAGGCGAACCTGATGACTATGGTATCCGGATCGGACAGAGGAAGGCTGATAAGAAGCTTCATTTTTCGTTTTTTCGAGGGTAACTGACTCGCTGTCCGGCAGCAACTAGAGCTCTAAAGAGACAGCATCATGAAAAGAGCGGCGGAGTGAGGTCAAAGCGGAACAATTGTCTGTGAAAATCGTGTTCGCCGCGGTGCCGGCTGTTGCATAGGGCGTGGCATCGGCGATGGCAACAGGCATGGCTGTCGCGGGCTTCTTCGATACGTGGCACAGTGGTAGCCTCGACGGTGTGCTGGCCAGCACGATGAATCGGGGACAGGACACGTGGCCACTGCCGATCGAACTCTCTGGATGCCTGACGACGTTGGCCGAGCATCCAGACGGAAATGAAGGTGGGGCCGCTGGTACTCCAAAGCGTGGACCAGTTCATCATGGGGCAGGCTAGCCATACGCGCGGGAACGACCGGTATCCGACGCGGATCGCGAGTGCCGGCGGTTCCGCAATGGTCCATGGCGATGGCCGGCCCTGGCTGCAGCTCGATGGACGCGAACCGGCAGCTTCCCGTCAGCGTGCCAGCCTGCGCTACGGGAACTATGATCCGCGTCGTCACCGACACTGCGATGATGCCCGGATTCATCGTTGTCGACAAGATGAATGTCGTGGCCGTCGTCCTGCTTTTCGGCACCAGCATCGCCCCGTACCGCGACGACAATGGCAAGGGGCGGTCCGGGCCGTCGGCGGACGGTGCGACACTCAGAACATGGCATTGACACAGGAGCAGCTTGACAGCATCAGAACCAGGATCCCCGCACGGCCGGAAACGAACATCCCCATGCCTTACGAGGACCTGGTTCGCAGAATCCTGATGGAAGGCAGCCTCAAGGACGACCGCACCGGCACCGGCACCATCTCCCTGTTTGGCCAGCAGATGCGCTTCGACCTGTCGAAAGGCTTCCCGCTGATCACCACCAAGCGCGTGTGGTTCCGCGGCGTGGCGTACGAGCTCCTGTGGTTTCTCAGAGGCTCGTCCAACGTCCGTTGGCTGCAGGAGAACAAAGTCCACATCTGGGACGAATGGGCTGACGAGAACGGTGATCTGGGACCGGTCTACGGCGTCCAGTGGCGTCGTTGGCCCGCCCCGACGGCGAACAACCCCGACCGCGTCATCGACCAGATCGAGCGCATCGTCGAGGAGATCAAAACGAATCCCGCCTCGCGTCGCCTCATCGTGTCTGCGTGGAACCCAGCCGAGGTCGACGACATGGCCCTGCCGCCGTGCCACGCCCTGTTCCAGTTCTACGTGTGCGACGGCAAGCTTAGTTGCCAGCTTTACCAGCGCTCCTGCGACATGTTTCTCGGCGTGCCCTTCAACATCGCATCCTACTCATTGCTTACCGAGATGATCGCCCAGCAGTGCGGCCTTGAACCAGGCGAGTTTGTGTGGACCGGCGGCGACTGCCACATCTACGACAACCACGTGGACCAAGTCCTTGAACAGCTTTCACGCGCGCCGTACCCGTACCCGAAACTGGTCATCGACAAAGCTTCTTCACTGTTCGAATACAGCTACGAGGACTTCCACGTGCTGGACTACCGGCACGGCGATACCATCAAGGCCCCAGTGGCGTTCTGAGACATGGCGTTGGAGATTTCGACCGGAAGCGTTCCCTCAGCAGGAATGACGAGAATCTCGCTCATCTGGGCGCAGGCGCGGTCGTTCGACGGCCGCCGTGGCGCCATCGGGCAGCAGGGGAGCATCCCTTGGCATATCCCCGAGGACATGCGCCGGTTCGCCCGTCTAACGACCGGACATCCCATCGTCATGGGCCGGAGCACCTGGGAATCGTTCGGCACGCACCGGCCACTGCCCAAACGGACGAACATTGTACTGACTCGGCAAGCGGGGTACCAGGCCGAAGGCGCGCGGGTCGCCGGCTCCTGCCGGGAGGCTCTGGCGCTCGCGGCGCGCTGCCCGGGCGGCGCGCTGGTCTGGATCATCGGCGGCGGCTCCATCTATCGCCAGTTCCTGCCGCTGGCCGACGAAGCGGTAGTGACGGATATCGACATGGCCATACAGGCCGACGCCTTCGCGCCGGACATGGCTGCGCTCTGTGGAGACGGTTCCGGGCGGCGGTGGCGTCTCGCCGAGCGTGGCCCATGGCAGCGTTCGGAGCGGAATCCGGGTGCCCCGTGCTTCCGGTATCTGCGGTACGTTCGCACGCGAGTGTAGGGAATCTTCCGTGCAGCGGACCTTCGGGCGATGGCCCAGAACAAGAAGCGGGTCCAACGCTAAAGTGTGCCGGATCCGCTATTGTCGTTCTGGTAGGGCCAGAAGAGCGTGGCGGGGGAAGAAGAAAACCGAATCGACGCTGCCCGGGCAGGTGAGTCTCCAGACAACCAAGGAACGTCCGGATAACAAAAATCTCATCACCCCGCTCAGGGTGATGAGACAACGCAGTGGCTCCGAACGGGATCGATCCGTTGACCTCACGATTTTCAGTCGTACGCTCTACCAACTGAGCTACAGAGCCAATCAAACAGCCATGAAAAGACTGCTCTCAGCGACCCGAGTCGGACTTGAACCGATGACCTCCGCCGTGACAGGGCGGCGCTCTAACCAACTGAGCTATCGGGCCAGTGCTGCACCGGCAGCTACCTGTAGACAGGATACATCGCTTTTTGCGGTTCGTAAAATTGAAAACTGAAAACGTTGTAATGACAGTATTTCTTCGGCGTGTCATCGCGCAGCGGAACGGTTATTCCGCTGCGCGGAGCTGTGGCTCTCACTGTAGAGTGGAGCCGGAAAGACGGCGGCGAAGGAGGCGGTCATGCAGCTCACGGTGATGCAGACACGGAAGGACCCAGCGCGCGCGGAAATCATTGAAAAGAAATCACGGTTCATCGGACTGGCGGTTGCCTGCTCATCGGCGTTGGAGTTGTCGGAGTTCCTCGATGACGTGCGCGCCCGATATCTAGGGTCACGCCATGTCGCGTTCGCGGCGCTCTACCGGGACGGTGAAGACAAGACGGACGGGACTGGTTCCGAGGGCGTTTCTGTCTGCGAGGGGCCGACCTGCGCGCGGATGAGCGACGACGGGGAACCGTCCGGCACGGCTGGCAAACCGATTTTGGAAGTGCTTCGGCGCCGCCGGCTGGCCGATTGCGCCGTCGCCGTCGCCCGGTACTTCGGCGGCGTCCTACTGGGTTCTGGCGGTCTGATCCGCGCGTACTCCACAGCCGCCAGCCAGGCGCTCGACGCGGCGGACACCGTCGCCCTCATACCCTCGGCGACCTTGCGCGTGGCCGTGGGCTACAGCCAGGTCTCCATTCTGGACAGGCTGGTGGCCCGCGCTGACGGAACGGTGAAAGACAGACGGTACGCTGAGGACGTGTCCAGCGACATTGTTCTTCCGCGGGCGCGGCTCCTGCTGTTCGAATCCTTGCTACGGGACGCTTTCCGCGGAACGGTGTCGGCCGTCTGCTGCGGCGAAGGGACGACGAGAAAGGAAGCGGGTGCGAACGATGTCCGATGAAGCAGGAGAAGAGAAGGGCACTACTGCCGAGGAACAGGAAGAAGCGCAGCCGGGAGCGGTCCGGGAGACGCTAACGCAGGCCTACGAGCGGCTGCGCCATTCGACAGATTCCGCGGAGTTGTCCCGCCTGGCGCGCGAACCTCTGCCGGACAAGGACGACGCCGCTGCGTTCTCGCGCGCGACGGCTCTGCTCGAGGCTGTAGGCGGCAACCAGGCCACGCCTCTGGAGGACCGCCAGTACCTGGCCGAAACGATGCCATACCCGAACATCCTCGTCAAACTCAGCGAAGACCCGAACCCGTCCGTGCGCCGAAGAGTGGCCGCCAACAAAGCCGGCAAGAGCTGGCTGGTTGGCCGTCTGGCCAAAGACCCTGATCAGGATGTCCGCACGGCAGCTCTGCTGAACCCAAGGACATCCTGGAAGATCCGTCTGGAAGGCGCCGAGGACACGAATTCCAGCGTAGAGGCCCTGAAGTTCTTGTCGCGACTGGGATCCGAAGCAAACGTCAAAGACACCGAAACAGTCCTCGCCTCGATGGTGCGCCGTGCCGTCGCCGTCAACCCGACCTCACCAGAGGCGCTCGCGCGCCATCTAGCGGCCGACGCGTCGCCGGAAGTGGCGCATGCGGCTCGAAAGAGGACCAGCACGTCGGTGGAATCGGGCAAAAGCCAAGGGAACGCCCCGAACGATGGTCGGAACGGCAATCATGGCGCAACCAGAACCGGCACTCGGGACACGGATTAGAGCATGCCGCAGGAGTGAGCAGGTTTGCCATCACGACCGGATGGAAGCCATGGAAACCCAACAGGAAAGCCGTGGCAGGCTTGCTCGGCCACTCATCCGCCTGGTCTGCGCATACGTGTGGCGACGGCATGCGCTCTAGAACGGCAACCACATCGAGATCAACGGACGGCGCCGGGCATGAGGGCACGGCCATCCAAAAGGCGTTGCAGAAAGCCATCGCGCGCTCACGTGGCCGGCCGGTGCCCACGCAGCCACTGTCGGGGAATCCCGTCTGTCAGTGTTACATCGGAGAATGGCGCGGAGTACATCGGGCACATCTCGCTGGGACAGGGCAGTGACGCTTCGGCCCACCCGTGCGGCGGCGGGTACTATGTGACGTCGCCGGTGATCATCCTGGCCGACATGCCGATGGGGGGGGGCTCCGCATCTCTGTGGGCGGAACGCGTATCGCAGTGGCGTCTCAGTCTGTCCGCTGCTGCCGGAACCGGAGCGCGGTCAGCCGTGGGTTGGATAGCGCAGCTGTAATCCCATCCGCTCCAAAGAATCCTGGAGAACCGGCGGTTTCCACGACCCACGGCAGATGCTTCAGAACGTACGCCGACTTTCCGCTGGTCAACCCGCTTCGCGCCGCCGAACCGGTGCTTTCGCTGACACTATCGCCATACTCGCCGGATTCCTGTCAATCCGCCGACCACATGTGCATTCGTCCGGAGAACATCGGGGGAACACTTTTCACTGGACGACACGCCCGTTAGCAGGTCCAGTGCCTGTGGGAATCCGTGGCACGTCTGGATTCCGACGTGACGCGCCTCAACCGCCGGCGCCAGTGGCGGGTGAAGATGCCGGCGCTGTGAGCCATTTTCAAGGCGGGTCGCTCCCAACCGACGCGCGGCTTCGACGAGTAGTACAAGGAGCGGGGCATCCAGCTGACCAAGCACGCCGCTTGGTACGTGGCGCGCGATGTCCAGGGCCAGCCGGCGGCATCCCCAGATCCCAGATCAACCGCTGCGCTGTCAACCCCTCCGAGGTCGCTGTGTTGGCCGCGTCCCGTCTGGAGGCAATCGAATTCTGCGAATGGCTCGAATGAATCGCCAGATCACGGCGCGCCGCTGCGTAGTCTTGCTGTACGCAAGACCGGGAATGCTCATCGGCTTGATGTGCGACATGGCCGTGGGCGCGCATCCCCGCCGGGAGCGGACATGTGAGGCAAATCATCGCAGGCCTTTGCCCTGGATGTCAGCGTAGGTGAGGTGAGGGCCCAGACACAATCCCGGACTACGTGTGACTGATGGGCGGCGTCGTCGAACTCTTCCAGAAAGGCAGCGAGCGCTGCCAGGACCTAAAGAACTACCGCGAGCACGCCATGGCCTGCGCTACGACGCACGACAACCTCCGGCGTCTGGCTGCCGCTGGATAACGCGCAGCAGGAGTTTGGAGCGCGTGCGCAAATCGTCGGGGCGCCGCGCAAGGTGTTGAAGACAGTCTTGCCGAAGCTCTTTGTGCGCCTCCGTCATCGACGCCGGGGAGATACACGCATAGAGCGAAGCCGGGCATGAACAACAAGCATCAGGCTGGCGCGTTCCGCTGGACGACGGCAACGGCGCGCTCGTGCCAGCAAGCAATCTGTCCCGCAATACCGCGGACCCGATCACCCAGGCGCGATCATGGACGTTTAAGCTGCCCTGCGTCGGAAACGTGCTTCCCCGGGTTTTGAATTCGTAGGGAGGTACGTTTACAATTAAGGTTCGTTGTGTTTCCCTCGGGTCCAGCTGATAGCGCTTTTCCCACTCGCCTGCGCGGACTTTCAGGGAACCCACGAGACAAAGGTTTTTCCGATGGTTTGGCGCGGCGTGCCGCGGCGGGCTATCGGACGATCAGGAACACAATGAAGAGAAAAGGTTAACCGTGAAGACTTTCACACCGAAGCCGGGCGATCTAACCCACGACTGGTATGTCATTGATGCCAGTGGCGTCGTCCTGGGCCGTCTCGCAAGCCAGATCGCGGACATCCTCCGCGGAAAACACAAGCCAACTTACGCTCCGAACGCCGATCTCGGTGATTTCGTCGTCGTCGTTAACGCAGAAAAGGTCATGACGACCGGCAAGAAGGACACGAAGGTCATCTACCATCACTCCGGTTACCCGGGTGGTCTCCGCCCGACGTCTTACGCCGAGCTGCGCGCCCATGATCCGGAACGCATGTTCAAGGCCGCTGTCTGGGGCATGATGCCGAAGAACAAGCTGTCTCGCAAGCAGATCACCCGTCTGCGCGTCTTCGCCGGCGCGGAGCATCCGTATGCGGCGCAGAAGCCGCAGACCATCGAGACCTCCAAGATCTCTCAGGGCAAGTGATTCAGGTCGAGGAAAGAGTGACAGACATGGCAGAAAACACCAACGCTTCCGCGGTCGAGGATCAGCAGGAGCAGGCTTCTTACACGTCCGAGACGAATTCCGGCGCCGGCACCGGCACGTCCATCATCGCCCCTAGCTACGGCACCGGCCGTCGCAAGGAGTCCGTGGCCCGCGTCCGCCTCGTTCCGGGTACCGGCAAGTGGACCATCAACGGCCGCGCGCTCGAGCAGTATTTCCCGGGCAAGCTCTTCCAGCGTGAGGTGAACGCTCCGATCGTCCTCCTCAAGCTCGAGGGCAAGTTCGACGTCATCGTCCGCGTTGACGGCGGCGGCATCTCCGGCCAGGCAGGCGCGATCCGCTTAGGTGTGGCCCGCGCGCTGAACGCGGTCGACCGTGACTCCAACCGCGCGGCTCTTAAGAAGCACGGCTTCCTGACCCGTGACGCGCGCGTCGTCGAGCGCAAGAAAGCGGGTCTGCACAAAGCTCGTCGCGCTCCGCAGTACTCCAAGCGCTGAACCGGAGTTTTCCTGGTTTTTCGAAGGCCTCCTGCCGATGGTGGGAGGCCTTTTCGTATTCGACACGCCCGGTTTGTGCCAGGTGAATCCCTGTGGTTTCATGGGTAAGTTGCCTGTTTTTATGGCTCGCGTTTTGTGTTATGGAGAGCGAGGGTGCCCCTGGGTTTGGTAGCCCGCAGGGGCCACGCACTGATGATGTGTCCCGAGCGGCCAGTGTCGCTCGTTGCGCCCATGAAGTGCCACAGGCTGTCAGAGAAAAACGATTAAGGAAGGGCGTATGGCAATGGCGGGACAGAAAATCCGCATCAGGCTTAAGTCCTATGACCACGAGGTCATCGACCAATCGGCGAAGAAGATCGTCGAAGCGGTGACGAACGCGGGCGCGGCGGTTGTCGGCCCGGTTCCGCTGCCGACCGAGAAGAATGTGTACTGCGTTATCCGTTCTCCTCACCAGTACAAGGATTCCCGCGAGCATTTCGAGATGAGGACACATAAGCGCCTCATCGATATCATCGATCCGACACCGAAGGCCGTCGATTCCCTGATGCGCATCGATTTGCCGGCGGATGTCAATATCGAAATCAAGCTCTGAAGAAGGGAGGAGAACTCAATGGCAGATGCAAAGAAGGTCGGCCGCAAGGCGCTGCTTGGCAAGAAGCTTGGCATGTCCCAGGTTTGGGACGATAAGGGTTTCTTCGTCCCCGTCACCCTTGTTGACGTGTCCACGAACGTCGTGACCGCAGTGAAGACTGTGGAGTCCGATGGCTACAACGCCATTCAGCTCGGTTACGGTGCCATCGATCCGACCAAGGTGAGCAAGCCTCTCGCAGGCCACTTCGCCAAGGCCGGCGTCACCCCGCGCCGTCATCTGGTGGAGTTCCGTTTGGACGATGTGACCGACTACAAGCCAGGTGACGAACTCGCTGCCGACAGCTTCGCTGACGGCTCCGACGTCGACGTCACCGGTACCACCAAGGGCCACGGCTTCGCCGGAACCATCAAGCGCTGGGGCTTCAAGTCCTACCGCCGCACCCATGGTTCCCACAAGAACGAGCGCCGTCCGGGTTCCGTCGGGGCCTGCGCGACCCCAAGCCGCATCCTCAAGGGGAAGCGCATGGCCGGCCGCATGGGCCACGCTCGGCGCACCGTCCAGAACCTCGAGATCGTCTCCGTCGACAAAGAGAACGGCATCATTGCGATCAAGGGCGCTCTGCCAGGTGCAAAGGGTTCCATCGTTCTTATCCGCACTGCGGTGAAGGGGGCCTGAAATGGCAACTGTTTCTTTGAAACTTACGGATGCGGAGGGTTCTGAGAAGGGCACCGTCGACGCTCCCGAAGAGCTCTTCGGCATTGCGAACGAAGACATCGCAAAGCACGTCCCGCTGATCCACCAGGTCGTCATGGCGCAACTCGCCGCTGCCCGCCAGGGCACCCATGCTGTTAAGAACCGTTCCACGGTCTCCGGCGGCGGCAAAAAGCCATGGAAGCAGAAGGGCACCGGCCGTGCTCGTCAGGGTTCCATCCGCGCGCCACAGTGGCGCGGCGGTGCTGTGGTCTTTGGCCCGGTTCCACGCGACTATTCCCAGCGCACACCAAAGAAGATGAAGGCCTCCGCTCTGCGGTACGTCCTCTCCGATCGCGCCAACGCCGGTCGCGTCCACGTGATCGATTCTTTCGGTCTCAAGGCCGTTCCATCCACCAAGATCGCCCGCGCGGCTCTCGAGCCGATCGTCGCGGACCGCTTCACCACCGTAGTGCTCTCCCGCGAGGACATTAACGAGTGGATGTCCGTGCGCAACCTGCCGACTGTCCATACGCTGTTCGCCGACCAGCTAAACACCTACGACATTGTGACCGCTGAGGACGTCGTCTTTCTCAAGGATGCGTTCGACGAGTTTGTTGAACGCTGCTCTAGCAAGATCGCGCCCGCAACGAAGGAGGCCTGAGACAGATGGCAGAAATCCAGAAGTCGCTGCACGACGTCATCATCAAGCCCGTCGTTTCCGAAAAGAGCTACGCAAATTCCGATCGTGGGCAGTACACGTTCGTCGTGTCCCCAGACGCCAACAAGGTCGAAATCAAGCAGGCCGTCGAGAAGATCTTCAACGTGAAGGTCGTCTCCGTCAACACCCTGCACCGCATCGGCAAGCGCCAGCGCACCCGCTTCGGATATGGCAAGCGCGCCGACCAGAAGCGCGCCATCGTGACGCTCGCTGCTGGACAGCAGATCGATGTTTTCGGTAACAACTGAAGGCTAGCCGAGAAAGTTAAGGACTAAATTATGGCTATCCGCATTTACAAGCCAACGAGCGCGGGCCGTCGCCAGGCGTCTGTGTCGGATTTCTCCGACATCACCTGCAACAAGCCCGAGCGTTCGCTCACTCGTCATCTGAAGGCGACTGGCGGCCGCAACTCCTATGGTCGCGTGACCTCCCGCCACCGCGGCGGTGGCGCCAAACGCCAGTACCGCGTCATCGACTTCCGTCGTTGGGACAAGGACGGCGTTCCTGCCCGTGTGGCTGAGATCGAGTACGACCCATACCGTTCCGCGCGCATCGCGCTGCTTCACTTCGCCGACGGCGAGAAGCGCTACATCATCGCTCCTGCCGGCATCAACCAGGGCGACGTCATCGAGACCGGTCCGCAGGCCGACATCAAACCGGGCAACAACCTGCCACTGGCGAATATTCCAACCGGCACCATGGTCCACGCCATCGAGCTCCGCCCGCTCGGCGGCGCGAAGATCGCGCGCTCCGCCGGTGCCGCTGTCCAGTTGGTCGCCAAGGACGGCGCTTACGCGCAGCTGCGTATGCCGTCCGGCGAGATCCGCAACGTCCTGGCCGCTTGCCGCGCGACCGTTGGCGAGGTTGGAAACTCCGACCATTCCAACATCGAACTTGGCAAGGCAGGTCGTTCCCGCTGGCTGGGTCGTCGTCCACACGTCCGCGGCGAAGCGATGAACGCCGTGGACCATCCGCATGGCGGCACCACGCGCGGCGGCAAGAACCCGCGCACACCATGGGGCAAGGGCGAGGTTCGCACGCGTCATCCGAAGAAGGCTTCGAGCAGGCTTATTGTTCGTCGCCGTCCTGCTGGCAAGAACCGTAAGTAAAAGGGAGCACCAGGAATGACCAGAAGCATTAAGAAGGGTCCTTTCGTCGACGCCTCTCTGCAGAAGAAAGTCGATGAGCAGAACGAGAAGGGCACCAAGAACGTCATCAAGACATGGTCCCGTCGTTCGATGATCACGCCTGACTTCATTGGCATGACGTTCGCTGTCCATGATGGTCGCCGGCATGTCCCGGTCTATGTGACCGAGGCGATGGTGGGCCACAAGCTGGGTGAGTTCGCTCCGACGCGCACTTTCCATGGCCACGTGAAGGACGACAAGAAGGCACGCCGCTAAGGCGAGGGAGTGGAAAGACACATGGAAGCTAAAGCAATCGCTCGTCACGTTCGTATGACGCCGCGCAAGGCTCGCCGAGTCGTCGATCTCATTCGCGGCAAGAAAGTGGCAGAAGCCCGCACGATCCTCAGGTTCGCGCCGCAGTCCGCCGCTCGTCCGGTCCGCAAGGTCTTCGAGTCCGCTATCGCGAACGCCCGCTTCAAGGCCGAACGCGACAACGAGACCTTCCGCGAGGAAGACCTCATCGTCAAGACCGCCTTCGTGGACGAAGGAACCACTCTCAAGCGTTTCCGCGCGCGTGCGCAGGGCCGTGCGGGAGCAATTATGAAGCGCACTAGCCACATCACGGTTATTGTCGCTTCTCCTGACAAGGAAGGAGCCCGTTGATGGGACAGAAGATTAACCCGCTCGGCTACCGCCTTGGCATCACCGAGTACCACCGCAGCCATTGGTTCTCTGATTCGACGAAGCAAGGCGAGCGCTACTGCGACTTTGTCGGCGAAGATGAGGAAATCCGCAAGGTCATGAACCACGACCTCGAGCGCGCAGGCGTTTCCAAGGTCATGATTGAGCGCACGCGCGACCGTGTCCGCGTCGACATCTACACCGCCCGCCCGGGCATCATCATCGGACGTCGCGGCGCCGAAGCTGACCGTGTCCGTGCCAAGCTTGAAAAGCTCACGGGCAAGCAGGTCCAGCTCAATATCTTTGAGGTCAAGAACCCGGCCATCGACGCCCAACTCGTAGCCCAGTCCATCGCCGACCAGCTGACCAATCGCGTGACCTTCCGCCGCGCGATGCGCAAGGCTCAGCAGGACGCGATGCGCGCCGGTGCCAAGGGTATCCGCATCAAGCTCAGCGGTCGCCTCGGGGGTGCCGACATGAGCCGTTCCGAGTTCTATCGTGAAGGCCGCGTCCCGCTTCAGACGCTTCGCGCTCTGATTGACTACGGTTTCTTCGAAGCCCGCACCACCTATGGCCGCATCGGCGTGAAGGTGTGGATTTACAAGGGTGATATGACCGAAGAACAGTTCGACAAGATGCAGGCTGCGCAGGGTAACCGCGGCCGTCGCGACGGCCATCGTCCGCGCCGTGCGCTGCATGCTCCGCGTTCGGGCAATGCGCAGGCGGCCTCCCAGCAGGCGGCTCCAGCCGCAGCTGCGGCTTCTGCTGCACAGGAAACGAAGGAGTGAGCTGAATGCTTATCCCAAAGAGGGTGAAATATCGCAAGCAGCATCGTCCAAGCCGTAGCGGAATGTCCAAGGGCGGCAATGAGCTCGCCTTCGGCGATTTCGGCATCCAGGCGCTGGCACCTGCGTACATGACGAACCGTCAGATCGAGGCCGCTCGTATCGCCATGACCCGCTACATCAAGCGTGGCGGCCGCGTGTGGATCGACGTCTTCCCGGATCGTCCGCTGACACACCACGCGCTGGGTTCCCGAATGGGTTCCGGTAAGGGCGACGTCGAGTTCTGGATTGCCAACGTCAAGCCGGGACGCGTTCTCTTCGAGATCGGTGGCGTCTCCGGGGATGTTGCACGCGAGGCTCTGCGCCGCGCAATCGACAAGCTGCCGATGAAGTGCAGAATCATTTCGCGTGAGGAGATTTGATATGTCCGCCGGAACACCAGAATATTCGATTAAGTCTCTCAACGAGAAGACCAACGCCCAAATCCAGGAAGCCCTCGCCAAGTCCAAGGAAGAGCTCTTCAACCTGCGCTTCCAGGCCGCCACAAGCCAGCTGGGCAACACTGCCCGTCTCAAGGCCGTTCGCCACGACATCGCCCGCATGTATACCGTGTTGCGCGAGCGCGAGCTGGGCATCACCATTGAGCCGGAGGAAAAGGCTGAGTCCGACAAGAAGGCTTCGAAGAAATCTGCTTCCAAGAAGTCCTCTGAGAAGACCGAGGAGTGAACATGGCTGAAGAAACTGAACGCAATAGCCGCAAGGTTCGTCGCGGCTATGTGGTCTCCGACAAGATGGATAAGACAATCACCGTCGAGCTGGAACACCGTTCCGCCCATCCTCTGTACGGCAAAGTCGTGCGCACGACCACCAAGGTGAAGGCGCATGATGAACACAATGATGCTCACATGGGCGACCTCGTGAGTATCATGGAAACTCGTCCGCTCTCCAAAACCAAGCGCTGGCGTTTGGTCGAGGTCATCGAGCGCGCGAAGTAATAACAGTTCGGCTAGGCTTGGGGCACACCACGGCTAATCGCAGGTGTGCCCCGAGAACCGGCTCGACTAAGGAGAATCAATGATTCAGCAAGAATCGCGACTTCGTGTTGCCGACAACACGGGTGCCAAGGAGATCTTGACTATCCGCGTGCTCGGCGGTTCGAAGCGTCGCTACGCCGGAATCGGCGATGTGATTGTTGCGACTGTCAAGGACGCGATCCCTGGCGGTGCCGTGAAGAAAGGCGATGTCGTCAAGGCCGTCGTCGTTCGCACGACGAAGGAAACCCGTCGCCACGATGGTTCCTATATCAAGTTCGACGAGAACGCGGCGGTTATCCTTGGCAATGGAAATGAGCCGAAGGGAACCCGTATCTTTGGACCGGTGGGTCGCGAGCTCCGCGAGCACAAGTTCATGAAGATCGTTTCCCTCGCACCGGAGGTGATCTGATGGCAGCCAAGATCAAGAGCGGAGACCTTGTCCAGGTTATCCGCGGCAAAGACCGCGGCAAGCAGGGCAAGGTCACCAAGGTTCTTTCCGGCGATCGCCTGATCGTCGAGGGCGTTCAGATCGTCAAGAAGCACATCCGCGCGACGCAGGAAGGCCAGGAGTCGGGCATCGTTTCCGTCGAAGCACCGATCCATCGTTCTAATGTCATGCTCATCGATCCCGAGACGAAGAAGCCGACCCGCGTCGGCATCATCGTCAAACAGGAAGTCCATGACGGCAAGATCAAGAACGTGCGCGTCCGCGTTGCCAAGAAGTCTGGCAAGGAGCTGGAAGCATGAGCGACACTGCGAAGATTGAGCCGCGTCTCAAGGACAAGTATCGCGAGGAGATCGTTCCCGCGCTGCAGGATGAGTTCAAGTTCGCCAACCCGATGCAGATGCCGAAGATCGTCAAGGTTGTCGTGTCCATGGGTGTCGGCGAGGCCGCTCGCGATTCCAAGCTCATCGAAGGCGCCGTCAAAGATCTCACCGCCATCACTGGCCAAAAGCCGAAGGTCACCCGTGCCCGCAAGTCCGTCGCGCAGTTCCATCTGCGCGAAGGCCAGGAAATCGGCGCGTTCGTCACGCTCCGCGGTGATCGCATGTGGGAGTTCCTCGACCGTCTGTTGACTCTCGCGCTCCCGCGCATCCGCGATTTCCGCGGCATCAGCGCCAAGAAATTCGACGGCCAGGGCAACTATAACTTCGGTCTGACCGAGCAGTCCATGTTCCATGAGATTGATCCGGACGAGATCGACCACCGCCGCGGCATGGATATCACTGTCGTGACGTCGACCAAGAACGATGATGAGGCCCGCTTCCTGCTGAAACATCTCGGCTTCCCATTTAAGGAGGACTGAAATGGCGAAAACGTCGTTGAAGGTCAAGGCTGCGCGCAAGCCGAAGTTTAAGGTTCGCGCTTACACACGGTGCCAGGTTTGCGGTCGCCCTCATTCCGTGTACCGCAAGTTCGGCCTGTGCCGTATCTGCTTCCGCAAGATGGCGCACGCAGGCGAACTGCCGGGTATTACGAAATCTAGCTGGTGAAAAATCGACGCTGAAGGTCTGCGGTTGTGCCTTGCCAGATACATTCGGCAGGGCACAACGGCGGAAACCACGGCGAGAAAGGGCATAAGCCCACTTATGACAATGACAGATCCAATCGCAGACATGCTGACTCGTCTGCGCAACGCTAGTGCGGCCAAGCATGAGACTGTCTCGATGCCTCACTCCAACTTCAAGGAGAGCATTGCCCAGATTCTCAAACGCGAGGGCTATATCAAGAATTACTCCGTTGAGGCGGCCCGCGTCGGCAAGACACTGACCCTCGGCCTGAAGTACGGCAAGAACGGCCAGAGCAGCATCAAGGGCATCAAGCGCGTTTCCAAACCAGGCCTTCGTCGCTACACGAAGTCCGACGCCTTGCCGATGCCGCTCGGCGGCCTCGGTATCGCCATCATCTCGACGAGTGCTGGCCTGATGACCCAGAAGGAATGCCTGCAGCAGGGCATCGGCGGCGAAATCGTCGCCTATGTGTGGTGAGAGGAGCTAACTGAAAATGGCATCGCATATCGGTAAGCTTCCTATCACGGTTCCCGCGGGTGTCGACGTCGCCGTCAAGGGTGGCGAAGTCTCCGTCAAAGGTCCCAAGGGGCAGCGGTCCTACACGCTTCCGCAGGGCGTCTCCGCGAAGCTCGAGGGCAACGTCCTGATCGTTTCCGCGGCTAACGATGAGCGCGAAACCTCCGCGAAGCACGGCCTGAGCCGTTCCCTTATCGCTTCCGCGATCGAGGGCGTTGACAAAGGCTTCGAGAAAAAGCTCGAAATCGTAGGTACTGGTTACCGCGTGGCGGCCAAAGGCCAAGGCCTGGAGTTCTCTCTGGGCTATTCCCACACGATTACGGTCAACGCTCCGGAAGGCATTTCCTTCAAGGTGGAGAACCCGACCCATTTAGCCGTCCTCGGTATCGACAAGCAGCTTGTCGGCGAGGTCGCTGCGAAGATCCGCAAGCTCCGTGCTCCTGAACCATACAAGGGCAAGGGCATTAAGTACGAAGGCGAGCACATTCGTCGCAAGGCCGGGAAGGCTGGTAAGTGATATGACAGTCAAAATTTTCGGTGAGGGCAAGGCGGTTGCCCGCAAGCGTCGTCATGCGCGCATCCGCAAGCATGTGTACGGTACCCCGGAGCGTCCGCGTCTCGTTGCGAGTCGTTCCAACCGCCACATGGTTGCTCAGGTGATCGACGACACCAAGGGCATCGTGCTCGCCAGCGCTTCGACTCTGACGCATGATTTCGATGGTTTCAAGGGAACGAAGACCGAAGCTGCCAAGAAGGTCGGCGAGCTCGTTGCCGAACGCGCCAGGAAAGCTGGCGTCGCCGCTGTCGTCTTCGACCGCGGTGGCAACGCATATCACGGCTGCGTGGCTGCGGTTGCTGACGGCGCGCGCGAAGGAGGGCTGCAGCTGTGAGCGATCAGGAAACAAAGGAGACTCAGGTGGCTCAGCAGTCCGCTGATAACGCCGAACAGGCCGCCAGCAAGAGCGAGGACCGCAACGCCCGTCGTGGCGGCCGTGGCCGTGGCGATCGCCGCGGCCGTGGTTCCCGTCGTGACCGCAATGAGAATCGCGACGAGCTTCTCAATCGCGTCGTGACCATCAACCGTGTGTCCAAGACGCACAAGGGTGGCCGTACGATGAGCTTCGCGGCTCTCGTGGTCGTCGGCGATGGCAAGGGCACTGTGGGTGTCGGCTATGGCAAGTCCCACGAAGTTCCGGCGGCTATTGCCAAGGGCGAATTGGACGCCAAGAAGAACATGTTCGCGGTTCCGCGCGTCCGCGGCACTGTGCCGCACCCGGTCATCGGCCATGACGCCGCCGGCACCGTCCTGCTGCGTCCTGCCGCTCCTGGTACCGGCGTTATCGCCGGCGGCCCGGTGCGCGCCGTGCTCGAATGCGCTGGCATCTCGGACATCCTAACTAAGTCCATGGGTTCTTCCAATTCCATCAACGTGGTTCGTGCCACCGTGGCTGCACTCAAACAGCTCGAGGAACCGGAAGAGGTCGCGGCTCGTCGTGATCTTCCGCTCGAGGACGTCGCCCCGGCTCGTCTGCTCAAAGAGCAGGCTATGGGCCGCGTCGAAGAGAAGAAGGCTCGCGAGGAGGCCAAGGCGAAGGCCGCCGAGCAGCGGAAGGATGGTGAGTGATGGCTAGCGATTCCAAGAAGATCAAGGTCACGCTCATGAAGGGCATGGTAGGCAGCACCACCCGCCAGAAGAGGAATGTGCTTTCCCTCGGCCTGCACAGGATCGGTCAGAGCGTCGTTCTGCCGGACACTCCTGTGTACCGCGGCATGGCGGAGGCCGTTGCCCATCTTGTCCGTGTCGAGGAGGTCGACTGAGTATGGCAGCTTCTAAGGATGCGAAGAAGGAAGACGTGACGATCCTGCAGATCCAGGATCTGCGCGCTCCCGGTGCGAAGACCAGGCGGACCCGCATTGGTCGCGGCGAGGGGTCCAAGGGCAAGACCTCCGGTCGAGGCACCAAGGGCACCCACTCACGTTACCAGGTGCGTCCAGGTTTCGAAGGCGGTCAGCTTCCGCTGTACATGCGCCTGCCGAAGCTCCGTGGCTTCCGTAGTCCATTCCACAAGGAGTACCAGGTCGTTAACTGCGGTGATTTGGACAAGCTCTTCGGAAAGGGCGGCGAGGTCACCGTTGAGCAGTTGGTCGCCAAGCGTGCCGTCCGTGACGGTTACCCGGTGAAGATCCTGGGCAACGGCGAGGTCACCAATGCTTTTACGCTCAAAGGCGTGAAAGCGTCCGCCTCCGCCAAGGCCAAGATCGAGAAGGCCGGCGGCAGCGTCTCCGAGAGCTGAGTCCTCGGGCATTCCAGCCGTGAGTCTGCTGGAGATTAGCAGAGAAGCCCCTGTCAGGAATGGCAGGGGCTTTTGTTATAATCGTCGTATTTGTCGAAGTGTAGCCCAGAAGAGGAGCCGTTGTGAGGACGCTCATTCAAGCCTTTCGCACGAAGGAACTGAGAAACAAGATTCTCTTCACCCTCGCGTTGATCGTCATTTACCGCGTGGGGGCATTCATCCCGACGCCTGGCGTTGATTACAAGGCCGTCCACGCCTGCATTGCGAAGACCACGGGCGGCAATTTCATCGGACTGATCAATCTCTTCTCTGGCGGTTCGCTACTGCAGCTTTCCATCTTCGCCCTGGGCGTGATGCCATACATCACCGCGTCCATCGTAGTCGAACTGCTGCGCGTGGTCATCCCGCGCTTCGAGGCCCTGCATAAGGAAGGGCAGGCCGGCGAGGCGAAGCTGACGCAATATACGCGCTACATGACCATCGGCCTGGCGGTACTCCAGTCGGCGACAATCCTGGTGACGGCCCGCTCCGGCGCGCTATTCGACTACGCTTGCGCCAGCAACGTCATACCGAATGGATCGGTCATCAACCTCATCGTTATGGTTCTAGTGATGACCGGCGGCACCGGCCTCATCATGTGGATGGCCGAGCTGATCACCGACAAGGGAATCGGCCAGGGCATGTCCGTGCTCATCTTTATCTCCATTTGCTCTGGCTTCCTGCCGAAGCTATGGGACATCGGCCGCGAGGACGGCTGGATGAAATTCGGCATCGTGCTGGCGGTCCTGGCATCCATCATCATCTTCGTCATCTTCGTGGAACAGTCGCAGCGCCGCATCCCGGTCCAGTACACGCGCCGCATGATCGGCCGCAAGATGTACGGCGGCACGTCCACGTACATTCCGCTGAAGATCAACATGTCCGGCGTCATCCCGCCGATCTTCGCCTCGTCCATCCTGGCAATTCCGACGCTAATCGCCGAGTTCGGCAAGTCGGACCAGAGCTGGGTTAAGTGGATCAACGCGAACCTGGGCAACACCACGTCCGTGTGGTACATCTGCCTGTACGCCGTCATGATCGTGTTCTTCACTTTCTTCTACACGTCCATCACCTTCAACCCGGACGAGGTGTCCGACGATATGAAGCAGTACGGCGGTTTCATCCCGGGCATCCGCGCCGGTAAGGAGACGAGCGAATACCTGACGTACGTCATTAACCGCCTTGACACAATCGGCTCGATCTACTTGCTCTTCGTCTGCCTGATCCCTACCGTGCTCATCATGGCCTTGGGGCTGGGTGACAGCCTGCCGTTCGGCGGCACGACCATTCTCATCATCGCCGGCGTCGGCCTGGACACCCTGCGTCAAGCGGCGGCCCAGGTGCAGCAGTACCAGTACACGGGCTTCTTGGAGCAGGCCACGGCCACGAAGTGATCCGGGGTCGCTGCCAGAAACAGCTACAACAATAAACAGTGGTAAGGTGCTTGCCGAATGGCCGGAAGGCCGTTCGGCAAGTTCGTTTCGAGCAAAGGACAGCAATGTATCTTCTGATCATGGGGCCTCAGGGCGTTGGCAAGGGCACGCAAGCCGAGAAACTGAGCGAGCACTACGGCATCCCGCACATCTCTACGGGCGACATTTTCCGCTACAACATCAAGAACAAGACCGACTTGGGCACCGAAGCGTCTTCGTACATCGACAAGGGCGAGCTCGTGCCGGACGAGCTGACTAACCGCATCGTCGCCGACCGCCTGGCCATGGATGACGCCCGACAGGGCTGGATTCTCGACGGTTACCCGCG
Source organism: Aeriscardovia sp. (assembly GCA_017405305.1). Classification (GTDB taxonomy): domain Bacteria; phylum Actinomycetota; class Actinomycetes; order Actinomycetales; family Bifidobacteriaceae; genus RGIG7107. Next base: position 285,336 of record JAFRAT010000009.1, on the reverse strand, counting down.
CAACGCGGCCCAGGTCGAAGCGCTCGACGGTATCCTGGCAAAGCAGGGGAGAAGGCTCGACGCCGTCGTCGTGCTGACGGCCGGCAAGCCTGTCCTCCTCGAGCGCATGAGGAAGCGAGCGGAGATCGAAGGGCGTTCCGACGACACTCCGGAGGCCATTGAGAAGCGCCTGGCCGTATACGAGAAGGAAACGGCTCCGTTGTTGGACGAGTATCGCGGCCGCGGCATACTGCGCGAGTTCGACGGCGTCGGCGCCATCGACGAGATCGCTGAACGTATCGAGTCTGCTTTGAATAAGTGAATCAAGCGAATCCGTCCCGGTGGACGCCAGACGGGGCAGGGAGGCCGATTCGCCAGAAGCGAGCCGGTGTGTCTTTGTGCCGGCTTTTGTCATACGGGTGGTGCTATTTTGGAGCGGAGGTGTGCCCTCACAATGGAAACACCAGTGATGACAGCAACGATAGAGGTCCTATGGCAAAAGATGGTGTGATCGAAATCGAAGGCAAGGTTGTTGAGGCGTTGCCCAATGCAATGTTCCGCGTCGAGCTGGAGAACAAGCACATCGTTTTGGCGACGATTTCCGGCAAGATGCGCAAGAACTATATCCGCATCCTCCCACAGGACCGCGTCGTCCTCGAGATGAGTCCGTACGACTTGACTCGTGGCCGCATCACGTACCGCTACAAGTAAAGGACAACCATGAAGGTTAAGCCAAGTGTGAAGAGGATCTGCGAGCATTGCCGCATCATCCGTCGTCACGGTCGTGTCATGGTGATTTGCTCCAACCCGCGCCATAAGCAACGCCAGGGCTGAGTGATCACGGGCACCGACGAAAATTAGGCGCTGAACCACAGCAACGCGCATTGACATTGCTGCTGAACCCCAGGTGCGGAGGCTTGGGCCGTGGGCTGGATATGGACCCATGGAAGGTTTGGCGCACGACCTCCGTTCAACAAAGAAGGAATTTCAATGGCACGTCTTGCCGGAGTTGACATTCCAAATGAGAAGCGTATCGAAATCGCCCTCACCTACATCTACGGTGTCGGCCGCACTCGTGCGCACGAGACCCTCGCGGCCACCGGCATCAGCCCGGACATCCGCGTTCGGGATCTGACCGAGGACCAGCTAATCACTCTGCGTGATTACCTTGAAGGCCATTACAAGATCGAGGGCGATCTCCGTCGAGAGGTCGAAGCCGACATTCGCCGCAAGATTCAGATCAACTGCTACCAGGGTCTCCGCCATCGCCACCATCTTCCAGTGCGTGGCCAGCGTACCAAGACCAACGCTCGCACGCGCAAAGGTCCGAAGCGCACTGTCGCCGGAAAGAAGAAGGCAACGAAGTGACCCGGGTGGCTTTGCCATCCGAAGTCTCTAGTTGAAGAACTTCAAGGAAATGAGGGTAAATGGCTGCTTCTAAGCAGGCTGCGCGTAAGACCAAGCGCAGGGTTCACAAGTCTGTGCCAATGGGCCAGGCTCATATCAAGTCCACGTTCAACAACACGATCATCTCCATCACCGATCCGTCCGGTGCGGTTCTTGCTTGGGCGACTGGTGGCGATGTCGGATTCAAGGGTTCTCGCAAGTCCACTCCGTTCGCCGCAGGTATGGCTGCCGAGGCTGCCGCCCGTAAGGCGATGGAGCATGGCGTCAAGAAGGTCGACGTCTTCGTCAAAGGCCCCGGCTCCGGCCGCGAGACCGCTATCCGTTCCCTGCAGTCCGCAGGTCTTGAGGTCGGCTCCATCACCGATGTGACACCGCAGGCTTACAACGGCGTCCGTCCTCCGAAACGCCGCCGCGTCTGACGCACGGTTCGTTTGTAGACGAAAACATCCACCCGCAAAGGCCGGTTGCGCGCGACCGACTGGAGCTGAAAGGATAGGAAAGTGCTTATTGCACAGCGTCCGACATTGACGGAAACAGTGCTCAGCCCGAGGCGTTCGCGCTTCACGATTGAGCCGTTGGAGCCAGGCTTCGGCTACACACTCGGCAACTCCCTGCGTCGCGCCCTGCTCAGTTCCATTCCTGGTGCTGCTGTGACATCCGTGCGTATTTCCGGTGCGCTCCATGAATTCACTACGCTGCCTGGCGTGAAAGAAGATGTGACCGAGATCATCCTCAACGTCAAGGGCATCGTGCTGACGAGCGAGTATGACGAACCGGTCGTCATGTACTTGCGGAAGAGCGGGGAAGGTGAAGTGACTGCTGGCGACATCACGCCGCCGGCAGGGGTCACGATCTGCAATCCGGATTACCACATCGCAACGCTGGCAGAAGATGGCGAACTCGAGATCGAGTTCACTGTCGAACGTGGCCGCGGCTATGTTTCTGCCGAGATGAACAAGCAGGAGAATCAGGAAATTGGTCGTATTCCGGTCGATTCCATCTACTCCCCGGTTCTCAAGGTGAGCTACAAAGTCGAGGCGACGCGCGTCGAGCAGCGCACCGACTTCGATCGCCTGATTCTCGATGTCGAAACCAAGGAGGCCACCTCTCCGCGTGATGCAGTCGCGTCCGCTGGCTCTACTTTGGTCGAGCTCTTTGGTCTGTGCAAGGAGCTGAACACCGAAGCTGAAGGCATCGAAGTCGGTCCGGCTCCGCAGTCTCAGGAAGAGGATCAGGAGCTTTCCGTTCCAATCGAGGATCTCAACTTGACGCAGCGTTCTTACAACTGCCTCAAGCGCGAGGGAATCCGTACGGTCGGTGAGCTGGTCTCCCGCACCGAGCAGGACTTGCTTGAGATCCGCAACTTCGGCGTGAAGTCAATCGACGAGGTTAAGGAAAAGCTCGCTGGTATGGGCCTCTCCCTGAAGCAGTCACCGGTTTCCGGTTTCGATGAGAAGAACCTCGAGGGAGGTGCTTTCTTCGCTCCTGACGACGAGTGAGCGGGGAAAGTCGATGACGGTCCGAGATGTTGGGCGCATGCCCTCCTCGGGCCGGACACGATAAGGAGAAAAAATGCCACAACCAAAGCAGGGTCCGCGTCTGGCCTCCAGTCCGGCGCATGAGCGCCTGATGCTCGCGAACATGGCGACGAGCCTGTTCGAGCATGGTCGCATCAAAACGACCGTTAAGAGGGCGAAGCGTTTGCAGCCGTTGGCCGAGCGTCTCATCACTTTCGCTAAGCAGGACGATCTGTCCGCGCGTCGTCGTGTTGCCCGCGTTATCCGCAGCAAGTCCGTCGCGCATAAGCTGTTCACGGAAATCGCGAAGCAAATGAACGAGCGCGAAGGCGGCTACACTCGCATCATCAAGGTGATGACACGTCAGGGTGACAACGCCCCGATGGCCGTCATCGAGTTGGTGACCGAGCCAGTCTCCAAGAAGTCCGATGCCAAAAAAGCCGAGGAGATCGCTGAAGCGAAGAAGAAAGAGGAAGTCGCCAAGGCCTCCGAAGCCGCCGTCGCTCAGGGTGCCGCCAACGAAGCGATCAAGGACGCAGTGAACGCCGATCCGAAGACCGCCGCGGAGGAATACAAGGCTGCCGAGGACCTCGAAGCTGAAGCCGAGAAGGACGAGGCCGAGGCCAGGGAAGCTGAAGAGGAAGCCGATGTCGCCGAAGAAGCGGCCAGAGCTGCCAAGAAAGCTAGCAAGTGAAATTCTGATGGCGAACGGCCATCGGTAGCTTAAACTCGCGGAGGGGTTGGGTTTCCCAGCCCCTCTTTGCGTATCTTGTGTTTTTTGCGCGCTAGGACGGAACGGGGGAAAGGAAAGGACGGATCGGATGCCACGGTTGCGAATCGATTGCGCGTACGACGGAAGCCAGTTCCACGGCTGGGCGAAGCAGCCTGGCCTGCGCACGGTGCAAGGGACGCTGGAAGAGGCGCTGGACCGCGTGCTCCACATCCGTCCGAAGCGCGGCGACACGCCATGCTCGCTGACGGTGGCAGGCCGCACGGACGCCGGCGTCCACGCGCGGGGACAAGTGTGCCACGTTGACGTTGACGAGGAGGTGCTGGATCGGACGGTCGGATACTTGGATCTGCCGCCGGTCGCGGCGCTGGAGCAGCGCCTGCGGTTCATCGTGCCGGCGGACATCGCCATCCATCGCGTGAGCCTCGCTCCAGTCGGTTTCGACGCACGGTTTTCTGCAGAGCAGCGCACTTACGTGTACCGGGTGTCGGACCGGTACACGTCGCTGAATCCGCTGGTTCGCTCCTGCGTGCTGCGCTGCGACTGCGTGCTGGATGCCGAGGCTTTGCAGACATGCGCGGACCTTGTCCCGGGCCTGAAGGATTTCGGGTCCTTCGCCATCCCGAACCCTAACGGTACGACGATCCGGGACGTCAAAAGCGCGCGGTGGTGCCGCCACGCTGACGACGGGTCGCTGGAATCGGGAGTGCTGGAGTTCGAAATCGTGGCCGACGCTTTCGCCCGCAGCATGGTGCGCTCACTGGTGCGGGCGCAGCTGCAAGTCGGCATGGGGAAACGGTCGGTGAACTGGTTCGAGCAGAGGCTGGCGTATCCGCAGCGGGACGGGGCGACCGGTCCTGTCGATTCGCGCGGGCTGACGTTGGAACGCGTGGACTATCCGGCGGACGACGAGCTGGCCGCGCGAGCCGAGCGCATTCGCGCCAAAAGGACGTTGGACTAAAGCGGACCCGGTCACGGAGGTGTGGCAGCGCAGGAGGACTGATGGACGAACGGGGCCGGCGGCGGTAAGAACGGTTGCGCCAGCGCAGAACCGGCGGTTGCGCGTCTGGCAACTGCTCAACAGTCTCTAGTTTGCCGGGCAGCTCTTGAGACAGTCCATCACGAAGGACTTGTCAACTTGGTCGACCGGAAAATTCCGGCATATCGCGATGAAGGCGAAGAGGTCGATGTAATCGCAGGCGTGACTCTTGTTCGGCGGCATTCACTGGTTCGGCATCATCGCGACCTTGGCGTTGCTGGTCTGCCCGGACGCAGCTTTGGGTTCGAGCGAGTCGTTGACGAACTTGACGCGTTCGGCCTGCGTCTATCGCCATGTGCTCATGTTCCCATGTGTCCTCCGGTAGACATGTGTGGTCGATTGGCGGAGTATTGGCCGTTTTTCGCGTAACCCGTATGGAAGTGATGGCGGTTCCACCATAGGTGCCAGCGACGGTGGTCCTTCTGACCGCGCAGTTGCCGCGGAGCGTGTACGTCGAGGAATCGCGTATGAGGATGCGGTCGCGCATGCTGCAGCTGGGCGTTCCGCTCAGGCATTGCCGGAATCGACGATGCGTGTACTGGCGACTCAGATTGAGGAAGTCATGGCAAGGTTCTCCGCGGTGGACAGAGCAGCTTCTCGCGGCACGGCAACGGGAACAGAGCTTGCAGGCAGTGGAGTTCGGCGGGGAGGGCCGATTCTATAGAACCGGTTGCAGACAAGTGGCCTGGTGCCGTGCACTTTCCATGTTCGCTGATGGCGGCGTTGATGGTAAGGCCGGGGGTGACAAGGTGGGATCGAGTCTCCGGAGCTATCCGCCGGCGATGACCGTCGGCAGTCCGCCGCTGACCTGGCCCGTACCGCCGTCAGGCTCGCCTAACCGGCCGGGGAAGAGGAGCGCGTCTCCGCCTTCCCCGATGTGATCATGCAAATGCATCCGCAGGATGCGCGCTATGTAGGGAGGAACGTCGACGTTGCACCGGCTCCCTGAAATCTTCGTGTCGCTGATTTCCATGAAGCGCCGCGAACATGCACGCACGCTGTTCCCGTCTTTGCTGGGTGCCCAGGGCGCGTCGTGTCAAGCCGTCGTTTCTGTTGGAACGGTGTAGGAGGCGAGTCAGGACGTTCCGTTTTCTCGAGCTTGCCGCATCCCCTATCCCCGTGCTTTTCGTCGCCCTTTTCTTGTCTCCGTACGATTACAGTCTCTGAGCGCCGCCGGGGGGGGGCTAACTGGGGTTCCCGATGTCGTCGCTTGTAGCCCTTTGCGATGCTTTGTAGTACGGAAGAATAGCGCTGAACTGTTGCGACGGCACGGAAGAAAGGCGGAGAACCGCATGAAAAAAGGGACTCCAGGAAACGCTTGGAATCCCATGGGGCGGTTGAAGAGAGATTCGAACTCTCGGAGGCTGAAAACCTCACACGCTTTCGAGGCGTGCTCCTTAGACCGCTCGGACATTCAACCATGTCGCTCGACGGCAAATAGTCTGTTCATCGAAGAGCAACGGGACCAGTATGTCACAAGGCTGGTACATTTTCCAAGCGGACCAGGGGCGCAGCGCCGCCGACTGCTTCGTTCGGTTTCCTGCTGCGTTCGTTCGTCCGCCGGTTCAGGCTTGCTTCTTGCGACGACTGCGTGAGCGTGAGGGCTTGAGCAGCGACGGATCGCCGGCTTTGTCGGCTTTTTGGACAGCGGCTTTCGCCCTAGTGATGACTTCGAGGACGTCGGTGTGCAGCGCCTGGCATGTATCGGCGAAAACGGCGAGTGGAACGGCCCGGACTCCGGAGAGATAGCGGGACATGGACACGCGATGGATGCCGAGGCTCTTCGCCAGCTCCTCTTCCGTGAGACCCTGGTTGTTCTTTTCTGCCCGTAGCTGTTGAGCGACCGCCTGAGCGAAACGCTCTCCGTAAGTCGACATAGTCTAACGCTATTCCTCGTTCATGAGAGTTTTGTTAAAAATAACATTACTGTAACTGTATGGTTTCCTGTGAAGTCGATGCACGTTCCATGCGTTCTATACCCGAAGATAAAGTACCTGCGCTCCAGCAAGGAACGGGCGACGGCGGCGCTGCGCCCCGTTGCTCGGCGCTGGATATACCAGCGCCGAGCGGCTGGAGGGGAGGTTATTCGGGCGGTGATCGGCGCGTCCGCCGGAGGCTCGTGGACTGTCGTCGTAGTTCCGCGTTTCGCAGGGACATTGCCCTACGCTGTCAGCGATTGCGGCGTGTTGGCGTGTCGTCGGCGTTTCCGGCGGGTGCCGCGTCGGGGCGGGGAGCGGTACGCAACGCTGGAACGTCAGGCATTCCAGGAAAACGGTGTGGGCAGGTCTCCTGCCGACGCGAGCCGCGGCGCGTCGACTTTCCGCGAGGGTTTGCAAAAAGTCAAAAGACGTGGTTTACTTGTACAGTTGCTTTTCGGGGCCTGGCTCCGGAGGGGAATGGGGCGAGTTTCCCAAGCGGTCAAAGGGAGCTGACTGTAAATCAGCCGCCGTCGTGCTTCGTAGGTTCGAATCCTACACTCGCCACGCCTCGATGGCTCAGTGGTAGAGCACCTCCTTGGTAAGGAGGAGATCGTGAGTCCGATTCTCACTCGAGGCTCCATGGCGGGGTAGCTCAGCTGGCTAGAGCGTACGACTCATAATCGTAAGGTCGAGAGTCCGAGTCTCTCTCCCGCTACAAAATGCCGGAGATGCCGGCGGTAAAACGACCAGTAGAGGTGTAAGAATGGCAAAGAGCACCGACATCCGTCCGGGTATCACGATGGCGTGCACCGTGTGCAAGGAACGCAACTATATCACCACTAAGAATCGTCGCAACACTCCGGATCGTCTTGAACTCAAGAAGTTTTGCCCGCGCTGCGGCAAGATGACTCTTCACCGCGAGACCCGCTGAGCGAAGCGCGTCGTGGAGGCCCGGTTTCTGCCGGGTCTTTTTGTTATTCCGGGCCTTTCCGCCAAGTGACGTCCGATTGCCGAGCCGCATCTTGGTAGTGAACCGTTATCGGATCTGAACCCTGATCGATGTTGCTGCGGCCGGTCCCGCGCAAGTCGCCGAAAAGCGGAGGGACCACCCGCGGGAGTCGCGCAAGGAGGAACCAATGACTGCACGTCCATGTTTCGCAGATGTGACGACCATCGGCGTCGGCGGACAGATCGCCGACTTCATCCAACCGGAGACGCGCGACGACTTCATTGCCGCCGTCATGACGGCCGACGACGCGGGCCGGCCGCTGTGCGTCCTCGGCGGCGGATCCAACCTGCTGGCGTCGGACGAGGATTTCGACGGCGTCGTCGTGCGCGACGCGCGACGCACTATCGCGGTGCAGCCGCTGACTGCCAAGCAGAAGCAGGAAGACGGCCGTCTCGTGCGCATCTCGGCGGATGCGGGCGTCCACTGGGACGATTTCGTGGCTTATTGCGTGCAGCATGGGTACGAAGGCGTCGAGGGGCTGTCGGGCGTGCCGGGGACGGTCGGCGCATCTGTTGTGCAGAACATCGGCGCCTATGGCCAGGAAGTCGCTACGTCCGTTCTGAGCGTAGAGGCCTGGGATCGCGAGACGGCGAGCTGCGTCGAGCTGGCACCGCAACAGATGAGGTTCGGCTACCGCACGTCCGCGCTCAAGCAAAGCATGTATGACGCGCCGGCCGTGCCGTCGGACTCCTACTTCCCGTCGCCGCGGTACATCGTGCTATCAGTGACGTTCGGATTGCACCGCGCCGTCTCCGGCGTGGTCGGCTACGCGCAGTTGGCGTCCGCGCTAGGCGTTGAGGTGGGCGCGCATATGAACATCGACCAGATCCGCACGATGGTGCTGCGCATCCGCGCCGAGAAGCAGATGCTCGAAGACCCGGCCCGGTATGCCAACCCATGGATGGCGGGCACTGCATCTTCTGCGCCGCGGCGGGGCGATGTCGGTGGCGAAGGCAGCCTGCCACCGACGACCATCTCCGGCATTCGCGACCGCTGGAGCTGTGGCAGCTTCTTCACCAACCCGATCCTGGACGTGTCCGCTGCGGCCGCGCTGCCGGAGGACGCGCCGAGGTTCTCGGCCGTGCTGCCTGATGGCGGGGAAGGCGTCAAGACGTCGGCGGCGTGGCTCATCGACCACGCCGGCTTCCACCGCGGTTATCCGCTGGACGATGCGCCGGACGCGACAGCGTCGCTCTCGACGGTGCACACGCTCGCGCTGACGAACCGCGGGCAGGCATCCGCGCAGGACATCGCCAGACTGGCGAAGACCGTGCAGCAAGGCGTGTTCCAAGCGTTCGGCGTCAAGCTTGTGCCGGAGCCAGTGACGATTGGCATCGACCTGGGATGGGAGTCCCGTCCAGCGGACGGGTACGTGGACGAGTGAGCGGAATCGCGGCAGCAGGAACGGAACAGAAAACAGGAGCAACGAAGAATGGCGTATGTGATTGCTGAGCCATGTGTCGATGTCAAGGACAAGGCATGCGTGGACGAATGTCCGGTCGACTGCATCTACGAAGGGCCAAGGACGCTGTACATCGACCCGAACGAGTGCGTGGACTGCGGCGCCTGCGAGCCGGTCTGCCCGGTCGAAGCGATTTTCTACGAGGAGGACTTGCCAGACGACTGGCTGTGGTACAAGGACGCCGCTGACCAGTACTTCCAGGAGATCGGAGACCCAGGCGGGGCCATGGACTATGGCACGCTCGACCACGACGAGCCGCGGGTAGCCGCGCTGTCCAAGCGCGCGCAAGCGTGAAAGCCGTGAGGCGGGCGCAGTCCGTGGTGATTCCTGGCGACTGCAGCGCTGACAGCTAGTGACCGCGGCCTAGCATGAGCAGGGCGAACGCAATTCAGCCGTTTTTCGAATCGCGGAATTCGGAATCATAGAAGCCGAGACGCACAGAACGTTGTCCGTATTTGGAACGAATGCCGTCCAACGCGCGCTCGGCTTTTTCTTGCGCCGCAATGCACGAATGAGACGTGCGCGTCGCCGTGGTCGCCATCGCGCTGGTCGTTGCTGCTAGTGGCGTCGTTGCCGGTTGCTTCGATGCCATGGCCGTCTCCGACGCTGCGTTCAACTCCAGTTCCGGTTGGATAGTAGTAGCAGCGCGATCGCTGAGACGGGAAACGCTGAGGCCGGCCAGGCGCACGGTGTCGGCATGCTGGGCGAGCAGGCCATCGAGCAGCGGGTAGGCAAGGGCGCGGATGGCGGCAGCGGAGTCGAACGGCAGGCGGGACGTGATCGAACGCGTGACATAGCGCAGGTCGGCGAAGCGCAGTTTGAGAGTAACAGTCCGGGCTACGAGGCCATGGGCACGCAGGCGGGTGGCGGTCTCGTCGCTGCAACGGCACAGCAGTTCGCGGATGCGCTCGCGGTCGGAAGTATCGCACGCGAAGGTGCGTTCGGCACCGATCGACTTTTCAGGCGCCCACGGATTCACCTGTCTGCTGCTTTCGCCCCGCGCGGCCAGAAACAAGGTGTGCGCGACAGAGAGCGAGTGAACTACCTCGAGGATGCTGCGTTCTGGTAGACGCGCCAATTGCGCGACGTTCATCACACCCCACCGTTCGAAGGCGCTCGCGGTCGCCGGTCCGACGCCCGGGATGGACCGCAGCGGCAGCATCTGGATGAACTCCGCCTGGCGCGCCCGCGGCACGAGCAGCAGGCCGTCCGGCTTGGCGTTCGTCGAAGCGAGCTTGGCGATAAGCATGTTTGATGCCACGCCGACGGAACAGGTGACATGGAAGCGCGTGCTGATCTCTCGGCGCAGCCAAGCGCCGATGACTGTGGGTCGTTTCCAGCGTAGCAGTGCGGTGGAGACATCGAGAAAAGCCTCGTCGATGGAGACTTGCTCAACGCGGTCGGTGACGCTGCGCAGGACGCCGAGGATCCGGCGTGACACCGAGGAATAGTACGCATGGTCTATCGGCAGGAACACGCCCTGGTGACAGAGACGGCGAGCCATGGCGATCGGTTGCGCCGAGTGGACGCCGAATCTCCGTGCCTCGTAACTGGCTGTGGAAACGACGGCCCGCGCGCCGGTGCCGACGATGACCGGCCTGCCCGCCAGTTCCGGATGCCGCGCGATCTCGCAGGACGCGAAGAAAGCATCCATATCGACGTGCAGGATGGTGCAGCCGGTCTCGTCATGCCCCCAGTCCCGCTTGACGTCAAGGGACCGCGGAGAAGTGCTCATGCCTTCATCGTACGGCTGCCGGAACCAGGGGTGGACGGAATCAGCGGAAAAGAGCGTTCTTCTCAACCTCGTACGGCCAGTCGTTGATACCACCGAAAAACTCGATATCCGTATAGCCCATGTCACCTAGGATTCGGGAGACCATCGCCGCGCGGGCACCGCTCTGGCAGTACACGAGGATCTTCGCGGACTTGTCAGGCAGCTGCGAGGCGGCCTTGCTGTCGACGTGGCCGACAGGAATGTTGACGGCGTTCTTGATGTGGCCCGAGCGGTACTCGATTTGCGAGCGCACGTCGAGAATGGTGCACGGTGTGCCGGAGTCCATGATCTTTTTCGCTTGCTGCGGCGAAATGGTGCGATAGCCCATGATTGGCCTTTCTGGTGGCGGATGATGACAGGAAACGACAGCGGATTCGCCGCGCGGCGTGGGCCTCCCGGCACGCGTCCCGGCGGTGGACCTGTTCCAGGGTACGGGAAACACGTCCCCGTGGGGAAGCGGGTCAGCGCAGAGGGGAACAGGTCAGGCTGCGACGGCGGCGATGACGTGTTTCTGCGGGCGCTCGGCGGTGGATTCGACGGTCCGGTGTTGGGGCATGACGCGCCTTTGGTCTGCGCCAGGAAAGGATTCCAGGGCGACAGTGCCGTCGGCGGTTTTCCGCGTGTGTTCGGCGGGAACGGGTCGAGTCCGAAGGTGTCGAGGGAGCTTGCGGGCGTTCCGGTTGCGTGCGGCGTTCGTGCTCGTTCTATCAGTAATGGTGAAGCGGACAGACGTGGAGGCAGCTCTGCCGTTAGCGGGATCGGAGGATCGCGGCGGCGCTCGGAACGGTTGCCGCCGCCATGGATGGTGAGCGGACGTGGCGGAACTGGCGCAGGAGAAGTCAGCGTGGTGGTGATCATCGCACTGGCCTAGCGATGGAAGAGGAACGAAACATGAGGGGTCCGGCGTTTCGCCGGACCCCTGTCCGCGGAGACCGAGAGATTCGAACTCTCGAACGGCTAACGCCGTTAGCACCTTAGCAGGGTGTCCCTATCGACCACTCAGGCAGGTCTCCTTGTTGCAAGCAACAGGAGATACTATACCATCTTTTCCGTCAAAGTGCGAACGGGCAGTGTGTCACGCTACGGAATCATATGCGCACCATGTGTGGAACCAGGCTCGGAGCCAGCGGCGAATCGTTGCCATCAGGCGGGAATGCGCTCGTTCGACATCATGCCCGCACGCCGCTGGAATGAGCCGCGTGCTCGGCGTGGTCGGACGCGCTGCGCAGAGACTTGATCCAGACGAACGAGTCGGCGAGCAGCACCAGCGCGGACACGATGGCTACGATGCTCAGCAGCAGGGTGCTCTTGGAATGCAAGTCGCCAATCGCCACGACGAGGGACGCGACGAAACCGATGATCACGCACACCAGGCCGGACACTGCGTCAATGCGATTGGCCTTTTCCATGTCTGTCTTCCTTTCGGGGCGGGTTGAGCCGAAGCGGCCTCACTCTAACGGCTGCCGCCGACTTCCGGCTTGAGCAAGCCAGGCAGGCGGATGACGGCGGTGTTCGCCAGGCCCAGCAGGAATTTGGCCATGAGACCGCGCTCGTCGGCGGGCAGCTTGCGGATTTGGGCGTAGACGCGTGGGATGGCGGTGCGCAAGTCGGCCATGGCCACGGACAGGTCGGTGTACCCCGCTTGCATAATGGCGTTGAAGAAGGAGTCGATGAACAGTTTGCGCTTCTGCGCGGGGAACCGTTTGTTCCAGGTGTTGAGCGTGGTGGTCAGGTATTGGGACAGCGGCGAGACGCGGTCGGTGGTCTGCAGCCGGTAATCATCGGCGAACAGCCAGGTGGCAGTGTAATGCTGCATGACGCCGTTGGCCGAGCTTTTGACGATGGCGAGGGGAACGGTGGAGGACAGAAGCGGTCCGATGACAGAGAACTCGGGAATGATCTTGTGCACGCGCCCGTGGATGCGTTCATAGCCGGGGCTGTGGACGAAGTCGTCGCTGAAGCCCGGTCCGTCGAGCGAATAGACGGCGATGATGCGATCCTGGACGGCCGGCGGACATAGCGCGGCGCAGTAGACGGCGAGATTGCCGCCCTTGGAGTGCCCCCCGAGGATGATGGTGCCCTGCCAGTTCTCCAGCACGCGGGCGAAGTAGCTGAGAGCGGTCGTCTGGGACGGCACAGGCGAGAGAAACGCCATCCGGTAGTCGTCGTGCCAGCCGGCGACGGTGCTATCGGTGCCGCGGAACGAGACGAAGAGGACGCCATTGCCTAGGTCGATGGTGAGGGCGGCAAAACGCTCGTCTTCGTCAGGGTCGGCGGGCTCCACCACGTTGGACAGGCGGGCAGAACGGAAGCGGGGGCTCTCACCCATCGCGCGCACGAGGTCGATGTTCTCCTGCACATAAGGGACGTCGCAAGTCAAGGGGCCGTACCAGTCAGAGCGCAGCAGGCCGCTGATGGGCACGGCTTCCGAATACGCCGGGTAGAGCCGGGCACGCAAACGGGACGAGGCTAACGGGCTGGCCACAGGCATGGCGGACGGTTCCGACGGTTTCTGCGGCTTCGAAAGCTTTAAGGCGGACAGCTGGCTGGAAGCGAACGACTGGCTGGGGACGCTCTGCTTGCGGGCGCCCTGCTGGCGGCGCATCTGGCGGGAAGACAACGGTTGCCGGGGCGCAGGGTCAGGCGCGACGAGATGCGGATAGCCGTCCTCGCTGAAAGCAGCGAATGTCCGCTCGGCGAAGCGCTGCTCGTTGTTGCTGCTACCCCACAGGGCGGTTTCCTGGATACGCCGGCGGCGGGCCGGGGAGATGGAGAAATCGAGACGGGGGACCATCGGCGGCATTTCGAAGTAGGAGAGCTGCGACAGGGCGATGGCATCGGCGTCGCAGAACGGTTTGTCGTTGAAGCCGGCTGACGTATGCAGAACATAATCGACGATCGTCTTCATGGCATCCATCGTAGCGGCGCGAGACCAGGAAAGGCAGGGGTCGAGCGAAGCGGAAACGAGTGCGGGCGCGGCGCGCGCGGTGGTGCAGCGGGACGGGCGCAGGCGGAACGCTCGGACCCGTCGCGGGACGGTGGTTGGCTGGTGGCATGTCAATCAGTGCGATGGATCGGATGGTGAGCAAGGACGAGGCCGTCGAGCGCGCGGCCAGACTGGCCAATGGGACGGCTCCGGACGCGGGAACGCTTGCGACTGGCGCGGCTGGCCGCGTTCTGCGCGTGTGCGGCGCACCGGGGACAGGCAAGTCCGAAATCTGCTTCCGCGCGTTCACCGATCCGCGGGTGCGGCGGCTCGTGGCCGCGGGCCGCGCGTTCCTCGTAGTGGACTCCCGTTCGACGGCGGACGCTGCCAACAGCAGGCTGTTCAAATCCTTCGCTGGCCAGGCGCAGCGGTTCGCGTTCCGCGGGGGACGACCGGCGAGGACCCTCGCGTCCTTGGCGTTCGACGTCGTGCGCCAGCGAGCGAAGCGGTCCGGGGAACCGGAACCTAAATTACTCGACGGCGACGAGCAAAGCCGTCTGCTGCGCGGCATCATCGGAACGCACGTGCGGCACGCGGAAATCGGCGACAACGGCGACTGCCAGACCTGCCGGCTGTTGCAGGAATATTGCGCGGTGCGCGTCCGGTCGGACGAGGACGGCGGCCAGACGAGCGCGCAGGCGTTCCGCCGGCTGCTGGGGCAAGAAGCGATCACGCAGCTGCGCGACGCCATCGCCCGCTTCAGCGAGCTGGGCATCACGGACGACGAAACCACGTTCGATTCGCTCGCCACGCGGGGGAACGTCGGGCATCGGCGCGTGGTGGAGTGGCGCACGGCCGCGGCACTGCAGCGCCAGTACGCGCTCCGCCTTGCCCAGGAATACCCGGGGCAGCGGCGGCTGGACAGCTCGTTCCTGCTTGTCGACGCGGCGCGCGCCGTCAGGGCAATGGCGGGCGCGGACGGCTCCGCTGATACCGGCGGCGTGGCGGATGCTCCTGGCGCCGCCGGCGCGTCCGTTAATGCGGCGGATTCGGCGCGGGCTAGTCTGCCTGCGATGCTTTTCGTCGACGACTGCCAGGATTTGACGATGGCCGGCTATTCCTTTATCCGGTCTTTGGTGCTCGCCGGCACAGCCGTGGTCCTGGTCGGCAACGACGATGAATCCGTGCAGTCCTTCCGCGGCTCGTACCCGGTAGCCTTGTCCCTGTTAGAAACCAGACCTCTCGAACAAGGCGGTTTGGGCGCGGACGTCGTCGAGCTTGAACAGCCGACTGGTCTGGCGGGCCATGACGGCTACCGCGAGGCAGTGGCGACGCGCGTCTCGCAGGCCATCGGCTCGACGCTGGGCCTGAGCGAGCCGATTCCGCGCCGCCCGGGGAAAATGCGCTGGGACCGCGGCGGGGAAGTGGGTGCGGCTGACAATACAGCTGAGAGGGTTCGAGCCATGCCGGCGTCGGACATGCCCAACAAGCCCGACGCGTCGCTGGGCATCCGGCTGTTCCGCACCAGCCAACAGGAAATGGACGATCTCGTGTGGCAGGTGATGTCCGCGATGGTCGACGGCGACAGCACGAACGGCAGCGACGACGATGCGAAGCGCCGCCAAAGCGGCTACCGCGCCAGCGATCTTGCCGTCATCGCCCACGACAATACGACTCTGCGCGCGGTCGGCGAACGCTTTAAACGCGAGGGCATACCTGTGCAGTACTCGTCGGTGACGCGTCCGTTGAAGGACGACGCCACTGTGCTGGGCCTGTTGGCCATGATGCGCCTGGGCGCGATGCGGGAGACGCTGCGCGACGCGGCCGTCCGGAATGATGCCAGAGCGGAAGCAGATTCCGGCGAGGCCGTTGACCTGCTTCGGCAGGTGCTGCTCAGTCCGCTGTGCGAGATCCGTTCCGGCAGCCTGGACGAGGCCCGCGCGGGGCTGGCGGGCCAGAGGCGGCGGTCGATCCGGCTGCCGCGTCTGAACGCCGTCAACCGCGCGTGCCGGTCGCTGATGGCGCTGGAGGCTATTTATCGGAGCGAGGCCGACAGCGGCATTAGCGCTGTTGCGGCCGATGCCGCCACGATGGTCGTCCCGGATGCCGCCGACGCTGGATCGGAGAGCGTGGATTCGCTGCTGGCCGCGCTGCTGTTCGACGGGATCGCCGGTGATCGGCGCTCTGGCGGCAGGCGGTCTGGCGCTGCGCAGGCCGCGGGCGAGCCGAGCGACGAAGACCGGAAGCCCGCCGCTTTGGGCGAGAAGCTGCTGGCTGTCGCCGGCGCCGGCCGTGCTGACGTCGCTGCGCTGCTGGCCGCGATAGAGGCGATTCGTCAGGGCCAGGACGCCGTCGACAAAGGAACCGACGCGTCCGTTCACGCACGCTTGTGGGCGATGTGGAGTTCCTGCCGCGCTCTGTTCAGCGAACAGCCGGCCGCTGTCAAACCGTCTGACGATCCGCTTTCCCTCGCCGACGCGTGGCGGTGGGAAGCGCTCGGCGCCGATGCCAGCAGGCAGGAGGCGAACGAGCGTCTCGACGCGGTGATCCGCCTGTTCCACCACGCGCGGGCGGCCGGCGGGCAGAGCGTCGACGAGTTCGCGCGCTCGCTGATGGAGGCCCAGTTCGAGGCCGATTCGCTGTCGAAGACGGCGCCGAAGACCGACGCGGTCGTGCTGGCCACGCCGGCAGGAGCGCTGTCCCTGCACCCGAAGAAGACCTGGATCGTATCGGTGCAGGACGGCGTGTGGCCGAACCTCATCCCGCGCGGCACCATATTCGGTTCGCAGGAACTGGCGGATCTAGTCGTCCGCCAGCGTCTCGGCGTAACTGGCGGCGTCACTCTCCATGAACGCGACTTCGACACCCTGTACTCGGAGATGCGCGGCTTCTACGTGGCCCTCACGCGCGCGACCGAGACCACGACACTGAGCGCCGTATGGTCGGACGACACGCAGCCGTCGCGATTCTTCGCTGAGTTCCTGCAAGGCAACGGCATCATCGGTTCGACCGAAGCGAAGTCCGTGTTCTCGGGTGTCGGCTCACTGACGGATGCGGATGCCGCCGCCCGCTGCAGCGCCATCGCCGGCAGAACGGCGACGATTCCGGGAATAGTGGCCGTCGCGCGCGCGCGACTGGCCGAAGCGATGGCCACAGGGGACGATGCCACCGCCGACGATGCCGCCACGGCTCTAGCGGTCCTGTCGAAGGAGAACGTGCCGCACACGGATCCGAGCGAATGGGCCTTCGTCGATGGACTCGACGCCGGCAGGAGCGCTGGCGCCCAGACCGCGCCCGGGAACAACAGCACGGCCGGCCAGGCTCCGGCCAGCGCTGCCCAAAAGGTTGTCGAACTCAGTCCTTCGAACGTCGACAACATCTGGAAGTGCCCGCTGAAATGGGCGCTGGAGCGGCGTTTCAGCGGTCCAACGGCCAGCTCGGCCCAGATGAGCTTCGGCACCCTGATCCACGGCTGCGCGCAGTACGCCACCGAGCAAGGCTGGGACCTGCGCCCCGACCTCTTCGGCGCGACCCCCGATGAGCAGCGGCAGGCCATGACGGACGCCCTGATGGACCATTTCCGCCAGCAGCGCGCGCAGCAGCCGGCGAGCGCTTCCCTCGACGACCGGTGGAACCTGGCCGGCCAGGAGGACAGGGCCCGTTCGGCTCTTTCGTCCATCGCCCGGTATTTCGTGGACGGCTTCCGTCCAACCGGGGTCATCGGAGCCAGCAGCGATGCCGGTGCCGCTGGCGGCACCTTGTCCGGTTCCGGGCTGCCGCGCAGTCTTGGCCAACTGGACGCGTCCGCCGCGGAAGTGTCCATTGGAACCGCTCGGTTCACCATCGCCGACATCGCGCGCTTCGTAAAGAGCGACTGCCGTTTCGCCAGCCCCGCGGAGCGGTCGGCGACAGGAGCCGAGCTGTTCGCCGTCCTCGACGCGCTCGCCGGCGGTTTCGCGGCCGGCCAGATCGACGAGAACAGCCGCATCCAGCTCAGCGGCCGTCTGGACCGTCTCGAACGGCGGACCGACGAGGAGGGCGGCCATCCGCGCCTCAACATCGTCGACTGGAAGACAGGCGGAAGCTACGTCGGCAAAAGCTTCTCCGACCTGCAGCTCGTGTGCTACCAGCTGGAGCTGGCTTTCGGCCAAGTGCTCGACGCCGATGGGAACGCCGACCAGCGCTGGCGCGACACGAAGACGACGCCGGTCGACCGGGCCATGCTTTTCAGCGTCGAGAAAGAGGAGTACCCGGCTACGAAACCGGAAGGAACGACCGCGCCAGTGGCGGAATCGCTCTATCAGCCGGGCCTGTTCGCCGACGGCAAGCATGGACGCGAACTCGTCCGGAAACTGGACGCTTCGGACGGGCGCGTCCTGCTCAAACCGTCGCGCTCCTCCAAGAAACAGTTGTTCCAGATGCTGTTTCCGGAGGAGAAGACCCTGACGATGCCGGAACAGCCGTCTTCCGCGCTGGCGAACGAGACCCGGGACGTGCTGGCGGCCGAGCAGGCCAACGCGGCGAAATCAAGCACGCAGTTCGATCCATCCCTGGAAACCGACCTCCTGCCGTGGGCGCTCGCCATGCTGTCGCGCGTGGCGTACGCCGCCAGTTACAGGAACTCGCCGACGCTCATCGCCAAACGGGAAGACAACGGGGTTTGCCGGTACTGCGATTTCAAGCGGGTGTGCCCGGCCTGGCGGGAAGAATCGCGCACGGTCTATGGCCCAGTGATAGCACAGTGCGCGGATGCCGACGATCTGGCGGCGGCGATGAAGAGCTTGGACGACGGCGCAAGCGGCGTCGATGCCGTGGCGGACGGCGCGATCGAGGAGAAGGACGGAAACCATGAGTGAGAAGAAAATCGTGCTTACCCCGGAGCAGCGGGAGATCATCGAGGGCAAACCGTTCAACACGGACATGCTCATCATCGCGGGCGCGGGGTCGGGCAAGACCTTCACGATGACCCAGCGCATCGTCGAGCTCATCACGGCCAGGCATCACGCCGAGAAACCCGTGAACCCCAGCGCCATCATGGGATTAACCTTCACGCGCAAGGCAGCGGAGGAGCTGGCCCAGCGCGTCGGCTCCGCGGTACTGGAGAACGTGATGCGCCAACGGACGGAGGCAGAAGACAGCCCCGGTTCGGGAACGCGCGCCGCCGGCGACGGCATGGCCGGTCCGTCCGATTCGTCCGTCACCGACCGGAGTAACCCGGCTGCCGACCGCTTACTGGGGCAGCCGTCCGTTGCCACCTACGACTCCTTCTTCCAGCAGATCGTCAGACGGTACGGCCTGCTCATCGGCGTCGACCCGCAGACGACCCTGATCTCGACCGCAGGCCGCTACCAGCTTGCCGCGCAGGTGGTGTCCCGCGAGTTCGACAAGGTGTGCGAGCGCCTGCGCCAGCCTGATCCAGACGGCTTGGACGCGGGCGTTCCCCGCGCGCTGCCGCCGCTGCATTCGGGCCAGTTCGGCAGCATAGGCCTGACCGAAGACGTCTGCGGCATGGTGGACGAGTGCCTGCAGTACATGCTGGACATGGATTCCGAGGACCACACGACCTTCGCCTCGGCGATCGGGCGCGTCCGCCGGTGGAACGACACGTGGACAGCGAAGCTGCGCGAGCTGCTGCTGAAAGCGAAGGCCTCCCACGCGGACTACGACGACATCATCGCGAACCCGGTGAGGAAGAATCCGCCGAAGGGGCTGTCGGAAGCGGAGAAAGCTGCGTACACGGAACGGAAAGCCATCCACTTGGCCAAGGAACAGTACGACGTGGCACGCGAGCGCGCGGTGGTCATCGACCTGGCCGAGAAATACCAGGACGCTAAGCGCGCCAACGGTTTTGCCGAGTACCCGGATTACACGGCGTACGCGTTCCAGCTGGTTCAGCGCTTCCCGTCGATCGGCGAGGAGTACCGCCGCCGCTACCGCTACGTGTTCCTTGACGAGTACCAGGACACATCCACGACGCAGGCGCTGCTGCTGGCGGCGCTGTTCCATCCGGAGCAGCCGGTCGACGTCCATGATCGACCGTCCTACGTGACGGCCGTGGGCGACCCGTTCCAGTCCGTCTACGCGTTCCGCGGCTCGAGTCCCGATTCCTTCAAGCTGTTCGTCGACCGGTTCCACATCGACAAAAAGAACATCCAGAAACTGTCGCTGACCAAGCGCAACCGCAGGCTCGTGCTGGACTGCGCCAACCGCCTGACCGATTCGCTGCGGGACGAGGCGCGTCGGGAGCAGGAGAAGGGCCGGCCGGTCGTCCCGGTCGCCAAGCTGGGCGCGATGGGCGAGAGCGGCGCCGCCGACGCCGGGTCCGCGTCCCTGCACGAGCCATGCGCGGTGGCTGTGGCCGGCTATTCCTGCCTGAAACTGGAAGCCGAGGCCATCAAGCGTTTCGTGGACGCCGAACGGCCGGCGCGCGAGGCGCTCCAAAAACCGGACGGTCCGCTGCCGCCGATCGCCGTGCTGCTGCGCACCAAGAGGAGAATGCCCGTCTACCTGGCCGCGCTCGAATCCCTTGGTCTGACGTGCCAGGCCACTGGCGCCTCGGCTGTGATGGACACCCCGGAGACGCAGGATTTGCTCGACCTGCTGACGGTGTGCTGCGACGCTACGAATTCGGCGCGGGCGATGCGCCTGCTGGCGTCCCCTCGCTACCATCTGCAGGCCGCCGATCTGGACGCCGTCGCGCGCTTCGTCGGCGAGGAGAACGAGGCCGCGCAGTACAAGCTGCTCGTCGCGGCCGGACTGGCCCCGCATCTCGGCGATAGCGGCAGCAAGGGCATCGCTGACAAGGCGCAGCGCAGGGCGCAGCATAAGGCCGTCCAGCAGCACCGCGGCGATCTGCCGGTAGACCCCCTGGTGAGCGTCAACGACGTCCTGCGCCGAGGAAACCTGGAAACAGCGCTGAAGAAGTTCGCGCGCGAGCACGACGAGCATCCGTCAGCATCCGCGAGGCGTGCGCTCAAAACCGTCTCGCAGGCGGTGCGGACGGTGGAATCGTGCCTGCCGTTGGGCGTGGAAGCGGCCGTGCGCGCCGCTGTCTCCGCCCTGGACCTGGATGCCGACCTAGCCGTCGCGCAGCTGCTCGCCGCAGTGGCGGCGGAAGGCTCGTCGGCCCCAGGCGTGGATGTGTCGGGCACGAGCAGCAAAGGTCTGGCGGCTGTGCAGAGCCTCGTCGCCGCCGTCAGCACGTACAAAGCCGATCTGATGCAAGGACAGGACCCGACGCTTCCCGGGTTCCTCTCCTGGCTGGACTCCTCCGCCGACGCAGTGGAACAGTCCAGCGACTCGATGGGCGCGGCCAAGGAGCCAGACGTCGTGCTCATGACCATCCATGCGGCCAAGGGCCTCGAATGGCCGGCGGTCGTCGTCGCGGATATGAAAAACGGGACCTTCCCGCTGAAAAACTCCGTCAGCCTGGGAGCCAAAGCCAGGAAGGGCATGGACGTCTTCCAGGCCGGCGACATCGCGCAGACGCCAGCGAACAACCTGTGGATCGAAAGCCCTGCGCGCGTGCCCGCCCCCTTGCGGTCGGACGCCGCGTCCCTGCCGTCCTTCCCGCAGAACGCGGCGCGCGATAGCGAGGGGAACGCGCTCGTCGATCCTTTGAGCGCCATCGAGAACATCGACAGCCTGGAACAGATCGCGGACGAGCTTGACGCCGAACCCGACACGGACGGCGACGCGCAAAGCGAGGCACGGCGCACGGGCTACCCGGAGGGCGGCCTGCGGCGGCAGTACGGACGGCGCGCCTACTCCGACGAACTGCACCTGCTGTACGTCGCCGTGACACGCTCCCAGGGGGACGTGTTGCTGACCTATTCGGCTGCGACGAAGAAAAAGTCGGCCCGCGCCGGGACAGACAGTGTCAGGAAAGTGGACGCCACAGGCGGCGGCATTTTCTGGGAACAGGCCAAAGCGTTCCTGGAGGAGCGGGAGGCAAACGGCCTGACGGTCCTGCGCGCCGACGTCTGCGGCGGCGGCCCGGCCGAGACCGCAGACGGCCAAGCGGACACTAGCGCGGCAGCCGCGCGCGGCGACTGCCACGGGATCGTCGCCGCCACCGACCCAGACCGGGCGTCCCGGCTGTACTCCCTGCTGTTCGGCGCGGCTTGCCGTCCCGCGCGCGCAGCCGATTTCGCCGGCGGCCGCGGCATCGACCCAGCGTCCCTGGCATGGCCGACCCGGCTGCGTTCGGACGTGCAACATGTGCTCGACGGCTCCGCCGACCGCGTCAGCCAAGCCCAGAACCGGCTCAAGAACGGCGCCGCCCTGCCCGGCGGGGAACTGACGCGCCGCGCGAAGGCCCTGCTGGCCTTATCGAGCCAGGACGACGATCCGTATCCGACCGCCGAACCGGACGGCACCAGAACCGCCAACACCGATTCCGCAACCGCCGCTGGAAGCAGCCCTACGCCCTCCGCCGAGCTGCTGGACAAGCAGGTCGACTGGCTGCAGCGCCATGTCCGCGAGGCGATGAGCGGCCGATCCATCAGCACGACGCGCCTGCAACGGCTTCTACGCCCGCGCAGCCAAGAAGAATATCGCGGCAGCCTGCTCGAAATTCTTCGCCCGATGCCACAACCGCCGGCCCTCGCCGCCGAAGCCGGCACGCTGTTCCATACATGGGTGGCGTCCTTCCTCGACCATGATTTCTCGGACACGGACGTCGACAGCGCACTGGCGCTGCTCGGAAGCCCGTCCGCCGCAGCTCCGCGGTCCACAGCCCAGCATCCCGCAGCCGAACCGCTTGCAGCCGGACAGACCGCTGGCAATCCCGATGCCGCGGACTTCCATGCCTGGCAGAAGGCCTTTCTCTCCTCGCAGTGGCGCTCGCGCACGGCGGTGTCCGTGGAGCGCGAATACGACATTGCCCTGCCCTGCCATCGCCTTGCGGCCAAGATGGATGCCGTGTTCGCCGGCCATCTGGCCGACAAGCCCGGACGCGAACAAGCGGGCGCGTACACAATCGTCGACTGGAAGACCGGTTCGCGGCCTCGGGACGCGGACCAGCAGGCGATCCGCCTGCTGCAGCTGGATATCTACCGCCTGGCGTTCTCCCTGGCCGCAGGCGTCGACATCGCCGACGTGGACGCTTGCCTGTTCTACGTGTCAGAGAAGGACCCGGCCCTGCGCCAGATCGACGCCCAGCCGAGAACCGCAGACGAGATCGCCGCGGAGATCGTGCGCAATCCCCGGTTCGCCGCCGCGATGGGCCCGGCCGAGGATCTCGCCGAAGAGAGGGCCGCGCGCGCCGCCAAAGCGGCGAACAACGCGCCTGGCGACCGGTCCTGCGGAGGGGAGCAAGGCACCCGGCGTCGCCGGTGACGCTTACGGTTGACCTCAGAAGTTTCCCTGGCACCGGCTCCTGCCGCACGCGGACAACGAAGGCGGCGGGCGCGCGGCGGCACGCGCTTGGCGGGGATCGGCTCCAGGGAGGGGAAAGCGCCCCCTGCCGGCTCCAGTGCCGGCAGCGTGGCGCAACGCAACAGGACGGATCGTCTTTCCGCTCCGCCCGCTGACCAAGTGAAAGCAGTAATACATGACAGAAAAAGTTTCCAGGAAATCCGCGTCCGGCAAAGCTCCACGCCGTGCCAGCCGCCACGGCGGCTCGTCCCGCGGCGGGCAGCGAGGCCGCGGCGGCAGCAGACGCCGTCCAATAACCAAGGCTCCAGAGGAGAAGCTCATCGCGCCGCCGAGATACCGCAAGGGTTCCATGCGCGTCGTGGCCCTCGGCGGCCTAGGCGAGATCGGCCGCAACATGAACGTCATCGAGTACAACAGGCATCTGCTGCTCATCGACTGCGGAGTGCTCTTCCCGGACGAGGAGCAGCCGGGCGTCGACGTCATCCTGCCCGACTTCAGCTACATCAAGGACCGTCTCGACGACGTCGAAGGCCTGGTGCTCACCCACGGCCACGAGGACCACATCGGCGGCGTGCCGTACCTGCTGCGTCTGCGCCCGGACATCCCATTGATCGGCTCCAAACTGACGCTGGGCTTCGTAGCCGCCAAGTGCGAGGAGTTCGACGAACATCCGAAGATGATCACCGTCGAGGACCCAGACAGCCTCAAAGTCGGCCCATTCACGCTCGACTTCATCTCCGTGACCCATTCCATCCCCGACGCGCTCGCCGTCTGTGTCAAGACTCCGGCCGGCCACATCATCGACACCGGCGACATGAAGATTGATCCGCTGCCGCTCGACCGCCGTCTCACCGACCTGCGCGCGTTCGCCCGCGAAGGCGAGGAGGGCGTCGACCTGCTGATGATGGATTCGACGAACGCCGAGGTCAAGGGCTTCGTCAAGCCGGAGATTTCCGTGACTCCGGCCATCGACTTGGCCTTTTCCAACGCCACGCGCAAGATCATCGTGGCCAGCTTCTCCAGCCATGTCCATCGCGTCCAGCAGATCGTGGACATCGCGCACAAGTACGGCCGCAAAGTCGTCTTCGTCGGCCGCTCGATGGTGCGCAACATGGGCATCGCTTCCGACCTGGGCTACCTCAAGCTGCCGCAGGACACGGTCATCGACCTCAAGGCCGCCAAGGACTACCCGGACGACAAACTCGTCTACATGTGCACCGGCTCCCAGGGCGAGCCGCTCGCTGCGCTGGGCCGCATTGCCAACGGCGTGCACCCAGACATCCAGATCAACGAGTTCGACACGGTCATCCTCGCCAGTTCTCTCATTCCGGGCAACGAGTCCGAGGTGTACAAGGTCATCAACAAGCTCACCGCGCTGGGCGCCCGCGTCATCAACCGCGACAACGCTTCCGTGCATGTCTCCGGCCATGCCGACGAGGGCGAGCTGCTGTACATGTACAACATCGTCAAGCCGAAGAACGCCATGCCGATCCACGGCGAGTCCCGCCACCAGCTGGCCAACGGCCTCATCGCCATCAAAACCGGCGTCGACCCGCAGAACGTGATCCTGGCGCGCGACGGCGACGTCGTCGACCTCTACAAGGGCAAGGCGGCCATCGTCGGCTCCGTGCCGTGCGGCTACGTGTACGTGGACGGCGACTCCGTGGGCGAGCTGACCGACGAGGAGCTCGAGAAACGCAAGATCCTGGGCACCGAGGGCTTCGTCTCCAGCTTCGTGGTCGTCGACACCGATTCCCGCTCCGTGGTCAAAGGGCCGCGCATCTTCCTCAACGCCGTCGCAGAAGACGAAGGACAGTTCCGCAAAATCGGGTCTAGAATTATTCAGGTTCTTGAGGACGCCATGATGGACGGCGAAAAGGACACGGTCAAACTCCAGCAGCTGATGAGGCGCACGCTCGGCGCGTGGATTTCACGCACGCTGCACCGCAAGCCGATGATCGTCCCCGTCGTCACCGACATCGCCACGGTCTCCAGGAACAACAAGTGACACCTGTCCAAAGGAGGTCAAGATGCCAGGAAAGAATCTGACGAGGACCGAAGCCGAAACCCGTTCCGGCCTCGTCTGCAATCCAAAGTACGAGGTCAGCCTCGATCTGACCAAGGGGCCGAAGACGTTCCTGTCCACGTCCCATGTCACTTTCGACGCCAAACCGGGCTGCGACGTCTGGATCGATCTCATCGCCCCCAAGGTGCTGAAGATCACGCTCAACGGCACCGAGCTCAACCCGGACGACGTGTTCCGCGACTGCCGCATCGCGCTTCGCGGCCTCCAGGATCACAACGATCTGACTGTCGTCGCCCAGTGCGAGTACTCCCACACCGGCGAGGGCCTGCACCGCGCCACCGACACCGCCGACGGTCTGGTCTACCTGTACACCCAGTTCGAAGTCATGGACTGCCGCCGCGTGTACGCCGTCTTCGACCAGCCGGACATCAAGGGCACGTTCATCTTCACGGTGCGCGCGCCGAAGTCCTGGAACGCCATCACGTCCACCATGCTCCCGACGAGCCACAAGGCCGTCCCGGGCGTCAAGACCGATCCGGCCACCCTGTCGGACGGCGTCATCGACGACGTGGTCGAGTGGGAGTTCCCGGAAACCCCGAAGATGTCGAGCTACCTGACCAGCCTCGTCGCCGGCCCGTACGCCGAATGGCACGACGACAGCTACGTCAACGCCGACGGCCGCACGATCCCGATGGCGCTCTACTGCCGCCAATCCATCAAGGACGGCCTCGACAAAGACGCCGCCTACCTGTTCGACGAGGTCCAGAAGGGCTTCACCTTCTACGAAAAGCTCTTCGGCATCCCGTACCCGTACCAGAAGTACGACCAGATCTTCGTGCCAGAGTACAACGCGGGCGCCATGGAGAACATCGGCAACGTCACCGTCGTCGACAGCTACGTGTTCCAGTCCAAGGTCAGCGACGCCGTCGCCGACCGCCGCGTCAGCTCCCTGCTGCACGAGCTGGCCCATATGTGGTTCGGCGACCTCGTCACCATGAAATGGTGGAACGACCTGTGGCTCAACGAGTCCTTCGCCGAGTTCATGTGCACGCTGTCCACCGCGGAAGCCACCGAGTGGAAGACCGAGTGGGCCACCTTCGCATCCGGCGAGAAGAGCTGGGGCGAGGAGCAGGACCAGCTGCCGACAACCCACCCGATCGTCGCGCCGATTAACGACATCAACGACACCGAGGCGAACTTCGACGGCATCACCTACGCCAAGGGCGGCTCCGTCCTCAAACAGCTCATGGCCTATGTCGGCCGCGACAACTTCTTCAAGGGCATTCACAGCTACCTGACGAAGCACTCCTACGGCAACGCCACGCTTAACGATCTGCTCGCCGAACTCAACGCCGCTTCCGGCCGCGACCTCGACGCCTGGTCCAAGCTCTGGCTGCAGGAGTCCGGCATCAACACCCTGACCACCAAGGTCGCAACCGACGCCGACGGCGTCATCACGAAGTTCGCGGTGGAGCAGAAGGGTTCCGCCAACAACGGCGTGCTGCGCCCGCATACCCTCAAGATCGGCTTCTACGGCCTGCGAGACGGCAAGGTCGTGCGCCTCGACTCCTTCCAGGAGGACATCGACGCTGCTCCGTCCACCGAGATCGCCGACCTCGTGGGCAAAAAGCGCCCGGAATTCATCCTGCTCAACGACGACGACCTGACCTACGCCAAGCTCCGTTTCGACCAGCAGTCACTCGACTTCCTGGAGGACCATCTGGCGGACTTCGACGACGCGCTCGCCCGCGCCGTGGCGTCCCTGGCGCTGTGGGACATGACCCGCGACGCCGAGTACCCGGCCGAGAAGTACATCAAGGTCACGTTGGCGCAGCTCGCCCGCGAGGACCAGGCGACGACCTTCAAGACGATCCTCACCGGCCTCATGACCACTGTCCGCCAGTACGTCGCTCCGGCGCGCTCCGCGGCGATGCTCGAGAGCACCAGCGAAGCCCTATGGAAGCTCACCACCGAGGCCGAAGCCGGTTCCGATGCGCAGTTCCAGCTGCTTGGCGCGTACCTTGGCCTAGGCGCGGACAAGGACTTCGAATCCCACGCCCGCGGCCTGCTGTCCGGCGAGTTGAGTCTGCCGGGCCTCGAGGTCGACAACAACCTGCGCTGGACCATCCTCATCTCCCTGGCCCGCGTCGGCGCCGTCGACGATGACGAAATCAAAGCCGAGCTCGACAAGGACGACTCCATCGCCAACCGCGAGTTCGCCTACCGCGCCCGCGCATCCAGGCCGACCGCCGAAGCCAAGAAGTGGGCTTGGGATTCTGCTATGGATCCGGACGCACTGACCAACTCTCAGCTGCGCGCCGTTGTCCTCGGCTTTGCCTCCGGCTCCGACCCGAAGCTCTACGAGGGCTACATCAAGCCGTTCTTCGACGCGATCAACACCGTTTGGACGACCCGCACGTACCACTCTAGCGAGACCATGCTCGGCTCCTGCGTCTCCGCGTACAGCCTGTACCCGGCGCCGGCTCCGACCGACGAACTGATCGCCGCCGCGAACGAGTGGCTCGCCGCGAACAAGGACAAGGACCGCGCGTTGCTCGGCGCCATCGAGGACGACCTTGCAGCGACCCTGCGTATGCAGAAGGCGCAGAAGTACAACGCCGCTCTGTGACGGGCTAGGTTCCTGGGATCGCGGAAGGGCCCTGCGCCTGCTGGGAGGAGATCCGGCAGGCGCAGGGCCCTTCCGCGATCCCCCGAGACTGGGTCGTGTGCCGCAGGCGGTCTCGGCGATGGGAAACACCCTTTCCCATCGCCCACCGGAGCCGCCAACCTGCGTGGCCTGCAGTCATCCAGCATCGGACGCGCGTCAGCGGACGGCGGCTTGCGGCTTCCTGTGCGCGTTGCGAAGGCGCGTTAGGCAGCGTTCCGTGGCGCCGCATGTGAGAAATGATGGCAGGGAGATGCGCTGCCCAGGCTTCAGCGCATCTTGCTCGGCTTGATATGGCTGATAAGCGCGGCCACCGTGTTGAGCAGGTTAGTGTACGGCGGCATCACGAACCTCAGCGTGTCCGGCACGGCCGGCTTGATGACGACGGTCTTGAGATGCGTGAACTCATCGAACCCGGCTTTGCCGTGATAGTGGCCCATGCCGGACGCGCCGACACCGCCGAACGGCAGCCGCGGGGAGAGCAGGTGTCCCAGCGGCAGGTTGAAGCCGAGCGCTCCGGAGCTGGTCTCGCTCTCGAAGCGGCTGCGCACGCGCGGGTTGCGGGTGAACACGTACTCCGCCAGCGGTTTGGGGCGCGCGTTGACGAAGTCGATGGCCTCGGACTCGTCGGCCACGGTCAGGATCGGCAGGATCGGTCCGAAGATCTCCGCCTGCATGACCGGTGCGTCCGGGGAGACGTCGAGCAGGACGGTCGGGGAGAAGTACAAGTCGTCGCGATCGTAGACACCACCGCAGATCACGGAGCCAGATTCGCCGCCGCCAGCGTCGCCTTCGGCGGGCAGCAGCGCGACGAGACGGTCGAACTGCTTGACGTTGATAATGCGCCCGTAGCTGTCGCTGGTCTGCGGGTTCTCGCCGAAGAAGCGGACGAGCACGTCGGCGATCCTATGCGCCAGCTCCTCGGCGACGTCGGCAGTGGTCAGCACGTAGTCCGGCGCGACGCAGGTCTGGCCCGCATTGGTGAAGCGGCCCCAGGCGATGCGTTCCGCAGCCACGTCGAGGTTCGTGGTGCCGTCCACGTAGCACGGGGATTTGCCGCCCAGCTCCAGGGACGTTGGCGTCAAGTTCTTAGCGGCTTCCGCCATGAGGATCGAGCCGACGTAGCCGCCGCCGGTGAAGAACAGATGGTCGAAGTGGTGTTCCAACAGCTCGGTGTTGACGGCTCTGCCGCCCTGTACCACCCGTACGCCGCGCGGATCCAGGTA
Organism: Aeriscardovia sp.; assembly: GCA_017405305.1. GTDB lineage: Bacteria > Actinomycetota > Actinomycetes > Actinomycetales > Bifidobacteriaceae > RGIG7107. The sequence continues at coordinate 256,279 of JAFRAT010000009.1, read as the reverse complement.
CTGCTCGACGAGCAGCTGGAGCGTCTGGCTCGTGTGCGGCGAAAGGTCGGACGGCTTGAGGCACACGAGGTTGCCGGCGGCGATGGCGTCGACCAGCGGTTCCAAAGCCAGCAGGATCGGGTAGTTCCACGGCGAGATGACGAGCACCACGCCTTCTGGTTCAGGGCGCTTCCAGGCGAAGGCCGGGTGCAGCAGCGCCGGTATCAACACCGGCTTGGGCGCCGACCAGACGCTCAAACGCGGCAGGACGAACTTGATTTCGTCGAGCACGAGGCCGATTTCCATCATGAGCGTTTCCGCTGCCGGCTTGCCCATGTCCTGGTGGACCGCATCGCAGAGCATCCGCGCGTTGTCCTTGAGCATGCGGCTCAGGGCGGTCAACTGCATGCGCCGCCACTTCAGCGGCTTGCCGAGTCCAGCTTTCCTCGAGTTGTCCAGAATGTCGTACGCGCGCTGCACGGGGGAGACAGCGATGGTGCTCTCCGCGCTGCTGGTTTCGTTGCCCGTCATAATTGCCCTTCCGGTTTGAAAACGACGCCGACTGCCGTCCCTCATTGTACTGTCCGGCGCGCGGCAGACGCCGGCTGCCTTGTTCGCGGGTGCGCCTATCCCGTGAAAAACGAGCGCTTTTCCGCGATTCCGCGCCGTTTTCCCCATAGGCTGGAAAGGCTGGATTTCGTTCAGCGGATTCTTTGTCGAAGCAAGGAGCGGAGCATGCCACGACTTTTCGGAACCGATGGCGTTCGCGGCGTCGCTAACAGCGAGTTGACGCCGAAAATGGCTTTGGATTTGGGCGAGGCATCCGCCCGGGTCCTGGGAGCGGCGCACGAGGGCGACGGCCGGCGGCGCGCCCTGGTGGGCAGGGACACGCGCGTGTCCGGCGACTTCCTCGGTTCCGCGCTGATGGCCGGCATGGCGGCTGGCGGCTTCGATGTCATCGACGTCGGCGTGATTCCGACTCCGGGCTTGGCGTACCTCAGCACAGTGCTCAACGTCGACTTCGCCGGCATCGTCTCCGCGTCCCATAACCCGATGATCTACAACGGCATCAAGTTCTTCGGCAAGGGCGGCTTCAAGCTCTCCGACGCCAAGGAAGACGAGATCGAGGCGATCCTGGGCGACGACTGGGACCATCCGACGGGCGAGAACGTGGGCCGCATCTCCCACGACGTCGAGACGCCTCGCAAGATGTACATCGACCACATCGTCGAATCGGCCACGGCCGAGACGGAGACCCCGCTCAAAGGCCTGCGTATCGTGGTGGACTGCGCCAACGGCGCGACGTCCCCGGTGGCTCCGGTCGTGCTGCGCCGCGCGGGCGCGGACGTTGTCGTCATCAACGCATCCCCGGACGGCTACAACATCAACGACCACGCCGGCTCCATGCATCCCGAGGGCCTGCAGGCCATGACCGTCGCTTCGAAGGCGGACATGGGCGTGGCGTGCGACGGCGACGCGGACCGCTGCCTGGCCGTTGACGCGCAAGGCAACATCGTCAACGGCGACCAGATCATGGGCATCCTGGCCCGCGCTCTCAAGCAGCAAGGCAGGCTCAACGGCAGCACGCTCGTCGTCACCGTCATGAGCAACCTCGGCCTGAAGCTGGCGCTGCGCGACATGGGCATCAAGACCGTCCAGACCGCCGTGGGCGACCGCTACGTGCTCGAGGAAATGATGAAACACAATTACACATTGGGCGGCGAGCAGTCCGGCCACATCATCAACCGCCAGTTCGCCACCACCGGCGATGGCACTTTGACGGCCCTGACGCTGGCTGCTGAAGTCAACCGTTCCGGCAAGACCCTGTCCGAACTGGCCAAGGACTTTCCGCAGTTGCCGCAGGAGCTCATTAATGTGCGCACCCCGCGCAAACAGGAAGCGGAAACCAGCGCCGTCATCCAGAAAGCCGTCAAAGACGCCGAGAAGAAGCTGGGCGACACCGGCCGCGTGCTGCTGCGCCCGTCCGGCACCGAACCCGTCGTGCGCGTCATGACCGAGGCCGCCACCGATGAGCAGGCCAAGGACGTCTGCCAACGCCTGGCCGGCATCGTCGCCGACGCGCTGAAGTGAGCGGCACCATGGCATTCCCAGGACAACAGGATCGCCGGCTCACCCTCGCGCTCGCCAAGGAGCTGCGCAGGACGCACGGAAGGCATCTGGACATCGTCGAAGTGGGAAACCCCGTATTGCGCACGCAGGCGAGGCCGTATCACGGGCAGATCGGCGCGCCAGTCTTCCACAAACTGCTGGACGCGATGCGTTCGACCATGCTGGACGCGCCGGGCGTAGGTCTGGCCGCTCCACAGATCGGGCTGCCGTTCGCGTTCGCCGTTGTCGAGGACCACACATCCAAGGAGCTGGAAGGCGACCCGCGCGAGTTCGATGAATTCCCCTTCCACGCCATCATCAACCCCAAGTACGAACCAGCCGGCGATCGGACCGCCAGCTTCTACGAGGGCTGTCTGTCGGTGCCTGGCATGGAGGCGGTCCGCCGCCGCTGGCTGGACATCGTCGCTACTTGGCAGGACGAGAACGGCAGGAGCCACGAGCAGAAACTGCACGGCTGGCCGGCCCGCATTTTCCAGCATGAGACTGACCATCTCGACGGCGAGCTCTACATCGACAAATGCGAGATCCGATCACTGTCGACGGACGACAACATCGACGAGTACTGGGACAGCCCCTCGCCGTCCGACGCGGCCGAGGCGATGGGCTTCAAAATCTGAGAGGACCGTGGTTCGCAAGCCGCCTGCGCAAAAGAAGAACCCTGGCGATCGGCTCCCGAAAAAACGAAGGGAGGGGCGCAAGCGGTGATGCGCTTGCGCCCCTCCCGTGTCTTTTCCGTTCCAGCGCGGAAAATCAACCGCTGGTTCCTGCCGTCCGGCTTGACGGTCCGCATCCGGCAGTGTCTAAATGAGAGCCGGTCCGGCCGCATGGAGGCCGACGGTCGAAAGGTTGCCCATGAACCAGGCGAAGACAGGACGCTTCATCGCGCAGTGCCGCAAAAAGAAGGGACTGACGCAGGTCCGGCTAGCAGAGAAGATGGGCGTCACCAACCGTGCGGTGTCGAAATGGGAAACAGGCAAGTCGCTGCCGGACGCGGCCCTCATGCTGCCGTTGTGCGAATGCCTGGGCATCACCGTCAACGAGCTGCTGTCGGGGCAAAGGCTGGAACCGGACCGGTATTCCGCGGCCGCGGAGAAAAACCTGCTGACGCTGCGCCAGGAGAACGAGCGCCAGGTCCGTCTACTGCTGGATTCGGAGACCTGGCTGACGGCCCTTGGCATCGCAGCATGTCTGCTGCTGATGGTGACAGCCGGCGTCGCCACGCTGCCGACGCCGGCGCGGATTGCTCTGATCGCCGTCGCGCTCGCGCTGATCCTGGCGATGTCGGCCACGGCTCTGCGCATCGAGCAGAAGGCGGGGTACTATGAGTGCCGTGCCTGCGGCTGCCGGTGGGTCCCGTCCTACGCGACGGTGCTCTGGGCACCGCATATGGGCCGCATGCGCTACCTGACATGTCCGCGCTGCGGCGTGAAATCCTGGCAGCGCAAGGTCATCACGGCCGACGAACCAGCCCTCATAGCCAGTGAGTCCACTCGGAGAAGTCGCCGTTGATGCGGCACCACAACTGCGGGTTGTTCTTGATGAGGTCGTCGAGACGGTTGGGGGAGAAATACATATGGATGGCCAGCAGCAGGCCGATGCCCACGAGCACTAACAGTGCCACGCGCGTCCACCAGGTCGCCCGGCTGATCCGGCCCGGCTCCAGGGAACCGGCCTCGACGAGACGCTGGTCATGGCGGCGCAGCATCTCCAAGGCGGCGGCCGTGCCGAAGACAGCCGGAATGGTCAGCAGCCAACCGAAGTCGAAGGTATAGCGCATCGACAGGCCGCCAAGCGCGGAATCGAACACGCAGAGCGCGAGGCCGCAGACGGTGGAGATCACGGTAAGGCCGGCCAGCTGGCGGCGCCGCAGCACGCGAAGCAGGCACCAGGCCACGACGGCGAAGGCGAGGTACGGCACGGTGAAGACGATGCCGGCCATCCACGGCTCGCGGAACTGGTAGGCGGGCAGCGGCGTCGCGTTGACGTGCACCAGCGGGAACGCCCAGGACAGGCGCAGCGGCTGGAACAGGTAGTAGTACACCAGCGGCATCAGCACGCTGCGCGGGGCCTTGTACGTCATCATGTCGTTAACGGTCAATTGGTACGTGTTGCCGAAATCGAAAAGCCGGTGGAAACGCCAGTAGTTGTACGCCAGGAACGGCAAAGCCGTCAGCAGGCCGGTGAGCAGCACGGACAGGTCGTTGCCGAGAGAGCGCCACTGGCGTCCCTCTCTCCAGAAAGAGGGACGCAGCCAGCTGAAGAACTGGCCGTCGCGGATTTCCTCCCAGAAAATCGGGAACGCCAGGATGATGGCGATGGCGAACGGCGGACGGCATCCCACGGTCGCGGCAATGCACAGAGTACCGCCGAACAGCCGCCATTTCGACAGGCTCGCTGGTCCGAACCCATGTCCGCCGGCGGTCATGCCCGTGGAGCTGCCGCGGTCGTCAACGGTCCACATCCGCGTGCGGTACACTCGGCGCGCGGAGCGGGCGGAGGAACCCTTGCCGCCGCTGCGGCGGGACGTGCGCTGGCGCTGCTCAGAAATCGTCAAACGACGCGCGCCCAGCCACAGCAACAGACCGAAGGTGACGAGCGCGAGCGCCGAGTCGTAGGGAAGCTCGTAGAAGCTTTGCCGGTAGAACATGATGAGGAACTGGGAGCCTGTCTGGAAGCCCAGGACGCAGAGGATGGCGCATGCCAGTGACGCTCCCGGGAAGAAGCGCTGTAGGATGCGCGTGACCAGCAGCGCGGAGCCGACGGAGAAGGCGAGCAGGCAGATGACGCAGGCCACCACCGTCGACAGCCCCAGACCGCCCGGCACCCAAATCGAGGTGACGAGCTGGAAGGGGATGAACATCAGGACGACGGGCAGCACGCCGAAGTAGCAGTACCAGTGGCCGTGCCAGAAGGCGTGGTCCCAGAAGATGGGCATCACGCCGCGGCTCAACAGATGAGCGCGCGTCTGCATGGAGTACGGGTTGGACGATTTCGCCAGCGCCGCCGGTACTTGCAGCGCCTCCCATGGATGCCCGTGGAGGAGAGAGGTGGCGATCCAGTCGTACTGGTTGAAGTCGTAGACGTAGTTGCCTGCGTCTCCGCCTGGCGGGCAGGACAAGTCGATGTAGGGGTTCTGGATGGTGCACACGACCAGCATGAGCAGTAGCGGGGCGGCGGCCAGCAGCACGAGCCAACGTTGGCGGCGGCGGTGCGTTGGGTCGAGTTCGGTGCGCCACAGGCGCGATCCGGGCGCGAAGGCCACGATGAACAAGGCGATGAGCGTCATGAAAAGCAACCTCACGCCGCTGGGCGCGAAGTTCGGATAAGCGTTGAGCGTGGCGCCGTTGAAGCCGATGGTCGATTCCAGCGGCTGCTCGAAGCGGATGCGCAGCGCGGAGATCTTCTGCCCTGCGTCGGGCACCGTGAGGGTGGTGCTGGATGGGGAGAACGGCGAGTAGCTTTGCTCCGGGCCGACGATCCAGCCGGACTGCGTGTCGGAGACGGCGTTCGCCGGCGGCGCTGCCGCGCTCGGCGTCCGCTCGCCCGCGAGCTTGACCTCGACGCGCGCCTTCGCCCACCATTCGTAGCTCATGTCGTTGATCTTCAGCCAGTCTGGCACGGCAACCGTGTTGATGCGCACGCAGTACACCGGCTTGTCGATGCCGGTCGTCTCGACGTAGGTGCCCGTGCCGTTGGCGATGGTGTACATATGCGGGATGGCGGTGTCCGTCAGGCCCGGGCCTAGTTCGAAGCGCGCGCTGGCCGCAGCGGTTTCGGCCGTCGGCTGGGAGAAGCGATGCGGCAGGCTTGCCCAGAAGCCGAGGTTGAAGACGAAGGTCTCGACGAACAGGACGATGGCGGCGGCAATCCACCAGCTGCGGTGCTCGTGGAACCAGCGGCGGGCGCGGGAACAGCGGCGCGGGGAACCCGACGTGGCCCCCGAGGCGTCCGACGGGGCGCTGGACCGGTTCGCGCAGGGCGTTTCCGGTCCGGAGGAAGATGGTTTCCGTGCAGGCATGGTTGGCGAAGCTGGCATCACTTGAACAGTGTACCCAACCGTTCTCCTCGGTCTCATAAGATGGGGGCAACAGGAGGGGAGGTGGCCTATGTCCAAACAGGCGTCCAGCCAGGAGTCCGGCGCGGGATCGAACAGGGAGCCGATTCAGGAGCCGTCCGCTGCGGCGCGCCGCGGCGGGTTTGGCGCGGAGAAAGGAGACGCGGTCCGGTTGGACGAGGCGGTGTCGATGCTGCTGCCGGCGATTTCGGCGACGTGGGAGACGCTGCCCCTGTTCGCGCGCCGCGGGGGGCTGCCGTGGATGCCGCAGCAGTCGGCGTTGCACGCCCGTCGGGGCGACAAGGACTCGGCGGCCCTCAACCGGTGCGGTTGGGTGCAGCTGCCAGCCGCCGACGGTTCGGGCATACGGCTGGGCCTGTTCGGCTCGCGCCGGCGGTTCCTGCAGCTGGCGGTCGCTGACCAGCGCGGGCGTGTGTTCCTGGGGACAGGCCCCGCGGAGTCGGCGCGCCGCGGCGGACCGGTGCTGCGCTTCATCCGTCCGCAGGAGGACCCGGACGGGGGAAACGCCGGTTCCGGCGCGGCTTGCGCCGGCAGCGTGGTTTGCGACGACGACTTCGGCGAGACGCTGCGCCTGGCTTCCTGGACCCGCGCTGGCGGCCTGTACGACCTGCACGGCTTCCGCCAGAACCTGACCAACGACCTGTCCCGGGACCTCGACTTCCGCGACGCCGTGGCCGTGGCCTTCTTCGCGCTGTACCTGTTCCCCAAGCTCCAGAGGCGGCTGCAGGGTTACGGCGCGGGCAACGTGTTCCACCACTTGCGCTCCGAGGCGCCGCTAGCCGCCGTCCGCCACGCCGTCGCCGACGAACAGGCCGCGAGCCGTGACGGGCTGCGCGTCTCCGGCCTCGAGCAGTACTTTTCGCATCTGATGGCCGAGTCCGGCGCGCTTGAGACGTCCCCGGGCCTGGAGGCGCGCCACGGCCAGGAGCCGCTGGACATGCACCCGTCCGCGTACTCGGGGCTGCTGGCCATCCGGTCCCGTAACGACCTGGGACTCAGGCCGATGCTTTCGGCGCTCTCGCTGGAAGCGGTGCTGAATCGGTTTTGCAATGCGATGGCCGTGATGCGCCGGGCCGACCGGATCGGTTCCGGTTGGGGAGAGGAGACTTTGTCCGAAGGGAGCGTGGCCCGTCTCGACGAGACGCTGCTCAAAGATCCCGCTATCGCGGCTCTGCCGCTGGACCCGTTCCCGCTCGCCGCGCTGAACAGCGCCGACGGCCGCGAGACGGCGGGCTACCTGGACTACGCCCGGAGCGAGGCCAACGCCGTCGCCCGCGGCTCCGCGGGGGTTGTGCCCGCCGAACGCTCGGAGTGGGTGTACCGCCAGACGCTGTCCCGCCTCATGCGCCGGCTGCGCCTGCCGTTCCGCATCGACATGGAGTTCCGCTCCAGCCTCGCCAATGGCGCCGTGGCGCTGGGCATCCTCGAGACTGGGAAGGCATTGATGCCCCGGACTCGCTGGCAAAACGGGAAATTCGAGGCGCTGTCGGACGATGAACGGGACGCTGCCTGCGCCGACTACCAGCTGCGCGTCGGCATCATACTGGCGGCGCTCGCCTTCGGAGCGAACAACGCCGTGCGCGAGGTGAAGGTCCAGATCGACGCCATCGGTCTCGAAGAAGCGGTGCAGCGGGAGAATTCCGCCATCTCCCGGCTCGTGTCGAAGGCTTTTGCGGCATTCGGCGCGGCCCTGCGCGGCGCTAAGCCCTCGCCCGGCCCGGCCAAGGGAGATCCGAAGGACGGCGACGTCCACGGCGATCCGACGGCGTCGGCGCCGATCCCGCCTGCAGCCAGTGGCGGCCGGAGCAATGGCGGTTCAGGCGATGACAGTGCCAGCCAGGAAAGCGCGGACGGCAAGGATCAGGGAAACGCGTCCAGTTCCGACGAGGCTCGCACCACCCCGCCTGACGAGCTGGAGCGGCGTTTTGAGGACGTCATGCAAGGCTTCGATCTCGGCCTCGACAGCAGCGGCGCCGATGGCCAGGCCAATCGAACCGCGCCCGTTAACGGCGCGAACGGCACCGCCGCGGGCGCCACTGGCTCCGGTGCGGATCCCGATGCCGTCGTTCCCGGCGCCGTTGACTCGGACGACGCCGACTCGTCCGAGTCCGGCGCCTCGGTGGTTCGCACGGTGCTCGTCCCGTCCGATGCGCTGCCGGCGGCGAACCCGAGCGTGCGCCGCGTCGTCACCGTCGCCTTCACGCGCACGGAGTTCGTCCGCCTGCTGCGCGAGCGTGGTCTGGCCGACCCGCGTGGCTTTTACGCCGCGTTCGGCGCGCGCATGACGATCCCGTCTGGCCGCGGCTTCGTGCCCGTCGATGCCGATTCAGGCCTGCACGATTCCGTGTTCGCGCCCGTGGGTTCCCAGGAGGAGCCGGAGATGGCCGACCGCGGTTTCCGTCCGGCTGTGGCGGAAGCGTTCGGCACCGCTGACTCGCTGGGCCTGTCGATTCAGCGTGAGGACGTTCTGACGTCCGTGTCCGAGCTGTTCGAGGACATGAGCCGTCGCCGGATGAACGGCGAGGTCTCGTCCGTCGAAGCTGCCAAACGGGTGACGGAGGAAGCCGATCGCATCGGCGACCCGGAGGTGAGGGACGCCGCTATGACGGCGGCGCGCGCCGTCATAGACGGCGCGCCAGTGCCGGCGTTCGCCTTCTCCTGCGCTCGCCAGCTGGACAAAGCCCGTTCGACTGCCCGCGAGCTGCTCTTCAGCGGCAACCCGCGGGAGGCGGTGGCTGTTGCCGAGAAAGAGATTGAGCGGCAGGACGCCGTCTTCGCCGGCTCGACGCAGATCGTTCCCCGGTACTTCAACTCCTACGCGGAGCGCGTCGTCTACAACAAACTGTTCCTTTCGCCGGGCGAGACGACGCTGCTCATCCCTGACGGCCTCTTTTACGCGCACATGGAGATGGGGACGCTGCTCTCGCAGCTGGGCGATCCGCAAGGGGGCATCGAACATCTGAACAAGGCGGTGTCCTACGCTCCGGCGTACCCGCTGGCGCATCTGCGGCAGTCCATTCAGCTGGCGGGCGCGGAGGACTGGGAGTCGGCGCGCGCCGCCTGCCTCAACGCGCTGCGCGTAGCCCTGGACCGCGATGACGCCGCGTTCGCCTATTACCGCTACGCCTACGCCGAATGGATGCGAGGCCGCTTCGATGTGGCCGCCGCCGCGTACCTCGTCAGCGACGCGATCCATCCGGACGGCATCCGCGCGCTGCGCGGCGAGCGCGACGAGCTGCAGCGCCGGGCCAAGTCCCAGCGCGTGGCGGTGCCGCAGGACGTGGAGGAGGCGAAGGACTGCTTGCGCGAGGCGGGCGTGCCGCTGTGGCCCCATACCGACGTGGCGGGCATCGTGCGTCGGGCGGCGCGCGTGGCCGTGGACGAAGGTCTTTTCGTTCCGGCGCGCACGTTGGCCGTGGCGTCTGCGCGCATGGAAGCGGGCGGTGATGATGGTGTCGACGCCGTCCAGGCGCAGTTTCTGCGCTCGCTCAACGCCTGAGGCGAGCGCCAGCCAGCGCTCCTTCCCGTCTTCATGATTTCTCCGGAATTGAAGAGATATAACGCTTTTTTCGCCGCGGACGGGCCGGCCGGCGTCGGCGCGCGCACAATCGAAACGACGAAAGGGGCTGATATGGCGGAAACGGAGGACGGTATTGTCATCGCGAGCGCGGTGCGGACTCCCAGCGGGAAATTCGGCGGGCAGCTGTCCTCGCTGTCGGCTGCCGAAATGGGGATCGTCGTGGCCCGCGAGGCTATCACCCGCGCTGGCGTGGGCGCCGGGGACGTCGACCAGTCGATTTTCGGCATTGTGCTTCAGGCCAATTCCGGGCAGAACGTCGCCCGCCAGATCGCGCTGGGCGCGGGCATGACGCGGTCCAGCACCGCGATGACCGTCAACCAGGTCTGCGGTTCGGGTCTCAAGGCCGTGCGCCTGGCTCAGTCCGCTATCGTCATGGGTGACGCTGATGTTGTCTTGGCCGGTGGCGCCGAGTCGATGAGCAATGTGCCCTTTTATCTGCCGGCGTCCCGCTTCGGCCACAAGTACGGCAACATGCCCTGCGTGGACGGCTTGCATCGCGATGGTTTGGCGGACGCCTTCTCCCACAAGGCCATGGGCATTACCGCGGAGAACGTGGCCCGCCGCTTCCATGTGACGCGCGAGGAGCAGGACGCTTTCGCTTTCGCGTCCCATCGCAAGGCCATGGCCGCGCGCGATTCCGGCGCGTTCGAGGACGAGATGGTTCCCGTCGTGCTTTCCAGCCGGCGCGGGGTTCTGCGCCTGGCTAGGGACGAGACCATCCGCGACGACACGAGCCTGGAGAAGCTGGCGAAGCTGCGCACCGCGTTCCTCACTGACGGCACCGGCACGGTGACGGCCGGTAACGCCAGCGGCATCAGCGACGCGGCGGCGGCGCTGGTCCTCATGTCGGCGGAAACGGCCCGCAGGCGTGGCGTCGAGCCGCTGGCGCGCATCACCGGCTACGCCGAGGCGGGTATCGATCCCGAGATCATGGGCTACGCGCCGAAGCTGGCCGTCGAGAAGCTCTCTCGCCGCACGGGCACGCCGCTGGAGGACGTCGACCTGTTCGAGATCAACGAGGCGTTCGCGGCGCAGTCCGTTGCCGTCGTGCGCGATTTAGGCTTGCCGATGAACAAGATCAACGTCAACGGCGGGGCCATCGCGCTGGGGCATCCGCTGGGCGCGAGCGGCGCGCGCGTGCTGACGACCCTGGTGCATGCGCTGGAGCGCCGCGATCTGCGCGTCGGCGTGGCGACGTTGTGCGTGGGCGGTGGCATGGCCGTGGCCATGCAGGTCGAGCGTTGAAGCCTGGCGCTGGCGAAGTCGTGCGCCGGAGCGCGGCCGGAGGGGCCGTCGGGTCCGGCAGGAAGCTGTGTTATGAAATTCTACGAGATGGCGCCGGAGCGGCGGCGCGCCCGGATGCAGGCCGAGGGGAGCCTGTCGCCGCAGGACGCGGAGCTGCTGGCGCGTTCGGGCAGGCTGGATCCCGCCGTCGCCGACGGGCTCATCGAGAACCAGATCGGACAGTTCGCGCTGCCGTTGGGCGTGGCGCGCGGATTGGTCGTCAACGGCGAGCCGCGGGATGTGCCGATGGTCACGGAGGAGTCGAGCGTGGTGGCCGCCGCCAGCAACGGCGCTCGCATCGCGGCTCTCAACGGCGGAGTGGCCGCCCATGCTCCGGCTGAGCATCGCGTGCGTGCCGAGGTCGTCTTCGCCGACGTGCTCGACCGGGACGCCGCGTTGGCGATCCTATCGTCCCGGCGCCGAGACGTGTTCGATGTGGCCCGCCGCGCCAAGCCGTCCATCGTGGCTCGCGGCGGCGGCCTGCGCGACGTGTCCGTGGAACCCGTGCGCGACGAGTTCCTCAAGATCGCGCTCGACATCGACGTCCAGGCCGCAATGGGCGCGAATATCGCCGACACCATCGCCGAAGCGGTCGCCGCGGCTGCGGGGGACTGGATCGGCGTCCGCGCGCTGACAGCCATCCTCACCAACGCCGTTCCCGGCGGGCAGGCCGTCACGGCCGAGATCGTCCTTGATCCGGCCACGGTGGCGTGCCGTGGCATCGCTGGCGACGAGGTCGCCGAAGGCGTCGCGCGCCTCAGCCGCCTGGCGGAAGCCGACGTCGAGCGCGCCGTCACGCATAACAAGGGCATCATGAACGGCATTTCGGCCGCCGTCCTAGCGACCGGCAACGACACTCGGGCCGTTGAAGCGGGCGCGCACGCGTTCGCCGCGCGGACCGGCCGCTATCGGCCGCTGGCCGTCTGGAGCATGGAGGAAGGCCGGCTCGTCGGCCGGATTGCCGTGCCGCTGCAGGTGGGCGTCGTCGGCGGGGCGACCACGTCGCTGCCGGCGGCGAGGGCCGCGCAACGCATCGCACGCTACCTGCCGGACAACGGCTCCACGCCGTCGGTCGCGGCGTACCAGGAGACGCTGGCGGCCCTGGGGCTCGTGCAGAACCTCGCGGCCCTGCGGGCGTTGGCCGGGCCAGGCATCCAAGCAGGGCACATGGCGCTGCAGGCGTCGAACCTCGCCATCTCCGCCGGCGCGCGCGGCGGAGAGATCGCGGCCGTCGCGGCCGCGCTACAGTCACGCAGCAAGGACCTGGAAACGGCGAAGAGCGTCCTGGGCGCGCTCCGCTCGGATCCGTGACGAGGCGCGGGCATCATCGGCGTCATGCAATCGGGCAGACGGCACACGGCAAAACAGCCATCAGACAGGACGGCGGCCGGCGGACCGCCGCGAACCAGCAGCCACGGCTGCGGGAAGAAAGGGGAAGACATGCGCATCGGCATCGATCGTTTCGGTTTGGCCATCCCGGACCTGTACGTCGACCTGAGGGAGGTCGCTTTGCGCCGCGGCGACGAGCCGGACAAATACACCATCGGCATCGGCCAGGACGAGCAGGCCGTCGCGCCTTCGAGCCAGGACATCGTGACCCTGGGCGCCGCCGCCGTGATGGAATTCCGTGGCGACATCGACGACGACCGCCTGGGCCTGCTTGTCGTGGGCACGGAGAGCGGCGTCGATTCCAGCAAAGCGAGCGCCCTGTACATCCACCGGCTGCTGGGTCTGCCGGAGTCCGTGCGTTGCCTGGAGATCAAAGAGGCCTGCTACGGCGGCACCGCCGCGCTGATGATGGCCCGCGACTACGTGGCCGCCCATCCGGACAAGCAGGCGCTCGTCATCGCCGCCGACATTGCCCGCTACGGGCTGGCCACCAGCGGCGAGGTGACGCAGGGCGCCGCGGCCGTGGCCATGCTCGTGAGCGCCGCGCCGCGCGTTCTCGACATCCACGACGACTCCATCGTGCGTTCCGAGGATATCCAGGACTTCTGGCGTCCGCTGTACACCGACTGCGCCCTGACGCGCGGCAAGTACTCCACGCTCAAGTACATCGAGTTCTTCGACGATGTGTGGGACCGCTACCGCGAGGCCCACGGCTGCGGCCTTGACCGTTTCGCCGCCCTGTGCTTCCACCTGCCGTTCTCCAAAATGGGCCTCAAAGCGCTGCGCTCCGTCCTGCCGCAGGCCGGCGAAGAACAGCAGCGGAAGCTGCTGGAGCGGTACCAGGCCAGTACTCGCTACTGCCGTCGCATCGGCAACGCCTACACCGGCTCGCTTTACTTGGGCATTTTGTCCTTGCTGGAGAACGACGACACGCTGCGCGCCGGCGACGAGCTGGGGATTTTCTCTTACGGTTCCGGCGCGGTCGGGGAGTTCTTCACCGTGTCCCTGGCTGAAGGCTACGCCGGCAATTTGGACCGTGACGGACATCTGGCGAGGCTCGCGCACCGCAGGAAGCTGAGCGTCGATGAATACGAGGCGGTGTTCTCCGACAAGATCCCGTACTCCGCCAAGGACTACCGCACCGACGAGAAATACCATGCCGGCCCGTTCGTGCTCACGGACGTCACCGGCCAGGAGCGCCACTATGCCGCCCGTTGACATCCCGTCCGCCGAACCCGCTGCCGATTCCATCGCCCTTGACCCGGTCGCCGCGGTCGACGGCACCGACCAGGACATCGCCGTCCTGAAGAACCTCGACTTCGCCGCGCTGGACGCCGCCCGGGCCGAACGGCTCCACGCGGCGCTCGCCGCTTGGGCGGAGCGCGACCAGATCGCCTACTACGTCCGTGACGCGCCCGTGTCCTCCGACGCCGCCTACGACGCGCGTCTGCGCGCCCTGCAGTCCCTGGAGAAGCGGTTCCCGTCCCTGGATTCCCTGGATTCGCCCACGCACCGGGTGGGCGGCACCTTCTCCAACGACTTCCCCTCCGTGCGCCACCCCTCGCGCATGCTCAGCCTCGATGACGTGTTCAGTCTCGAGGAACTGCACGGCTGGTACGACGGCGTGCGCCGCGAACTGCGCGTCGCCGACGGGCAGCCGTTGCCCATGACCTGCGAGGTCAAGATCGACGGCCTGGCGCTCAACCTCATCTACCGCGACGGCGTGCTCGCTCAGGGCCTGACGCGCGGCGACGGCGTCATCGGCGAGGACATCACCCTCAATGTCCGCACGATCCCGACCATCCCCACGAAGCTGGCCGGCGATCGCGTCCCGCATTTGGTGGAAGTGCGCGGCGAAGTGTTCATGCGCTTCGACGACTTCGCCACCCTCAACGCGCGCCGCGAGGCCGAAGGCAAGACCCCGTTCGCCAACCCGCGCAACGCGGCCGCCGGCTCGCTGCGTCAAAAGGATCCGCGCGTCACGGCCCAGCGCCGCCTCAGCTTCTACGCCCATGGCCTCGGGCTCGTCCAGTGGGGAGCGGCGGCGCTCGCCGACGGCGCTCCGGAGCTGACGTCGCAGTCGCAGGCCTATGGCCTCTACCGGCAGTGGGGCGTCCCCGTCTCGCCGCACAACCGCGTCGTCGGGAGCTTCGGAGAAATCGCCGACATGATCAAGCACTACGGCGAACACCGCTACGACATAGAGCATCCGCTCGACGGCATCGTCGTCAAGGTCGACGACCTGTCCCTGCAGTCGCGCCTGGGCGACACATCCCGCGCCCCGCGCTGGGGCATCGCCTACAAGTATCCGCCCGAGGAGGTCAACACCCGTCTGCGCGACATCGTCGTGCAGGTCGGCCGCACGGGCCGTGTCACGCCGGTCGCCGTGCTCGACCCGGTGTACGTGGCCGGGTCCACTGTGTCCCGCACCACGTTGCACAACGCGGACGAGGTCAAGCGCAAAGGCATCCTCGTGGGCGACACCGTCGTGGTGCGCAAAGCGGGCGACGTCATTCCCGAGCTGGTGGGGCCTGTCGTCGCCGACCGCGTCGGCCGCGAGGAGCAGCTGCGTGAGTTCGTCATGCCGACGACATGCCCGAGCTGCGGCGCCGAGCTGGTCCACGCCAAGGAGAGCGACGTCGACTGGCGTTGTCCGAACGCCGAGTCCTGTCCGGCGCAGCTGACCGAGCGCGTCCTGCATCTGGGTTCTCGCGCCGCCTTCGACATCGAGCATCTGGGAGAGGAGGCGGCCATCGCCTTGACGAACCCCGAGTTCAACCGCCCGGACTCGGTCGACGTGTATGCCCCGGGCTTGGGCAAGGAGATCGACGTCGCTCCGGGCGAGGAACCCGAGCCGTACGAGCCGCCCGAGGGCCTGCGCCTGCCGGAGGTCCAGAAACCGGTGCTCACAAGCGAGGCGGGCATCTTCGACCTGACGCCCGAACGGCTGCGGTCGGTGCGCGTGTGGCGCGAGATCCCCGTTGTCGAGGTCGAGAAGACGACAAACGCAAGCGGGCGGAAGACCAAGCGCCGCCGGCGCGGCGGGTCAGGCCTGTGGCGCCAGGTGCCAGCGTTCTTCAACGAGCCGAAGGCCGGCCAGAGCCCCGCCGACGCGCGGCCTAGCGCGACGACGACCGCGATGTTCGAGGAATTCCGTAAGGTCGCGTCCGCTGAACTATGGCGCGTCCTGGTAGCGCTGTCGATCCGTCGGCTCGGTCCGCCGACCGCGCGCCTCATTGCTAACCGCCTGGGCAGTCTCGAAGCGGTGG
Organism: Aeriscardovia sp.; assembly: GCA_017405305.1. Classification (GTDB taxonomy): domain Bacteria; phylum Actinomycetota; class Actinomycetes; order Actinomycetales; family Bifidobacteriaceae; genus RGIG7107. The sequence continues at coordinate 240,573 of JAFRAT010000009.1, read as the reverse complement.
AGAACGCTACTGTCGAAGACCTGACCGGCATCGCCGGCGTGGGGGAGGAGATCGCCCGCAGCGTGGTCGGCTGGTTCGAGCGGGCGAAGGACCCGTCGGACTTCCGCTGCCAGGTGCTCGCGTCATGGAAGGCCGCAGGCGTCGGCTCCCAGGCGCGCCAGGCACGGAACGCGCCGCAGACGCTGGTGGGCCTGACGGTCGTCGTCACCGGCACTCTGACCGGCTATTCGCGCGAAGCCGCGAAGGAAGCCATCGAAGCCCATGGCGGCAAGGCCGCGGGATCAGTGAGCCGGCGAACCGACTACGTTGTCGTCGGGGCGAACCCAGGGGCAAAGGCCATGAAGGCCGAGCAGCTGGGCGTGCCGATCCTCGACGAAGCTGGTTTCGACGCGCTGCTGCGGCAGGGGCCAGGGAACGGAACGAGCGCGAAAAGCGAAGAGCCGCCGGCCACGGGGACAACGGAACCCGTTTCCGATACGCTCGCCGCGCCCGGAACGGATGACGCCGCCGTTGCGTCGGCTGCGGATTCCGCGTCCACCAGCCCGGCCGGTTTTGAGCGGACTCCGCTGCAGATAGACGACGGGAGCTGACGATGGGCGACTCCGGGAAGAACGCCGACAGGAACAGCGCGGCGGACGACGCCGGTCCCGCGTTCCGCCGCGCTTCGTTCACAGCGCTAGGCCAAGCTGCGTCCGCCGCGTGCGCCGGCGTGTCGCCGCGGTTCCCGACACCTGCAGAAATCTGCATGCCGAGCGCCTGCGGGGATGCCCAGGCCGATGCCCTTGAGCGCGCCGTTGTCGAACGGCTGGGCCATGTCACGGACCCGGAGCTGGGCCGTTCGGTCGTCGACCTGCACATGATCACGCGCGTCGAAGCTGTCCGCCGCTCCGCCGGCTCCGGGATGGAACGGCCCGTCCAGGCCGGTCCGGACGACGCCGTCTACGACGTGCGCGTCGATCTGGAATTGACCGTGTCCGGCTGCCCGCTGACGCGACATCTGCTCGACGCCGTCACGGCCGCCGCCCAATCCTGCTCGAGGCCTGGCATCCTGGTCGTACCGCAGATCACCGTGAGCGCCATGAGCGCAGCCAAACTTTCCGGCCTGGTCGCCGAGCTGCGCGCGTCCCGCCGCCGCAACCCGTTCGCCGACCCGGATCGCCGCACGAAGATCTTCGCCATCGCCTCCGGCAAAGGAGGCGTCGGCAAATCCTCCGTCGCCGCGAACCTCGCCGCTGCGTTCGCCGCCCGCGGCCTGAAAACGGCCGCTATCGACGCCGACGTCTACGGCTTCTCGCTGCCGGGACTGTTCGGCGTGCGCTCCCAGCCGACCAACGTCGGCGGCATGCTCATGCCCGTGCGCGCCTGGGGCGTCGATCTCATGAGCATCGGCATGTTCGCCGGCACGGACCGCGCGATCCTGTGGCGGGGACCGCGCTTGCAGCGCTCGTTGCAGCAGTTCCTCTCGGATGTGTGGTGGGACGAGCCCGACGTCCTCGTTCTCGACCTTCCGCCGGGGACGGGCGACATGGCCATCTCCGTGGCCCAGTTCCTGCCTGCGGCGCAGATCGTCGTCGTCACCACGCCGCAACCTTCGGCGTCGGGCATCGCCGTGCGCGCCGGTCTCATGGTCCTGCAGCTGCCAGGCCACGTGGCGGGCGTTGTCGAGAACATGTCCTGGTACGAGCATCGGGGCGAGAAGCTGCGCGTCTTCGGCGAGGGCGGCGGGCGCCAGGTGGCCGACCGTCTGACGCGGGAGCTGGGTTACGCCGTCCCGTTGCTGGGACAGATCCCGTTGGAGACGCGCGTGCGCACCGACGGGGAACAGGGGCGTCCGACCGTTCTGGCCGCCGACGGGTCTCTGGCGGACACGGGCGTCGCCCGGCGCTTCGACGCTATCGCGGGCCGCCTGCTCAGGCTCGATTAGCCGGATAGAGCGGCTCCACCGGCATCCGCGCGCCGTTCGAGCATCGTTCGTCCGCGCGGAAGAGCATCCGACAACAGCTGCCGAAAACGCTCGCGCCGAGTCTGAACGGTTCGCGCCCGCGCCCCGGGGTTGCCAACGGCGCAAGGATACGTCCTGCGCGCCTCCGTGGTTTTCTCGGCGGCGCTTTTCCGATTTCGACGGGTCGCCGGCCGCTCTTCACCGCCTCCTGGAAACGGCTTTCCGGTAAGATCCTCTCTCGTCTGACAGGCCCCGCGCCGTGCTGGATGACGAAACCCGCGCCGCTGGCGCGCCTCGGCCTGCCACCAGCCATGTCGTTCGAACCGGTAGGGGGCTTCCCTCCGACTTGTTCCGTTTGCAGGCGCGCTGTCCGCCGATTCCCGGCGCCTCGCCCTGTTCAGGGCCGGTGCGTTTCGCCGTCCACGCCACAACCCCGGTGTCCGGCGACCGGGCGTCCGCCGACGGGCTGCTCTTCCGCGCACGGGATGTCGTCGTCTCCGGTTCCGGCTCGTCCGCGCACAACAGGCCGTGCGCTGGGAGCCGTTCGAACCGGAGAACCTCTTCGGCGGCATCCCCGCCAAGGATCCGTCCGGCTCCGGCTATGACGGCCGCCGCTTCCGCGACGCCGACGTCTGCGTCGTCCCGTTCCCGACCTTGCGCCAACGCCGGCGCGGCCAAAGCGGAGACGCCACTGCCACGGCTGCTTCTACGATCCGCGCCGCCAGCCTGGCGCCGCACCAGAACGCCGGCAACGGCATGCGCCTGGCGTCTGCTGGCGTCTCTCGAGAGCAGCGGACCGGAGCGGTTCCGGTTCCCGGCCGCGAGCAGCGGCGCACGTGGAAACGACCACGCGAGCAAGTACTGTTGTGAAGAGAGGAACGAGGAAATGCCGCCGCGGCGGCGGCGTGACAGGAGGAGACCGGCCATGCCAAGCGAAACGTTCGACCATCTGCAGCCGGCGAAGAAGGAGACGGTGACGCGGGCGCTGCTGGACGAGTTCAGCGCCCATCCATTGGCGCAGGCACAGGTCGCGCGCATCGTCAAAGCGGCCGGCATCTCACGCGGCGCGTTCTACACGTATTTCAACGATCTGCAGGACGCCTACACATACCTGTACGCGCTGGCGTTGGAAGAGGTGCACTCGCCGACCATCGTCGGGGAAGACGCTTCCAGCGGCGTCTCGCGTTCTTCGTCCGGCACGACGTGCCAGCGGCGCGTGGACGCCATCGTCGCGTTCGTCCTCTCCGTCCGCAGCAGCAAATACTACCGGCTGCTGGCCAACCACATCGTCAACAACGAGAGCTGCGTGGACACGGCGCCCCTGATGCGCGTCGGAGCGTGGTCCGCTGGCCGTGGCGACGCGACCCAGGGCGCTCGCGGCTTGGACGGATCGAAGCCCGGCGCGCCGGATCTGAACCCGGTGCAGTGGGCTGTCATGACGCTGTCGCACGAGGCCATCAAAGAGGCGCTGGCGCCGGACGCGCCGCTGCGGGAGATAGCCGGCCGCCTGTCCGTGGCGTTGCGTGCGCTGTTGGGAGAGAACGGCCGGGGTGCCTGACGGAACCGTTCGGACAGGGGCGTCGGACAGGTTCGCGGACCGCGCGCAGCACAAATTGACACCGTGTCATTTTTTCTGTAGAGTAGCAGCCGACTGGCGGCGAAACAGTGTGTTTCCGCGTTTCCCGCCGCCGTGTTCGCAGTCCCCCTATAGAAAATTCCAAGGAGTTCCATGTCACAAGAACAGGCATCGCCAGCGATGTCCTCCGTCACGCCAGCACAGGACAGGCCGATTGGCGAACCCGTCCCCAAGCGCAGTGTCTGGATGGCGCTGGTCGTCATCGCCATGGCGATCTCCATCATCATCATGGACGGCACCATTGTCGACGTCGCCCTGCCCAAGATCATGGTGGACCTCAAGCTGAGCTTCACGTCCGCCGAATGGATCGTCACGCTCTATTCGCTCGTCTTCGCGTCCCTGCTCATCACCTTCGGGCGCATCGCCGACCACATCGGCCGCAAGAAAATGATGATCGCCGGCGTGACCGTGTTCGCCATCGGCGCCATCGTATCAGCCCTCGCCAACGGCCTGTGGCCCATGCTGGCCGGACGCTTCGTCCAGGGCGCCGGCGGAGCGATGATCATGCCGACCACCGTCAGCTCCATCAACGCGCTCTTCAAGGGCAAGAAACGCATCATCGCCTTCGCCACCTACGGCACAGCCATCTCCGTGGCGGCCGCGGCAGCACCGGTCATCGGCGGCCTTTTCACCACATACTCCACCTGGCGTTGGATCTTCTGGTTCGACGTCATCTGGACCGTCCTCGTCGTCGCGCTCGCCGCGCCGTTCCTGCCGGAGACCTTCGGCGAGAAAATCAACGGCCGTTTCGACTTCTGGGGCTTCATCCTCTCCGTCATCGCGTTCTCCTGCATTGTCTACGGGCTCATCGACGGCAAGAACTACGGCTGGTGGCATGCCGACGCGGGCACGAAATCCTGGTGGGGCATGTCACGCATCTTCTGGATCCTGCTCGTCGGCGTCATCGCGCTCGTCGGCCTCATCTGGCTGGAGCTAGCACTGGCCCGCAGCGGCAAGTCCCGCCTCATGTCCCTCGAGCTCTTCAAGTACCGCAGCTTTTGGCTGGGCGACGTCATAGACGCCATCGGCATGATCGGCGAGTACGGTCTCGTCTTCCTGTTGCCGCTCTACCTGCAGAACGTGCTGGGCCTCTCGGCCCTGCAGACCGGCGTCATCCTCTGCGTCATGGGCGGAGGCGCGTTCTTCTCCGGCGGTTCGGCGACCCCCTTCGTCAAGGCCACCAACGCCAAGACCGTTGTCTTCACCGGCTTTCTGATCGAGGCCATCTCCATGGGCGGCTTCTTCTTCACGATCCGCCCGGATAGCAGCCACACCGGCCTTATCTACCTGTGGCTGGCGCTCTACGGCGTGGGTCTCGGCTTCGCGTCCGCGCAGCTGACTTCCGTCGCCATGGTCGACATCCCAGACAGCAAGGCTGGCCAGGCGTCCTCCATGATGTCAACCATCGGCCAGTTGGGCAGCGCCTTGGCCATCGCCGTCATCGGCACCTGCCTCGTGTCCTTCCTGTGGGCCGCGCTGCCGGCCAAGCTCGACGACGGCCTGGGCCTGCCGGAGCAGGCTGCCCACGGCATCTCGACGGCCGTCATCGACAGCGCCGGCTCCGCCATCCCCGAGCTGAAGGCGTCGCCGGAGCTGAATCGCATGCCGCGCAGCTACCGAGCCGCCTTCGGCGCAAAACTCGACGAGGGCTTCACCGCCGGCGTGACCGACACTATCGGCGTGGCGTCCTGCATCCTGCTGGCCGGCGCGGTCTGCGCGCTGTTCCTGCCGGCCGAGAAGAAACGGAAGGAGACGGAGGAGCAAGCCATCGAATCCACGGCGGTCGGGGAGCAGTCCGAGGCCTGATGCTGCCCGGCCGCGCTTCATCGCCGTTTGCGTCGTCTTGTTCTCGTCTGAGCCGCTCATGTTGCTGCTGGCGGCGCGGCGACGCTGTCACCTGGCGGAATCGGCTGGAACAGCGGCCCCCGTTCCATTCGTCGTAGCCGTGCCCGCCGCCCTGTCTGCCGTCGTTTCCCTCTTCACCGCTGGTTTCGCCAGTCTCCGGCGCAGCTTCTTGAGGGTGTAGGCGATCATCTTGATGACCTCGCGCTGCAGCTCATCCGCGTATCCTTCGCGGATGAGCTGCTCTATGTCTTCCAGGGAATTGACCATCCCGCCAATGGCAAAGTGCAGCACCATGCGCTGGCCGGCGTCGAGCTGGTTCGGCGACAGACCCAGGCTGGAAAGCCAGATGTGGGCGATGCGGTCGCGCAGAATCTTCGTCAGCTCGGCCGTGCCATGTGGTCCGGCGACGAGCGCTTGACGGTGGACGTGCTCCAGGAAGGCGGAGGTGATCGTCTTCTCCAGATGGTCGGCGATGGCGGCGGCGCTGCCGCTGGCGATGGTCGAGATGAGCAGATCCCCGTCCTCGTCGTCGCGGTGCTCGGCGGTGATGGCGTCGATCGCCAGGTCCTTGAGGTCAGCGTAGTGGTAGTAGAAGGCGCTGCGGTTAATCCGCGCTCGCGCGATGATGTCCTTGACGGTGATGTCGGTGTAGCTGCGTTGCTCCAGCAGCTCCCAGAAAGCCTGGCGGAGCTTGTCCGTGGCTGGGATGCGCTTTGCTGTTGCCATCTGCCGTCTCACCCCTTCATTTTACGGAGAACGCGATAACAAAACCGTCGGCGTGTTGTTGTGTATAATTATACACAATGTCCAATTTTTTTGGACGAGAATTTTATTTTTTCATGTGCTGCGAAAGGCACCCCGTTTCCCACGAGAAAGGTTTCCGAATGCCCCATAAACAGGAGCAAGGGCCGGCGAAGCATAAATGGCTTGCGCTGATCGGCCTGGTCGTCGCCATGTCCGCCATTGTCATGGACGGCACCATCATGAACGTCGCGCTGCCGTCGGTGATGCGCCAGATGAGCCTGACCGCCACCAAGGGCGAGTGGATCGTCACCATCTACTCGCTCGTGTTCTGCGCCCTGCTCGTCACCTTTGGCCGCATCGCCGACTCCATCGGCCGTAAGAAGACCCTCATCCTTGGTCTCATCGTCTTCTCCGCCGGCGCCGTCGTCGGCGCGCTGGCCAACAACTACCCGGCGCTAATGGTCGGCCGCGGCATCCAGGGCGTCGGCGGCGCCCTCATCCTGCCGACTATCATGTCGACGATGAACGCCATCTATACGGGCAAGATGCGCATCCTGGCTTTCGCTCTCTTCGGCTCGCTGATGTCCGCCATGTCCGCCATTGGCCCATGGCTCGGCGGCATGCTCGTCACGTACTCCACCTGGCGCTGGGTGTTCTGGATCGACATCCCGCTGTCCCTGGTGTCCGCGTTCTTCGACGTGTTCGCCGTTCCGGAGACGTACGGCGAGAAGATGCGCGGTTTCGACGTGCTTGGCTTCATCCTGTCCTGCATCGGCTTCGGCTGCCTCATCTACGGCCTCATCGAAGGCAAGACCGACGGCTGGTGGAAGCCTGAGTCCGGCGTCAGCTCCTGGGCGGGGCTGTCCCCGGTGCCGTGGCTCCTGGCCGTGGCCGTCGTGGCCATCGTCGTCTTCGTCCTGTGGGACCTGCACGCGGTCAACAAAGACCGGCCTTACCTCATGGACTTCCACCTCTTCAAGGTGGGCACTTTCTCCCTGTCCATTTCCATGCAGATCATCTTCCGCATGGGCATGGTCGGCTTGCTCTTCCTAGTGCCGCAGTTCCTGCAGAACGTGCTGGGCATGAGCGCCGTCAACGCGGGTGCCATCACCTGCATCATGGGCATCGCCTCGCTGATCGCCGGCTTCCTTGCGACGCCGATTGTGCGCGCGACTTCCACCAAGTTCGCCGTCGCTGCGGGCATGCTCATCATGATGAGCGGCGCTATCGGCCTGTCCTGCCTGCTGCGCGAGACCATCGACCCTAACCCGTGGGCCATCCGCGGCTGGCTGGCGCTCTTCGGCTTCGGCATGGGTATCGCGTCCGCCCAACTGTCCGCCATCCTCATGTCCGGCGTTCCGAACAAGCTCGGCGGCCAGGCGTCTTCCATCCAGTCGACCGCCTTCCAGACCAGCGCTGCGCTGGGTATCGGCATCATCGGCTCCGTCTTCGGCGCCCTGCTCTGGGGCGAACTGCCGGCGGCCATGAACAACATCCAGATGCCGCAGCAGATGCGCAGCTCCATCGAGAACTCCATCGTCGTTACCCAAGGCGACTCTATTCCGATCATCGAGGAGGACAAGGAGTTCCAGCGGATGCCGAAGGAGTGGCAGAAGTCCTTCGACACCAACGTCAAGTCCGGCTTCAGCAAGGGCCTGGCAGACACCGCCTTCGTGACGGCAGGCGCGCTGGGCATCACCTTCCTCATGTCCTTCGCGCTGCCAGGCAAGAAAAAGCTCCGTGAGGAGATGGCCCGCACCCGCGAGTTGGACAAGGAGGAGGGGGATCCGGTCCTCGACGACGAGCCCATCGCCGTCGACGATGCCGCCGCTGTCAAGGCCGCAGTCGATAAGGCCTGATTTCCATCACGGTCGGTTCCATTCGGTTCGGCGTCCGTCTTTCTTCGGAAGGCGGGCGCCTTCCATGCTCGCCCGCGTATCTCGAAGACGTGATCGATGACGCCCCTGCCGCCGCGTCCAGCGGTTTCGTTCTGATCCAAACCTGCGTTGACGTCGACCAATGCTGTGCCGTTCCGAGCGGCGCCAGCGCTTCCAGCGCGAGCAGGGCTTTCTGGCAGTGGCCGGGTTGGGACGATGTTCCGGCCGACGTAGAGCGGGGGTATCGCGTCGGGTTCCACAGGAGAGGGAAGCGGCGCCGCTCTGAGCGGCGCGGCGCGGTTGATGCTAGCGCGAACGGTGCCGGAGCTGAGGGATTCTATAGGGCGGCCTGGTTTCGTGCCGCGCCTGGTTGGGCACGCATATGCTTGAGCCTGTCCGCCCAGATCCCCTTCTACGCGGCCGTCCGAGGATCCTGGTTGACCGGCGGGCCCGCACGTCGTCGTCCGCCTGCTTCGCTGTAGCGCGAGCCTTTTGCGGCCGGAGCGTGGCGGCGTTCGTGTTCGAAGCTTGTCACGGCTGGCGCCGACGCGCGGAGTGCGCGAGGAGCGTCGACACGAAGTCCAGGACCATTCGGATGCTGGCTTTGAGCGCCGCTGAATGACGCAGACGCACTGCTGGCTGCTTTGCTTATGAGAAGATCCCGCGCTGGGAGAGTGCGCGTTTTGTCTCCCGGCGAAGGAAAGCCGCATAGAATCGGGACGAAAGCATGATGCCGATGTTCAAAGGAGAACACTATGCAGCTACCGCAGTTCGGCGTAGAGGATTGGCTTAACCATTGGGAGAAATCAGCGACCTACGATCTGGCGCAAAGCACGATCTCGTCACTGACGATGCATGAGATCCTCAATCTTGACGGGCATGACGGCCAGGAGTTCTACGACATGCTCGACCGGTCGGTGATGAATTACGGCTGGATCGAGGGATCGCCGGAGTTCAAGCAGCTGGTGTCCGGCTTCTACGACCATATGGATCCCGACAACATCCTGCAGACGAACGGCGCGACGGGCGCGAACCTGCTGGCCATCACCGCGCTGGTCGGAGAAAAGGACCATGTCATTGCGGAATACCCGTCCTACCAGCAGCTGTACGATCTGCCACGCGGCTTGGGCGCCGATGTCGATTACTGGACTATCCATGAGGAAGACGGGTGGTATCCGGACCTGGAGGAGCTGAAGGAACTGATCCGGCCGGACACCCGGATGATCTGCCTCAACAACGCGAACAATCCGACGGGCACGTTCCTCAGCCCCGATTTCCTGCGCGAGATCGTCCGGATCGCCGATTCAGTCGGTGCCTACATTCTCGTCGACGAGGTATACGCGCCGATGGAGAAGAACGCGTCGTACTGCTCCATCGTGGACCTGTACGACCGCGGCATCGCCGTGAACTCGCTGTCGAAGACGTACTCCGTCCCTGGAGTGCGCATCGGCTGGACAGCGTCGAACAAGGAAACGGCGGACATGTTCCGCCGCTACCGTGACTATCTGCTCATCTGCGGCGGCGTCTTCAACGACCAGCTGGCCGTGTACGTGCTGCGTCATCGCCAGCAGATCCTGGAGCGCAACCGTCGGCTCGTCTACCAAGACATGGACATCTACCGCGAGTGGGTGGACAACGAACCAAGAGTGTCCATAGTCATGCCGCCGGCGATTTCGACGTCATTCCCGAAGTTCGACATCCCGCAGGACATCGAGGAGTTCTGCTTGGACCTGCTGCGCCGGCGCGGCGTCCTGCTTGTTCCAGGCACGAGGTTCGATGTCCCAGGCCATGTCCGCCTCGGTTATTGCACGAAGCCGGAGGTCCTGAAAGAGGGTCTGGCGCGCCTGTCGCAGGCCTTCCGCGAGTTCGACTGAACGCTGCGGCGGCACCACGGCCGTTTGGCTTGCAGCGCAACGGCTGAGATCGCGCGTGGCGATCATCTGGGCATAGCCCGGTCAGGCGCATAGCGCGGGCGTCTCCGAATGCGCCACCATGATGACGTTTTTCTGGACAGGCTCCGCCCTTCGTCGTTCGGTTTTGGCCGCTGTGGCTCAGCCGTTGTTGTGGCGGCGCATCATGCGGCTGCTGACCTTGATGGATCGCGGGTCGACGCCGTGCGGCGCGCCGGCGCGCTTGGTCTGGATGGTGGACAGGCGCCTCTCGAGATCCTTGAGCTCGACCTTCGTTAGACGGGCACGGCGTTTGACGATGGCGCCGCGCAGCTTAGGCAGCGGGGTGTAGCCTTCGCCTTCGCCCACGAAGATGCGGTAAATCTGAATGGCTGACCCCGGGACGAGGCGGCGGATAGCGGTTTCCTCACGGTTCATCTCGATGCTGAGGCGCTGCTTGTCGCCTTCGCCCACCAGGAAGATGCCTGGACGGCCGGTGCCACGCCAGATGGTGTCGCGGGTCTTGCGGTTCATCCACACCGGCTCCTGCGGGAAGGTGAAACCGGCCCTGCCCAAGCCGCCGAGCACCGCCATGGACGCGCCGGCCTGGCCTTCGAGCTGCTTGTACCCCACGCGGTCGGACGTGCGCGTCAGAACGAGCGTGGCGAGGGTGACGCCCACTAGCACGGCGGTCAGCATGAGCAGAATCCAGATGAGGAGGTTCGCCTTCGTGACAAGGCAGACGACGATCAGAACGATGATCGGGGCGACGAAGACGAGGGCCATCCACCAAGGAAGCGCCTTGTCGTTCCGAGCCGTGAACCGGTACACCTGCAGCAGCTGCTTGAACGTGCCATCGCTTTTCTTCTTTTTCGTGCTCTTGTCCGCCATCTCTCGTTCCTTCAACGGTGTGCGTCTGTACACTCCGGAAGTGTAGCGCTGAGCTTGCCCAGAGCCCGCTGGATGGCCGTCAGCTCGGTCAGCGAGCGTGCAGCGGGCGTCCGTCGGCCAGCAGCAGCGCCTCGCCCAAAGCCTCGCTGATCGTCGGATGCGGATGGACGAGCCGGGCCGCGTCGTGGATCGATATGCGATTGCCGATGAGTTCCTCGGCCTCCGCCGCCAAGTCGGCCGTCTGCGGGCCTGCCATTTGCGCGCCGAGCAGCACGCGCTCGCCGGCGCGGGCACCGTAGGCATTGGTGTTCGCGTGGCCCGTGTCGTCGCCGCCTCGGTCCGGGACCAGCCGTCCCGACACCAGCGTGACGATGCCGGCCTGGCCGGTCATGGCCGCGCAGGCATTGCCCGCCATAGGGTAGGAGTCCTCTGCCACGTCGGCGAAACGGGCGTCGGCGCGCGCCTCGTCAGCCGTGTACCCCACGGAGCAGTTCTCGGCGAGACCGTATGTCGTGGCCGGCACGGTCCGGTCGTCCAATGGCGTTGTCTCCACGCCGGCGATGGTCTCGGCGATGACGAGGCCCTGCGCGTAGGCGCGATGAGCGAGCTGCTTGCCAGGCGTGACGTCCCCGACGGCCCAGATTCCCGGCACGTTGGTGCGTCCGACGGCGTCTGTGAGGATGCGGCCCTGCTCGCCCGGTTCCGCGCCCAGCGCCACGCCCAGGTCGGCGAGCCAGTCCATGCCGGTGTTCGGCATGCGTCCGACGGCGGGCAGGAGCACGTCCGCCGAGAGGCTTCGTACTTGCCCGTCGGCATCGCGGTAGCGCAGCGTGGCGGTGTTCTCGTCCTCCGACGCGCTGAGGATCTGCGCCTGAGTGACGAGGGCGACGCCGGCCTGCCGGAGGTTGCGCGAAACGGTCGCGCTGACGCGTTTGGTCGCCGATCGCAGGATCCGCTCGCCACGTTCGACGAGGGTGACCCGCGTTCCCAACGGGGCCCAGATGCCGGCGAATTCCAAGGCCACGTCGCCCGAGCCGAGGATAAGGGCGCTGGCCGGCACCAGACCGAGGTCCAGCGCGTCGGTGGAGTCAAGGATACGCCGATGGGAGACGGGCACGCTTTCCAGCTCGTTGGCGTGGGAGCCAGTGGCCAGCACGATGTCCTCCGCCCGGATCTCCACTGGCTCATCGAGCGCGTCCGGCCCCTGCTCGCCGCCAGCCGGGTGCAGTTCCACCGTTCCGGGTTTCATGACGCGCGCCTCCGCCTGGACATACCGCACGCCGCGCGATGCTAACACGCCGCCCAAGCCGGAGATCATCGCGTCGACAATGCCCTGTTTGTAGGCGTTGGTTTTCTCCATGTCGATGGCGTCGCTGCGGGTGATGCCGGCGACGGCGTCTTTGCGGAAGAAACCGAGATCCGCAGCCCGTCTCGTTCGTCGGACGGTGTCGGCGACGCGCAGTAGCGCGCGGCTGGGGATGCAGCCCTCGTGGAGGCAGACGCCGCCGGGCGTGGGCCTGCGGTCGACGAGCAGCACCGATTTACCGAGCTGGGAAGCCCTCAGAGCAACGGAATAGCCGCCGGGGCCAGCGCCCACGACGGCTATGTCGTAGTATTCTTTGATGTTCATGGACATCAGTGTCGCATGATCAGTCCGGCCACACGCCGCGCTTTTTTTCGCGTGGACGGGGTACTCGCATGCGGCGGATCTGCAGGGATCGGGAGAGCGCGTAGGTCAGGACATGCATCCGGCGGAGCTCGGAGCGGTCGCCGTCCCATTTCTTGTGCTTCAGCAGGCTCTTCTTGAGCGTGAACCACATGGCGAACAGATCGGCGATGACCGCGAACATGTAGACGTACATGAGCATGGCCAGAACGAAGCCGACGACGGTGGAGTAGGAGGAGATCGACATCGAACCGATCAGCAGGACGATGGCGGCCGGGATGAACCATTCGCCCAGGTTCCAACGCGCGTCAATCCAGTCGCGGATGTAGATGCGCATCGGGTCACGCTCGGCCTTCGGCATCTGGGAGACGTCGCCGCTTTCCATGGCGGCGTATTCGCGGTCCTCGCGGGCGCGGGCGCGACGGCGTTCGATTTTACGGCGGGCCTTGCGGTCCTTCGGGTCCGGGATCAGCGGGGTGTAGGACATCGCCTGCGCGTCCTTGCGCTTGGGCGTCGCATGGTCTTTCTTGCCGGCCTCGCGCGCGGCCGCGGCTTTCGCTTCGGCTTCCTGTTGCTGTTTTTCGGCTTTTGCTTTTTTGGTGTTCGCAAAAGGATTCCATGTCATAGCGGAAAGGTTATTCTATAGACGGGACTGGAAAGTGCTGAAATTACCGAAAGGATAAGGGTTATGGCAAACGTGAATGATCAGGGTCTAACCCTGGACGAGATCCGTTCCCGCGTCGATTCCGAGTGGAGCGGCGTTCTCGATCTGCTCAAGCAGAAGATCGCCAACAAGGCCGTTTCCGCCGAGGGCATCGCCGCACCGCGCATGAAGAAGGACGCCGAGTTCGTCGCCGACGCGCTCAAGCAGGCCGGCATCGACGACGCTCACGTGGAGCAGGCCACCCAGGAGGACGGCACTCCGGGCGCCTTTGAGGTCGTCGGCACCAAGATCGTCGACTCGTCCGCGCCGACCGTCCTGCTGTACGCCCACCACGATGTCCAGCCCGTTCCGGATGCGAGCGTGTGGCGCACCGATCCCTTCGTCGGCACGGTTGTCGACGGACGCATGTTCGGTCGCGGCTCCTCCGATGACGGCGCCGGCTGCCTGACGCACATCGGCTCCCTGTCCGCTCTGGGCAAGGACCTGGGCGTCAACATCAAGATCTTCATCGAAGGCGAAGAGGAGATGGGTTCGCCGAGCTTTGTCCCGTTCCTCAAGGCTCACCCGGACTACTTCGACGCCGACGTCATGTTCATCACGGATTCCTCCAACTGGTCCCCGCAGATTCCGAGCCTCACCGCCTCCCTACGCGGTAACGTGACCATGGACGTCACCGTCAAGGTCCTGAACCACCCGGTTCACTCCGGCTCTTTCGGCGGCCCGATCCTCGACGCCAATACCACCGCGTCCATGCTCGTGGCCTCCCTGTACGACAGGAAGGGCAACATCGTCGTGCCGGGCCTCAAGTCCATCGAGCCGGTCGGCGGCCTCCAGCAGGACCTCGACGAGGCCGATTTCCGCAAAGACTCCGGCGTCCTCGACGGCTACATTTTCGCAGGCGAGGGTTCCCTGGCGTCTCGCCTGTGGACCAAGCCGGCCATCGCCCTCATCGGCATGGACGTCCCGTCCGTCGACGAGTCCTTCAACCAGCTGGCCCCGGAATGCCGCTTCCGCCTGTCCATGCGCGTCTGCCCGACGCAGTCCGGCGAGGAAGCCGCACAGGCCGTCGAGGACTACCTCAAAGCACAGGCCCCGTTCGGAGCCCAAGTCGATGTCAAGATCAACGAGACCGGCACCGGCTGGGCGATGGATGCTCAATCCGTCGTCACCGAGATCGCGGAGGAGTCCTTCCAGGAGGCTTTCGGCCATGCCGTCGTCAACAAAGGCGAAGGCGGCTCCATTCCGATGATCCCGATTCTGCAGTCCGCGTATCCGAAGGCCAAGGTGCTCGTCGACGGTCCGGAAGACCCGATGACCAACGCGCACAGCCCGAACGAGTCCCAGGACCTTGAAGAGCTCAAGGGCGACATCGTCGCCGAAGCGCTCATGCTCGCCAAATTCGCCGCGCGCGCGGCCGAACTGAAGGCCTGAGCAAGGAGAGCACCGAGTCAGCGGCCCGCCATGGCTCCCGTTTCCGAACGGGAAAACCATGGCGGGCCGTCTCTTCCCGTGCTAGGGTCCTTCACTGGATACGGGAGCTGGGGGAAGCCCGCGGCAAGCGGTTCCCACGGCTGAGAGGGAGCATGGCTCCGACCGGTTGAACGCGTTCTGGACAATGCCAGCGTGCGGAAAGGCCCTCATGAAAGATCACACTAACGCCGTCGGACGGCGTTCCATCGGCGCGCGCCAGCGCCGTCACTGGCGCTGGCGCGTCGTCGATATCGCCGTGGCCTCCGTCATCGGCGTCGCCTCGTCCCTGGTGTTCTGGGCAGCGGATTTCCTGCCCTTCGACGGGCTCCAGGCCCTCGTCCCCGGCCTGGGCGGGCTCATCAACGGGCTATGGCTGTGCGCAGGCCCCCTGGCGGCCGTCATCATCCGCAAGCCGGGCGCGGCCGTCTACGCCGAACTACTCGCCGCCTTCTGCGAATCGCTGCTGGGCGACTTCTGGGGAGCGCTCAAGACCATTCTGCCCGGGCTCGTCCAAGGCCTCTTCGCGGAGCTGGCGTTCCTGTTGGTCGGCTACAGCGTGTGGAACCTGTGGACGACCTTGCTCAGCGGAGCGCTCGCTGGCGTGGGCTGCTGGCTCTACAGCTTTGTCGGCGACCTACAGGCCATCTCGCTGACGGGCGCCTACGGGCTGTCGTATCTAGCGACGACGGTCATCTCCGGGGTCGTGTTCGCGGGCGCGCTGGTGTGGCGGTTGTGCCTGGCGATCGCGCGCACAGGCGTGCTGGACCGGTTTGAATCGGGACGCGCCGCACGCCGGCGCCGGATATGTCAGCACGCCTTGCTACGCTGGCGGAAGGCGGGTGTGCCGAGGCAATATGGAATCCGCGTCAGAGGGAATCACACGGAATGCGGTCATCGTAAGGACCGCATCGTTTGCGGGACGTTCATGTCCCATTTCCAGGAAAGACGGTCATGACCGATTCTGATCACGCATCTCAGACATCGTCGTCCGCAGCGACCTCCCTGCCGTCGGCGTCGGAACCTCCGGCGAAACGCGCACACAGGAGCCTCAAGTGGAGGCCTGTCGATATCGCCGTGGCCTCCGTCATCGGCGTCGCCTCGTCCCTGGTGTTCTGGGCGGGCGACTTCATTCCCCATGCAGGCCTGCAGGCGCTGTTCCCGGGCCTGGGCAGCCTGGTGGACGGCATCTGGCTGTTCGCCGGACCGCTGGCCGCCGTCATCATCCGCAAGCCGGGCGCGGCCATTTACGCGCAGGTCCTAGCCTCGTTGTGTGAATCGCTGCTGGGCAATATCTACGGCGGCGCGCTGACAGTGCTCAGCGGCTTCATCCAAGGCCTGGGCGCGGAAATCGTCTTCGCCCTGTTCGCCTACCGCGCATGGAACGTGTGGACAACAATGCTCGCCGGCGCCGTGTCCGGCCTTTTCTACCGCACGGTGAGCTTCCTGACGGCGCTGCAGGCGTTCAGCGCACTGGGATGGTACGCCGCGTCCTATTACATCGCCACGACGATTTCCGGCATCGTGCTCGCCGGCGCGGTCGTCTGGCGGCTGTATCTGTCCATCGCCAGGACAGGCGTCCTGGACCGGTTCGAATCCGGACGAGTCGTGAGAGCGAGGAACTGATGCAGGAAGAACAGGAACCGGTGGGGATCACCTTCGCCGACTGGGGGTACCGCCGTCCGCTGCGCTCGCGGTTCGTGGCGCGCCATCTCGACCTGGGAATCACAGCGGGTCAGCACGTGCTGCTGCTGGGCGCTTCCGGCATTGGTAAATCGACCATTCTCGAAGCGGTGGCCGGCATCCTGGGTAACGAAGACGTCGGCGAGACTTCTGCCGCCGACGCGGCCAGCGGGGAAGCGGCCGCGCGCGAGGACCAGGAAGGCGGCGTGACGGAAGGCAGCCTGCTGGTTGGCGGCCAATCCGTGCGAGAAGCCCGCGGCCGTTGCGCTCTGATGATGCAGGACCCGGACGCGCAAATGGTCCTTCAGCGCGTGGGAGACAACGTCGCCTTCGGTTTGGAGAACCTCGGCGTGCCAGCCGACGAGATCTGGCCGCGCGTCCGCTATGCCCTCGAGCAAGTAGGCCTAGAGGGCATGGAACTCGACCAGCCAACGTCGCATCTGTCCGGCGGACAGATGCAGCGCATCGCTCTGGCAGGCGCGTTGTGCATGCGCCCGGGCGTGCTGTTGCTCGACGAGCCGACGGCGAACCTCGACCCGGCCGGCGCGCGCGACGTCGTCGAAACCGTCCACCGCATGTTGCGCGCGCACCGCTCCACCGTGATGATCGTGGAGCATCGGGCGGAACCCTGGCTCGATATCCTCGATCGCGTGATCGTCCTGGGCCGCGTCGGCGAGGACGGCACTGCCCGCGTCGTAGCCGACGGTACCCCGGACGAGGTCTTCACCGACCCATCCATCGACTTCGACGGCTTGGGCGTCTGGGTGCCCTCGCGGTATCCGGCCGCTACTGCCCAGCACCAACGCATGCTCCGCGAAATCGCGGAGAAAAAGGCCGCCGACATCGGCAAGACGCCCGCCATGGCCGCTGTGAGCGCTACCACTGCCGTCGCGAACGGCTCCGCCGATGACACCGACTTCAGGTCAGAAGCCGAAGCTGTGCGCCGCCTCATCGTGCCTGACGTCAAATTCGCACGGCAGAAGGCCATCGCTCCAGGCACCGTGCTCCTGACAACGCAGGACTTGGCTATCGGCCACAACGGCACGGCCATCGCCGAGCACATCGCCTGCGAGTTCCGCAGCGGCGAGATTACCGTTCTGCAAGGCCGCAACGGCGCCGGCAAGTCGACCCTGTCGATGACTCTTGCGGGACTGCTCCCGCAGGTCTCCGGGCACGTGGTCGCCTCCGATGAGCTGCGCCGAGGCTTGTCCGCGTCCGACCCGCACGACTGGTCCAGCGCGGAGCTCTCGCAGCGCATCGCCTTCGTTTTCCAGAACCCGGAGCACCAGTTCGTGCGCAACACCGTCCTCGAAGAGGTCAAGGTCGGCCTGCTGGCCGTGGGCAACGAACCCGCCGAAGCCGCTCGCAAAGGACACGCGCTGTTGGACCGCTTCGGCCTCGACGACTACGCCGACGCCAACCCATACACCCTCTCCGGAGGGGAGAAACGTCGTCTGACCGTAGCCGCCGCACTGGCCGCCGCTCCGGGCGTGCTCATCCTCGACGAGCCGACCTTCGGGCAGGACCGGTCCACATGGCTGGAGATCGTCATGCTCATGCGCTCCGTGGCCGACAGCGGCGTGGCGGTCATTGCCGTTACTCACGACGCTGACCTAGTCGAAGCGCTTGCGGACAAGACCATCACCGTCGGCGACGAGGAGACCAGCTCCGTGCACGTCACCAAGCAGGCCGACCGCGTCGAAGCGCCCCGACCGGCGAGCCGCTCCCGGTTCCTAGCTGGTATCAACCCGGCGTTTCGCCTGCTGGGCGCGTTCCTCGTCTCCATCCCGCTGCTCTTCTCGCTCGACCCGGTGTCCGCGGGGACGGCGCTCGTCCTGGAGCTGCTTGCCTTCGGCGCCATCGGCCTGCATCTGCCGCGCGTCGTCAGATCCGTGTGGCCCGTCCTCGTCATGGCGCCCTGGACGTTCCTAGCGGTCGTGCTTTATGGCAAGCATGGCGGTCATACGTATTTCAAATGGGGCATGATCCACATCACAACCAAGTCGGTGTGGCTTGCTTGCGCTACCTTTCTGCGCGTGCTTGCCATTGCTATCCCGGCCGTGCTGCTGATGTTGGGAATCGACTCGACTGACCTGGCCGACGCTATGTCCCAGGTGTTCCATCTGCCGGACCGTTTCGTCTATGGCGGTCTGGCGGGCATGCGCCTGCTGACTGTGCTCAAGGACGACTGGACGGAGATCGCCCAGGCCCGCCGTTCGCGTGGCCTGGGCGACCAGAACCGCGTCGCACAGTTCTTTTCCTGCGCCTTCTCGCTGCTGGTGCTCTCCATCCGCAGGGCGACGAGTTTGTCGACGGCCATGGAGGCGCGCGCCTTCGGAACGGGACGTGCCCGCAGCCGGGCCCGCGAGTCGCGCGTCCGTGCCAAGGACTGGCTGTTTCTCGTGGGCTGCCTTGTCATCCCGTCGGTTGCGCTGGGCGTCTCTATCCATCTGGGTACCTTCTCCCTCGGCGGAGGCAAGTAAGGGTCCGGCGAGGGCCGGCCGATGGCAAAACGGATCGTCGCGCACGGCGGTCTGCTGTTGCGTGGGCGGGAAGTAGGCAAGGCATGGTCTGTTTTGCAAGTGGCGACGCATTATGCGGGTGATGGCTGTCGGTTTTCCATGGAAGACAGGCGCGATCATCAGTAGCAGCCGAACAGATTAAATCGAAGGGGTGCGTTGCCGAGAACGGCGAAGTGTGCGCCAACGAGCGCATAGTCAACGCGATGCCTGGCTACCTCGTCCAACAGGAAACAGATCGCATCGCACGCCGTTTCCTGGGAACGGTGTGCGGGAACGGGAATTTTCTGAACCCGTTTCTCCGCCGCAAGCTTGCGGCGGAGAAACGTCGGTACGGTGGCAGCGATTGGATTACGAGTAATATCCGTTCTCGCTGTTTCCAGCATTTATGGCGTCGTGATGCACGGCAATGTGGGCGAATGACATGATTGTCTGTTCGATGTGTGGCTGAGCATGTATAAGGCGGATTTGAGGAAAGAGTTTGGCGCAGAAAGGTCCGTTGCGCTGCGCTTCATTCTCGCGAAGAACATCCTCTGCGACGACGCGTTAACGATGCTGCGGGCCGGCGGCGGGCCGATGAGTGAGGTTTCATCAAGGGCATGAAGCCCAAGCGCAAAGACTACCGGCTCGGCCGGCTCATGCAGGGGCAAGGCCAGCACGGGATAATGCTGGATATGCTCGACTGGGAGGAAGACGCGGGAACGGGGATACTGATCCCCAGCGTTTTCCAGCCGTTGACTATTGGAAAGTGCAGGAGACGGAGAAATAAGGCCATTCGGGAACAACTACAATCCGGATGTTTTGGAATGCCTGGCGGACCTATCGAACGACGGGGTGTTCACGCCGCCGAAGGTCGTAAACCAGACGTTGGACCTGCTGCCGCAGGGACTGAAGGCTGATTGTGGGTCCGGAAAAGCAAATTCCGGATTTGCAGGAACGGCTCAGCCGTATTTTCGCCAAGAAGATTTACGGAATCGCCATCACTGGACTGACGGGGCTGGCGCCACGCCGTAGCTTGTACTGCACGAAGGACGCCGGTAACGAATACAACGTCGCCGATTTTGAGGATCAGCAAGGAAATATCCGTTTCCGTCGCATCGAGCACACTTGGAAGAATGGCAAATGCCGGTACGGTAACGTCTCGAAAGAAGAAGTAAGACCGGGGAACAGATCTGGAGACTGATGCCTATCAGTTCACTCGCAACGTGCAGAGGAAGACTGGGGACCTCGAGCGCGTCCTCGGCCGTCACCTCGCCGGCGACTCGCGAACGACCTTCGCTAGTCGCCACGGACTGGTTTGTAGAGCGTGCCTATGGAGCGTAGGTTGCGCACGATGCCGTGGGAGGTCTCATAGTCGAAGGCGACGGTGCCGGCTGTCATGCGCGTCTCGCCGTTCGCGAGGCAGTGGACCAGGAGCCTCACCACCTGGCTCCTGGAGCAGCCCATCTCGGCGGAGGCCCGGTCCAGCGCCTCGAGCTTGCCATCGGAGATCCGGACGTTCAAGCGCCTCGGCATGGCGTCACGGCTCAAGTCGGTCACCCCCAAGGGCGCGGGGCATCCCCCGCAGAGCGAAAGGATGTTCGGAAGGTTCGGTCGCGGAGGCGTCCCCCGGGGCACAGGCGAAAGTCTGAGCCATCGAGACGGATCCTGCGGCCACCCTGTCCGCTCCGTCTGCAGCGTCCATCCTGGCCACCGTGGGTGTGCAGGATGGGCTACTTGATGTAGTCGAGAGAAGCTTGTTTGCGGCTGTAAGCAAACCGCTAGAATGTAGTTACATTTATTGCATTTTGTACGCTAATTGCGAGGGGTGAGCCATGAAGTACTCCGAGCTCGTCGATTCCAGTGCCACATCCTCTCAGGTGGCTGAGAATTGGATAGGTCCAATGCCTTCAGAAGAAAAGAAAGAAAGTCTCGAAATCCAGAAGATTATCATCAAGGGCTTCAAGAGTATCAGAGTACCTCTGGAGATAAATCTCGCCAAGCCTTTGACCATCCTTGTCGGTGATAACGGTGCGGGCAAAACGACAATCCTTGAGGCTGTTCAACTCGCCTGCACAGGCCAATACCGAGGCGAGTCAATACGACGTGCGCTTTCACAGTCGCTTTTTAATAAGGACGACGTTGAAAGTCTTTTGAACTCATCTGGCCTGAACATCAAAAACATTAAAGAGAAACTCCCCTCCATCAAAATAGAGGTCTTTCTGACGGGAGGAGAACGGCACATCGTCGAACTGTTCTCCGGAGCGAATAACTTAACTCATGCGAAGCAATGCGGATTTTCGTTGACTATTGCTTTCGACAATGCCTTCATTGAAGAACTGAATGGCATTCTGGATAACGGGAGGCTCACAAGCGTACCAATCGAGTACTACGACGCAACGTGGATGACCTTTGCCGGATCAGTCATCACGCCGAGGAAGCTCCCCGTCCACTCTGTCATGATGAACCCAACCGGGGAATGGCTTGGAAATCGCTCTGACGAAAGAGCCGTCCGTATCCTGATAGACGGGCTGACCGAGCGACAACAAATGACTCTTGCCAAAGATGCGCGCACTGCCTTCGATTCATGGAACAATACGGGAAACATCAAGGCGTTCAGTAACTTCCTGCCTTCGTTTGATGCCTACGACTGGGGTATCATCGACCTTGCGGTTGACAGCGGAACCGTTGACTCCTGGAAGCGAAACATCGTCGTGCGTCTAGACTCTATACCTTACGGACATATTGGCTCTGGTCGGCAGAGCGTGATGCAGGCCTCGCTTGCCTTAAGGAAGCAGAGACCCGAGAAGACGACCATGCTTCTGTTTGAGGAGCCAGAAAACCATCTCTCCCACGCAAACCTCAACAGGTTGATTCGTCTAATAGCGGAAAGGGCGGAGGGCCGCAAGGTTGTCGTCTCGACGCACTCTAGCTTCGTTGCAAACACGCTTGGGCTCCAGAACCTCCAGTTAATCGGAAGTAACGCAGCTGGTCCCAAATGCTTGCCTTTGGACCGCCTCGATGACCAAACGCTAGACTTTTTCAAGAAACTGCCCGGATATGATACTCTCAGGCTTGTCCTCGCGCGTGCCGCCATCCTAGTTGAAGGACCCTCAGACGAGCTGATTGTCCAGTTAGCATATCGGCAGAAGCACAACAAACTTCCCATCGAAGAGGGCATCGACGTAATATCCGTCGGCAGCGGTTTTCTACGCTTTCTCGTGCTTGCGTGCGCAATAGGCAAACCCGTTCTTGTACTGACGGACAACGACGGAGACCCCGGATCGCTCAGGAAGAAGTACGAGGATTACCGGGAAAAGCCTAACGTGAAGATCAGCTATGACGAGCAAATCTATCTACCTGAAGACCCCATTGAAGACCCCAACAATATCGATTCCAAGCGCAAGAAGCTCAATTGGAATACTCTCGAAGCAGAGATGATAAGAAAAAACGGTAGGGAGACCGTCAATTCGGTGCTAGAGAAGGCCTATGGCGACAACTACACGCTTCTCAGCCATATGGAGAGCAACAAGACGGATACAGCGCTTCGGTTCTTTGACTCAGATAAGCATATAGGCATTCCCGACTATATTGCTAACGGTTTAACGTGGCTTGATAAGCAACTAGGTGATGAGCAACTATGAAACACCTCGTCATCGCCGGTGCCGGCACGGGAAAAACGACCCTACTACTCAAGGAAGCAGTAGAGCACTGCGAGTCAAGGAACGTACTCTACCTCACATACACGGACCAAAATGCCCGGGAATTTGAGAAAGCAGTTACAGAACAGATTGGTTACCAACCGCACAGCATAACAATCATGACTTGGTTTTCTTTTCTGCTTGTACATGGCGTCCGCCCCTTCCCCGCTCGCGGATTCTCGCACAGAATAGAAAGAATGCTTTTCGACCAGCGGAGACCACGCCAGATAGCCAACGTCACCAGAGAAAACGAGAACTATTATTGTCCCGAGCCAGGTGTCGTGTGCAGGAGCAGGCTCTCAGATCTTGCCGTCCTCTGTGATCAGGAGTGGGAAGGCGAAGTAATTAAGCGAATTTGCGGAATATACGATCTTATCCTCGTGGACGAGGGGCAGGATTTCGCTGGCTACGATTACGACCTTTTACTGGCGCTGATGAAGTCTTGCGAGAACATGACGATTGTTGGCGATCCAAGGCAACAAACCTATCGCACCAACAACGGACAGATCAACTCACGCTATCCGAACGTCTTCGAGTTCTTCAAGCAGAAGTCCTCATTCTCCCTAGATTTAGATTCATTGTCTGTATCATATAGATGCTCAAATGACATCATCTGTCTTGCCAACAAGCTGTTTCCCGAGTTGCCGGAGGTTGTGGCGACCAAGGAAAGCGGCGATATTCCCGGAGGGCGAGTCTACAAGGTGAAGAGGTCAGAATTCGACACGTGGGTCCGGTCCCGCAACTCTACTCCCACTATCCTTCGATATGATAAACGCACCAATGTTCCTGACGGTTATCAAGTAATGAACATGGGAGATTCCAAAGGGCTAACGCTCGGCGATGTCGCTATCATCCCTACGTCAGACATGCGTAAATGGATTACAGGCAAGCAAGTCAATCTAAGTAATGGTGCTCGTGCAAAGCTGTACGTCGCAATAACCCGCGCGAGTGGCGATCTCATATTCCTGCTCTAGATGTCCTTCTAAGTGCTTTGCTGTCTCTCCTGCTTCACTTTGCTCATGCATGTAAGAAAGGCATTTGCTCCGCATCATTGCGAAGTTTGGTGTTTGGGCTCTTGACTTGGGTATTGTGACCAACCAATCACAGCAAGCAGAGATGACTGCCGTGAGTACAGTTTTACCGCTGTCTGCCACCCCGATTGACGAATCCATTACAGTCAGGGCTGGCCCCTCAGTCAGAAGAACCAGCCGTTGCGCTCCAGAACCCCGTCGCACCTGTGGGTGAGCTAGTTCATGCGTGTAGCGCTCTTCGAGGCAGGCCGCCTCTCTATTAGCTCTTCATTAAGTTGGCGTCCGATAACCATGTTTCCCAGCGTCATACGAATGGCGCCAGCGGGAGCGAGTCTTTCCCTTCCCGCCGTCGTTAGGTGTTCCTGACAGCGGGAAGGGCGGCCGCGGGCGGTCTTCGTGGTCTGACGTCCTAGGTCACTCCTTGCTCTCCGCCCACTGCCAGGCACCGATGAGGTGGCGGAGCCTCGCCTGGCGCTCTCCCGTCACGACGATGGAGACCACGTCGTGGTGTATCGCGTCCATGTCGCCGTGGTCCGCGAGGTAGAGCAGGTACGCGCGCCTCATTATCGCGAACTCGGCGGCGCCCACGCTGAGCTCGGGCATCCTGGCCGAGCCCTCCTCGTAGGCGGAGATGACGGCCACGAGCACCATCTCGTCGCCGTCCGTGGCCACTATCGCCCTCGCTGTCGCAGGACCAGCCGCCTGCCGTGCGGACCTCATATCCCCTGTGGGCGAGGTAGTCCCTCACAATGCCCTCGCATGTGGTGGCGAGCCTCTCCTCGGCCATGGTCGCGGCGCTCTTAGTCTTCTCGGTCATGGTGACCTCCCTGGGACGCAGGAAGGCCCTCTGCCCTCCCTCGACCAAAGAGCGGCAAGGCCAGCGTGGCGCGGGCATTGGTCCGTCGCGCGGGCCGTCAGGGAGCGGGAAGAGGTGCTTGCTCCCTGTGCCAGCGTCTTGGGCGAGGGAGGGCGCGGGGTGTCGTCGTAGATGTGCCCTCGCCTCTACGACGACCCGGCGCGGGGCGACCTCCGCAGCCGCGCCGGCCGGGCGCTTTCGACGGGCGCGAGGAAAGAGGACGCCGACGATGTCCCCGGTGCAGCGGATGTCAGAAGGGCACTGCCGTCGACCGTTGCCTCCGCCCCCACGGGAGCGGAGGCAACGGTCGAAAGACTGCTTTTTATGGGTGAGAAGTGAGAGCGGGCTTACCGCGCAGGCTCGTCGTCCTCCGCATGGGCATGCGACAGTTCGCCTCGGCGAGCTTCCTTACCAAACGCCCCAGGAGGCACGTGGCGGCGTCCGCAGCGTCCCTCGGCGCGGAGGAGAGGTCGACGTGCTCCAGTATCGCCGGGACGCCCATCCCCGCGAATGCGACCTCTTCGAGGTCCGTGTTGCCGCAAGCGTCGTAGATCCACTTCATGGCATTTCCTCCAGTCCTTGTGACCGCTTGATGTGGCAGCTATGCTACGACGGACAGGAGCGATTGGTGGCAATGCGTTGCGGGGATTCTCCGCGCATATGTCGGGAATGCGGCGTCGGAGTCGGCACCCCGCGAGTCGTGACGTTCGGCGCTCGGGCGCCTCGTCCGGACCTGCTTTGGATGGTGGTCGGATCGGTCACCCTGGCAGGAGTTTCGCGCGCATGCCCCAAGGTTGGGACGTGACGATTCCGGAGGTCGTCGGCCGTGCCGGATCCGAAAGGCAAAAAATTAGGCGGAGGCGCTCGAGCGTCTCCGCCACATAAAACCCTCCCGGGTTTTGACATCTAATCATACAGTAACCCGATCAGAACCAGCGGTCAACCAGCTCGGCGAGGAATTCCATGGATGCCTCCGCGGAGGCATCGGGGTGGGTTACAGAGAGCACGGACCTAATGTCATTGGCAAGGGAGCGGAGCCCTGCAGACGCCTCGCCTGCGAGCGCGGTCCCTTCGGCCATGCGCCTGTGGAGGAGCAGGAGCGAGGCTATCTCTGCTGGAGGCGCGGGTTCTTCATCCTGTCCGCCTTAGACTTCTTCGAGAAGCCCGCGTCGCGCAGGGCGATGGTGAGGGCGTTCGACGCCGGATGTGCATCGTGGCTCGCGGAGCCGAACCCGTTGATTATCGCGGAGGAGTGGGCGCAGGCGTTGCGCACCCCCTTCGCAGACTTGAGGAGGTAGTGCTCTTGCAGCATGGGGCGGTCACCCCACCGTTTCGCGCAGAAGCGGTAGACGTCCGCGACGGTGCCGAAGGAGGAGAGCTCGAGCAGCACCCATATGGGCATCTCGGCGGCGTAGTGCCTCTGGAGGTCTCCGGAGTACTCGTCGCGCTGGAGCCTCGAAATCTCCTTCGCCCTCCGGGAACGCTCGAGGGGGGGGGAGCGAATCCATGTAGTCGCGCACGATGGAGTGCCCGTCCTCGTCCGGCCGCCTTGCCACCTCGTCGAGCACCCGCATTTTCGCGAGGTGCTCCGCGTCGAGCGCGAGCGGCAGGAGCGCCGCCCTGAGATCCCGGTCGAGCCGCTCGAGGCCGACCAGGTCGCCGAAGTCGAGGTTCGCGTACTCGCCGTCGTGTGCTCCTCCGACGCGCCTGGGGAAGAGAGTCCGATATGCGTACGTGGCGAATAGGTAGGACTCCCGCGAGAGGTAGCGCATGGCGTCGGCCTCGCCCATGCGCTCGAATGCGACCCTCTTGCCTCTGAGGAAGGCTATCTGCTCCTCGGGCTCGAGCTTCGGCTTTCTGCCTTTGTTCTATTGCTCCATTCCAAAACCCGCCCATCTGGTCGTCCTGCGGCTGGTGATGTCGTATTCTACGGCCTACGAGAGCCCCGCGACATGATTTTGCCCATGAGGTCCATGCTCACATTCTTACTGTCGGCAAGCGCGGCGTCGAACAGTATCCGGTTCTACGCCCAGGCAGACGAAGCCGTACAGGATCGTCTTCCGCGGGAGCGCGACACGCGAGGACGGGTCATCATTCAGGGACCACGACGTGCATCGGGTTCTGGAACGCAAAGGTTTCCGGCGTTTGCAGAACGGGCGCGGCAAGAAGACGGAATGGTCCCGATGTCCCGTGAAAGACGTGGAGGCGGCGGTTCTGTCCGTCAAAAACGGGTGGGAGAACAGCGAGAACCGCATCGCTAGTTTCTCCATGCTGCTGGAGCAGGAGCGGGCCGTTGGGAAACGGCTCGGTATTTTGCTATGCAGTCGGCAGCGAATAGCACGCCGAAGTCCCTGTGGAGCGCGAAGATGCGCTTCAGAAGGCGTTTGCAACCTATGGGCTGGCGAAGCGGATCGGGCTCCGCCGTATTCTGGTGCTGACATTCAATCCGGCCGTGGAATCAGCCTGGCAAGAGGATCTGCTGTCCTACGCCGATTCCGGAGGATGACAGTTCTATTCGCGTGAATATGGGGAAGCCAGGAACGCCGTCCCGCAGGATTTAGACCAGAGCAAACCGATCGTGTGCTTTTCGGTTCGTTCCAGCATTTCCTTGGTCCGGATAGGAGCGCCGACGGCATCAAACCTCGGAACGAGTGGGGCGTACAATGAACCGGGACGTGTTTGTTTCCAACGAATACCACTTCGAATACCACTTTCGGCGCGCGGCTCAGCAACGCGAAGAAGCTGTTCGAGAGGACAGACGAGGACGACCATGGCTGCGGTATGACGAGGAGTCCTATTAGGCCAACGAAGCAGGGGGACGCGCTCGACGGATCGTTTCTTCCGATGATGTCCTGCTCCTACCTGTACCTGTCGGGGACACTGTTCCGAAGCCTGAACAACGGCGAAGTTCATCGAGATGCGGATTTTCAGCTGGACATACTCCGACGAACAGTAGGCCAAGCCGACTGGAAAACGAAGGAGCACGACGGTCAACTGAATCCGTACGCTGCTCCGCTGCGCATGATCATGCCGCGTATCGAATGCTGGGTGACATCCAACGCATCGTGATGAACACGGACAGCGGCGAGTTCGATCCAACGGGTTCTTCCGTGCCGAAAAGCAGGGTGGCGGCATCGAAGCCGGCGAGTTCGTTCGCAAGGACTATGTCCAAGACTATGTCCAAAAGTGGCTGAACCTGATGCGGGGACAGCATATGCCGGCCGCTGCCGGTGCCTACAAGGCCGACGGGAACTGGGAACCGGTCGTGCCTTGCTCCCGACATGCGGTTTCTGCGGAATCTGTCGCACACGCTGTGGTTCCTGCCGAAGGTCGCGTTTTGCTATGCAATGGGCAATCTTCGGTTGAACAGCAGAACACGTTCCATCACGGCTACACAGTGCTGGCGTGCGTTGGGGCGAAAGCCGGAATGGGGCTGGCCGCCGTCGAACTGGTCCGGAAAGCGATGACCAATCCGAATCCGCTGGCCTGCAGGACTGCGTTCCGCCCTGCGGCAAGCCCGCCACCGGCGTGACGATTCGTCCCTGGACGGGAATCTTCATGCTGCATGGCCTGTCAAGCCCGGAATCGTATTTCCAGGCGGCTTTCCGTGTCCAAAGCCCATAGGCCTTTGAAGGCGCTGGTGGGGAAGGCCGAGATTCCCAAGGAGGACTGCCATGTGTTCGATTTCGCGTTGAACCGTGTTCTCAAGGAAATCTCCGACTACAGCCGCAATCCGAACGTGGACGAAAGCAGTCCGGAAAAGAAGGTCGGGAAGTTCGTGAGGTTCCTACGTCTTGTCCTATGACGGAAGCGCCCATGAACCGCATGGACGCCGAGGAAATCCTCCAACGGGTCATGTCGGGAACCACGGCGATGCTGGCCCGCAAAGCGGCAGTCGGCTCTTCTCGTCAATGTCGACAGCGCTGTTCTCTCGTGCGTCCTGGATGATCTGGAGAAGCTGGCCGTCATCGAACCCATCGAAGGCTTCCGGTCTTTGGACGAGGACATGCAGGCCATTGTCGACAAGTTGGAACATGTGGAATCCGTCAGGAAGTCGGGCGAGCGGCTGTCGAAAACCCAGAAGGGAAGGGCGAGGGAAGGCAAGTCGAAACGCAGGGAGGCCAGCAGAAGCCCGTCAAATTCGCGACGCGCATTCCGTTTTCACGTGCCTGTCCGATTTCTGTGAGGGAACAAAAAGCAGCCTCTTTGGGAAACAGCAGCCTCTCCGGTGCGCACGGGTCCTGCCGCTACAGTGGGAACTATGCCTTTATCGGAACAAGTGATGGACAATCCGAAAGCCGACCGCGTTAGGAAGCTAGCCGATCTGCTGACCAAACATGGGCAGCGCAAGGCGGGCAAGTTCCTCGTCGAGGGGCCGCAGTCGGTGCGCGAGGCGGTGGCGATGGACCCGGCAATCGTGACGGACGTGTACTACGACCCGGACGCGTGCGCAGACCCCGCCATCCCCCAGGCGGCGTTGGACGCCGGCCTCTATGTGCATCAGGCCTCCCCAGCCGTGATGCGGCGCGTTAGCGAGAACGCGCAGGGAATCGTCGCGTCGGCGCGGATCGACGCGCTGGACGCCGCGCGCCAGGCCGCGTTGCGGCGCCTCGACGGTGCCGCTACTGGGTTCTCCCGCGCCGGCTCCGGTTCCATGCCGGGCCGCGTGCCGCTGATCGCGGCCTGCTGGCAGGTGCGCGACCCGGGCAACGAAGGGACCATCATCCGCACCGCGGACGCCGCCGGCTGCTCGCTGGTCGTACTCGTCGATGACTGCGTCGACCCGCTCAACCCGAAGGTTATCCGCTCGACGGCCGGCTCGCTGTTCCATATCCCGGTGCTGCACTTGACCGAGGACGAGTTCTTCGACTGGGCCGCGCAACGCTCGACGGCCGTGTGGGCCGCCGACATCCACGGCATTCCGGGCAGTTCGCCGGTGGACGTCGCCGATCTGGCGTTCGGCGCCGGTTCCGCTGGGACCGGCAGCGCGGCTGCCGGCGGGCGCGCCCTGCTGGCCCCACTCGTCTGCGGGGAAACCAACGCCTCCCTGGCCGTCCTCTTCGGCAACGAGGCCCGTGGCCTGCCGACCGGAATGGTCGAACGAGCCGACGGCAGCGTCATCATCCCGCTGTACGGGCGCGCGGAGTCCCTGAATCTGGCGTCAAGCGCCGCCATCCTGCTTTACACGCTGTCGATGCTCCTGCACCGACACTGAGGACGGGTCCGCCCTCCCTGTCGGGACTGACAGGGACAATGGCCCTGGCGTTTTCTTCTGCTGGCCGGCGTTTTGCAACGCCGGCCAGCAGAAGAAGCCACAAAGAAAATATTCGGAAAGGTCTGTTTCAGTGTCTGACGACGTGGTTTTCAACGAGGAAGTGGTGAGGCAAGCGATCGTCGAAGGCATCCGGGCCGTCGACGCCGCGGGGAGCACCGACGAACTCCATCAGCTGCGCACCCGGTACGCCGGCGCGCAGTCGGAGCTGACCCGCGTGTCCAAGATGATAGGATCGCTGCCCAATGACCGCAAGAAGGCCATCGGCCAGCTGGTAGGCAAGCTCCGCGCCGATTTCGGCCGCGCGTACGGCGCGAAGGAAGCCGAGCTGTCGGCACTGGAAGAACAGCGCCGGCTCGAGTCCGAAGCCGTCGACGTGACCTTGCCGGTGGACCGCCGCCCCCTGGGCGCGCGCCACCCCATCAGCGCACTGATGGAGGAGATCCAGGACTTCTTCGTCTCCCGCGGCTGGCAGATCTCCGACGGCCCGGAAGTGGAGAGCGAATGGTATGACTTCGATGCCCTCAACTTCGGACCCGACCACCCGGCCCGCCAGATGCAGGACACCTTCTACGTCAAAGGCGACAAAGCCAAGGACGCAGCCGGTTTCGTCGGCTCCAACATGGTCATGCGCACCCAGACCAGCTCCGACCAGGTCCGCGGCCTCATCGACAAAGGCGTTCCGCTTTACATGGCCTGCACCGGCCGTGTGTTCCGCACCGACGAGCTCGACGCCACCCACACGCCGGTCTTCCACCAGTGCGAAGCGCTTGCCGTCGACAAGCACTTGACCATGTCAGACCTCAAGGGAACGCTCAACGCGCTTGCCGTCGTCATGTTTGGCCCCGACGCCAGGACACGCTTGCGTCCGAGCTACTTCCCGTTCACCGAGCCGAGCGCCGAGATGGACCTGTGGTTCCCCGGAAAGAAAGGCGGCGCCGGCTGGATCGAGTGGGGCGGTTGCGGCATGGTCCACCCCAACGTCATCCGCTCGGCGGGCCTGGACCCCGACGCGTACACAGGCTTCGCGTTCGGCGTAGGCGTGGAGCGCGCCCTGCTGCTGCGCCACGGCATCAACGACATGCATGACCTGGTCGAGGGCGACATCCGTTTCAGTAAACAGTTCGCGATGGGAGAGTGAGTGGCAAATGCCTATTGTTGATATCGACTGGCTCCGTGAGCACGCCACCGTTCCTAGCGATTTGACCGTCGAAAAGCTCAGCCGCCAGCTTGTGCGCGTCGGCTTCGAGGAAGAGGCCATCCATCCGTCGTCCATCCAGGGCCCGCTCGTCGTCGGCTACGTTAAGCAGTGTCTGGAGGAGCCACAGAAGTCCGGCAAGATCATCCACTGGAACCAGATCGACGTGGGCGATCGGCACAATCCGGTCGACGAGAACGGAAACAAAGCGCCGCTGGGCATCGTCTGCGGCGCGCCGAACATCGCGCAGGGCGAGTACGTCGTCGTCGCGCTCAACGGCGCCGTGCTGCCGAACAACTTCGCCATCACACCGCAGAAGAAGTACGGCCACGTTTCCAACGGCATGTGCTGCTCCGACCGCGAACTGGGCATCAGCAACGAGTACGACGGCATCATCCTGCTCAAGGACCGCTTGACACCCGAGCAGATGGCCACCATCAAACCAGGCGATGACGCCATCCCGCTGCTGGGCCTGGATGTCCCGGAGCTAGAGATCAACATCACCCCGGACCGCGGCTACGCCCTCTCCTGCCGCGGCATCGCGCGCGAATACTCCTACGCGTCCGGCGAGACCTTCACCGATCCGCTCGACGCCTTGAATGCCGCCGCTCCGAAAACAGCCAAAGACGCCGAAGGTGAAGTCGAAGCCCGCATCGATGACGCCGCCCCGATACATGGCGTGCCCGGCTGCGACCACTACTACCTGCGCACTATCCGCGGCATCGACGCTTCGGCCGTGACGCCGGACGTCGTCCTGCGCCGCCTGGTGCGCTCCGGCTTCCCGGTTTCGAACCTGACGGCCGACGTGCTCAACTACGTCATGCTTGACCTGGGCGAGCCGATGAACGCCTACGATCTGGACAAGGTCTCCGCCCCGCTGGTGGTGCGCCGCGCTCATGCCGGCGAGAAGCTGACGACCGTCGACGGCATCGAACGCGAGCTCGACCCGGAGGACCTCGTCGTTGCCGATTCGCCCGGCGGCGAGGACGGTTCCCGCGCCATCGCCTTGGCCGGCGTCATGATCGGCAAGAACGCCGCCGCCACCGCCGAGACGACGGACCTGTTGCTCGAATCAGCCCACTACGACGCGGTGACCGTAGCCCGCACGGCCCGCCGACACAAGCTGCCGACCGAGGCGTCCCACCGTTTCGAACGCGGCACCGACACACAGATGCAGGCAGGCGCCGCGCAGCTAGCCGTCGAGCTGATCACGAAGCAAGCCGGCGGCGACGCCAGCGGCGCTCCGACGAACCTCGACACGACGGTCGCGCCGAAGGCCATCGCCTTGCGCACCACGGAAGTCAAACGCCTGGCCGGCCTCGACGTTGATCCGGAACGCATCGCGGCCCTGCTGCGCGCCATAGGCTGCGAGGTCTCCGGCGGGGAAGACGGCGTCTTCGCCGCCGTGCCGCCGACATGGAGACCAGACATCACCCAAGCCTGCGATTTGGTCGAAGAGGTCGCGCGCCTGGTAGGCTACGACGAGATCCCGACGCGCATGCCGGCCGTCCCGGCCACGAGGACCGGCCTGACCCTCGACCAGCAGCGCCAGCGCTGGGTGTCCCAGACCCTCGCCGAATCCGGTCTAGTGGAGACCCTCAGCTATCCGTACGTCGGCGCGGCAGATTTCAAGGCTTTCGGCGTCGACCAGAGCAAGGCGGCCGCCCGCTCCGTGGAAATCGTCAACCCGCTGATGGGCGACCGTCCCTGGCTGCGCGCGAACGTGCTCTTGACTCTGGCGGGCACGCTGCGGCGCAATATCGGCCGCGGCCTAGAGAATGTGCAGATCTACGAGGTCGGCCGCGTGTTCCATCTTGATCCGGCCGCGCCGGCTATCCCGGCCCTGCCAGGAGCGTTAAAGCCGGACGAGGAGTCCCTTGCCGCGCTGGACGCCGGCCTGCCGGCGCAGCCGCTGCACGTAGCCGGCCTGCTGACAGGCCAGGCCATCGTCGACGGCTGGTACCATTCCGGCCGCGCCGTCGACTGGACCGATGGCATCGCGTCCGCCGAACGCGTCGCCGCACGCCTGGGCACCTCGTTCCGCCGCGTGGCGCTGAAAGAGGACTCCGGACTGCCGCAAGGCCTGTTTGCCGAGAGCTGGCATCCGGGCCGCACCGCCGTCCTGTTGATGAGGGACGGGACGCCGGTCGGCCTGGCGGGCGAACTGCATCCGCGTGTCATCGCCAACCTCGGCATCCCGGAGCATTCCGCGGCATTCGAACTCGACCTGACGGCGGTTTTCGAGCGCCTATCGACCAAGCCGCTGCAATCGCGGCGCCTGTCTTCGTTCCCGCCCGTCAAGCAGGACCTCGCGTTCATCGTGGACGAATCGGTGACGAACGCGCAGTTGTCCGATGCCATCCGCGCCGGCGCGGGCGAGTACCTCGAGTCCATCGCGCTGTTCGACGTCTACCATGGCGACGACCTGGGCGAGGGCAAGAAGTCCCTAGCCTATTCGGTCGTTTTCCGCGCACCGAATAAAACGCTGAAATCCAAGGACGCCGCGGCGATTCGCGCTAACATTGTCGCGGAAGCGTCCCGCATCGGCGCGCAGCTGCGGTCTTGAAAGAACCTGGACCGCAGAGGTCCCGAAAAACTGGCGAAGCGACCTTGCTTGGTTGCGCCGCGAACGGACGCGGAACGAGAGATGACGCGCTCCGAGCGGCCAGCCGCACGGGGTCGCTTCGCGTCGCGACGAGGGGTATGCGCATGACGGACGACAACAATGAGAACCCGGATCAGAACACGCCGGAGCAGACGAACCGGCGGCAGCCGGACGCCGAACAGCGGAAAGCCGAAGACCAGGCGGCCCGTCAGGACTACAACGCCACCGGCCTGGACCCCCAGGCCGACAAAACCGGCACCGACAAGCCGCTGTACGGCGGCATGATGTCCGACTACCCCAACTACAACCCATACCTATTCGGCGCTCCCGATTCGGCGCAGAACCAGCAGAACGCGGGCCAACCGAACCAGCAGGGACAGCCTTATGGCCAACAAGCCCCGTACGGCCAGCAGCCTTACGGTCAGAACCAGCAGTACGGCCAGAACGCGGGCCAACAGTACGGCCCCTACGGTCAGCCGAACCAGAATCCCTATTATGGCCAGCCCTACGGCGGACAGCCCTACGGCTGGCCGCAAGGGCAGCCGATGCCGGGCATGGGCAACGCCAACGGCATGAACAACGGCACAGGCCAGAGCTTCGGCCCCTTCCAGCAGACGCCATTCAACCCAGACGACCCGCAGCAAAACCCGTACTACGGGCGATGGGATGGCTTCGCCATCATCGCCTTCGTGGCTTCGATCCTGGGCCTATGGTTCATCTCCGTGCCATTGGCCGTCTTCTCCCTGAGCCGCGTCAAGCACATGCATATGCGCGGCAAAGGGCTGGCCATCGCCTCGCTCGTCATCGTCGCCGTGCTGCTGATCGCCTCGTTCGTACTGACTATGACCGGCCAGTCCCAGCAGCTGACGAATAGCCTCATCCAGATGCTGAAGCAAAGCGAGCAATAGCCTCCAGGCCGCCGGCACATCCGCGGAAGAGAGCCTCTTTTCCCCTATCTGGTGCTACGCTGAAGGCAACCGCCGCGTCCCCGATGGCGCGGCCGCTCCGCAACGCGCATCCATCCGGATAGGGGATTTTTCATGAGTGCCAGCAACAGTTTCGCTGACGCGGATTACTTGGAGAGCGAAGCCAGCGTGCTGCTGGCCCATTCCCACGCCGCCTGCCGTCTTTCCCTCATCACCAAAAACCAGTCATACCGCCTAGACTCCGCCCTCAAAACCGTGCTCCTGGGTCTGAAGACCGGCCGCATCGAAACGGACCCCGCCACACCCGTCCCCAGTCCCGAGGAGTTCCTCGCCACACAGGTCCTGCAAGCACTGGACAGCGAGCTGCACTCCATCGCCCGCCAAATGGCCGTCACAGTGGCACGGGCAGCCGCGTTCGCCGGAGCCATGACCATCACGGACTTCCACGCCACGGAATTCTCCGTCGAACGGATAACGGTTCCGGAGGACGACTACGGTGACGCCTTTGATGGCGCTTACCGCCAAGTGCGCCTGTGCGAAGCGAAATTCCCGCGGTTCGCCGAGAAGCTCGCCGTCTGCGCGTTCGACACGGAGCGGTTGGAGAGAGAGGCGGCGCAGGGTGCGATGCTCGTGCCGGACATCATCGACTGGTGCGAGCGTCAGGGCATCGACCCCGATGCCGCCAGCAGCGTCGCTCGCCGCTGCTGGGCCGAGGCGCGATCCCGCCAGGTCCCGTTGACGAAGCTGCCGCGCGAGACCTTCGAGTCGATTATCGGACCGGTGCTGGCGGAACAGAACCCCGGTAGGCCGCTGTCGTGCATCCGCGGCATCCATCTCATCCTCGACGCGCATGGCTCGGTCGAGTCGCGCAAGCAGATCGGCGGCACGTCCACCAAGCGCGTGCGCGAGCAGCTGCGCAACGTCCAGATCGAGATCCAGCGGCTGCAGGACGCAGTCGGAGACTGAACCGGAAGCGGAGCGGCCGCGCGAGTCGGCTTGGCTGGCCTATGTTTCCGGGAAGCGCGTCCGGAAACATAGGCCAGCCAGTAGTTCTGTCGGCGGCAGCTGAGAGGATGAGAACCTGTCCG
The DNA here is from genome assembly GCA_017405305.1 of Aeriscardovia sp. Lineage (GTDB taxonomy): Bacteria > Actinomycetota > Actinomycetes > Actinomycetales > Bifidobacteriaceae > RGIG7107. The sequence continues at coordinate 205,094 of JAFRAT010000009.1, read as the reverse complement.
TGACATCGCGTCACCACTATCTGTCGTACAAAAAAATCAGAGAGACGGAGCGTGACCGCCCTGGGTTGCCGGCCGCGTTTCCATGGGGTCTTTTGGAGGTCCATTATGAGCGAGCACGCTCGGTCGCATCAGTCTGGATTCGGAAAACGCGGGAACGGCCATGATTCCCATGATTCGCATCGTTCCTTTGGCCGCGGCGGCCATGGAAACCGCGGCCGCCGCGACGACAATCCATTCAGCAAGGGCGGGGCGCGCAACACCAGCCGCCACTTTGACCATGGTCATTCCGGCTACGGTCCTTCCGACCGTGATGAGCGGAACAGCCGCCGCGACAGCGGCCGCGGCTCGAGCTTCCATCACGACGGTCGGCGCGGCGACTGGCATAGCGACGACGACCGCCGCGATAATCGCGGCCAGCGTGATTCCCTCCGTGACGGCCTCCGCGGCGGGCAGCGCCGCGGAGGCTTCAGCAACCAGCGTGACAACGGCAACCACTCCGATTCCCATCGCGACGAGCAGCGGAACAGCCGCCGCGAACAGCACGGTTCCCGGCACGGCGAACGTCCCGGCGTCCGCGGCTTCCGCGACGACCGCCATGATGGCCGCCCCGGCAACCGTGGAAGCCGTCATTTCGACCGTCGCGAACGTTTCAACGACGTCGAAGGCAACCGCCACTTCGAGACCGGTCCGCGCCGCAACTCCGACGGCACCATCTCCTTTCCGTCGCAGAACCCGTACACCAACCGTCGTCCGGGTGAGCCGAAGATGCCGAAAGGTATGGAGTGGCGCATGCTCTCCAGTGACGACAAGCTGCGTCTGCGCGGCCTGAGCAAGGAGCACGCGGAGAACATCGGCCTGCATATCCTCGCTGCCTACGCGCTGGAGGAGTCTGATCCGGACGCGGCGCTCGCCCATGCCAGGTGGGCGGCCCGCCAGGCCTCCAGAGTCGACATCGCCCGCGAGACGCTGGCGCTCGTCGCATACCGCCGCGGCGACTACAAACTCGCTAACCGCGAGTTCCGCACGGCCTACCGTATGAACGGCGAGCCGGACTACCTGCCCTTCATCGCCGACTGCGAACGCGGCCTGGGCCATCCGCAGGAAGCGGTATCCATCGCGCTATCGCCGGAAGCCAAGAAGCTTGCCGGCGAATCCAAGGCCGAGATGATGCTCGTCTTCGCCGGCGCATACGCCGACATGGGCAAGTTCGACCAGGCGTTGAAGATCGTCCGGGCATTGCTGTCCGTGCGCGGTTTAGACGGCGCGTACCGCATGCGTGCCCTGCAGGCGGAGCAGAATTTCCTGGATCAAGCCGGCCGCGGGGATGAGGCCCAGGAGCTGGAGGCCGCCATCGAGGACCTCGAGGATGAGTTCGCCGATCCGGACGAGGACGGAATGGACGTCGACGACGATTTGGTCGACAACGATCTCGAGGAGGCTGACGCCCGGATGCTCGAAGGTTTGGGCATTGACCTGTCCCAGTTCGCCGAGGACAAGGGCGACGAGAACCAGGAAATCGAAGCCAGCGAGGGTGGAACCGCTGAGAGCGAGGCTGCCGAGGACGCTGCGGAAGCGGAGTCCGACAATAGCGCGGCCAAGACCGCCGAGTCCGATGGCAATGCCGGTTCCAAGCAGCCTGCTGCGAGCGAAGAGTAAGCCATGGCCGGCGGAGGCGCGTTGAAGTCCTGCGGCGTGCCGCTAGCGCAGCGATACCGTTTGGCTTTGCTGGACCTGGATGGCGTCGTCTACCGTGGCGCCAATTCGGTCGCCCATGCGGCCGACGCCATTCGCCGAGCGGAATCGCTCGGAATGCGTGTGTGCTACACGACGAACAATCCGTCGCGCCCGCCGCAGGCAGTCTCCGACCAAATCGCCGGATTCGGCGTCCAGGCAAGCCCGGACCAGATCGTGACATCGGCGGACGCCGCCGCCTTTGTGCTGGCGCAGGAGCTGCCCGCCGGGTCCGTGGTGCTGGTCATTGGCGCGGACGCGCTGAAAGACGCCGTCCGACAGGCGGGGTTCCGCGTTGTCGACAGCGCGCGGGAGGACCCGGCCGCCGTTGTTGAAGGCTGGTATCCGTCTCTCTGCTGGACGCAGCTGGCCCAAGCCGCCTACGCCATCGAACATGGCGCACGGTACTTCGCGACGAATCTTGACAGGAGCATTCCCCGGGAGGACGGCGTCGCTCCCGGAAACGGAGCAATGATCGGCGCCGTCACCGCGGCGACGGGCGTGGCACCTTGCCGGTCCGCGGGCAAACCGGAATCGATCCTGTACGACATGGAGCTGCGCCGCGCCGGCGTGGCCGCGTCCAACGCGTTGGCCGTGGGCGACCGGCTCGACACGGACATCGAGGCCGCCGGCCGCGGCGGCTGCGATTCGCTGTGCGTGCTCACCGGCGTGACCGACGCCCGGGCCCTGCTGTTCGCGGCACCGAAGCAGCGGCCGACATACATCGCCGCCGATCTGCGCGGCCTGCTCGAAACCCATGCAGCGCCCGCACTGCAGGGCATTCCGCGTCAGGACGGCCATGGCGAAGACGGTATCGGCCATCGGCTCGCCACCGATGGCAGTGTTCCGTGTACCGGCGTGTCCGATGTTCCGGTCTGCAGCGCAACGCTGCCGGGCCCTGCTGCCGCCCTTTGCGACGAGCAGGGCCGCGTGCGGTCCACCGGACCGGCGATGGACCGGCTGCGCTGCCTGTGCCAGCTGTCCTGGGCACTCGCCGACGCTGGAATCGCTGTGCCGTCCCTTGATTTCCGCGATTTTCCCATTGTGGAGGAGGAACTGCGATGAGCGCGGAGCGGTTGGACATCCATGTAGCGAAGAATCCAGCTGCCGGAACGCGGACGAAAGCGGCGCGGCTGATCCGTGCAGGCCTGGTGCGCGTCAACGGCGTCGTTGTGACGAAGCCGTCGCGCGCCGTGGCCAAGACCGACTGCATCGACATCGCCGCAATCCCGGCGGAGTCCGCGTTCCGCTATGTGTCCCGCGGGGCCGTGAAGCTGCTGGGCGCGTTCGACGCCTTCAGCAGCCAGGGTCTTGCACTGCCGGCCGGCCGCGTATGCTGGGACATCGGCGCGTCGACGGGCGGCTTCACCCAGGTCCTGCTCGAGAAAGGCGCCAGCCGGGTGCTGGCCCTCGATGTCGGGCACGGCCAGTTGAGTCCGGCACTGCGCTCCGATCCGCGCGTTGTCGACCTCAGCCCTCGGAACGTGCGCGACGTGCAGGCACCGGACCTGCCGTCCAGCCCGGACTACATCGTGTCCGACGTGTCGTTCATTTCGCTGACATACGTCATCCCCGTCATCGCCCGCGTTCTTCGACAGGAACGGGAAACGGGAGCCGCTGTTGGCGCTGCGGTCGGGACGCCGTCGTCCGCCGGCGTCCCGCCAGTCGAAATCGTGCTGCTCATCAAGCCTCAGTTCGAGGTCGGCAGAGGAAAACTGAGCAAGAACGGCATCGTCACGGACCCGGTCCTGCGTCAGACGGTGATCGACACCGTGGTCTGCTGCGCGCGGAGCAACGGCTTCTCGACGAAAGGCTGCATCCCGTCGCCGATCCTGGGCACGCACGGCAACAAGGAGTACCTGCTGTGGCTGCGGCCGGCATCCGCAAGGGACCAGGATTCAGGCCAAGCGCAGGACCACGCTCCGCGCTGAACCGCAGTTGCGCACCGGTCCACAAGCGCGGTTCCAGAACCGGCACGCCTTACCATGGGAACGAATGAAGGAGGGTCAATGCGATCGGCTGTGGTGGTAACGCACCGGGAGCTTCCGCCGAACCGCGGCATCGTCGGGAACGTCGTCGATCGGCTGCGGCAGCGAGGCTTCTCCGTCTCCGTGGTGAATGACCTGCCCGCGCTGCCGTTCGGCGCCCGCCGCGCCACGGTCCCGGACGATACGGAAATCGTCGTCGTCCTAGGAGGGGATGGAACAATCCTGGCCGCGGCGGAGCTCGTTCGAGGAACGCGTGTGCCGATTCTGGGCATCAACCTCGGGCACGTCGGTTTCCTGGCCGAGTTCGAACGCATCCAGGCGCAGGAGGCCGTCGACCGTGTCGCGGACCGCGATTACCGCATCGACGAGCGCGCCATCGCAGCTGTCAGCGCGCGGGTCCCCGGCAGGGGACCGTTGGCGGACTGGGCCCTCAACGAGATGACCATGGAAAAGGCTGACCGCAGCACCATGATCGAAACAGGCATCGCCATCGACGATGTGCCGGTGACGTCCTTCGCGGCCGACGGTGTCATCGTCTCGACGCCCACCGGCTCGACGGCCTACGCGTTCTCCGTGGGCGGACCGGTCGTCTGGCCCTCCGTGCAAGCCCTGGAAATCGTGCCGATCGCCGCGCATGCGCTGTTCACTCGTCCGCTGATCGTCGGTCAGGGGTCAAACGTGCGGATCGAGCTGCTGCCGGGCTCCCAATCCACGGGGCATCTGACGTGCGATGGCCGGCGGACCATTGAACTGCCCGTCGGATCGGTGCTGCGCGTCACGCAGTCGCCGCAGCCACTGCGCCTAGCGCATCTGTCGGGCGCGTCCTTCACCCAGCGTCTGGTGACGAAATTCGGACTGCCGGCCAGCGGCTGGCGGAACGAGCCAAACAGAGGCGGCGTCCATGCTCGATGAACTCGAAATACGCAACCTAGGGCCGATCCGGGCAGCGAACGTCGCGTTCGCTCCGGGCATGACGACCATCACCGGCGAAACAGGCACCGGGAAATCCATGCTTCTCAACGCACTCAAGCTCGTGCGCGGCGCGCAAGCGGAATCCGCCAAAGTGAGCGCCGGCGCGGAGGAGACTTGGGTCCAGGCCATCTTCGACACCTCTCCCGATTCTTCAGCTGCGCGCGCCGCCGACGACGCCGGCGTGCTGTCGGAAGGAGACGGGAAGGACCGGCTGTTCCTCGCCCGGCAAGTGCCGACCCGCGGCCGCTCCAAGGCCATCGTCAACGGGCGGACCGTTCCCAGCGGCTTGCTCAAGCAAATCGCCGACGACCTCGTCACCATCCACGGCCAGGCCGACCAGATGCGGCTTGTCTCGTCGGCCCGCCAGCGCAAGCTCCTCGACGAGTACATGTGCTCCGCGGACAGCCTGAAACGCTACTCGAAGGCCTGGAAACGCCTGGTGGACGCCGATCGGACGCTGCGAGACCTTGAATCCCAGCAGGCCGACGTGCGCCAACGCGCCGACTACCTGCGCGACTCCTTGGAGCAGATCGCCCGTGTCGACCCGCAGCCGCACGAGGACGAGGATCTGCGCGAGCGCCGCACCCGCGCCGAGAATGCGGCGGCCATCATCCGGGCCGTGACCGGGGCATTGCGCTCGTTGGACCCTTCCACTGGGGATTTCTCCGATGGTGCCGTCGACGGGGTGCCGTCCGTTGCGTCGTTGTTGGCCGACGCGCAGAACGCGCTGCGGCCGGCGATGTCGATTCCGCAGATAGCTCAATGTCTTTCGCGCCTTGAGAACGTCAGCGCCGACGTTTCGGACGCCGTGTGCCTGTTGGAGGAGCAGCTGCGCGACGACGACGTCAGCGACGCCGATCTCGATCGCCTCAACGAGCGTATCCATGACCTCACCGGGCTGACGCGCCGGTGGGGTCCGAGCGTCGACGACGTTCTGGCTTGGCGCGACAAGGCCGCTGCCGAACTCAACGGCGTCGATGCTTCGCCTGAGAAGCTCGACGCGTTGCGAACCCAGCGCGCCCAGGCATACGAGGAAGCGTTAGGCCTGGCACACGAGCTGCACCAGCGCCGCGTGGCCGCCGCCTCCGATCTGGCCTCGCAGGTCAACAGGGAGCTGGCGTCGCTGGCGATGGCCGGCGCGCGTCTGGAGATCGACGTCGAAGCGCGCCGCGAGGCAGATCACCCGCTGGACGCCTTCGGTATGGACGACGTGCTGTTCCTCTTCTCCGCTTTCCCCGGCGCCCCCTGCCAGCCGGTGGCGAAATCCGCATCCGGCGGCGAGCTGAGCCGTCTCATGCTGGCCCTGGAGGTGTGCCTGGCGCGCCGGCTCGATGGCGCGGGCAGCGCCGGTCCAGCTGACAGCGGTTCCAGTGGTTCCGATGACGCCAATGCCCGGCGCCGAACGTTCGTATTCGACGAGATCGACGCGGGCGTGGGCGGCCAGACAGCCGTGGAGCTAGGCAAACGCCTGGCGCGATTGGCCCGGCGCGAGCAGGTCATCGTGGTGACGCATCTGCCGCAGGTCGCGTCTTGGGCCGACGCGCAGGTCGTCGTGTCGAAAGGACCAGCCGGCGCCAACCGCTCGAACGACGACGGTCCGAATGCGGCCGCTTCGGACGAGGCCGCCGTCACGACGACGGTGACGCCGGTCAGCGGCGAAGCCCGCGAGGAGGAGATCGCGCGGATGCTGTCAGGAACGGTGTCGGCCGTGTCGCTCGAGCATGCCCGTCAGCTGCTGCGCGACAGCACGCTTCACGACGACGCCCCAAACAACAACGTCCCACGTGACAGCGCCCACGGCATCGTCCCACAGGACGATGCCGCCGCTGCCCTAAGCAGCGGTTCGAACGCCATGCGGACGCCGTCGCCGAGAAAAACCGGAGCGAAGAAAACCGCTACCAGGAAATCCGGCACGAAGAAGAAGACCAACACGAGGAAAACAGCATGAAGGAGGTCATCGATGAAAAATGAACTCGGCAACCGGCCCGATCCCCAGCGCAAGGAGCAGCCCATCGCCCCGCCACCGCGCGTCTTCGACCGTTCCGATATGCTGATGATGGCCTCAGAACGCCTGAGCCAGGTGCGGTACGTGTTCTCCGTCCAAATCGAGGACGGCATCCCCACAGCGTTCCAGCGCGCCGCACTGGAATACTCCGACGCCGTCCTCATGGGCTGGCCCGACTCCGACGACACGAGCCTGTCAACGCCAACCGCTGACGAACAGGCCATCATCAAAAGCTGTGAGCAGGCCATCGAACGCCATCTCGACGACTTCCGCCTAGCCGAACGAGACGACAAGACCGACGACATGGGCGACAAGCTCATCCAGATCTCCGACAACGTCGCCCAGATCCGCAAGTTCTACCAGCCCGACTTTCTACTGCCGACCTTCTCCGAGATCAAGCGCGTGGTGAGCAAGGAGTGGGACGAGGACATGGACAGCGTCGATTCGCGCGTGAACGACCGCGAACTCGCCGCCGCGGCCGCCGAACCACGATTCGGCGGGACGGCCGAACCGCCGGAAGACACACTGGCCAAGGCAAGGCAGGCCTCCGGCGCCGGCCAGCCCGCCAAAAGAGAAGCGTGACCGGAATGACCCGCCGCACAGCCCGCCGCGTCGGCGTGATGGGCGGCACGTTCGACCCTATCCACAACGGGCATCTACTGGCCGCCTCGGAAGCCGCATGGCGCTGCAGCCTGGACGAAGTGGTGTTCGTACCCGCGGGCCGACCCGTCTTCAAGCTGGACCGCGACGTGGCGCCAGCGGAGGACCGGTATGCCATGGTGGCGCTCGCCATCGCGGACAACCCGCGATTCTCCCTGTCCCGCGTGGACATCGACCGTGGCGGTGTCACGTACACGGTCGACACCCTGCGCGACTTGCGGGCCGCACGTCCGGACGACAAGCTGTTCTTCATCGCCGGCACGGACGCCATCGCTCAGGCATCCCGCTGGAAGGACGCCGAACAACTGCCGAAACTGGCGCGCTTCATCGCCGTCACGCGCCCCGGCAGGACGATGAGCGCCGATTCCAATACCGTTGCCGCCGCCAACTTCACCGCTGCCACGGGGCCGCAAGTGCTCGCCGGCACCGCGACAGCCGCGTCAGCTCTGCCAGCCACGCCCTCCGGCGTGCCTGGTTCGGACGTGACGTCCGTGCCGATCCCGGCGTTCGGCGTCTCCTCGACAATGCTGCGCGAGCGCGTGCGCCGCGGCTTGCCGATCGACTATCTGACGCCTGCCGCGGTGGCGCGCTACATCGCCGGCCATGGCCTGTACCGGGGCTGCGGAACGTCCCCGGAGGTGTCGCGTTGAGCCGATACAGTGAAAATCGTTCGCTGGAACCGCTACCTATGTTGGGAGAGCCGAAAGTGGGTGTTTTACTCAAAGGCACACCGAAGAAAAACCTCGTTCTCGTGACCGGCCGTGCGTATCCGAAGCTGGCTGACGACGTCGCCAAGCAGCTGGGGATCGATGTGCTCAAGACTACGTCGTACGATTTCGCGGACGGGGAAATCTACTGCCGGTACACGGAGTCGGTGCGCGGTACCGACGCGTTCGTCCTACAGTCCCACACGCAGCCGATCAACAAGTGGATCATGGAACAGCTCATCATGATCGACGCCATGAAGCGCGCGTCCGCCCGGTCCATCACCGCGATTGTCCCGTTCCTCGGCTACTCCCGCCAAGACAAGAAGCACCTGGGCCGCGAACCCATCTCCAGCCGTCTCATCTTCGACCTGTTCACCACGGCGGGCGCCGACCGCATCATGTCCGTCGATTTGCACGCCGCACAGTCCCAGGGTTTCTTCAACGGCCCCGTCGACGCCCTGCAGGCCATGCCGCTGCTCGTCAGCTACGTGCGCGACAGCATGGACATCAGTAACGCAGCCATCGTTTCCCCGGACGCCGGCCGCATCCGCGTGGCTGAGCAGTGGGCCGCCCGCCTGAACAACTGCCAGCTGTCCTACATCCATAAGACACGCGACATCACCTGCGCTAACCACGCCGTCTCCAAGCGCGTCATCGGCGACGTCAGAGGCAAGGACTGCATCATCACTGACGACATGATCGACACCGGCGGCACCATCATCGGTGCCGTCGAATGTCTCAAGCAACAGGGTGCCAAATCCGTGACCATCGTCGCCACTCACGCTCTCTTCAACGGCGACGCGGTCGAGAACCTCAAGAACTGCGGCGCCCGCGAGGTTATTGTCACCGACACCGTGCCGGTTCCGCAGGAGAAGCGTTTCGACAACCTCGTCGTGCTGTCCATCGCGCCCCTCATCGCCGCCGCTATGAAGGCCGTCTTCACCGACGGGTCCGTCGCCGGCCTCTTTGCCAATTATCCGGAGCATCACGGCGAGGAGTTCCTCCTCGCCTGAGTCCGTTGCGGACCGAGCCAGGACGTTGGCGGCGTTCGGTTGCCGTTTGGCGCTCCGGCTGGCATAATTGAGACTGGCGGCTCTATGGCCGGCTCTTCCCCCATGGTGTAATGGCAGCACACGGGTCTTTGGAACCTTTAGTCTTGGTTCGAGTCCAGGTGGGGGAGCGAGGATGATCCCCCGCTGTTCCGATCCGTTTGGAACGGCGGGGATTTTTGTTGCGATTGCAGCGATTCTACGGCTTTTCCGGTTTCGCTCGAGATGAACCGAAATAAACAGGAAAGCGGATCCATGCTCTCCGTGGACACTGATTCACGCGCCAGCGGAATAAATACCAGGTACCTTATGGAAGCGCGAGGTCACTGGCGCGCAGACCCAAAAGAACCGCGGTTCCTACCACAGCAAAGACGGCATGACCGCCATCGGAAAATCATCTAGGCGTATCGCGGGATACCGTGCCAAGGTCACGGATCCGAGCAAACCCGTCTGGCGCATCGCTAAACGGTCCGAGGCAGGAGGAGAAAGAACCCGCCCGCAACCGGGTAAGACGGGAAACCAGATTGTAGAACAAACCACCGGAAACGGCGATGTTTATAAAGCGCCGTCGTTCCGCGCACATCGCGCGTAGGAGCGGGACATGCCATCCGGGGAGCGCGCGGCGCGGCGCATCGGCCGATAGGCGGAACGTTCCAGAAGCGCGTGGAACGCGGCAAGGGAACGCGCTCGCCGTATCCTGACGGAGAACAACGTGCCCGACTCCGACGATCAGAATCCTTTCCCATGTTGATTGGCGCCTCGTTCGCCGTTTCGGCCAGCCAGGTGCGCGGACAATGGAAGAACGCGCTCAAGCCGCTGGAGGCGGCATGAATGAAAACACCGGTGGAATCCACGTCCATGAACGAAGCGCAGGACTTCATGAACGCCATCATGGCAAACCCTGCAATCGTGATCGCAGCGTCCGGTTCCGCGTCCTCGCGCAACAGTGGAGGGGCGTCGAACAGACTATATGCGCGGCGTTCCTCCCATGCGTCTCGCCAAGGCCCACGCCTGTCGGACGGGAACAAAAGGATCGCTATCGTGCCCGCCTTGACGCTTCTCGGGATGAAGCATTCGTTCTCGACGGTCATGACTTGACCGAAGCCGAAGACGAAGCGGTGTGTTTGCTGATCGAGTTCGTCGTTTGCAAAGACATGACAACAGGAGGATCCGGCCCGCTTCCTCGGGAATGATTGCGAAGCCGGATCAAAGCTTGCCGGTGGTGTTTGAGACGCTGTTCCGCTTTCTTTCCGACAGGATTCAAGCCGATGCGGTAGGCTTACGGCGATGACTGATGAATGGGATGACGCAACGGTAAACGACAACGACGAGAACAAGGCAGCCGCCGGGGACGTTGCTGCCGATGCTGGTTTCGATGGCGCTGATCTGCTTTTCAGCGACGCGAACGGCCTCGACACGACCGGTTTGGATTTGGACGGAGTGGGTCTAAGCGGCCTGGAAAGCATGACACACGCCGGTTCAGACGCCGCTAAAGACGCTGAGACCGCCGAATCCACCGAGGAGGACGCTGCCGATGACGGCGTCGATGTTTCGGAAAGCGCAAGCGCGATGGACGAGTTCAGCGGCGCTTTGGACGCCGCCGGCGAATCCGATGCCGATGGTGCCGACGACGCGACATCCCGCCGCCGTCCGTTCGTCAAAGGACTGCTGATTCTCGCCGCTGTCGGCCTCGTTGTGCTGCTGATCGGCCTCGTCGCGCGCAACGTCTGGAAGATCCTGCTGTTGTCAGGCGGCTGCCTCGTGCTCGTGTGCGGCCTCATCGGAGCCATCTGCGTCGCGATCCTGGGCCGCGTCAAGGAGAAGTGAACCGGGAACCAGTAAGAAAAGCTCTGTGTTCGCGGCGTGGGACTCCGGCATGGAGTCTGGCTGTCATCCGACAGCTCGCAAGGCGCCTGGTTGCGCGCTGCGCTGCGCGGACGCGTACACGGGCGTGGTTGGCGCTTTGCTGCTTTGCCAGGCCCTGTCTGCCGCACCGTCAGATGGGTCCAGAAAGCAGGCGTTCCTTGCTGGCAGGCGGGGGCGCATGCTTTCTTTGTTGGCCTTTGATGCAGGGCGGGAACGCGGCTGCAATGGTCATCGGATAGCCTTGGGGCCAGCGCGTAGGGGGGGCATGGGGAAAGTCTCGAAATGGTTTTTACGGTTCCCGGACGGAACAGGGCATCGATTCGTGTGCCGTGGAGTGGATACCGGTTTCTAAGTCCGTTGAGGCGCGGAGGAAAATGCCCGCGGTTCGGCAAAAAGTTCCTGACAGGAACCGACGGAGTTCTTTCCCTGTGCGCACGATACAAGCGTATCCTCGGCTGCTGCGGTCAGCGCAAACGGCATAATAGCGAGGCTGTGCGAATCGTGCGCCTATTCCCGGAAATCGCTGCTGAAGGACTGCATAAAACAAAATCAGAAAATCAGCGGCGACGTTCGCGTTCGTTGTGTATGGCGCAGCACTGCCTTGTCAGCCAGCCTGATGACATGTCCTGCTGTTTACTGACAGCAAGCTGAATGCAAGAATTGAAGCATGGCGTATGGCATGTATGATATGAGGCTTGTTCAACGATTCATCAGCAAATGGTCCGGGGAAGTCCGCGAGGAAGGTCATACCGCTCAGTTCTGGGATGGTTTGGCTTCGTTGGTAGGTGCCGATTCCGACGAGATCTTTGATTACGAGCATGACTCCGATACAGCCACGGGAAAGAACAACGGTCGTATCGACGTCCTCAGCGTCCCCTGTCATTTTCTGGTCGAGCAAAAAGGGAGTTCCGTCGATCTCGATAAGCCGGAGAAACGGCAAGGCGTTCTGAAGACGCCGGTCCAGCAAGCCATCGATTACGTCACAGGTCTGCTGGCCGACGAGAAACCAACGATTGTCTGCACCAGCAATTTCCATAGCTTTCGTTTCTACGATCTGAACAAAGACGCCCGTGCCACGGGGAAGCCGATGAAGGAGTTTCCGTTATCAGAGCTGCCGAAGCATCTCGACTTCTTCCAGAGCCTGCTGCGGCCTGGCATCCATGAGATCCACCACGAGGAAGAAGTCGATTTCACAGCGGCGCGGCTGGTTGCCAAAATCCATAACTCGCTGTGGGACTCCTATCAGCAGGACAGCATGGATTTGGAGCAAGACCATACCGATTCCGCTAAGCTGACGGTCCGGCTCGTTTTCCTGTTTTACGCAGAAGACGCTGATCTTCTCGGCGAGCCGAAACGGTTCACCCGATGGATCGAGGATACGCCGGCCGATGAGATGGGCGGCGATTTCGGCCGTCTCCGTGATTTGATGCGTTTGCTCGATACGTCCGACAAACGCCGCCGCAATATTCCGCAACGGCTGCAGGGGTTCCCATACATGGGGGGGGGGGCTTTTCAAAGACGAGATCCGCATTCCCCAAATCACGGAAGAAACACGCTTGGCTCTGCTGGACTCCGGAAACAATTTCGATTGGCGTCCGGTGTCGCCGGTCGTGTTCGGTAGCCTCATGGAGGAGACTTTGTCACACCGACAGCGGCGTTCCGGTGGTATGCACTACACCAGCGTGGAGAACATCCATAAAGTCATCAATCCGTTGTTCCTCGACAATTTAACGACCAAGCTCCACGATTTGGAGAACAGGGATTTCCATGATTCTGTTGGCCGCGATTTGCAAGCAAAACGGATCAAGGCCTACAGAAAATACCGCGAAGATCTGGGAAATCTGCGTTTCCTCGATCCCGCCTGCGGTTCTGGCAACTTCCTGACGGAAACGTATATCTCTCTGCGACGGTTGGAGAACGAGGCACTGCGACATGAAAAAGCAGGGCAGGGCGAAATGAGCCTCGGTGGCGGACTGGACGACCCTGTCCTTGTCTCGCTGGACCAGTTCTACGGAATCGAAATCAACGGTTTCGCTTGCGCTGTCGCCAGAACAGCTCTGTGGATTGCCGAGCAGCAGTCCTACGACATTACTGAGTCCATTCTGCAAGGTCGCCTGCCGCGGTTGCCTTTGGAAGACACAGGACACATCGTCGAAGCCAACGCCCTGCGCTACGACTGGAACAAACTCCTGCCCGCCAATGAGTGTTCCTACGTGATGGGCAACCCGCCGTTCGTCGGACAGTACACCAAGTCTCATGATCAGACGGCTGACATGAGAGCGGCTTGCGGGGATCGCTGGAACGGATACCTGGACTATGCGGCGGGCTGGTATTTCAAAGCGGCCGATTATCTCTCCGATGGCGAAGACAAGCGTTTCGCGTTCGTGTCGACGAACTCTTTGACGCAAGGCCAGCCCGTGGCGGCGCTTTTCCGGCCGCTGTTTTCCGAAGGCTGGAGCATTGAATTCGCCCATCAGACATTCGAATGGACGGCGCAGTCCACCGATACCGCGCATGTGTTCGTCGTCGTTATCGGCATGACGAACGCAAAGGGCCACGGTTGCCGGTTGTACAGCTACGAGACGCCGTCAAGCGAACCGCGGCTTTCCACTCCGGAATACATCAACGCGTACCTTCTGCCAGCGGATGATTGCTTCGTTTCAAAGAGGACCAGTCCTTTGGCCGTCGACTTGGATATTGCCAATTACGGTTCAAAACCGGTGGACGGCGGCAATCTTTTGCTGAAGACAGAGGCCGACAGGTCCGAAGCGGAAGCTGATCCGATTGCCAGTAAATACGTCCGGAAGTACTGCGGGAGCGAGGAACTCATCAATGGCAAAGACGAATGGTGCCTGTGGCTGGTTGATGCGGACAGCAAAGATCTGAGGATGTCGAAGTTTTTGCGGGAACGAGTCAGCAAGACCAGAGAGATGCGTCTCGCTTCCACGAAGCAAGCCACCCGTGATGGCGCTGAAAGCGCGTGGCTGTTCCAGGAAATCCGACAGCCGGAAGGCAACTATCTGGCTATTCCCAGCCATTTTTCCAGTGGAAGAAAATACATGACTTGCGCTTGGTGCGGGTCTGACACCATCGCCAGCAATGCGATTTTCACGTGTTCGGATCCGGATTGCTTCAGTTTTGGCATCATCGAATCCAGGATGTTCATCGTCTGGCAGGCCGCTGTCGGCGGACGATTGGGAAACGGCTATCGTTTTTCGGACACGATAGTCTGGAACAATTTGCCGCTGCCAAAAGTTGGTGAAGACCTACGCTCTGAAATTTGCGCCGCGGCGAAAACGATCCTCGAGGTTCGGTCCAGGCATGCCGACGAGGCATTGGCAGACATGTACGATTCGTTGACGCCTGAGCGAGATCTTATGGCGGCGCATAAAAAGCTTGACAAGCTGGTCGACGCCGCTTTCGGAGCGCCGAAGTACTTGGGCGATGGCGAGGCCGCCGACAACGCCCGTTTGGATTTGCTTTTCGGAAACTACCGACGGCTGACGGAATAGCGCATTTGTGTTTATTGCTGAGATTGCCGGCGGAGAGTTTGTCGGCCGGCCGCGCCCGTTTAGGCTGGAGGCAACAACCCAATGTCGTAGCTCCGTGCGCCGTTGGCCGCGGCGCCGGTCGTGGAAGGAAGCGGTGGCAATGTCTCTGGATTCGGCGATCATCCTGGCGGCTGGCGAGGGGACGCGCATGAAGTCCCGCAGGCCGAAAACGCTGTTCACGCTGGGCGGCAGGACCTTCCTCAACCGCGTGATATCGGCCGTCGGCGCGGCGAACCCGAAAATCCTGTCGGTCGTGGTCCGTTATGGCAAGGACCAGGTGGAGGCCGAGGCTCTGCGCGCGTTCCCGAAAGCCGTCATAGTCGAACAAGACGAGATCCCGGGAACCGGGCGTGCCGTGCAGTGCGCTATGTCCCGGCTAGCCGGCGACATCGCCGCCATCGATCCGCGGGGCGATGGCTCCGTGCTCATCGCCGCTGGGGACATGCCGCTGCTGGATGCGTCCACGCTCTCCAGCCTCATGGACGCCCACGAGCGTTCCGGTGCCGTGGCCACTGTGCTGACGACTGTGCTGGACAGCCCGTTCGGCTACGGGCGCGTCGTGCGCGGCGCCGATGGCTCCGTCGAGAAGATCGTGGAAGAGCGCGATGCCACCGATGCGCAGCGCGCCATCCGCGAGGTGAATACCTCCGTGTACGTGTTCCAGACATCCGTGCTGGCGCAGGCTATTGCCAATCTCGATTCTCAGAACGACCAGAACGAGTTCTACCTGACCGACGCCATCGAGTTCGCTGGCAACTACGGCCGTGTGGGCGCGTTCGCCGCGCCGGATCCCCTGGCCGTCGAGGGCGTCAACGACCGTGTGCAGCTGACACGCCTGGCCAAAGCCCACAACCGCCGCGTGTGCGAGCGTTGGATGCGCGAAGGAGTCAGCATCCTCGACCCGGACACCACATGGATCGATGACGATGTGCGCCTGGCGCGCGACGTCGAACTGCTGCCGAACACGTTCCTGCGCGGCCGCACGGTCGTGGGCGAGGGCACGGTCATCGGACCAGACGTGGAGCTGGTGGACATGAAGGTCGGCCAGGACGCGCGCATCCACCGCGCGCTCATGCAGAATAGCGTCGTCGGCCCGCGCGCCGAGGTCGGCCCGTTCTCCTACATGCGCCCGGGTTGCGTGCTGGGCGGCGGCGCCAAACAGGGCACCTGCGTGGAGATGAAGAAGTCGACGATTGGCGACGGCACGAAGGTGCCGCATCTGAGCTACATCGGCGACACCACGATCGGCGACCACACCAACATCGGCGGTGGCACCATCACGGCGAACTATGACGGCAAACACAAGAACCCGACGAAGATCGGCTCGGACGTCCACATCGGCGTCGATAACATGCTCGTCGCCCCAGTCGAAGTGGCCGACGGCGTAACGACAGGCGCGGGCGCGGTCATCCGCCACTACGTGCACCGGGGTTCCCTGGCATATTCCGAAAACACGCAGCATGAGGTCAGGTACTGGACTCCGAAATCCCAACGTCCGGCCAGCTCGCGGGACAACAATGAGAAAGACAACAAAGGAGGCGCACGGTGAGTGCGACGAAGGAAGTCATCGAATGCCTGGGCATCGCGGCGAACGCGGCGAACGACATGAAAGCCGAGGACATCGTCGCTATCGATGTCTCCGAAACCCTGGTGGTGGCGGACGCGTTCCTCATCGCGGGTGCCAGCAACCCGCGCCAGGTGCTGGCCATCGCCGAGGAGATAGAGAAACGGCTGTTCCTGCGGTGCCGGCGCAAGCCCGAGTCCCGCGAAGGCCTGGAGGAGGCCACGTGGGTGCTGCTGGACTTCGACGATTTCGTCGTGCACGTCATGACCGACGAGTCCCGCGAGTTCTACGCCCTCGAAAAACTGTGGGCCGACTGTCCGCGCCTCGACATCGCTTTGGACAAGCCGGCGGAGGCATGAGGCCATGGACAGCAGGCAGGAACAGCGGAAAGACGGACACGGCGGCCAGGAGCAGCGCGGCCTGCACGCCGTCCGCCGCGGCAGGGAGTCGGCGTCCCGCGCGCTGGGCATCGACATGGCATCGGTCAGGCTGCCGCGCCGCGTGATTTTCGTGCGCCACGGACAGACGAGCGGCAACTCCGCCGGGATCATCCAAGGCGCCACGGACGTGCCGCTCAACGACCACGGCCGGTGGCAGGCCGCCCAAACGTCCAGCGCGCTGCGGTCCCTGTTCGTCGAGCGCCTCGCGTCGTCCATGTACGGCGGGTCATGCCGGTCGACGCGCCAGGTGGTCATCGCTTCGGACCTGTCGCGCGCGATGGAGACAGCCCACGCCTTCGCCGATCCGCTGGGTCTGGAGGTCCACGGCGACGCCCGCTTGCGCGAACGCGGCTTCGGCGACTGGGAAGGCCGCCGTGTCGAGGACCTGCTGCGCATGTACCCCGAGGCCGTCCGCGGCTGGCTCGACAACGACGGCTCCGAGCTGCAGTTCGGCGTTGAACCCAAGCCCCACGTGGGCGAGCGCGGCGCGCGAACGGTCCTGGAGTGGGCCAGACGCTGCATGCCCGACACCGACCTGTACGTGTTCTCCCACGGCTCCGCCATCTCCCAGATGATCAACTACCTGCTGGGCCATCGCGGGACCGATCCCGTCGACACATTCCAGGGGCTGCTGCCGATGGACAACGCCTTCTGGGCCGTCATGGTCCCCACGCCGCACCGCTCCGGGCGCATGACCTGGAGCCTGCAGGACTATAACGAAGGTCCGGCCATCGCCCGCGAGCTGGACTGGAACAAGGACGAAAACACCAGGAAAGACAACAAGGAAGAGGCCTGAGCAAGACCGTCGCCAAGCGTAACGGAAGGGTATCGTGAACAGCCGTCAGAGTCGCAGCGCGGCCGGTGGCGTCGGACGCTCGTCGTCCGGATCGCCGCAGTACCAGCCGCGGAGAGGCCCAGCGCAGCAGGGACAGCAGGACAATGATCAGCGGGAACAGCGGGGACTGAAAAAGTTCTTCAAGGACATTTCCTGGGCGCAGATCATCGCGTCAGGGCTATCGGCCATCACCGTGTTCCTGCTGTCGGCGAAGATCGGCCTCGCTGGATCCATCATCGGCGCAGCGCTCGCGTCGATCATCTCCACCGTCACGTCGCAGCTGTACCGCAACGTGCTCGACGAATCATCGAAGCACGTGAAAAACAAGTTCAGCGATAACGATTCGGATGCTGCCGAACCCGGTTATGACGACCGTGGCTCCGACGACGGGCCCTTCGGCCAAGGCCGTTCGGCCAGGTCCGCCGGCATGGCCCGCCGCGTCGGCCGTTCGGCGTCCGGCTCCTCGACCGCCATACCCGGCACGCAGACGTCTGACGGCCGAATGTCCGGCACAGTCCGTCCGGCAACGGACATTTTCAGCAACGTGGTTCCAGGCTCGGGCATGCCGGACAGCGGGCGGAACGGCCAGGGCGGCGTCCGCCGCGCCGCCGACGGCCGGGCTTCCGCCATGCCCGCCGCGTCGGCCGGATCCCGGTCCGCCCGGTCCCAGGCCGTCCGAGGCAGCGCGTTGCGCGGTTCGCACGTGGGGAAGCGAAGCCGGAAAGCCGGGATGCCAACGGGCCGTAAGGTCGTGCTCGTCGCCATCGTCTCCGCGCTGCTCGCGCTAGGCGTCGTCAGCGGCGTCATCATGCTGGCCACCCACGGCCAGGGCACGGACACCATCGTCCGCGACGCCGTCTCCACCGCGAAAACCGTGAAGAAACAGGTCGGCGGCGGTCCGTCCGACGGTTCCGCGCCGGCGACCGGATCCCCCTCGCAGAAGCAGAACGACGACTCGACAACGGGTTCGCAGGAGTCCGGCTCCTCGGCAGGGTCCTCGGATTCCAGCTCCTCCGATTCAAACCGGAAGAAGAATGCGTCGGAGGCCGGCACCAGCTCGACAACGAACCAGACAGACACGACCGGATCCTCCGCAGCCACCGGTTCAACCGGTTCAGCTTCGCAGCAGCCGGCGAACAAGACAGACACGACCGGATCCCCCTCATCCGCGCCGGCGACCGGATCCCCCTCGCAGAAGCAGAACGACGACTCGACAACGGGTTCGCAGGAGTCCGGCTCCTCGACAGGGTCCTCGGATTCCAGCTCCTCCGATTCAAACCGGAAGAAGAATGCGTCGGAGGCCGGCACCAGCTCGACAACGGGAAACGTGCAGACGAGCGGTTCGCCCGGCTCAGCCCAGTAACGGAACGGTTTTGCGGGGGCATAGCCGTCGCGCGGAGCCAGCCGACACGCCGATGGTTGCCCCCTCAGGGAAGCCCATGCTACACTCATAGAGCTTTTACCCGGGGCTATGGCGCAGCTGGTAGCGCATCTCCATGGCATGGAGGGGGTCGGGGGTTCGAATCCCCCTAGCTCCACGGACAGGGCTTCGAGAATTTCTCGAAGCCTTTTTTCATATTTCCATACCGTTTTCCGCCCGCGGGCGACGGCCTGTTTCCGGCCGACGCCCGGCACGGGCCAAGGCCAGGAGGTGCGATGGGTCGTTTCCAGAAGAAAATCACGGCGCTCGCCGCCATCGCGACGACAAGCGTCCTTCTCATGAGCGCCGCATGCGGGAACATCAGCGCGGTCAACGCCGCGGAATCCACCGGTCCGACGATCACCGTCGGCGTGGAAAGCAACGTCCCAGGCCTCAGTGTGCAGCAAGGGGATCAGTGGTCCGGTTTCGACGTCGACGTCGCGCAGTACGTGGCCCACGGTCTGGGATACGCGCCCAAGGAAATCATCTGGAAGAACGTGCCAATCGACCAGCGTGCGCAGATGCTCGACAACGGCAGCGTGGACATGATCGTCGGCACGGACGCCATCACGCCAGAAAACCAGCAGAACGTCGATTTCGCCGGCCCCTACCTCATCGGCGGCCAGCAGCTGATGGTGACCAAGAGCAACAGCAGCATCAGCAGCGTCGCCTCCCTGCCCGGCAAATCCGTCTGCACGGCATCCGGCTCGCTGCCAGCGCAGATCATCGCTTCGACGTTCGGCAGCAAAGTCACGCTCGTCCAGCTGCCGACCTACACGCAATGCGTCACGGCACTGCTATCGGGATCGGTCGACGCCGTCACGGCCGACGGCATCGTACTGGCGGGCCTGAAGAAAGCCAAAGGCGACGGCTATCTGAAGATCGTCGGCAAACCCTTCACCCGCGACGACTTCGGCATCGCCGTCAAGAAGAACAGTCCCCACCTGGTCTCCCAGATCAACAAGACCTTGGGCCAGATGATCAGAAGCGGCGTATGGCAGTCCGACTTTGAATCCGCCATGGCCGGCACCGGCTACACGCTCAACGACCAGTGGAACAAGCCCTCGCAGCTCGACGCCCAGGACTCGGACGAGACCGTCCAATGGAACGGCACCGACTCCTGAGCAAGGCGCGAACACGTCCGCCCGCGGCAGAGCCGGGCGTACAACAGAGAAGGAAAAGAACATAGGGCGCCGCGCGTTTCGCAGCGCCGCGGCGCTCGCAGGAAATGAGGAATGCAATGGCCGGAGACAACCAGCCGCAGTACCGGTACAACGCGGCTTTGGCTCAAAAGATCGAAACGAAATGGCAGAAGCTGTGGGACGAGACAGGCGTTTTCGACGCTGCCAATGTTTCCGGCGCCCTGACGGACGGCCAAGGCCATCACGCCGGCTCCAGCACGCCGTACTTCGCCATCGACATGTTCCCGTTCCCCTCGGGCAAAGGCCTGCACGTGGGGCATCCATTGGGTTATATCGCCACGGATATGATGTCCCGCTACCACCGCATGAAGGGCGAGAACGTGCTGCATGCCATTGCTTTCGACGCCTTCGGCCTGCCGGCGGAGCAGTACGCCGTCCAGACCGGCCAGCATCCGCGTGTCACCACGGAGGAAAACATCGCCAATATGCGCAGCCAGCTGCACCGCATGGGCCTGAGTTTCGACTCCCGCCGCTCCTTCGCCACGACTGACCCGCAGTACGTGCGCTGGACACAGTGGATCTTCTCCCGCATCTACGAATCCTGGTACGACCCGGACTTCGTTCGCGCCGACGGCGGCACCGGCTCCGCGCGCCCGATCTCGGAGCTTGTAGACCAGTTCGCTTCCGGGCAGCGCGAGATTCCGGACCATGCTGGCCAGACCTGGAGCGACCTCTCCGCCGCCGAACAGGCCGACGTCCTCAACGACTTCCGCTTGGCGTACATCTCCAAGTCGCCGGTGAACTGGTGCCCAGGCCTGGGCACTGTCTTGGCCAACGAGGAGGTCACTGCCGACGGCCGGTCCGAGCGCGGCAACTACCCGGTGTTCCACCGTCAGCTGCGCCAGTGGTCCATGCGCATCACTGCCTACGGTCGCCGCCTCATCGAGGACCTCGACTCCGTTGACTGGCCCGACAAGGTCAAGGCCATGCAGCGCAACTGGATCGGCGAGTCCCACGGCGCGTCCATCCGTTTCCGGGTCATCGGAGCATGCTCCGGCGAGGACGCGGAGCTGGAGATCTACACGACCCGGCCCGACACGATCTTCGGCACGACGTTCATGGTCGTTTCCCCGGAACACGACATCTGCGAGCAGGCTCCCGAGCAGTGGCCCGAGGGCGTGCCTCAACGGTGGACCGGCGGCTACGCCACGCCGCGCGAGGCCGTCGCCGCCTACCGCAAGCAGGACGAGGCAAAAAGTGTCATCGACCGCGCGGCCGGTCCACAGACGAAGTCCGGCGTGTTCACAGGCCTATACGCCGTCAACCCGGCGACCGGCGACCGCTTGCCAATTTTCACCGCCGACTACGTGCTCATGGACTACGGAACGGGCGCCATCATGGCCGTGCCCGGCGGTGACCAGCGTGACTTCGACTTCGCTCAGGCGTTCGGCCTGCCGGTGAAGTACGTGGTGAAGCCGTCCGCCTCGCCGGAGGGAAGCCTCGACGACATCCGCGGTGTCAAGCCGTTCGTCTCCAAGACCGGCACGCTGATTGGCTCCTCGACTCAGGCCACCGCCGTGGGCGGCGAGCGTCTCGAACTCGACGACCTGGATGTCAAGCATGCCGCGTCCCGCGTCATCGCTTGGCTAGAGGAGGAGGGGATCGGCCGGGGCGCCACGTCCTATCGTCTGCGCGACTGGCTTTTCTCCCGCCAGCGCTACTGGGGCGAGCCGTTCCCGATCGTGTACGACGAGGACGGAGTCCCTCATCTGCTGCCGGACGACCAGCTGCCTGTCCGTTTGCCGGAAGTGCCAGACTATAAGCCCAAGACCTTCGACCCCGACGACGCTGACTCCGACCCGGAAGCGCCGCTGAGCCGCAACCCGGAGTGGGCGTCTGTCACGCTCGACTTGGGCGATGGCCCAAAACGGTACC
Source organism: Aeriscardovia sp. (assembly GCA_017405305.1). Taxonomy (GTDB): domain Bacteria; phylum Actinomycetota; class Actinomycetes; order Actinomycetales; family Bifidobacteriaceae; genus RGIG7107. The sequence goes on along the minus strand of JAFRAT010000009.1, from coordinate 183,229 downwards.
GCCGCGAAACCAACACCATGCCAAACTGGGCCGGCTCCTGCTGGTACTACCTGCGCTACCTGGACCCCTCGGATTCCGAGCACTGCGTCGATCCGGCCGAAGAGCGCTACTGGATGGGGCCGGAGCACAACGCGACGGCTGGCAAATCCGGCGGCGTGGACCTCTACATCGGCGGCGTGGAGCACGCCGTGCTGCATCTGTTGTACGCACGCTTTTGGCACAAGGTGCTTTACGACCTTGGTTACGTGAGCAGCTCCGAGCCGTTTCACAAGCTGTTCAACCAGGGCTACGTGCAGGCCTACGCTTACACCGACGAGCGCGGCCAGTACGTGCCGGCCGCCGAGGTCGAGCAGGTCCCGGGCGTGGGCACCGACGGTTCCGAGCCGCGATTCATGTGGAACGGCAAGCCCGCCTTCCGCGAGTTCGGCAAGATGGGCAAGAGCCTAAAAAACATCGTCACCCCGGACGATATGTACGAGCGGTACGGCGCGGACACCTTCCGCCTCTATGAGATGTCGATGGGTCCGCTGGCCGACTCCCGTCCGTGGAACACGAAGGACGTCACCGGTTCGATGCGCTTCCTGCAACGCCTGTGGCGCAACTGCATCGACGAGGAGACCGGTGAAGCCGTCATCACGGAGGACGTTCCGGACGAGGCGACGCTCAAGCTTGTCAACCGCACGATCGCCGAGGTTACCGAGGAGATGGAGGGCATGCGCCCCAACACGGCCATTGCCAAGATGATTGTGCTCAACAATCATTTGACCTCGCTGGAATCCGTGCCGCGCGCCGCCGTCGAACCGCTCGTGCTCATGCTCCAGCCCGTTGCTCCGCACATCGCCGAGGAGCTGTGGAGCCGTCTGGGCCACGAAGGCGGGCTGTCCCACGCGGTCTGGCCGGTCGCCGACGGGAAATACCTGGGCGTCGACGACATAACCGCTGTCGTGCAGGTCAAAGGAAAAGTCCGCGGCAAGCTCCAGGTGCCCGCAGACATCGCCCCGGAAGATCTCGAGAAGCAGGCGTTGGCCTTGCCGACCGTGCAGAAGTGGCTTGGCGGGAAGCCGCCGCGGAAGGTAATTGTCAAGGCACCGAAAATTGTTTCGGTTGTTCCGGCGTAACGGCCGAGACTGAGTAAGGTAACAGGCAGTGGCGTTGTGAGCCGCTGCCTGTTTTCTTTTCCTGGCCCCGCAACGGCATGGTTCGAGTTGTTTCCTGATGAAAAGAGGAAGAATGCCTGCAATTCAATTGGCTCGCGGCGAGGTTTCCGAGCTGTTCCCGTACGACGGTTTCCCAGCGAGCGAGGAAGCGTACCTGGCCGTCAACCATCTCATTTTCGTCGATCCTGACTCCTACCAGTCCCGCGTCTTCGACCGCGCCGTCATGCGCGGTGACGGCTTCTTCGAAGCCATCAGCATCATCGACGGCAAGATTCCCGTCTCCCTCGACCTGCATCTGCAGCGTCTGGCGGCCAGCTCCGCCGGCCTGGACATGCCCAAGCCGGACATCGACGCCTTCCGTGACGCCTGCTGGGAGCTGATCCGCCACTACGACGGCGGCCACGACGATCCGATGCTGCGCATCCTTGTCTCCCGCGGTGCCGATCCGGGAACCGGCGTCGGCCGTCGGCACCACCCGGGCATGCCGTCCGTATGGATGTACCTCGACGGCGAAGGCGACCGTCATGAGACGATCCCGGTGCGCATGGTCAGTCTCTCCGCCGGCCGCGACTCCGAAATCGCCGCCAAGGCCCCGTGGCTGATGCTGGGCAACAAGACCCTCAGCTACGTGGTGAACATGGCGGGCGAGCGCGAGGCTCATCGCCGTGGCGTCGACGATGCGCTGTTCGTCACCACCGACGGCTACGTTCTCGAATCACCGCACGCGTCCATCGTGGCCCGTTACGGCAACGAGCTGGTCACCCCGGACCCGGTCATCGGCACGCTTTTCGGCACCACCCAGCGCGAGTTGTTCGCCTATGGCCGCCGCCAGGGCATGACGACCCGGTACGAGAAGCTCTCGATCGCCAGGCTGAAGGAGGCCGACGAGGTATACCAGACGCGCGGCGGCTGGATCATCCCAGTCAGCGAGCTCGACGGCGTGGCGTTCCACGTCAACACGAAGTTCGTCGAAGACTCCAACCACGCGCTGCACTACGAACAGGACCAACAGAAGAAGGAATGGGCGAACGACGTCTATCCGCAGGAGTAACGGCGATCGATCCGCGGTAAAGCGCGGTCCATGCCTGGAATCCAGATACTGAAACCGATTGGTTCCTCACATCGGATTTTGTTTTCGGGGGAGAGGAAAGAGGGAGAAACGGCGCCCGGCCCATCCATAGTGCGGGGCTATGACAGCGACCGCGCGGAGAGACGATGGCGCCGGCCGGGGTGTCAATTTCATCCCCGCCTATCGCTGCGAAGGCGAAGATGAGGCTGCCAGTATGACGTTGGATGCTGGGGTAGAGCAGATTTGCTCGATGTCTGCCGGCGCCGCGGCGGCGCTCCCGGCTGTCTTGGCCCTGTCCCACGCGGTCGCCAAACGGCAGTCTTCGCGCGCTTTTGTCCAGAGAAATGAGGACAGTGAGACCATGGGCAGCTATCAGAACCGCCGCGGCGCGGCCTCGTTGAAAGCAACATCGAGGTCATCGTCGAGACGTGCTGCGAAGCCATCCCTTCCATCCGTTCCCGCGTCCGCGGAGGACATGGCGGCCCTGACGATTGTCGACGGCGGCGACGAATACGTGAACCATCAGACACTGCGGCGTTTCTCCCAGGCGTATCAGCGGCTGCTGCCGAAGGCCGAGGTCATCGAGATGGACGCCGGCACGGCGAGCGTCCTGGACCTCGACAGCGCTATCGGGCCGTCGCTGCTGGCGGAAGGCGCCGTCATCGTGATGTCGAACCTGGAGAACGCGTCCGACGGCGTCGTGTCGGTCCTGGCGTCGTTCCTCGACGGGAAGGGATCCGGTTCCGCGTTGGACACCGTCATCATCGCGTCGCGGGCCGCTGGAGCCAAAGGCTCTCGCACTCTGACGACGCTGAAGAGCCATGGCGCCGTCGTCAACAGAATCGCGCCGCTGAAGAACATAAGCGACCGTATCTCCTTTGTGATCTCCGAGTTCCGCGCCCAGGGCCGGTCCGTCGAGCCGATGGCCGCCCGGGAGCTGGCCGAGGCATACGGCGCGCGCACATCTGATTTGGCGGCGATGTGCGATCAACTGTGCGCTGACTTCGCGGAGGACCCGGTTTCGGTAGCGACGGTGCGGCAGTACACGGGTACGACGGCTCAGGCCACGGGTTTCCAGGTCGCCGACGCTGCGCTGAGCGGCGATGTCTCCCACTCCGTCGTAATGCTGCGTCGGGCGATCGCGTCAGGCGTGGCACCGGCCGGCATCATCGGCGCGCTGGCTTCGAAGCTGCGGTCGATCGCCCGGGTGTCCGCCGTCGACAGTGGCGCGCTGTCGGCATCGGAGCTGGAGATGCCCGACTGGCTGGCGTCGAAGGTCCGGATGCAGGCGCGGGGGTTCTCGTCCGACGGGTTCGCAGTGTGCTTCGAAGCGGTGGCGCGCGCCGACGAGCAGGCCAAAGGCGCCGCCGGGGACACGGTCTTCGCGTTGGAACAGGCCGTCGAACTGATCGCCAGGCGCGGTCGACGGTGACGCGGAAACGGGAAGGACAAGGACGTGAAGCATCAGGACGATCAGGAAGAGCGGGTATCACCGCCGCGCGCCGACGTGGAGATCCGCGTTCCGACGGCACGAGACATGCGCGCCTGCGGTTCTGCGTTCGCCTCGTGGCTGCGATCGGGCGATGTCGTGCTGCTGTCAGGGCCGTTGGGAGCTGGCAAGACGACGTTCATGCAGGGGGTGGGCGCCGGCTTGGGCATCGAGGATCCGGTGGTGTCGCCGACGTTCACTATCGCCCGCGAGATGAACGGACGGTTCGCGGACGGTTCCGCCGCGCATCTCGTCCATGTGGACGCTTACCGCATCGGCGGGGCGGAGCGCGGTGACGCGGCCGGGTCGGCGCTGATGGACGAGTTGGAGTCGCTAGGTCTTGACGAGGAGCTGGAGTCGCCGAGCGAAGGAACCGTCGTCCTCATGGAGTGGGGCGAACAGATGGCAGGCCTCCTGTCGCCGGACCGCATGGACGTGTCCATTGACCGCAGCGCCACCGGCAGCGACGAGCTGACGGCGGACGGCGTGCGGACGGTCCGCTTTATGCCTTCCAGCGCAACGTGGGCTCAGCGGATGGACGGACTGCTCGCCGCTTTCCGTCAGGCCCATTTCCCCCTGCGCGTATTATCGGGACAGCAACCAGAAGGGACGGACAATGAATGAGACGTCACGCCAGCCGGGGTGCCGAACGCTGGTCATCGACACCACGTACGGTCTGACAGTCGGTCTCGTCGGACAGGAGCCTTTGCACGAAGACGATTCACGTTCGCACGTCGAAAAACTCGAACGGAACGTCGAAAAATGTTTGGCGGACGCCTCCTGCGCGCCGTCGGACGTGACCGACGTCGTCGTGATGACAGGTCCCGGCCCGTTCACCGGCCTGCGCGTCGGCATCGTTTTCGCCAAGGCCTTCGCTTTCGCCACAGGTTCACGCCTGTCCGGCCAGGACGTGCTGGAACCACAGGCCTGGTGGTCCGCTGCCTGCCGGCCCGCGGACTCCGCCCGCTGCGTGCTCGCCGTCAACGACGCGCGCCGCCGCCAGCTCTACTACCAGCTGTTCCTGCTCGAACCGCCAGCCGTGCCAACGGACGGCGGCCCGGCTGGCCAACTGTCCAATCTAGCCGCCGTGACGCCGCTGACGGGAATGGACATCGGCTACCCGGACGACATCGCACGGACCGTCCTGTCGGCGCTGGCCGCCAGGGGGTTGGCCGACTGCCCGGTTTCCGTCGTCGGACACGGCGCGGCGGCGTATGCGTCCTCGTGGCGCGCCTTCGGCGAGACGGCGCGGATCGACGACCAGTCCGTCGCCCATGCCGCCGGCGCCGAGGGTTTGGAACTGATCGCGCGCCTGGCCGCCCGCCGCCGGTCGCTGGGGAAAGACGTCTCTGCCAATCCGCTGTACCTGCGCCGCCCGGACGCCAAGCTCCCGCCATCGCTCAAGCCTGTGCTCTCCGGCTCCACACGCCAAGAGGATGTCGGCTCCCGGGAAGCGACGGTCGACCCGAAGCTGCGCGCGGAAGCGCCGGTCTCATCCGCCGACACGGTCGCGGAAGTCCAAAAAGGCCTGCTATGGTCAAGCTGGACCCGGGACAGCCAATGATGCGGAGCGTCCGATGATCCGGTACATGCGCCACTCGGACCTGGCCGACGTCGCCCGCTTGGAGTCGGAACTGTTCACCTCGGCGTCGTGGAGCCTAGCGGCGTTGGAGCGGGAGCTGGACGGCCCCGACCGAGCCTACTATGTATGGGTCGGCGCCGCCCCGCGGCGCTCGCAGCTGGACGCTCCCAGCCCAGAGGGGATTTGCGGCTACGCGGGGATTTGGTACGGCGGCGCCGACGCCGAAGTGATGACCATCGGCGTGGCGAAGGACTGTCAGCACGCTGGAATCGGCCGTTGCCTGATGCGGGAGCTGATCGGGGCCGCGCGGCGGCGGAGCTGCCGGCGAGTCCTGCTGGAGGTGCGCGTCGACAACGAGCCGGCGAAGCGTCTCTACCATTCGCTGGGCTTTATGGACATGGGTCTGCGACGCCATTACTACCAGCCGGAGGACGTGGACGCCGTGACGATGAGTTTGGATATGGAAGGGAATCAGGAGTGAGCGAGCCTGTCGTTCTGGGAATCGAATCGACCTGCGACGAGACGGCCGCTGGCGTCGTATGCGGCGGCGAGCTGCTGTCGAGCGTCGTCGCGTCGTCGATGGAGATGCACGCTCGCTACGGCGGCGTCATTCCGGAAATCGCATCCCGCGCGCATGCCGAGGCGTTCGTCCCTGTCGTGTCGAAGGCCCTGCAGGAAGCCGGCATGGAGCTGAGCGGCGTCGACGCCGTCGCCGTGTCGGCGGGGCCAGGCCTGGCCGGCTGCCTCGCGGTCGGCGTGTCCGGGGCGAAAGCTCTGGCGTATGCCATCGGCAAGCCGCTGTACGGCGTCAATCATGTCATCGGGCATATCGCGGTGACGCAGCTGCAGTTCGGCGCATTCCCAGAGAACGCCCTCGCCCTGATCGTGTCCGGCGGGCACACGTCCCTGCTGCGCGTGCGCGACGTGGCCACAGCTGTCGACGTCATCGGCACCACGCTGGATGACGCCGCCGGCGAATGCTTCGACAAGATCGCCCGCCTCCTTGGCTTCCCGTACCCGGGCGGTCCCATCGTCGACCAGCACGCGCAGAAGGGGGATCCGAAGGCGCTGCGCGTCCCCAAGGCGCTGACGACAGGCCGTTCAGCGCGCGAGCACCCGTATGACTTCAGCTTCTCAGGCGTCAAGACGGCCGTTGCCCGGTGGATCGAACAGCGCCGGATGAAAGGCCTCGACGTGCCGATCGACGATGTGTGCGCGGCCCTGGCTGATTCTGTAGCGGACGTGCTCAGCGAGAAGGCGATGGCGGCCTGCCGCCAGTTCGGCTCGCCGGCGCTGATCGTGGGCGGCGGCTTCAGCGCGAATTCGCAGCTGTGCGCGGCCCTGGCGAAGAAAGGGAAGCGCGATGGCGTGGAAGTGCGCGTCCCGCGCGCCTCGCTGTGCACGGACAACGGCGCGATGATTGCGATGCTGGGTTCCAACCTGGTCCAGTCGGGCGTGGAGCCAAGCGGCCTGGATTTCTCCATCGATCCCTCCATGCCGATGAACCGGATCGTGATGCGTTGACGGTGTCCGTGCCGCTGCCGACGCCAATCCGACACGCGGAGAAATTTCTCCGCGTGTCGGATTGGCGTTTTCCCGAGTTTGGTGTATATTGGCTCTGTTGCTTCATTTTGAAGCGATGCGCGCCAGTAGCCCAACGGATTAGAGCATCTGACTACGGATCAGAAGGTTACAGGTTCGAATCCTGCCTGGCGCACCGGAATGAGGCCTCGCAATCAGACGGTTGTGGGGCCTCCTTTTTTGCCTAAACCAGTATGAGGTCGCAGTGATGGCGCCGTGGAAACCGTATCGGTGCTCCTGCCGCCCTCGCGGCATTCGTGTCCGGAAGGGATGAGATGGAGCAGACGGAACCCGTCGTCGGCAAAGGGAAGTCCGCTGGGAACGCTGTCCGCCGGTTCGTGCACCGGCTCGCTTTCTCCGACCGGTTGTCAGGCGTGGTAATGCTGCTGTTCGCCGTCGCCGGCCTGGTCTTGGCCAACACTCCCGCGACATCCGGCTTCGTTGTGCAGGCAGGGCAGTTCCGCTTGGGAATCCCCGTCGCCGGCCTGTCAATGAGCGTGCGCGACTGGTGCCAGAACGGTCTGCTGACCATCTTCTTCCTCGTCGTGGGTTTGGAACTCAAGCAGGAGCTGACAACCGGATCGCTGTCCGAGCCGAAGAAGGCCATGGTTCCGATGCTCGCGGCCGTCGGCGGCATGCTGGCCCCGTCCTGCGTGTACCTCGCGGTGCTGCTGGTGGCGAAACTGTCGGGCTCGATGGCGTCCTACGGACTGGCCGTCCACGAGGTCTTCCACGGCTGGGCCGTCCCCACGGCGACCGACATCGCCTTCTCGCTGGCCGTCTTCGCTTTGTTCTCCAAAGGTCTGCCCTCGGGCATCCGGTCGTTCCTGCTGACGCTGGCGACGGTCGACGACTTCCTCGGCATCCTGCTCATCGCCATCTTGTTCACTTCATTCGGCCAGTGGTACTGGTTCGCCGGCACCCTGCTAGCGGGCGTAGCCTGGTATTTCCTGGTGCGCGCGCCGAAAGTTCCGCGGTGGCTGGCTGGGGCGCTGATGGTGGTCCTGTGGTACCTGGCGGAACGCTCCGGCGTGCATCCGACGCTAGCAGGCGCGCTGGTAGGGTTGCTTGCCCCTGCGAAACCAGTGCGCGGGGAGGAGATTTCCCGTGCGCAGCGTTGGCACGATGGCTTGACGCCGCTGAGCGTGCTGGTGGCTCTGCCGTTCTTCGCGTTCTTCGCTACGGCCGTCGATTTCAAGGGCTATCCCGATGACGTGCTCGTCAGCCCCGTCGTCATCGGCATCGTCGCCGGACTGGTCGTCGGCAAGCCTCTGGGCGTCATGCTCACGTCCTGGCTGTGCGTGCATGTCGGGCATCTCAAGCTGGCAGACGGCCTGAAGGTCCGCGATCTGGTGGGGATGGCCTGCTCCTGCGGCATCGGGTTCACAGTGTCATTCCTCATCGCCGCGCTGGCGTTCGCTTCCCCGCTGCTGGTGGGCGAGGCGCGTCTGGCGGTGCTGCTGGGGTCAGTGGCGTCGGCATGCGTGGCTGGCATCGTGCTGCGGTTGCAGTCGCGCAGCCTTCGCCGCCGGTAAGGAGACGAGGGGACGGATACGCGCCTACTTTCGGCGGGCGAGCGCGCAACCGCCGCCGATGGGAAGCAGCACGCTGTCGAAATCGTCGGAATCCCGCAGCGCCGCCAGCGCATCGCGCAGGGCCACGGTCTTCTCGGTGCGGTCGGCGGGATTCGGCAGACCGCCTTTAAGGCTGGACTGGTTGAAGGCGTCGACCAGGAACACCAGGCCGCCGGAGCGCAGCAGACGGTCGGCGGATGCCATGGCAGCGCTATAGTTGGATGCGTCGCCGTCGACCAGCAGGACGTCGTAGTCGTGCGCGTTGAGCTTCGTCAGGTAGGTCCGCGCATCGGTGTGGACGGAGCGGATCCGGGCCTTGTGTTCCCGCTGTCCCGCCGACAGCGCCTGGCGGGACAGCTGGGCGCCAGCGGCGCTGGTGTCGACGATGGTGAGCATGCCCGTCGGGTCCAGACAGCTTCGCAGACACTGCGCTTCGACGAGGGACGTGCTGGATAGGAGCACGGCGGACCGGGCGCGCACGAGCCGCGTCTGGAAGGCCACGAACCGCAGGAGCGTGTCGGATGGCATCGGAACCGACATCCGTTCGCAGGTAGCCCTCAGCTGGGGGCAGCGCTCGTCGGCGGCGCGGCGGTTGCGGTCTTCCGCGAACCCGACGGCGCGTCCTGCCGTCTCGTACTCGGCGATGTTCATGCCTCCACTTTATTTCGGCGGTGGATTTTCCGTCGGGAAACCTGAACCGAGCGGGAATGGCGGATGCCGTCGGCGCGCCCGAACGCCGCCCCGGCCGCCGCGCCGCCGACAACCTTCGACAACCGTCTCGCGCTCGCGTGGTGCCGCGCCGTCTGCGATAGGCTGAGGACATGACGAATGCAGAAAACTACTATGTTCCCGGCCTGCATGTCGAGGACCATGACATCACCGTGCCGCTGGATTGGCGCGGCATCGACCCGCATGACGCGAAAGCCGTCGAGGAGCGCTGCAGCCAGGACTGTCTGACGCTGTTCTACCGCGTCGTGTGCGACCCGGCGAAAGTGCACGAGGATCTGCCGCTGCTTGTCTTCCTGCAGGGAGGCCCCGGTGGCAAAAGTCCGCGGCCGCTGAGCCCGACGTCCGACGGGTGGATTGCCGAAGCCGTCAAGCATTTCCGCGTGGTGCTGCCGGACCAGCGCGGCACCGGCCGGTCGAGCCAGGTGTCCGGCGCCGTCATCTCCCGCATCGGCGATGCGCGGCGGCAGTCCGACTACCTCAAGCGGTTCCTCGCCGATTCCATCATCCGCGACTTCGAATACCTGCGTCTGACGGCGTTCGACGGCCGCCAATGGGTGAGCGAAGGCCAGAGTTACGGCGGGTTCCTGACGCTAACATACCTATCCTTCTTCCCGGAAGCGCTGCTCGCCAGCTTCACCACCGGCGGCATCCCGGCCGTCCCCGCCGACGACGGCGAGCTGTACCGCCACACATACGACAAGTGCGAAATGAAGAACCGCGCCTACTTCGAGCGCTACCCGCAGGACCGCGCGCTGCTGGACGACATCGCAGACCGCCTATCCGTCGGCGACGTGAAGCTGCCCAACGGCGACCCGTTCTCCGTCGAGCGCCTGCAATCCCTGGGCCAGAGCTTCGGCATGAAGCCCAGCTTCGAGAAGGTCCACTGGATGCTCGACGACGCCTTCGACGGCGACGGCAACATCTCCGACGGCTTCGCCAACGAGGTGTTCGCGGCGACCACCGCCTACGGCGACGAGCTCTACTGGACGCTGCAGGAGGGCATCTACATGGACGGCGGCGACTCCGGACGCTGCGCCGCGCCGAACTGGGCCGCGCAACGCGAGCTGGAAGCCCGTCCTCGGTTCTCCGCCGACGCGCGTCCGCTGCTGTTCACCGGCGAGATGAACTACCCGTGGCGCTTCGCCGAGGATTCCGCGCTTCGGCCGTTCCAAAACGCCGAGGACGTGTTCATGGCGTCGACCGATTGGGGCAAGATCTATGACCTCGGACAGCTGGAGCGCAACAGGGTGCCGCTGACCTCGGCCGTGTACTACAACGACATGTACGTTCCGCGCGAGCTGTCGATGCGCACGCTGAGCCGTATCCCGAACTCCCATCCGTGGGTCACCACCGATTTCGAGCACGACGGCGTGCACGGCGACTGCGTGTTCCGCCACCTGTTCGAGCTGGCCACAGCGCGTGGCGACCTGGAGTTTCTGAGCCGTTGACGGAAACGGAAGCCGGACCATCCGCTTGTTTCCCGCCATCGCTCGTTCCGCGCCGCTTGAACGGCGGGCGAATTTCCCGGCATGCGATGGTTGTGCTGTTTGCTTCGGGAGGCTGTGCGCTGCGATCCCAACGAAGCTGCTTGGCGGCGCAGCCGGGTGGAATGGTGCGCCGCGCGCCATTTCGTCGCTCGGCGCCGTTCTGCGGCGGGCATCGGATTGGGCGTCGCCCCGGGAATCGTCCTGCGAGGGTTTCCGGGGCGATTCCCGCGAAGACCACGGGCGGTTGCGCCCGAAACGGGGTGGACGGCTGCCGCTGGCAACGGTGTCTGCGGCTCTGCGGAACCTGGTCCGTCCGGATGAACGGCCTGCTAGCTGGTTCGAAACGGGACCGGAGGAAGGCCCGATGGGCTGAGTCGGCGTTGCCGATACACTGAGAACCATGGCTTTGACTATTGGAATCGTCGGATTGCCGAACGTTGGCAAGTCCACGCTTTTTAACGCTTTGACCCGCAACAACGTGCTGGCGGAGAACTACCCGTTCGCAACCATCGAGCCCAACACCGGCGTCGTGCCCCTCCCAGACTCGCGTCTGGCCGCGCTCGCGCCGATTGTCCGCACGGACAAGCTCGTCCCGGCGACCGTTACCTTCGTCGATATCGCCGGCATCGTCAAGGGCGCGTCGGAAGGCGAAGGCCTGGGCAACCAGTTCCTCGCCAACATCCGCGAGGCCGACGCCATCTGCGAGGTCGTCCGCGCCTTCCACGACGACGACATCGTCCATGTGAACGGCAAGATCGACCCGGCCAGCGACATCGACACCATCAACACGGAGCTGATGCTCGCCGACCTGCAGACCATCGGGAAGGCGCTGCCGAAGATGGAGAAGGACCTGCGCGGCAAGAAAATCGAGAAAAGCTACTACGACGCGACGTTGAAGGCCAAGGAGATCCTCGGTGCCGGCGAGACCATCGACCATGCGGCCAAAGCCGGCAAGATCGACCCGGCAGACATCTACGACCTCCATCTGATGACCGCTAAGCCGTTCATCTACGTGTTCAACGTCGACGACTCCGAGCTGTCAGACAAGGACTTCCGCAAGAAGCTAGCCGACTCCGTTGCCCCGGCGCAGGCCATCTTCCTCAACGCCCAGTTCGAGGCCGACCTCACCGAACTCGACGAGGCGGACGCCAAGGAGATGCTGGAGGAGTCCGGTCAGAGCGAGTCCGGCCTCGACCAGCTCGCCCGCGTCGGTTTCGACACCTTGGGCCTTCAGACGTTCCTGACCGCCGGCGAGAAGGAAGTCCGCGCGTGGACCATCCGCAAGGGCTGGACCGCTCCGCAGGCCGCCGGCGTCATCCACTCCGACTTCGAGAGGGGCTTCATCAAAGCGGAAATCGTCTCCTACGCCGATCTCATCGCGGCCGGATCCTACGAGAAGGTGCGCGAAGAAGGCAAGATGCGCATGGAGGGCAAAGACTATGTCATGCAGGACGGCGACATCGCCGAGTTCCGTTTCAACGTCAGCAAGTGAGGTCCAGACGTCGATGACTTCGAAATATTGGCTGATCGTCGGATTGGGCAATCCGGGAAAACAGTACGAGGGGACCCGGCACAACATGGGTTTCCTGTGCCTGGACGAGCTAGCGAGCCGGTGGTCCGTCAGCTTCCATGACCACAAAGGCCTGGCGCTGCTGGGAAGCGGCGTGATGCGCCTCGACTCGCGCATGGAGAAGGCGTTCTTCGTCAAGCCGTTGACCTTCATGAACAACTCCGGCGACGCCGTGTCTTCCATCTGCGAGTACTACGGCATCGAACCGATCCATGTCATCGTGTGCCACGACGACATGGACCTTGAGTTCGGGCGCATCAAGGTCAAAGCCGGCGGTTCGGCCGGAGGCCACAACGGCATCCGTTCCATTGACGCTTCGCTGGGAACCAACAAGTACGCCCGCGTGCGCATCGGCACCGGCCATCCGCAGCGCGGCGAACACGCGCACCAGAACGCCATCGACTGGGTCCTGGGAGGATTCCCGCCGGCCCAGCGCAAGGAACTGCCGACGGTCCTCGCTGGAGCGGCCGGCGCAGCCGAATCCATCGTGTTCCGTGGTCTGGAAGCCACCCAGGGAAAGTACAACGCCCGGTGATGGCGCAGGATGCGAAGCGAGGCAACGTCCGTCATAACGGTGAGCGGAACGGGAAACGCCCGTCCTGGGCGGGGACGCTGTCGCCGTTCCTGGACGACGCGGCGCGCGACGCCGGCGTCGCCGAACTGCTGGAGCGCGCTGGACGGCCAGAGTATGGCCGACTGACGGTCTCCGCTGTGGAAGGCGTCCGGCCGGCGGTAGCCGCGGCCGTGGCGCAACGCCGGCCCGTGGCCATCGTCACGGCGTCGTCCCGGGAAGCGGAATCCGTCGCCGACGATATCCGCTCCTGGTGGCCGGGGGAACTGTCCCGCGTGGCGGTGCTTCCGGCATGGGAGACCCTGCCGCACGAACGGCTCTCGCCTCGCGCCGACACCGTGGCCCAGCGTATGGCCGTGTTCCGCCGTCTGAAGCATCCGCAGGACGATGACGCCGCTTTCGGCGCCATCGACGCGCTGGTCATGCCAGTCCGCTCGCTGCTGCAGCCCGTCGCGCATGGCCTGGGCGATATCCCGCCGTTGATCTTCGCGGCCGGCGAACCTATGGACCTCGAAGAGGCCGTTCGCCAGCTGGAGCGCAACGCCTACCAGCGCGTCGACCTGGTCATGGATCGCGGCCAGTACGCCGTCCGCGGCGGCTTGGTGGACGTCTTCCCGCCGACGGCGTCACATCCGGTGCGCATCGAGTTCTTCGGAGACGAGATCGACGAAATCTCCGAGTTTCACGCCTCCGACCAGCGCACCTACGGCGAGCCGCTGCCATCGGTCTGGGCGACGGCCTGCCGCGAGATTCCGTTGGACGACGCGGTGCGGGCGCGGGCGAAATCGCTCGTCGGCCGCATCGCCAACGCCGACGAGATGCTCGAATCCATTTCCCAAGGCATCCCCGTCGAAGGCATGGAGTCCCTGATGCCGGTCCTTGTCGACGACTTGGACGAGGTGCCGGACCTGCTGCCGCGCGACGCCATCATACTGCTGGCGGACCCGGGGAAGCTGCGCCGCTCTGCCGAGGATCTGTCGAAAACGGCCGACGAGTTCCTCTCCGCCAGCTGGCACGTGGCAGCTTCCGGCAAAGGCCAAGGCGCACCGCTGGACTTCGGCCGCGCGAGCTTCCTAGACCTGGAGGCCTGTCTGGACGCCCTGACGAACGGGCATCATCCGGTCTGGGGCCTGACGGACTTCAGCGTCGACGCTGACAAGGACGACGAGCTGCGCATCGACGCCGTCATTCCGCCGGAATGCCACGGCGACGGAGACAAAGCCGTCGCCGTGATCGGCGGTCTCGTGAGCGAAGGCCTGCAGGTGGTGGTCACCGCCGCTGGCAAGGGGACCGTGTCCCGCCTGCAGCGGGCGATCGGCGATGGCGTACCCTCGGGCGTGCTCTACAAGCAGTCCAAGGCCACTCATGGTTTCATCGACCGCCAGGCCGGCCTCGCAGTGGTCACGGAGTTCGACCTTGTCGGCCACACGTCCGCCGCCGGCAGCGCCAAAACGACTCGCCGACGCCACCACGCCATCGACCTCCTGGACCTCAAACCGGGGGACTACGTCGTCCACGAGCAGCACGGCATCGGCCGGTTCGTCAAACTCGAACAGCGGCCGGTGGGCAAAACCGCGCATGGGATGTCTGGACACGCTGGCGCGCCGCAACGCGAATACCTGGTCATCGAGTACGCGCCCAGCCGCAAGGACGCCCCAAGCGACAAACTGTACATTCCGACCGACCAAATGGACCAGGTCAGCAAATACCTAGGCGCCGACCAGCCCAAGCTCAACAAGCTCGGCGGCTCCGACTGGGCCACGACCAAGGCCAAAGCCAAGAAGCACGTCACCGAGATCGCGCAGGACCTCGTCAAGCTCTACTCGGCCCGCCGGCGCGCCGCCGGTTTCGCCTTCAGCCCCGACACCCCCTGGCAGCGCGAGCTAGAGGACGCTTTCCCATACCAGGAAACGCCAGACCAACTGCGCACCATCGACGAAGTCAAAGCCGACATGGAGAAGCCCGTTCCCATGGACCGTCTCCTGTCGGGCGACGTTGGCTTCGGCAAGACGGAAATCGCCGTGCGCGCCGCCTTCAAAGCTGTCCAGGACGGCAAACAGGTGGCCGTCCTCGCGCCAACGACCCTGCTCGTCCAACAGCACGTCGATACCTTCACGCAACGCTACGAAGGCTTTCCAATCACCGTCAAGGCCCTCTCGCGCTTCCAGAACGCCAAGGAAACCAAAGAAACGCTGGAAAGCCTGGCCAACGGCGGCGTCGACGTCGTCATCGGCACCCACAAGCTGCTCAACCCAAAGATCAAATTCAAGGACCTCGGCCTCGTCATCATCGACGAGGAACAGCGCTTCGGCGTGGAACACAAGGAAACCCTCAAAGCGCTGCGCACCAACGTTGACGTGCTGAGCATGTCCGCCACACCGATCCCGCGCACCCTGGAGATGGCCGTTACCGGCATCCGCCAGATGTCCACGCTCGCCACGCCACCCGAGGACCGCCTACCCGTGCTGACCTACGTCGGCGCCTACGAGGACGCGCTAGCGGCCGCCGCAATCCGACGCGAAATCCTGCGCGGCGGCCAGGTCTTCTACGTCCACAACCGCGTCGACGACATCCCCGCGACCGTCGAGAAGATCCGCGAACTCGTGCCAGGCGCCAACATCGGCGTCGGCCACGGCAAAATGACCGGCAAGCAGCTCGACATAGTCATCAACGATTTCTGGCAGCACAAGATCGACGTCCTTGTATGCACCACCATCATCGAGACCGGTCTCGATATCTCCAACGCCAACACGCTCATCGTCGACCAGGCAGACCGCTACGGCCTGTCCCAGCTGCACCAACTGCGCGGCCGCGTCGGACGCTCGCGGGAACGCGCCTACGCCTACTTCCTGTACGACCCCACTAAGCCGATGACGCAGGTGGCGCACGACCGTCTCGCGACCATCGCGCAGAACACGGCCTTGGGTTCGGGCTACGACGTGGCCCTCAAAGACCTGGAGTTGCGCGGTGTGGGTAACTTGTTGGGCAGCGAGCAGTCCGGCCACATCGAGGGCGTCGGGTTCGACCTGTATGTGCGCATGGTGTCGCAGGCCATCGAGGAGTATCGTGATCCGGGCAAGCAGGAGCAAGAGCCGGTGACGGTGGACCTTCCGATCGACGCCACAATCCCGGGATCATACATCGCGTCCGACAAACTACGCCTGGAAGCCTACGGCAAGATCGCGTCCGCTGGCGACGAGCAAGAGCTGGACGACGTGCATGATGAGCTGGCGGACCGTTACGGTGCCGTTCCGCCGCAAGTGCTGACGCTCTTCGACGTCGCCCGCCTGCGCTGGAAAGCCGCCGCTCTGGGCTTGAGCGAAATCACAACCCAGGGTTCACGGGTGCGCTTCGCCAGGATTGACCCGCCCGAGTCCGTGCGCGCGCGACTCTCTCGCATCTACCGCGGCTACGTCTACCGACCGGTGCCGCACCTGGTGCTGATCCCTTCGCCGTTCGAGGGGTCGTTCGACCGGCCGGCCATGGACTCGCGGCAGATACTCGACTGGGTGAACCAAGTGCTCGACGATCTAGCGTGGAAAGCCGATCCCCGCACCACTTGACGGACCGCGGGGAAGCGTGCGGGCGGCTCATCGGCTTAACCCTGAAAGAGTCCGTGTTTTTGGCTACTCTGATGACGGAGGGAACAAGAACAAAAAAGGAGCTGTTATGGCTGCAATCGAAAGCGTGTACGCGCGCGAGATTCTCGATTCCCGCGGCAATCCGACCGTTGAAGTAGTCCTGGAGACCGACGACGGTGCGCAGGGTCTCGGACTGGTTCCGTCCGGCGCGTCGACCGGGGAAGCGGAAGCGTGGGAGCGCCGCGACGGCGACATGAAGCGTTACGGTGGCAAGGGCGTCCTGGCCGCCGTCGCCGCCGTCAACGACGTCATCGCCCCGGCTGTCATCGGCATGGACGCCACCGACCAGCGTGCCTTGGACCAGGTCATGATCGACCTCGACGGCACCGTCAACAAAAGCAAGCTCGGCGCCAATGCCATCCTCGGCGTGTCCCTGGCAGCGCTCTACGCGTCCGCCGAAAGCGCTGACTTGCCATTGTACCGCTACCTCGGCGGCGTCAACGCGCACATCCTGCCAGTGCCGAACATGAACATCCTCAACGGAGGCGCGCACGCCGACTCCAACGTCGACATCCAGGAGTTCATGGTGTCTCCGTACGGCTTCGACACCTTCAGCGAGGCCTTGCGCGCCGGCGTCGAGGTGTACCACACCCTCAAGGACGTTCTCAAGGAACGCGGCCTGAACACCGGCTTGGGCGACGAGGGCGGCTTCGCGCCGAACCTGGAGTCCAACGCCGAGGCCATCGACCTCATTCTCGACGCCATCCGCCGCTGCGGCTACGAGCCAGCCAAGCAGATCGGCATCTGCCTCGACGCCGCCGCGTCCGAGTTCTACGACAAGACGTCCGGCATGTACCTCTTCGAAGGCGAGCCGCGCGACCAGGACTGGATGCTCGCGTACTACCGCAAGCTCGTCGAGGAATACCCAATCGTTTCGCTCGAGGACCCGTTCGCGGAAGAAGACTGGGGCGCCTGGCAACGCATCACCGCCGAGCTGGGCGACGAACTCCAGTTCGTCGGCGACGATCTGCTGGTTACCAACCCGGTCCGCCTGCAGAAAGCCATCGACCTCAAGGCCGCGAATTCCCTGCTCGTCAAGCTCAACCAGATCGGCACCGTGTCCGAAACGCTCGACGCCATCGAGCTAGCCACCCGCCACGGATTCACGTCCATGGTGTCACACCGCTCCGGCGAAACCCCGGACACGACGATCGCCGATTTCGCCGTCGCCAAGAACACACGCCAGATTAAAACTGGCGCCCCGGCTCGCGGCGAGCGCGTCGCCAAGTACAACCGTCTGCTGGAAATCGAGGAAGAGCTTGGCGCTGCGGCCGAATACGCCGGCGCGAGCGCCTTCAAGCGCGCAGCTGCCCTGCAGCGTTGACCCCGGCCTGCGGCGCGTTCGGGCGCGCCGCAGGCCGGTCAGCCTGTTTCAGGCTGATTCGGTAAGGGAATACCTGGATAGCCTCGTTTGCCGAGGATTCCGGGTATTTTTGTCTCTGTGAGAACGAAGGACACGTCTGCTGAGGAAAAGCGCAATCGCGAGCGTCCCGAGGGGTTCCGTCAGATCCACCGGCAGCGGGCTTCGCGGAACAAGGATCGCGATTCCCGCCGGTCGGTCGTCGCGTTCGTCGTGGCCATGGTGGTCGTTGTCCTGGCGGCCATCCAGTTCCTGACGACGCTGCACACGTTCCTGGGCACCCAGTCGCAGCTGCATTCGCTGCAGGCGCAGCAGTCCGAGCTGCAGTCCCAGAAGTCGGACCTCGACCAGAAGATCAAGCGCTGGTCGGACCGCGACTATATCATCAACCAGGCCAGGGAACAGTTGGGCCTGAGCTTCCCGGGGGAGACGAATGTCGAGCTGGAAGGCGTCAACGTGGACGGTCAGCCCGAGAAAAAGGTCGATCTTGACGCATCCTCGCTGCAGGGTTCGCAGCAGGCGCTGCTGTTTGGCGTGGAGTCGTTGACAGGCCAGTCCGGGACGAGCACGAACAATGCGGGCGTCTGGTGCCTCAACAGGCTGATGGAGATATTCACGGAAGGATCGGGAGAGTGACGCAGGAAACGCGGGGGCAGCGGTTCGAGCATCTGTCGGAAGGGGACCGCAGCCATTGCGTCGTCTTGGCCGACGGATTCCTGGAACGCCGGGCCACGCTAGAGGAAATTGATGCCGTGACGCGCCAGCTGGGCCGGTATCCGCGGGGGATGGTGGCCGTAGGCGCCCGCTGCGCTGTATGCGGTTCGCCGCTGGCCGTGGTGACGCGTCCACTGATCGACGGGGCCGTTCCGTTCCCCACGACGTGCTATCTGACGAGTCCGGAGGCCGTCAAAGCCGTGTCCCATCTGGAATCGACGGGCGTAATGGCCCGTCTGAGCGAACGGCTGGCGGAGACGAACGATGAGGCGGCCTTGACCCGCGCGGCCTATCTGCGGGCGCACGAGATGTACCTGTGCTTCCGGTCGCGCCTGGCTGAGCGTTTGGGCGATTCGCAGGAGCACATCGCGGACGTCAGCGCAGGCGGCATGCCCACGCGCGTCAAGTGCCTGCACGCCTTGGTGGCACAGTCCCTCGTGTTCGGTCCAGGAGTGAACCCGGTGGGCGACTGGGTCCTGCGCAACTGCGCGGACGAGTTCAGCCAGGCGACGTGCCGCTGCAGCGTGTCTCTGACGGCCGCTCCGCAGAGGAACGAGCCGAGCGCGCCAAAGCCGGCCGCGGCCGCAGAAGCCGTCTCGCGGGAGGCGCGGCATGAGTGACTCCGTGCGCGTCGCGGGCATCGACTGCGGCACCAACTCCATCCGCTTGATGATCGCCGACGTCAACGCCGATGGCTTGCACGTCGTGTTCCCTAAGCGTCTGGACGTCGTTCGCCTGGGCGAGGGCGTGGACCGCACGCACCGTTTCTCGCCGGCTGCGCTCGAGCGGACGTTCGCGGCGTGCCGCGACTACGCGCGCCTCATCGAGCAGTATCGGGCCGACACGGTTTGCTTCGTCGCCACGTCGGCATCCCGCGACGCGCAGAACCGGCAGGACGTCGAGGACGGCGTCGAACGTATCCTCGGCGTCCAGCCACGGATAATCTCCGGGCAAACGGAGGCACGGCTAAGCTTCCTGGGCGCGACGAGCGTCATGAACGCCCGTCAGCGCGCCGACGCGTCGCCCGTGCTCGTCATCGACTTAGGCGGCGGCTCCACCGAGCTGGTGCTGGGCGGAGCTGGACAGCGGTGCGACGAAATCCAGGCGTCCGTGTCGATGGATATCGGCTGCGTACGCATCTCGGAGCGTCATCTGCCGTCGGACCCGCCGACCGAACAGGAAATCGCCGCGGCCGTCGAGGACATCGACAGCCATCTGCGCCAGGCGCTGGAGACTGTTCCGTTGGGGAAAGCGCGCACAGTCATCGGCGTGTCGGGGACAGTGACCACCATGAGCCTCATCGCTTTGGGCGAGCGCGCATATTCCCGGCACCGCGTCGACGGCGCGATCATCGGTTTCGGCCCGGCCAGCGGCGCTTGCCGACTAGTCGCTGGCCTGAGCCGCGCGGGCATGGAGGAGTATCCGGTGATCCATCCGGATCGGCGCGACGTCGTCATCGGCGGCTCGCTCATCTGGTCGCGGCTGTTGGCTTGTCTGTCGGAGGAGACCGCGAAGGACGGCCAGCGGGTGGATTCCTACATCGCTTCGGAGAAAGGGCTGCTTGAAGGGTCGGTCCTGGAGACGGGCTGGCGCCTGCTGCAGGACCGCGCGGCGGGCTTGTCGGCAATTGCTGATTAAGTTGGAAACGGTCTGAGGCGTCCGCTGGCGGCGAGCCGGCCGGATCCTTTTGCCCCTGTGGCGAAATTGGTATACGCAGTGGACTTAAAATCCATCGCTTCGGCTTGCGGGTTCGAATCCCGCCAGGGGTACTGCCGACGGTATTCCCGGGTTCGCGGATGATTGCCGCGGACCCGTTTCCCCTGGATGCCGCCGGCCGCGCGCGGTCTCGTGCCCGAAGCGGCTCAGTGCCTGAGCTGGCTTATGATCCACAGCACGGCGACGGCGGAGACGACGGCGATCGCGACGATGGCGATGAGCCAGCTCAGGATCTTCTTTTTCGTTTTGTGGTGGTCGTAGGACTTGAGGATGTCCTGCGGAGTCTGCTCGCGCACCTGCTGCAGCTGGAGCTGCATCATCTGGATCGGACCGGTGGCCTTGCGGTCGGCGTCGAGCGCGGCCTTCGCCTGGTCGATGCTGTGCGTGTTTTCGATGGCCTCCTGCAGCGCGTGCTTGAGGACGGCGACGTTGTTCCGGTGCTGCTCAACGACCTGCGGCGCGGCGTGTGCGGCGGCGAGGAGCTTGCGCGCGAAGTCCTGCGCCTGCTTGTCGCGCCCCTCGGCGATGTCGAGGTCGATGCTGTCCGCGGCGGTCGTGACGCGCAGGACCTTCTTCATCAGAGCCGGCTTCGCGGCGGAGTCCCGGTGGGCCGCGCCCTCGAGGACGCCGGTGGCTCCAGCGCCATAGCCGGTGGCGTACTGGTTCGCCGTCCCGACGACCTCCGCCGTCAGGCCCGGCTCCAAGGAAATGGCCAAGCCCTGGTAATCGAGATGGTCGCGGAACAAGGAAGCGGAATCGAATTGCGCGATGGGGGACGCGTACTTGGCGTTCTCGTCCTGCAGCCGCCGGCGGGCGTTCTCCACGGCCTTGTCGTGCGCCTTCTGCGCGTTCTTGACGGCCTTCTCGCCGCTTTTCACGCGGGCGTTGTACGTGCTCTTCGCATCGTCAAGCGCTTTACGGGCGTCTTCGAGGCGCGCGATCTCCGCGGGGATATCCTTCTTGCTCATTTCCGTTCTTTCCTGCCCTGGCGAAACGGGCGCGGGCAGCGGCCAACAGTTTACCTGACGTTTACAATTCTACCGTGAGACGGCAAAGACATCGCGACGCTGTTTCGTTGGCCATGAAGTGCGCGCTGTACCATGGCACAGTCGGGATTTTCTCGAATACGGATTCGACCGTACAGAAGGAGTTCACTATGGCAGATGCAACAATGCCCACCACCAATGCCGAGTTCGGCGCAATGCCGGTCATCTCGTTCCCGACCGCCGAGCCGCCGGCCGGCCTCAAGTGCGAGGAAGTTGTCTCCGGCGACGGTCCGGTCGTCCACGGGGGCGAAACTGTGACCGTCAACTACCACGGCGTGGTATGGGGTTCGACCACCCCGTTCGACTCCAGCTTCCTGCGCCATGAGCCGGCCAGCTTCCCGGTCGGCGTCGGCCAGCTCATCCAGGGCTGGGACAAGACCATCCCGGGGCACAACGTCGGCTCCCGTCTGATCATCTCTGTGCCGGCGGAGTACGGCTACGGTTCCCGTGGCATCCCGCAGGCCGGCATCAAGGGCGGAGACACGCTTGTCTTCGTGGTCGACATCATTTCCGCTCGTTGAACCGCCGGGAGGTATTTTTATGGCGATTGATGAGAACTCGGTCATCCTGCTGACCAGGGACGCCTATGACAAGATGAAGAAAGAGCTGGAGGAGCGCGAAGGGCCGATCCGCGAGGACATCGTCCAGAAGATCGCCGTGGCGCGCGCCGAGGGCGACCTCAGCGAGAATGGCGGCTACCAGGCAGCCCGCGACGCCCAAGGCAAGAACGAGGGCCGCATCAACGAGCTGACTGTCAAGCTCCGCGCCGCCAAGATTCTCACCCCGCCGCCGGCGGGCGAAGTCGGCATCGGTTCCATCGTTACACTCGACCTCGCCGGAATGAAGAGCGAGTTCCTCATCGGCCCTCACGAGCTGTCAGTGGCGACCGATCACCAGATTGTCAGCCCGGAGTCCCCGGTCGGCGCGGCGGTGATGGGCCACCATAAAGGCGAGACCGTCTCCTACGAGGCGCCGAACGGCCGCACGATCGAGATCGTCATCGTGGACTCCGTTCCGGTCGAGTGACGCCGGGTGAAAGCGTCAACGAACGAAGGAGGGGCGAGAGACGGAAAATCCGCCGCGCCCCTCCTTGCTGTTGGCGTTTTGCGTGTCGTCCCGCCGCCGGCAACGGCGATGGCGGGGAACCGCGCCTCGCTGCTTAGACTCGCACCGACGTCAGGATGAGGAACACCGCGACCATGTGGCAGGCGTAGGCGAGCGCGGTGCAGGTGTGGAAGACCTCATGGAAGCCGAACACGCGCGGCCAAGGGTCCGGCTTCCGCGTGGCGTAGACGACGGCCCCGGCGATGTATATCGCTCCGCCGGCGAGGATGAGCGCTGTGACCGCGTGCCCGTCGCAGGGCGATGTCCAGAATAGGGACGTGAAGGCCACTCCATAAACGCCGTAAACGACGTAGACAGCTGTGGAAAGCCAGCGCGGCGCGGAGATCCAGACGACGGTGACAACTAGGGCCGCGGCCGTCGCCGACCACATGCTGGCGATGATGAAGTTCCGCCACCAGGCCGACAGGGCGAACGCCACGGGGGTGTACGTCCCGGCGATGAGCAGGAAGATGTTGGCGTGGTCGATGCGCCGCAGAATGTCCGTGGTCTTCGGTGACCAGTCGCCCAGATGGTAGGCGGCCGAGTTGCCGAACAGGCACAGCGAGCAGGCTAGATACACGCTGCAGGCCGCTTTCAGTCCGGACGACGGCGCGCGGCAGATGGCGACGATGCAGCCGATGAGGGCGATCGGCGCGGCGACGGCATGAATCCAGCCGCGCATCAGCGGCTTGGGCCAGCCGTGTACGTCGTACCGGACGCGCGGTTTTTGGCTGGTTCCGGCCCGTTGGACGGTTTCCCAGCGGCGGGCCGATCCGGCTCCGCCGCCAGCGGAACGAAGGCTGCGATGGGTTTCCATGCGGCTCCTTTCTCTTGTTTTCCGCGGCGCTACGGCAACGCGAGCCGGCCTGTCGGATGGTTGCCGGCGTATCGTCTGCCGCACGTCGTCAATCGAGGCGCGAGCGGTTCCGGTGATCGTTCGTTGGCGTTGCTATGAAAGTTCCACTTCCGTAACTTACGTTATCGTAACTTTATGTTTTCCGCATCTTTCGCGCTCGGAGAACCTTTCGCCGTCCGGACGATGCCGTTACAGTGGACAGCATGGCGACCGTTTCCAACGCATCCGACGCACCTTTGACCGACGTCAGCAGAATCCTGGCAGCCAGCCCCAGCCTGACAGAGTCCGACCGCAGCTGGCTGCACCATCTCATCGCCGACTGGTCTGTCATTGCCGACCTGGGATACGCCGATCTTGAGCTCATCGTCCCTGCGGCCAGCGGCGGTTTCGTCTACGCCGCGCAGTGCCGTCCCTCCACGGGCGTCTCCACGCGTCCGGAGGACCTAGCCGGCAGCCGCGTGGACTCCGCGGTCGAACCGTTCGTAAAAACCGCGCTGCGTTCCACGGACGTGCTGCGCGTCGATTCCGCACGTCATTTCGAAGGCGCGGCCGTGTGCGACGCCTTCGTTAGCGTCTGCCATGAGGGACGGGCCATCGCCGTCGTCGTGCGCGAGACGAACCTGGCGACGCGCACGCGGGCCGGCCACTACGAGGAGATGGGCATCCGCCGCGCCAGTGAGCTGTTCGCGATGATCGCCCACGGCCGGTTCCCGTACTCGGCCCCGGTCAACGGCCAGCGTCATAACGCCCACGTCCCGGACGGTTTCCTTGTCCTCGACGCCGTGGGCTGTGTGCTGGGCGCTTCGCCGAACGCGGTGAGCTGCTTCCGCCGCCTGGGCTACGAAGGGCGTCTGACGGGGGAGAACCTGCTGGCCATCGGCGTGGGTCTCGCCGCTGACGCCGGTCGTTCCTTGCCCAAGGACGTGCGCGTCGTGCTGGGCGGGCAAGACCCGGTGGATGCGATCTTCACCGTCAACGACGTGTCTGCTACCATCCGCTCCCTGCCGCTGTCCGCCGACGGCGACTACACGGGCGCCGTCATCCTGTGCCGCGAAATCACCGAGCTGCGCCGCCGCGACCAGGAGCTGAAGATGAAGGATGACACGATCGCCGAGATACACCACCGCGTCAAGAACAACCTGCAGTCCGTTTCCGCGCTGCTGCGTCTGCAAGCCCGTCGCGCCAGCAGCCAGGAGGTCAAGGACGCCCTGGCCGAAGCCCAGCAGCGCGTTCAGACAATCGCCATTCTGCACGAGGGCCTCAGCCAGAGCGCGGACGAGATGCTCGATTTCGACGCGGTCCTGGCCAACCTGCTGCGCATGAGCGTGGACGTGGCCAGCGTCGGCAACCAGAAGATCGACGTCTCCTACGTCGGCGAATTCGGCCGGATGACGGCCCAGGAAGCTACGCCGCTGTCGCTGATTCTCTCGGAGCTGGTGACAAACTCCGTGGAGCATGGCTTCGAAGGCCGCGATTCCGGTGCTATCGTCGTGTCGGTGGAGAGGTCCGGGGACAACGTCATCGTTTCCGTGGAGGACAACGGCAATGGCATCCCCGCGGCTCGCTCCGGCGACGGCCCGGACTCCGGCTTGGGCACGCAGCTCGTATGCACTTTCGTGAAGTCCAATTTCAACGGCGACGTGAAATGGGAGCCGCGTTCCGGCGGAGGCACCCGCGTGGCGATGAACCTGCAGCTGCGCGATTCACAGGGCCGGTGAACCGCGCAGCTGCCGTGTTCGTTGGCCCTTGTGGCGATTGAGTCCGCGCGCCTCTTTTTCGAAGCCCGGCCTGGAGCGGACGCCGCGCCAGGCCGGGCCAAGTCAAATCGGTTCAGGCCAAATCGACGCTCGGATTATCCCTCGTCACCATCGTGACGGAATCGATAGCGGCGCCGCAGTACCGCCTCAGCAGATCCGCGAGTTCGTGGATGGCAGCGTCCGTATCGTCGAGTTTGGAGGCGTCGGCGCACTCGATGAGCAGAACGGCGTTCTTCGTCGTGTCGGTGAGTTCGGTGCGCTGGCCGTCGCGCCAGTTCCAGCAGCGGCAGATGGCGCCGGCCTCGTCCTTGTAGCATACTTCGCCCGGCAGCGTTGGATCGTCCTCGTCCGAGCCGATGGGCAGGAACGCGTCGCCACCGTCGGTGACGGACAGATGCATGTCGCCTTGGAATGTGTCAACGTCCTCGCCGCCGACCGGGACGGCGTACTTGAGGGAAACCGCGTTGTAGATGTCCACGGATGGCGTGATGGAGCCGACGGGGTTGTCCTTCAGCACGCGCTTGAGCAGCGCCTCGATCGAGCAGCGGGCGCCTTTCTTCGTTTTAAACTTCTTGTAAGCGTCGCGCCAAAGCGCGACAGGTTCGTTCTGGGAGATGGTGTCGCTGGTGAGCCAGCGACGGGCGTCATGGTTCGCGGAGGCCAGCAGCCGGCTGATGGCCTCCTTGTCGGCCTGCGGAATCTCGTTGGTCTGCTTCATGCCGTGGACGACGGCCACGCCGATGGCTGCGTCCGGAAAGAGCCGCCAAAAGGAATCGTCGGCGATGAACCGATGCTGAACCATGATGCTCATCCCTTTTCTATCGTTCGCCGTTTGATCGCGTCTCAGTCGTAGGCGCGGTGCATCGCCATGGAGGAGGAGCGGCGGGCGCGCATGGCGCGGCGCTTGAGGGCGCGGCGCTCGTCTTCGGTAAGACCTCCCCAGATGCCGGAATCCTGGTTGGTATCAAGGGCCCACTTGAGGCACTGGTCTATGACCGGACACGTCCGGCACACGGCCTTTGCTTCCTCGATCTGCTTAAGCGCGGCCCCGGTATTGCCCACCGGAAAGAACAGCTCGGGGTCCTTGTCCCTGCATGCTGCCTGTGCACGCCAATCCGAGTTACCCATTGCCTACCCTTCAAAGCCATTCCGCTGTCGAATACGCCTTGCCGTCCGCAGCTGGCGCGACGGGCCGCCGATGGCATCGTTCCGCGAAGGAACCAGGCGAACAGTATAGCATCATCCGGGGAAAGCGGAAAGGAAACAGCCTCGGCATTCCCCAACAGGACGCGCCGTCCTGGAAGATTGTTTTCCTGCCCAACATCGCCAGCCGCTCCGCGACGGGCCACGCGCCCGTGCTTTTCAGAGCGGTGTTCCTGGTTCCAGAGCCGAAAAGCAGGCCCCGGCGAGGAACGTATGCCACTGGTCCCGGAAGGACGCCCGCTGAGGCGTGTCAGCGGGCGGCAGCCGTGGAACCGAGAAGGGCGTTGAGCGCGCGACCGTCGCCTAGACCGTTCATGACAGGCCAGGGAAGTCTGGCGACGGCAGATCGGCAACTACGCAACTACTAAAAGCCGACAAACACGGACAAACACGAAAGAAGCCGCCGCTGGCTACGCCGGGACAGGAATGTTGCATCAACAGGATGCCAGACGGCTTCGAAAGGCAGCCCAATGCTAGAAAGCAGCTAGAAAAAACATCGGAATCATTCGATGCCGCCAACTGTGCCAGCCGGCTCCGTGCCATTGAGGATATTCCGGAACATCTGCTTGGTCCGCGTCGCGTTCCACAGGATGCAGCTGCCGATGTCCGGATCCTCGTAGCCCATGTCGGAGATATACGGGATGCCGGTGATGCCGCCCTTCGACGTGGCGTCGCGGAACACCATGGCCATAGTCAGCAAGGTGGAAGCGTGCGACCGGTCGTCGATCTTCACGTTCCGCAGGCCGGCGAGGATGACCTTGTGGATCTTCGTGGGGTTGAGATAGAAACTCGGCTTCTCCATCTGCGCGACGACGTCCTGGATGAGCATGCGCTGCTGATGCTCGCGGCCGATGTCGCCCAGGCGGTCGGAGTGGCGCTCGCGGGTGAACGCAAGGGCTTGCTCGCCCTGCATGACGCCGCAGCCAGCGGTCCACTTGAAGCCGGAGTAGGGGTCATCGACCGTGTGGTCGAAGCAGACGTATACGCCGCCCAGGGCGTTGACGACGTCTTCGATGGTGTTGAAATTCGCGCGGACGGCGTGGTCGACCTTGACGCCGGTCAGGAGTTCGACCTCGTTCGCCAGCGCCGGCCAGCCATCGGTCTCGGCCACGGCGTTGATCTTCATGTGCTGGCCGTTGACGACCACCAGCGTGTCTCGCGGAATGGAGATCAACGCGTCCGGTCCCTTCTTCGGCTTGATGAGCAGCATGATCGAGTCGGTGCGGAATCCAGGGACGGAGCCCTTGGCGCCGGTGCCGGCAGCGCCGTCTCGCGCGTCGATGCCGGTGATGAGCCAGGTCTCGGCGTTGTCGTTCTTCGGACGGGTGGTCAGCGCCTGGTAATGCTGGATATTGTGATCGACCCACGCGTATGTGCCGTAGACGCTTGCTCCCAGCGCTACCAGGATGACGGCGAGAGAGATGGCGATGATCCGCAGGATGTAGTGCTTGCGGCGGGCGCGCCGCATTGGCCGGGCCGCGGCCGCCGCGGCGTCGGTTTCCGCTCGGGAGGCCCGCGGCTGATAAACAGATGCGCGCTGCGGCAAGGCGGACGCGTTGTTCGCGGAAGCGGCGTTCGTCGGAGCCGCCGCCCGCCACGTCGACGGGTTTGACGACGACGTGGCGGCATGGCGGCGTTCCGGCTTCTGGGCGGTCGGATGGAAGGACTGCGGCTTGGCAACCGGCTGGCGCTGCGGGGCGTAGGATTGGTACGTCGACTCCGTTTCCTGCGCGTGCCGGCCGCGTTGGAACTTCTGCTTTTGCTGGTTGAGGGACTCGTACTGCGCGCGCTGTTGCTCGTATAGTTGCTGCGCCTGCTGCGGCATGTGGGACGAGCCGGAGCGGCGCGGCTCTTTTGGCAGCAGCGGGTGGTATCCGTGGACCGGCGTCTGTTCAGCGGCCGGGATCATCTCCGGTTTCTGGCCCGTGGCTCCATTCCCGCCCGACGGCGTGAAACTGGGCGGCAGCGCGTCCTGGGCGTCGTTCTTCGCCCGTTGACGCGGGGACGGAACGAAACTCGGAGGCGTGGAGAAATCATCATCCGAGCGCGGGTCCACTGCCATTCCGTGTTCCTCCCTGTGAGGCGTGTAGAAACTCCTCGACTATTCCGCGCGCACATGGGAAAACAGTGGGGAAACGTCACTTCTCTTCGGAAACGCCACACACCACCTGGTTGAGATATTCGGAGGCGATACCCATCTGGTAGCCGGTGTCCGGGTCGGTGATGACTCCTGTCACCGGGTTGACGATGCCGTAGTTCTTCGGGTCGATGAGTTCGCCACTGGGCATGGTCACCAGTCCGGTGCTGGGGTTGTATATGCCTTTGGACAGGTCCGGTTTGGAGGCGGAGCCTGTCGACGGAGAGGCGGAGGTTCCGGCCGCCGTGTCGACCGGCGACACGGATTCGGACGTCCCCGTGCCCTTCTTCTCCTGGGCGAGGGTCTTGGACGGGTTAGTATCGGCGACGATTGGCTTGTCGTCCTTGATGCGCGTCCACAGCTCGGAGGCATAGGGTTGTGCCCAGATGACGCGGTCTGGGTTCTGCGGGTCGGTTTCGACAGGCGTCGTGCGGGCGTAGATGTCGGACGTGTTCAGATTGCGCAGCACATAGGCCAGGCCCACAAGGGTGGCGGGGTCGGTTAGGCCTTTGCTGAGGGTAAGCCAGTGGAGTGTGGTCTCTGCCAGCTGGTACAACTCGCCGGAGTTGGTGAGGATTCCCTTCTCCTCGATTTGGCGCAGGATCATCTTGACGAGATACTGCTGGCGTGCCTCGCGCATGATGTCGGAACCGTCGCCTACGCCGATGCCGTGGCGCACGCGGGAGTACTCGGTGGCCTGCAGACCGTTGAGGTGGTCCCAGCCCTTAGGCAGGTTCAGGCTGGTGTAGGCGTCCTGGATGTGCTCTGGCACGCAGATGTCGACGCCGCCGATGGCGTTGATGATGGAGTCGAGGCCGGCGAAATCGACGACGATGAACTGTGTGATTTTGATGCCGGTGAGGTATTCGAGGTCTTGAGTCGCGCAGCTGGCGGCGGACGCGGCGTCACCGCCGACGTTGTAGCTAAGCTCGAATAAGGAGTTGATCATGACGTCCTGCTGGGCGGGAACGGTCTTGCCGTTGTCGGTGATGCACTGCGGCACGGAGACGATGGAGTCGCGTGGCACGGAGACGAGGTTAATATAGCGGCGGTTCGAGCTGATCTGGGCGATCATGATGGTGTCGGACTCGTGCTCGTCGCTCATGGTGTCATGGGCGATGGCGGAGTTCTCGCCGCCGTTTCGGGTGTCCTGGCCGAAGATGGCGATGTTGATCGGTTTGCCGGCGTCCGGGTCGATGTAGACGTCGGAGGTTTTCTCGCCGACAAAATCGGCGCTGCTGGAGCGCAGGGTGTTGCTGAAGTCGAGCCAGGTGGCGCACACGAAGGTGAGGGCGAAGAGGAGGACGGCGACGAATCCCAGCGAGATGGCGGTACGCAGGCGATGCCGGCTGGCGAATCCCGGCGAATGCAGCGGGCTGCGGGAGGTGGACGACGCCAGGTTCGGCGCCTTTTGCGAGTGCCGCGGGGCGTAGTGCTTTGGGTTAGTCATGGACCGTCGTCTTTCTGTCTGCGCGTGTCTCGTTCGATGTGCGCATAGCGTAGTGGTGTTTTCCGGATGTTTCCCTGACGGGAGGTTTCAGGCGTTGTAGTCCGGGTCGATGTCTTCGGGATGCAGTCCGCTCATTTCGCTGAGGCACAGGACGAGTTCTTCGCGGATGAGCAGCTGGAGGTCGTTGTGATCGCGGGACATCGACTCCAGTGGGCGGCGGTAGAGGACGATGCGCGGGGCCTTGTCGCGCTTGGCTGGGAAAAAGTGCGAGTAACGGATCTGCTCGGGTACCCAAGGTGGCTGGTTGACCGGCGGAACGTCCTCGACAGTGCATTGCACGGCGTCGACCAGGTCAGGCCATCCATTGCGCAGCCGCCTCAATTGGGCGAGGACCATGCTGTCGAAGATTCCAGCCGAGGTCCGGTACTGGGGGAGCCAGGCCCCGAAGACGGGCCGCCGTTGGCCGCGCCCATGCATGTTCCTGTAGGTCATGGTGTCCAGCGTAGGGCAAGGGTATCCCCAGCGGTTTTTCACAGTGCGGTTCCGCGGCGGCTGGACCGGCGTTTTCAGCGATGGCGCCGGGTACTGGGAAAGGTTTGGAAACGGTTGGAGAAGCTGTGTCGACGATCGCGGAGGAGGGCATGGATAAAGCCGAGCTGGTCACGGGAAACCGTTCGCTTCGCCGTCCTGGAGTGTTGTTTCCGCGCGGCCGTGCTGTCCGGATACGGTGGCCGGAGGCCGGTCGACGGCCTGGCCGCTGTAGCGGCGCGGGGTTGGGACGGGACGGATTCCGCGTGCGCGTCGCCCGATGCCTGGCCTTCTCACCCCCCCCCGATGCCGCAAATCGATGCCGCACTCGTCGGTCTCGCCGCGCCGCGCGCTCCATCTTCCGCCTGGGAGCGGTGCCGCGCCGTCTGTCCCGGAGCCGCCGGACCATTGTCGTTGACGGCATTTGTATGACCGGGGCCATGCTTCTTGGCCGCGCGCATCTGCTGTCGGCCACAGGGAGCGGGGTCAGCCGCCATTCGCGTTCGCGGCGGGGTTGGAGCCGTCGGCCGCGTCCTGATGATGGCGCGGCAGCGTGACCATGAAGTCCGCGCCACGCGGGTCGTCCACGACGGTGACGTCGCCGCCGTGCAGGCGCGCGGCCCACCGGGCGATCGGCAGGCCTAGTCCGGTTCCGCCGGAGGAGGTGCCCGGCTGCTTGCCGCGGATGAAGCGGCGGAAGATGGCCTCGCGCGATTCCGGGGCGATGGTGGAGCCGTAGTCGACGACGTTGGTCACGATGGTGTCCGCGGCATCGTCTGCATGGCATTCGACAACGATGTCTGTGTCGTCCGGCGAATGCTTCATCGCATTGGAGATGATATTGGTGAACAGCTGGTGCAGGCGGTTCTCGTCAGCTTCGATGTCCAGCTTGTCCGGCACGTCGATCTGCACGCGGTGGTTGTGGCCGCCGTCGGCGATTTCCAGCGGTTTCGCTGTCCCCTCGAGGAACTCCTTGAAGTCGAAACGGGTGATTTCCAGGCTGGCGGCGCCGGCTTCCATGCGCGACAGGTCGAGGAGGAAGGCGATGAGGTCGGTGAGCCGGTGCGTTTCCGAGACGATCATCTCGAGGTTGGCGGGAGTGGGTTCCACGATGTTGTCGGCCATGTTCTCGGCGAGGGCCTGCATAGCGGCGACGGGGGTACGCAGCTCGTGGCTGACGTTGGCGATGAGGTCCTTGCGCATCTGGTCGGCGTGCTCCAGCTCTTCGGCCATGGCGTTGAAGCTGGTAGCGAGCTGCGCGATCTCGTCGGTGCCGGTGATGGGCACGCGGGTGTTGTAGGTGCCGGTGGCCATGGCTTCTGCCGCGTCGCGCATCTGCAGGAGCGGAGTGATGAGGTGCCGGGCGAATACGTAGCCGACGACGAGTGCCAGCAGCAGGACGATCGGCAGGGCGATCCATCCGCTGACGCCTGACTTCAGCAACCACCAGGCCAGGCAGAACGCCAGGCCCGAAGCGCAGACGACGAGGATGCTGGTTTTGGCGATGAGAGAGGCGCGGCGGCGGCTTTTTCGCGGGGCCGTGGCCGCTGCGGGACAGTTGTTTTCGGTGGGCATGGTTCTCTTTCGGTGGTCGGTCCGTGGACGAAAAAGCCCTGCTGGCGCAGGGCTGGGAAGCTGTCAGTCGGATTCCTTCGCTGGTTCCGGCGGCTCGAAGGCATATCCGACGCCGTGGACGGTGCGGATGGTGGCGGAACCCAGCTTGTGGCGCAGGGCTTTGACGTGGGAGTCGACGGTGCGGGTGCCGGAGGCGTCCACCCAGTCCCAGACCTCCTCGAGCAGCTTCTCGCGGGTCAGGACGGTGCGGGGGCGGCGGGCCAGGGTGGCCAGCAGGTCGAACTCCGTGGGCGTCAGGTGCACTTCCTGGCCCTTGAGGGTGACGATGCGCTGCGCCGGGTCGATGACGAGGGCTCCGAAGTCGAGGATCTTCTCGTTCTCGGAGTTCTTGGCAATGGTCTTGGCGCGGTCCACGCGGCGGAACAAGGCCTTGCAGCGGGCGATGAGCTCGCGCATGGAGAACGGCTTGGTCATGTAGTCGTCGGCGCCGACGCCGAGGCCGATGACTTTGTCCGATTCGTCGTCGCGGGCGGTGAGGATGAGCACCGGCACCGGGCGTTCGGCGACGATGCGTTTGGTGGCCTCCAGGCCGTCCATCACCGGCAGCATGATGTCCATGATGACCAGGTCTGGACGTAGCTGGCGAGCCGCCGCGACGGCGTTGGCACCATCCCCGGCGACGCGGGCGCTCCATCCTTCGGAGGCGAGGCGTTGCGCGATGGCAGTGGCGAGCGTCGGTTCGTCCTCGACGACGAGGATGGTGCGAAGTTGTTTCTGCAAGGCTGGTTTACGCGTGTCGGCAAGCATCGGAATCCGAACTCCTTCTTCCGCAAAAGGTACTAATCCCCTAGAATATCGCGTCCGGTGGCCATGGTGGCGATTCCCGGACAAATTCACGAGGGGCCTGGGAAGGCTTTGTCGGGAAAGGGCGTCGAGCGGGTTTCCCCAATGCCAAATGTGGCCGTTTTGTGCCCTTTTGTCCTTTCCCTGTGGTTGAATGGGTGCCAGCAGAAGTTTTCCGTGGAGGTTGAATGAGCTATCAGACCGGTGACACCGTCGTCTATCCGCGTCATGGCGCCGCACGCATCGTCGGTTTCGAGGACCGCGTCCTCAAGGGGGTCCCCACGCGGTACGTGAAGCTGGAGATCCTGTCGTCGGACGGGCTGGTGATCCTTGTTCCGGCCGCGAACCTCGAGAAGGTCGGCGTCAGGGACGTCGTCGACGCCAAGGCGGTCTCCAAGGTTTTCGAGATCCTCCGCACGCCGATCGAGGAAGAGAAAACGAACTGGTCGCGGCGCTACAAGCTGAACGTCGAGAAAATCGCCACCGGCGACGTCAACAAGATCGCTGAAGTCGTCCGCGATCTGGCCCAGCGCGACGACGAGTCGCACGGCCTGAGCGCGGGCGAGAAGCGGATGCTCCTCAAGGCGCGCGACGTGCTGGCGTCCGAGATCGCTCTATCGGAGGACGTGACGGAGGACGGCGCGCAGCATTTGCTCGACGTCAACCTCGGCTATGCCGAACCGACGGAGGACGACCTCAAGCACCACTCGCAGACGCCGGAGGAACCGGCGTCCAAGACGCTGGAACGGCTGGACGCCGAACGCGCCGCCGCGAAGAAAGCGTCCAAGAAGACGACGCGTAAGAAAAAGGCCGCCGCCAAGTGAGCCGTGTCAGCCGGTGAACTATCCAGCCGGCACGCGTGCCGATTCGTCGCTCGCCGCGGCGGCGCAAGCAGGTGATGGCAGGCGCGGCAACTTCTACCGGCCGTGCGGGTGACGCGCAACAGGGGGTATGGCCAAAATCCCCCTGTTGCCCGCGGTCTGACGCACGACGATTGTTCCGCAGCCTGCTCGGTCCGCTCCGCTGTTCTTCGCTCCGGGCCAAGCTGCGCTCCCGCTCAGTAGCGGCGCGCCCGGTCGATGGCCTGCGAGGCGGCCCACGCCAGCGTCGAGACGGCCACGATGGCGAAGCTCGGCGGCGCGGGGAACATGGAACTCAGCAGCAGGCCGGACAGGATGCTAAGGAAGCAGATGACGACGCTCCAGGCAATCGCCGACCTCGGCGAGCGCGCCAAGGTGTTAGCGGCGGCGCTCGGCGTGACGACCAGCGCGAAGATCAGCAGCGTGCCCACGGCTTGCGTAGCCAGCGTCACCACGCCGGCGAGCAACACCATGAACAGCAGGTTCATCGCCTGGATGCGCACGCCTTTGGCTTGCGCCACCTGCTCGTCGACGGAGCTGAAGAGCAGCGGCTGGTAGACGATGGCCATGACGGCCAGCAGGACGACGTCGAAAATGGCGAAGCCCCAGATCTGCCCGTCCGTCACTGTCAGGATCGACCCGAAGAGGATGGACTGCAGCTGCGCCGTCGCCGCGGTGGACATGCGTGCCAGGAACAGGCCCAAGCCCAGGGCGAAAGCGAGGATGGTGCCGGTGGCGACCTCGCGTTTCGAGGCCTTCTTGCCGAAAACACCGATGGTGAGCGCCCCGGCCACGGCGAAAACGCCCATTCCCAAAGAGACGGGCAGGCCAAGCAGAACGGCGCCGGTGGCTCCGGGCAGGCCGATGTGGGCGATGGCGTGCGCGGCGAACGTCGAGCGGCGGGCAATAGTGAAGTAGCCGATGATGCCAGCGGCGACGGAGATGAGCGCGCCTGCCAGAAGAGCGCTCATCATGAAGCCGGAGCCGAAGACGATCCGCCACTGCGGATCGTAGCTGAAGCTGATGGGTCCGGCCGAAGCCAGAGTGTGGAGAATCATGCGCGCGCCTCCTGGGGGTCGGGCCGGACGTCGGACGGGGCGTCGGATTCGATGCCGCCCGCGCCGTCGCTGTGGAATTCGGCTGCCTCCAGCGGCGTGTGCAAATGGGGGCGCCGGCGCTCGATAGCCGGGTCGGGGCGTACGAACATGTCGCCCTGCGGCGTCTTGACGACCTCGACCTCCGTGCCGTACAGATGCGTGAGCAGGTCGGAATCCATGACGTTGGCGATGGGCGAGTAATGCGGGTGGCCGTCCAACAGATACACGGCGCCCTGCAGGATAGGCAGCAGCATGTTGATGTCGTGAGCCACGATTTGGATGCTGACGCCCAGGTCGGAGTTCAGCGACGCTAGGGTGTCGGCCAGGTCTCGCTGGCCGGCCAGGTCGAGGTTCGCCAGCGGCTCGTCGAGCAGCAGCAGGTCCGGGTCGGCCACCAGCGCTTGGGCGATGGCCACGCGTTGGCGCATGCCGCCGGACATCTCCGAAAGCCGGAACTTCGCCTTGTCGGGGATGCCCGAACGCTTCAAGGCCCAGGCGATCTTGCTCTTGTCGGCGGACGTGATCCGGTGGAAGCCGAAGCGGGAGCCGTGCAGGCCCAGGGCGACGGACTGCTCGGCAGTGATGTTCGCGTCGATGTCGGAGGCGTAGCTCTGCGGCACATAGCCGATCCGCCTGTTCATCTGACCCGCCGGTTTGCCCAGGACCGTCACCGAGCCGTGCGACAGCGGGATGAGGCCGAGTTCCACGTTGAGCAGCGTCGTCTTTCCGGCCCCGTTGGACCCGACGACCGCGCTGATGGAGCCCGCCGGCACATCGAAGGTGCCGTTCGACCAGATGAGACGGCCGCCGCGCTTCACCGCAGCGTCGCGGAAAGACGCAATGGGTCTCGACGGCGATCCGTACGCTGCCGGAGAGGATGCGGGGTTCATGGCCGCTCGATTCTACGCCCGAAGGCAGAAACCGCCGGCGGGCAGGTTGGAACTAGAATGGGACGCCGGCGCGTCGGGAAAACTTATAGTACACGGCGCGGACCGCAACCAGAACGCAATCCGAAAGGCAGGCAATGGTCCAGGCTCGGCGAATCGACGGCGCGGCATGCGCGGCGGAACTGAAGGAACAGCTCAGGAGACGGGTCGTGGCGCTCGCCGCGCGCGGGGTCGTCCCAGGCCTGGGCACGCTGCTGGTCGGGGAGGACCCCGGCTCCCTCAGATATGTAGCCGGCAAAAGCCGCGATTGCGCCGACATCGGCATCCGCTGCATCGGCGAGCACCTGCCGGCATCCGCCGGCTTCGAGGAGATCGCGGCCGCCGTCGGGCGTCTGAACGCCGACCCCGTCTGCACGGCGTACATCGTCCAGCTGCCGCTGCCCGAAGGCATCGACGAGGCGGCGATTCTGGAACGCGTCGACCCGGCGAAGGACGCGGACGGCCTGCACCCGCGCAACCTCGGCCGTCTCGTGCTCGACGTCTCGGGCCGGTCGGCCCCGCCGCTGCCGTGCACGCCCCACGGCATCCTGCACCTGCTGCGCTGGGCCGGCGTCGACTGGAAGGGCAAGAACGTGTGCGTCGTGGGCCGCGGCATCACCGCGGGCCGTCCTCTGGGCCTGCTGCTGTCCCGCCGGGACGTCGACGCGACCGTCGACTTGTGCCACACGGGCACGGCGGACCTGGCCGAGCACACGCGCCGCGCCGACATCGTCGTTGCCGCTGCCGGCCAGGAGCATTTCATCACCGCCGACATGGTCAAGCCTGGCGCCGTCCTGGTGGACGTTGGCGTCTCCCGCGGGCCGGTGAACCCGGTCACCGGCAGATCGCGCGTCCAAGGCGACTTAGACCCCGGCTGCTATGAAGTGGCCGGCGCCTACACGCCCAACCCCGGCGGCGTCGGCCCGATGACGCGCGCCATGCTTCTGGAGAACGTCGTGTCGATAGCCGAACGGGCCGCCGGCATCCCCGCGTGCCGCGGCGAGTGAACGGGCCGCGCGATTCGGCCGCCGGCGGCGCGGTCCCCTGTTTTTTGGCGTGTCCGGGACTATAGTGGGGAGAGCGTGCCGGCGGCTGCCAGCAGGTTCCCGGCGGCACGCACGCGGCGGGATCCGATCGGGCTCCGTTCCGGTTCGCGCGGTCATATGGGTCATTCGATGACGTTGAGTGGACGCGCTGCCGGGGACGGTCGAGACGGCCGGCGAGCGCCGCGCATAAGTGAAGATCGGTTTTATCCATCTACTCAAAGAAATAACCACTCAATGTCTGAGAACAATTCTGAGGTTCAGAAGGTCGCCATCAACGATATTGGCACCAAGGAAGACTTCATCAAGGCCGTCGACGCCACCATCAAGAACTTCGATGACGGTGATCTCGTCACCGGCACCGTCGTGCGCATCGACCGCGACGAGGTCCTGCTCGACATCGGCTACAAGACCGAGGGCGTCATCCCGGCCCGCGAGCTCTCCATCAAGAAGGACGTCGATCCGGAGGAGGTCGTCAGGTTGGGCGACGAGGTCGAAGCCCTCGTTGTGACCAAGGAGGACAAGGAAGGTCGTCTGATCCTCTCGAAGAAGCGCGCGCAGTACGAGCGCGCTTGGGGCGATGTGGAGAAGATCAAAGAAGAGGACGGCGTCGTCGAAGGCACCGTCATCGAAGCCGTCAAGGGCGGTCTCATCGTCGACATCGGTCTGCGTGGCTTCCTGCCGGCGTCCCTCGTCGAGATGCGCCGCGTCCGCGATCTCACTCCGTACATCGGCCAGAAGATCAAGGCCAAGGTGCTTGAGCTCGACAAGAACCGCAACAACGTCGTCCTGTCCCGTCGCCAGTACCTCGAGGAGACCCAGTCCGAGGTCCGCGAGACCTTCATGGCGCAGCTCAAGAAGGGCCAGATCCGCGAAGGCGCTGTCAGCTCCATCGTCAACTTCGGCGCGTTCGTCGATCTTGGCGGCGTCGACGGCCTCATCCATGTCTCTGAGCTGTCCTGGAAGCACATCGACCACCCGTCCGAGGTCGTCAAGGTCGGTCAGAAGGTCACCGTCGAGGTCCTGGACGTGGACATGGACCGCGAGCGCATCAGCCTGTCGCTGAAGGCGACCCAGGAGGATCCGTGGCAGAAGTTCGCGCGCACGCACGTTCCTGGTCAGATCGTCAAGGGCAAGGTCACGAAGATCGTCCAGTTCGGCGTCTTCGTCGCCGTGGATGACGGCATCGAGGGCCTGGTGCACATCTCCGAGCTTGCCGACCGCCATGTCAACAACCCGGCCACGGTCGTGTCCCAGGGCGAGGAGATCTTCGTCAAGGTCATCGACGTGGATCTCGACCGTCGCCGCATCAGCCTGTCGCTCAAGCAGGCCGACGATTCCGTCGATTCGGAGTCCGAGGACTTCGATCCGGCGCTGTACGGCATGCCGGCGGAGTACGACGAGAACGGCAACTACAAGTATCCGGAGGGCTTTGATCCGTCCACCAACGAGTGGATCGAGGGCTACGAGCAGCAGCGCGAGCAGTGGGAGTCCGAGTACGCGGCCGCCCACGACCTGTGGAAGCAGCACAAGGCTTTCGTTGCCAAGCAGCGCGCCGCGGCGGAGAAGTCCGCCTCGGCGGACGGTCAGGCGGAAGAGACCGAGGTGGAGGCCGCTCCGAGCAGCTACCGTTCCGAGTCCAAAGCCGAGGGTACCCTTGCCTCCGACGACAAGCTCAACGCTTTGCGCAAGAAGCTGATGGGCGAAGCCAAGTGAGCATCGCCTGCTGATCGGCCCGCGGGTTCCGGCCCACGGCGCTGACGTGGTCTGGAAGCGGGACGCGTCTTCGGCGGCGCGTCCCGCTTCCGGTTTTTCCAAGGCAGCTTCCCGGGAGAGGGGATCGCGATGGCCATTGAATTGCAGCGGGCCAGCAAGCCGTTCGTCGTCAAGGCCCCGTACCAGCCATCGGGCGACCAGCCGCAGGCCATCGAGGAGTTGGCTCGCCGGTTGGAGAACGGCGAGAACGACGTGGTCCTCATGGGCGCCACCGGCACCGGCAAGACAGCGACGACCGCCTGGCTCATCGAGCGTCTCCAGCGTCCGACGCTCGTCATCGAACCCAATAAGACCCTGGCCGCGCAGCTGTGCTCCGAGTTCCGCGAACTGATGCCGGACAACTCCGTCAACTACTTCGTCAGCTACTACGACTATTACCAGCCCGAAGCGTACATCCCGCAGACGGACACCTACATCGAGAAGGACTCCGACATCGACGACGACGTGGAGCGCCTGCGCCATGCGGCCACGGCGAACCTGCTGACGCGCCGCGACTGCGTGGTCGTCTCCACCGTCAGCTGCATCTACGGGCTGGGCACGCCCCAGGAGTACGCCAAGCAGATGCTGTTCCTCCGTGAAGGAGACGAGATCGACCGCCAGCAGCTGCTGCGCAAGTTCGTGTCCATGCAGTACAAGCGCAACGACGTGGCCTTCACGCGTGGCACGTTCCGCGCGCGCGGCGACACTGTCGAGATCATCCCGGTGTACGAGGAGAACGCCATCCGTATCGAGTTCTTCGGCGACGAGATCGAGCGCATCGCCATGCTCAACCCCGTCACCGGCGACGAGATCGCCGAAGAGGAGTCGGTCCACTTGTTCCCGGCCACGCAGTACGCCAACGGCCCCGAGCGCATCAAACACGCGGTGGGCGCCATCCAGGAGGAACTCGACGCGCGCGTCGAGCAGTTGGAGAAACAGAAAAAGCCGCTGGAAGCCGAACGGCTGCGGCAGCGCACGTCCTACGACCTGGAGATGATCAGCCAGATCGGCACCTGCTCGGGAATCGAGAACTATTCGCGGCATTTCGACCAGCGCGCCCCGGGAACCCCGCCGAGCACGCTGCTGGACTTCTTCCCGGACGACTTCCTGCTCGTCATCGACGAGTCGCACGTCACCGTCCCGCAGATCGGTGCCATGTACGAAGGCGACCGCAGCCGCAAGCGCACGCTCGTCGACTACGGCTTCCGCCTGCCCTCCGCGCTCGACAACCGTCCGCTGAAGTGGAACGAGTTCGAGGAGCGCGTCGGCCAGACCGTGTACCTCTCCGCCACGCCAGGCGACTACGAGCTAGGCCTGAGCGACGGAGTGGTGGAACAGGTCATCCGTCCGACCGGCCTGCTCGACCCGACGATCGACGTGCGGCCCACGAAGGGCCAGATCGACGACCTGCTCGACGAGATCGCCGCCCGCGTGGCGCGTGACGAGCGCGTGCTCGTCACGACCCTGACGAAGAAAATGGCCGAGGACCTTACCGACTATCTGCTCGACCACGGCGTCAAGACCGAGTACCTGCATTCCGACGTCGACACCCTGCGGCGAGTGGAGCTGCTGCGCGAGCTGCGTGAAGGCAAAATCGACGTCATCGTGGGCATCAACCTGCTGCGCGAAGGCCTCGACCTGCCCGAAGTGTCCCTCGTGGCCATCCTCGACGCCGACAAGGAAGGCTTCCTGCGCTCGTACCGCTCGCTCGTCCAAACCATCGGCCGCGCGGCCAGAAACGTCAACGGCGCGGTGATCATGTACGCGGACAAGACCACCGACGCCATGGCCAAAGCCATCGAGGAGACGAACCGCCGGCGCGCCAAGCAGATCGCCTACAACGAGGAACACGGCATCGCGCCGCGGCCGCTGTCCAAGAAAATCAGCGACGTCACCGACATGATCGCCTCCGAAGCCGTCGACACCCGCACGCTCCTCGAAGGCGGCTACCGCAACTCGCGCCGCTTTGGCCAGGCCGGCAACCCGCGCCGCGGCGCGCTGGCCGCCGGCAAACGGGAACCAGACCGCCGCCAGGAGAGACCCGACGCCGAACTGCCCGCCGGCGACCTGCGCGAACTCATCGACACCATGAGCAAGCAGATGCGCGCTGCGGCCGACCAACTGCAGTTCGAACTCGCCGGACAGCTGCGCGACGAGATCGCCGACCTACGCAAGGAGCTGCGCGCCATGACCGAAGCGCAGAAGTGAGAAACCGGGAAACGGTCTGAAACGGCCAAGTAGAATGGAACCATGAATGAAACGCCGGTTCCCTTCATGGCCGTCACCATTGTCGCCGTCGTCCTGTTCTTCGTCGTCGATCTGGCGGGAATGGCCCGCAACCCGCTGATCCCGACCGTCAAGCAATGCCTCGTGCGCATCGGCGTCTTCGTCGCCGCGGCCCTCGTCTTCGGCGGGCTCATGTGGTGCTTCTGCGGGGCGAAACCGGCCATCCAGTTCTACTCGGGCTGGCTCACCGAATACTCGCTGTCCATCGACAACCTGTTCCTCTTCGTGCTCATCATGTCGAGCTTCGCCGTGCCGCGCAAAATCCAGAAGTACGTGCTGGGCGTGGGCATCGCGCTGGCGCTCGCGCTGCGCGCGATCTTCATCTTCCTGGGCGCGGTCATCCTCGAACGGTTCACCTGGGTATTCGCCGTCTTCGGCGTGTTCCTGCTGTTCACGGCCGGAAAGATGGCGTTCGGCAAAGACGACCAGGACGACGAGTACCACGAGACGGCGCTCATCCGCTTCGCCCGCCGCCACCTGCACATGACCAACGCCTACAACGGGACGAAAACGCGCGTCACCGTCAACGGCGCCAAACTGTTCACCCCGCTGCTCGTCGTCTTCGTGGCCATCGGCACGACCGACGTCCTTTTCGCATTCGACTCGATCCCAGCCATCTTCGGCCTGACGAAAGACCCGTTCATCGTCTTCGCCAGCAACGTGTTCGCGCTCCTGGGCCTCGAGCAGCTGTACTTCCTGCTGGGCAACCTACTCGACAAGCTGCGCTACCTGCCCATCGGCCTGTCGGTGGTGTTGGCGTTCATCGGCGTCAAGCTCATCCTCGAGTCCCTGTCCTCGAACACGCTGCCGTTCGTCAACGGCGGCAGGCCGATCCCGGGCATCTGGCAGATCCCGACCTGGCTGTCGCTGGTCGTCATCGTCGTGTGCATCGGCGGGGCGGCGCTCGCGAGCCTGCTGCTGGCCGACAGGAACGGCGAGGACGGGAAATCCGTCGAATCCAGCGCGGCAGCGAAACAACCGCCGGCCGCCCGTTCCGGATCGGCGGCCGGCGGGAAAGACGCCGCCGCCCGCGGCATCGGTTCTGAAAAGTAGTAGCCTGGGATGAAGAACCGCCGGGCCAAGGCTCCGGCGGGCGCCCATATCAAGGAAGATCGCGTTCCCTATTCAGCATCGAGGTATCCATATGCGCAGAAGAGGAAAAATCGTCAACACCATCGGCTCGGCCAGCGGCTCCTACGAGGAGCTGCTGGCGCTGGCGAAGGCCGGCATGGACGTGGCCCGCATCAACCGTTCGCACGGCACTCCCGAGCAGCAGCTCGCCATTATCCGCAACGTGCGCCGCGCGGCCCAGGAGACCGGCCGCAACATCGGCTTGATGGTCGATCTCCAGGGTCCGAAGATCCGCTGCGGCTGGTTCCGCAAGGACGCCGACGGCAAGGACGAGGTCGTGCTCAAGGCCGGCGACGCCTTCCGCATCACCACCGACGACATCGTGGGCGACGAGCACGCCACCGCCTGCACTTACAAGGATCTGCCCATCGACTGCAAGCCGGGCGACAGCATCATGATGAACGACGGCAAGGTCCGTCTGCGCGTTGTCAGGGTCGCCGGCCACGACGTGTACACGACCGTCGTGGCCGGCGGGCCGGTCTCTTCCCACAAGGGCATCAACCTGCCGGGAGTGGATGTCTCCGCCCCGGCGCTGACCCAAAAGGACGAGGAGGATCTGCGCTGGGGGCTGCGCGTGGGCGCTGACATGATCGCCATGTCCTTCGTGCGCCAGGCCTCCGATATCGGCCGCGCCCACGAGATCATGGACGAGGAAGGCCGCCGCGTCCCGATCATCGTCAAAGTCGAGAAACCGGAAGCCGTCGAGAACATGGAGAGCATCGTCAAGGCGTTCGACGGCATCATGTCCGCGCGCGGCGACCTGGCCGTCGAGATGCCGTACTGGGAGGTGCCGCTGATCAACAAGCGGCTGATCACGATGTCCCGCCGCTACGCCAAGCCGGTCATCGTCGCCACCGATGTGCTCGCTTCCATGGTCGAGAACCCGATTCCGACGCGCGCCGAAGCCTCCGACTGCGCCAACGCCATCCTTGACGGCGCCGACGCGACCATGACCTCCAACGAGACCGCCGTGGGCGTCGACCCGGCGGGTGTGGCTTGGACCATGCGCCGCATCTCCGAGTACGCCTCCAGCGAAGGCATGTGTTACATTCCGAAACTCGAGAGCTTCGACACCAGCGACGGCGGCGGCAGCGCGCACGCGGCCGTCGTCCTCGCCAAAGAGACCGGCGCCAAGGCCATCGTCACCTTCACTGAGAACGGCGTGGGCGCCAACCAGGTCGCGAGCTTCCGTCCGGAGATCCCGCTGTACGCCTTCACCTCCGATGAACGCAACTACCACTGGCTGGCCCTGACGTGGGGCACCGAGGCGTTCCTCTGCGGCAAGCCGGCCGCCGAGTGCGCCCGCGGCGAGCTGCTGCGCCTGGTGGACGGCGAGCTGCTCGCGGCCGGCAAAGTTCAGGCGGGCGACCATATCGTCGTTGCCATCGCCGAGCCGGGCGACCTGTTGGGCGGCACCGAGACCATCATGGACCACGCCGTCCTTCCGTGAAAAGGAGCGGCGCTCGGAGACGGCAAACCGGCGCGAACCGGGCCAGCGTCCGCCGGCGCGCTAGGATGACGGCGCGTTGGGCACGGAAAAGGGAAGGCTCTGGACTGTGGCAGCCCGGGGCCTTCCCTTGTATTCCCCCATGCCAGCTATACGAGTTCGCCGGATCGGCCGCATCTTCCTTCAGGCGCTCGACCTCGTGCAGGCCGCTGGACTGGAAGATGGTGGTGTACTGCGTCGGATCGCTCGGATCGTTGATGAAACGGAACACCTGCGTCATCTCGTCGGCCTGGTGGCCGGCCTTGCGGCGGAGCATCAGCCGCGGCGTCGACCGGATCGTCGTCGTCTTTCGCATGGCCGGAGGGAATTTCCAGGGTTCAGCGGCGCGTCGGAATGCGATACTGCTCGACCATGACGAGCCGGCCGTCGTTGAGCACCGGCAGCATCGCGAGCCGGTCGCCATGTTTCTCGTGGATGATAAGCGGGGGAAGCTGCCGAGATCCCGTGGCCGCAGCACGGGCTTCTCGGCCTGGAAGCGCC
Source organism: Aeriscardovia sp. (assembly GCA_017405305.1). Taxonomy (GTDB): domain Bacteria; phylum Actinomycetota; class Actinomycetes; order Actinomycetales; family Bifidobacteriaceae; genus RGIG7107. The sequence goes on along the minus strand of JAFRAT010000009.1, from coordinate 139,405 downwards.
GGGTGTCGAGGACCGTGGCGCGGGATTCCTCATGGAAAGGCGAGGGACGCCAAGGATCGGACTGACGGTGGATTTCCATGGGCATGGGCTCTCGCTTTCGAGTGGTGTCCGGACGAGCCGCAGGCGTCTGAGACCGTCCGCTGGGTTCGCCATCGGTTCTCTGTTTCCCGCCGTGGCGGGGAAAGTTTTCCTGGCGCCTGACCTCGCGAAGGGCGATGCGGCGGGCCGGCGCCAGGAGATGGCAATGTTGTGATGAATCGGAGGGAGCCGCTGCCGTCCGGGGAAGCGCGCGGCTACACTGAAGGAAAGTTCGGTTGCGAACGACGCCTCGGTATCCCAACTGGTAGAGGAAGCGGCCTCAAAATCCGTGCAGTGTGGGTTCGAATCCCACTCGAGGCACATAGGGCGCGCGGCTTGTGCCAATGGACATGGCTCGTACCGGCGGGATCGCTTTCAGGAGGTGCTGGCTATGGAATCCCAGGAGAACAACAACCGCAAGGTCGTCGTCGCGGAAGACGAAGCCCTCATCCGTCTGGACGTCGTCGAGGCGCTCGAGGACGCTGGCTACCGGGTCGTCGGGCAGGCCGCCAACGGCGACGAGGCGGTCGAACTGGCGCGCTCCGAACGTCCGGGCGTTGTCATCATGGACGTCAAGATGCCGGGCAGCGACGGCATCGCCGCGGCGAAAGCCATCACGGAGGAGGGCATCGCCCCGGTCGTCATGCTCACCGCTTTCTCGCAGCAGTCCCTGGTCAAAGAAGCGTCCGACGCGGGCGCCATGGCGTACGTGGTCAAGCCGTTCGTCCCCGAGAAGCTGTTCCCGGCCATCGAGGTTGCCATGGCCCGCTTCGACCAGATGACCGAGCTCAAGAAGCAGATCACCGACCTCAAGAAGCGCTTCGCCGCCCGCAAGAAGGTCGACCGCGCCAAGGGGCTGCTCATGGAGAACATGGGCCTGTCCGAAGCCGAAGCGTTCCGCTGGATCCAGAAGACATCCATGGACCGCCGCCTGACGATGGAGGAAGTCGCCGACGCCGTCATCGACCAGGTCCAGGACTGAGGGATCCGCGGGTCGCCGCGGCCCTCGTGCCGATTTGCCGAAAGACGGACCGGCGTTCCCTCTTCCCGGGCGGAGCCGGCCTAACCTGGAAGCATGAGCACACACGAGAATGCCGAGGAAACCGAGGGCCGGCCGGAAGACCCGTTCGACGCCGTCATCGCCGAGAACGTCCGGAAAGCCACCGCGGAGCAGGAAAGCAAGACCCTGGCGCAGGCGGAAGCCGTGCCGGATGTCCCGAAGATCGAGCATCCCAAGGGGCGCCTGCTCGCCGTCGACGGCCATTCGCTCGCGTTCCGCGCGTTCTTCGCCCTTCCGGAGGAGAACTTCACCGCCGGCGACGGACAGTGCACCAACTCCGTATACGGTTTCATCACTATGCTCGCTGACGTCGTCAAAAAGGAACGGCCGACCCACATCGGCGTCGCTTTCGACGTCAAGGGCGGCACGTTCCGCGACGCCATGCTGCCCGGCTACAAGGGCACCCGCAGCGCTGCTCCGCCCGAGCTGCTGAGCCAGATCCCGCTTATCCAAGAGCTGCTGGGCGCGCTGAACATCCCATGCATCGAGAGGCCCGGCTACGAGGGCGACGACGTCATCGCCTCGCTGGCCGCTTACGGGGAGCGCAACGGGTACGCCACGCTGGTGCTGTCCGGTGACAGGGATTCCTTCCAGCTTGTCGACGACAACGTGACCGTGCTGTACCCTGGCCGCCACTTCAGCGATCTTAAACGCATGACGCCTCAGGCTGTGCTGGAGAAATACAAGGTGACTCCGCGCCAGTACCCGGACATCGCGGCCCTGCGCGGCGAACAGTCCGACAACATCCCCGGCGTGCCCGGCGTGGGGGATGGCTTCGCCGCCAAATGGATCAACCAGTACGGCGGGCTCGACGGCATCATCGCTCATGCCGACGAGATCGGCGGCAAGAAAGGCCAGGCGCTGCGCGACCATCTCGACCAGGTCGTTCTCAACCGGCGCGTCAACGCCGTCGTGCGCGACCTCGACTGCGGCGTGGACTTCGACGACTTGGAGATCAACGCCTTCGACCAGCGCGCGCTCGACGCCGTCCTGCGACGGCTGCGGTTCGGCGCCCGCACGCGCACGAACCTCGTCCGCACCTTCAGCGCGAACTCCGGCCAAGAAGTCAGCGCGGCCGCTCTCGCCGGCTCCGGCGCAACCAGCGCGGCGGGCACGCCTGCGGCCGGCGCGCCGGGTCCGGCGGCTGCCTCGAGTCGCGCCGGACAGACATCCCGGGTATCCGCTGGAGGAGCGGCGCGCGCGTTGGACGGCGTCGTGCCCGCGGAAGTCGTCGACCCCATCGACGACGGGATCGTCGGCGGCGGGACGTTTGACAACGCGGCCGGCTGCGCTGCTGCTGACGCTCTGGCGTCCAGCGTGGCTGATTGGGGCGCAACGCATCTGGATGACAAGGCCAGCTGCATCGCGCTGTTCGACGGCGACGCGCATCCCGGCGCCACCTACTGCGCCGGCCTCGGCCTGCTAGCGCCCGACGGCCATGCGCTGCTGATCGAAGCCGGCGTGCTGTCCGGATCCGCACAGGCCCGCGCGGCCGTGCAAACCATCCTCGACACCCATGCGCTGACGACGCACGGCTACAAGCAGGCCATCCAGCTGGCCGAAGCCGCGGGTCTGAGGTTTCCACGTCCCGCGTTCGACGTCCAGCTGGCCGCGTACCTGACGGACCCCGATTTCACGGCCAGCACCATCGAGAAAACCGGCACGCATTTCCTGGACCGCGATTTCGAATCGGAAGCCGAAGCGGAACCGGCCAAGAAGACTCCGACAGCCCGGCAAGAGGGTTTCGATTTCGAGGACGACGCCGCGCCGCTGGAAACCGGCCAGGGCCACGCCGACCATCGGACCGCGCTGCTGCGCCGCATGGCCATCGTGTCCGCGCTGGAGACCAGCCTCAAGCCAGCGCTGGAGCAGCGCGGTCAGCTTCCGCTGCTCGACGACGTTGAAATCCCGTCGTCCGCGGTGTTGGCGGGCATGGAGGAGACGGGCGCGGCCGTCGACCAGATGCGGATGAAAGACATGCACGACGATTTCGCCGCCCAAGCCGCCCAAGCCGAGGCCATCGCCCTGGAAGCGGCCGGCCCCGGCCACGGCGACCTCAACCTGCAGAGCCCCAAGCAGCTGCAGCAGGTGCTGTTCGCGGAAATGGGGCTGACAGGAACGAAGAAAACCAGGACCGGTTACTCCACGAACGCCGCGGAACTGCAGAAGCTCTACCTGCGCACCGTGGACGACGAGCGCGCCAACCGGTTCCTCGGCGCGCTGCTGCGCTACCGCGAAGTCAACAAGCTCAAGCAGATCGTCGAATCCCTGCAAGGCTCCGTCAACGCGCGCGACGGACGCATCCATACGACCTACGAGCAGACAGTCGCCGCTACCGGCCGTCTCAGCTCCACTGACCCGAACCTGCAGAACATCCCGAACCGCAGCGGCGAGGGACGCGAAATCCGTAGCGCGTTCGTAGCCGGCGCTGGCTTCTCCTCCTTCCTCAGCTCTGACTACTCGCAGGTGGAACTGCGCCTGATGGCGCACCTGTCGGGCGACGAAGCGCTCATCGAAGCGTTCCGCTCCGACGCCGACTTTCACCGTTACGTCGCCTCCCTCGTCTACCAGATCCCCGTCGAGGAGGTCACCGGCCAGCAGCGCACGCGCGTGAAAGCCATGAGCTACGGCCTGGCCTACGGGCTGAGCACCTACGGCCTAGCGCAACGGCTGAACGTCAGTCCAGCGGAAGCGGACGTGCTCAAAGAGAAATACTTCGCTACGTTCGGCAAAGTCCACGACTACCTCGAATCATTGGTATCCCAAGCCCGCCGGCGCGGTTACACGGAGACGATGTTCGGCCGGCGCCGCTACTTCCCGGCGCTGCAGGCCAAGAACCGCGTCGCCCGCGCCGCCGCCGAACGCGCGGCCCTCAACGCGCCGATCCAAGGCTCCGCCGCCGACATCATGAAGATGGCCATGGTCAAAGCGGCGCAGGACCTGGCCGAAGCGAAGCTCGAATCCCGCATCATCCTGCAGATCCACGACGAACTGGTCGTCGAACTGGCAGCTGGCGAAGAGGAACAAGCAACGGCCATCGTGCGCGACGCCATGGAAAACGTCGTCCGCCTGGACGTGCCGCTGACCGTCTCGACCGGCGTCGGCCCCGACTGGCAGTCCGCCGCCCACTGAAACAACGTTCACCGAAACGCCTTTCGAAAAGGAGCCGATCCGATATGGCAGAAACATCGACAACCACGGTGCCGGCGACCACGGCCTGCGCGCCCGCCGCCACGCTCGCCCAAACCGTCCGTCAGCTGGAAACGCTGTACCCGCTGCGGTACGCGGAAAACTGGGACCATCCAGGCCTCATCATCGGAAACCCGCTGCAGCCCGTCCGCCGCATCTACTGCGCCGTCGACCCAAGCCTCGACATCGCGCGCGAAGCCATTGACTGGGGGGCCGACCTGCTCGTCACCCACCACCCGCTCTGGTTCCGGCCCACGCACACCATCACCGGCACCGGACACCGCGGAGCCGCGGCGAACATGCTCGCCGAGAACCACTGCGCGCTATGGGTAGGCCATACCAACGCGGACGCGGCCTACCGCGGCGTCAGCGAGGCGCTCGCCGACAAGCTGGGCGTGCTCGACCAGAAGCCGCTCGCGCCGATCGACGACCCGGTGTCGACGCACGCGGTGGGTGAAGGGCGCGTCGGCCACCTCGCCGAGCCGATGAGCCTGCTGGAGTTCGCACGGCGCGTCAACGCCGCGATTCCTCCGACGCGGCGCGGCATCGACGTCGCCGGCGACCTTGACATGCCTGTCCAGCGTGTCGCCGTCCTCGGTGGCTCCGGCGACTCGATGTTTGACGAGGTCCGCGCCGCCGATGCCGACGTGTACGTCACCAGCGACCTGCGTCATCACCCGGTGCTCGACGCCCGCCAGCAGGCGCAACGCGAAGCCGAGCTGCGCGCTCACGGGATCGACGTGTCCGAAAGCCTCATCGCCGGCGCCAAGGAAGCGGGCTACCGCGCCAAGGGTCGGCTGCGCGCGCGCCCGGCGTTCATCAACACGCCTCACTACGCTTCCGAAAAAGTGTGGTTCGACTACGCCCTGCAGGACATTCCCGCGGCCATCAAACAGGCGACGGGCGTCGACGTCGACATCGCGCTCTCGCCAACGGACACGGATCCGTGGACGCTGCATTTGGACTCGCCGACGGAACCGGTCATGCCGAAACCGGATCCACTGCTGGGCTGAGGCCACTTTCGGCTGCTCGCTCGCTGCTAGCCGCCTGTTTCCGCAGCCCTTGCAAAGCAGCCAGCGGTTCGGCGTCGGCGTCCGGGAGACGCCTGTCGAATGGGAAGCCTCCAGCGGCGATATTCTGAGGGACACGATGGACGGGCCTGGCTCAGCGTCATGCCAAGCCGGCGGACATCTGTCCGCCGGTCGAGCGGAAGTCCGCATCTCGCTGGCGTGGCCCGCGCTGTGGTTTCCTCCTGTGGTTTCCGTGCGGGTCTTTGCGTAGACGGGGAAACGTCATTGGAATACGCCATCGCGATGACGCATTCCTGGGGATAAAGCGGATAACCTGCGGCATGCAAGAGACGCGGCGAGTCCGCATCAGTTTGCGTTGGTTCCTGTCGGTTCCTGGCCGATTCCGGCCGGGAGACGCCGCTGCGCGTCGTCGTGCTCTGGTGTTCCTTTGCGCCCGTGCCTGGCTGCGCCGGGGTCCATGACCGCCCGTGCTTTCCGCTGCGCGAGACTGCTGAAAATCTCGTGCAGCGCTTGGTTCGTCTGCCAGCCAACCACCTTGAAATGCTCCAGATCCTGGCCGAGGGGATCGGCGATGTCCCCAGCGGGCTGCACTAACGGCATGACTAAGGGCGACTCATCGATGATCGACCGCAGCCGATCGGCCACCGTCCAACCTGTGACCAAGCCTCGTTCGGCGCACAACGAGCAGATGCGCGCGAACCGCGTCAAGAGGAACACGCGGCGCACGCAGCTAGGACAGAGGGTGACCACCTGCTCGATCTGGCGTTTCTCGAAGCAGAGGATGAGATCGGAACCGGCGGCGATGTCGAGCGTCAGACGACGCGAGCGGAACCCGGCGATCGCGGCCGGGGAGATGCAAGCTGGAAGGGAAGCATCCGCGTCCCCGTTCCACACAATCCGCGCCTTTTCCAGTACCCGCGCGCTGTTCGGATCGATGACGTGCGATGCCAACCCCAGCGTCCCCGCGCTCGACGCCGTCACCGATGTTCCCGCCAAGTACGCTCCCGCCAGCAGCTCGCCCATCGGAGAGCGGCAGAGATTCCCGGTGCATACGAAAAGAACGTTCATAGACTTCAATTTACCGCCGCTTGAGTAATGTGAAGAAAGTGCATGGAAAACATATCCAACTCCGGCAGCTCAAGGAATACGACATCAAGTCGGTGAAGCATAACACCGTCATGAACGTGCTCCTCACCGCGTCGAACGCGCTGGTCTCGCTCATCGCCATCCCGTATGTCACGCGCATCCTCAGCGTTTCCGGGTACGGCGTCGTTGGCTTCGCGCAGAACGCCGCCAGCTGGTTTTCTATCTTCGCCACCTTCGGCATCTCCACCTACGGCATCCGCGAATGCGCCAGAGCCCGCGCAGACCGCATCGCCCTCGCGCAGACTCTGACCGAACTGCTTGCCCTGCTCGGCGTGTTCACCGCCGCGGCGCTCGCCGTGTTCGCTGCCTGCATCCTTTTCATCCCGCAGTTCGCCGCGCATGCCGTGTTCTTCTGGATTTTCTTTGCCAACACGTTCATCATGTCGTTCGGCGTCGATTGGTTCTATCAAGCCATCGAGCAGTACAGCTACATCACCAAGCGCAGCGTGGCCTTCAAAGTCGTTTCGCTCGCGTTCATCCTGCTGTTCGTGCGGCACGCTGACGACGCCGTCCAGTACGCGCTCATCCTGGCGTTCGTCACCTGCGGCAACAACCTGCTCAACATTACCAAGCTGCACGAGTACGTCGACTTCCGCACTGTCGGCCGACTCAACCTGAAGCAGCACCTCAAACCGCTGTTCTCCTTCGGTGCGCTCAATCTCTCCTCGAGCGTGTACCTGACGCTCGACACCGTCATCCTCGGCATGTTTCCGGACGGCGATTACCAGGTCGGCCTCTACCAGCTCGCCGTCAAGCTTCGCGGGTTCCTCTCGGCTTTCGTCGGCGGCATCGCCAACGCGTCCGTATCGCGCCTGTCCATCTACGCCGCGGAGAAAGACCATGACGACTACGACGCGTTGCTGTCGAAGAACCTGGGCTTCGTCACCAACCTCAGCTTCGCCATCGCCTGCTACCTGCTGGTGTTCGCCAAGCCGCTGATCGTGCTCGTGTCGTCCGCCAAATACGACGGATCCATCCTGCCTTTGCAGCTTTCTGGATTTGCCATGGCCATTGCGTCGTTAAGTGTTGTTTTCGGTTTTCAGATTTTGACGCCATGGGGGAGGGAAAAGGAGCTGGCTATCGCCAATAGCCTTGGCGTACCGGTTAGTTTGGGCCTCAATATCTTTCTTGATGGTCGATTCGGCGCTGATGGCGCGGCTTTCGCCTATCTTATGACGGAAAGTACAGTTTTTATTGCCCAGTTCATCTTTGTGCGTAAAGAGCTGAGGCGAATCGTACATTTTTCGGAGATCGGCAAGATTCTTCTGTGTCTTGTTGGAGCCACGGCATTGTCATTCCTGTCGCTGCGATTCATCGGGTCAGTGTCCACGGTGAAAGAACTGATTGTCAGTATCGTGGTCTTCTTCGTCCCCTGGTACGCTTTGGCGTTCGTGACCAAGGAAGACTCGGCCCAGATGATCAATCAGATTTTCGCCAAAATGCTGAAGAAAGGCGCTCGCTGATCATGAAAACAACTAGTTCGCAATTCGCCGCTCCAGTCGTTTCCGTCGTCATTCCGGCTTATCGTCCTGATTTCCAGTCTCTTATGGGCACCATCCGCAGCGTCCGGTCGCAGGCGACGAAAAATCTGACGGTCGAATGCCTTGTGGTGTTCGACGGTTTCCCGGAGCGGCCGGTATACGATTCCTTGACCGCTTTCGCTGACGAGTCGCGCAGCGACAGTTTCATGCTGCGCGTGGAGGGAATGCCGCATGCCGGCGTTTCCGCTGCCCGCAACCGCGGAACAGCAACCGCGCGAGGCACATGGCTCTGCTACGTGGACGACGACGACCAGTTGCTACCAGGCGCGTTGCAAGCGTTGGTCTCTTATGGGGAAACGCATCAGTGTGACGTTGTCCAGGGTTCCTATGAGACAGTGGCTATCCATCTCCGGGAAACACATGCGTACGCTGATCATGACGAGGTTCTGACCGGCGACGGGAAAACGCGCTGGCTGCAGGACGTCCTGTCTCCGGACAAGGGTGCTAGTTTGGTTTGGTCGAAGATTTTCCGTCGTGACGTCATCGTCGACAATGCTATTCGTTTTGACGGGACGCTCGTTCGTGGCGAGGATACGGTTTTCGTCTGGGATGCCAGCGTGGCGGCGTCGACCATCGGCTATATCAATTTCCCCGTTTACCAGTACCGACGTTCGGCAGAATCGGCTGTCTCCGGTTTCAACGCAGCGTACTGCGACCAGATCGTGTACGCTGTTCTGGCCATGCGGGAGCACGTGAAACGATGCGCGGGGTACACCCGGTTCACCGGCCCGTTCCGGACGTACGTGCTGTACCATCTGCTGCTGGTCGACGTGCATTTCGTTTTCAACAGCAATGCTCCCTGGAACAATCGCCAGCGAAGGGCTGTCTTCTCCGATGTTCTGGCCGCTCCGATGTTCCATTCCGCGCTGACCGGCAACGCGCCGGCGTCCTTCAACATCGCGAAGAAAATCACATTTTTGGCCTTGAAGCTGCGGTTGTACGGCGTCAACAAAGCAATCGCTATGGTCCGCATGAAGCAAATCGCTGAGTGAAAGCAGTCAAATGCAAATGGTGGAAGAGGGGAAAATGAGTATTGCTAATACTCCGTTTTTTAGTATTGTTGTTCCTGTTTTCAATACGGATCAGAAGTATTTGAAGCGTTGTTTCGAGAGCATCGATTCCCAGGCCGGGCCTTCGTTTGAGGTTCTTGTGGTCGATGACGGGTCGACAAACGGAGCGGGACAGTACTGCGACGAATGGGCAGCACAGCATGGCAAATTTCAGGTATTTCATCAACAAAACAAAGGCCTATCCGCTGCTCGGAATGTAGGCATCAATCACGCGGTTGGCGATTATATCCTTTTCGTCGACAGCGATGATTGCCTAGTATCCGACGCGCTGACTAACATGCACGCTCCGCTCCTAGCGGTGCAGCCGGATGTTTGCTTTTGCAATACGCAGATTCATGATGGCGGTCGTGTCCAAACGAGTAATGTGTTCGAAGGCTCTCATGCGCGCTTAATTAGTGATCGAGAACGAGAAAACGCATTTCTAGACATTGTCGCAGGTGTTACTACTTATCGTGAGACAGCCTGGGGAAAAGCCTACAAACGAACTTTTTTGGATGCAAACAATCTGCGCTTTTGGGAAGAAATCATTACGATGGGCGAAGATTTGCTTTTCAATCTCGAAGTTCTTCTCGTTCCCGCAGCACGTTTTATGTACAGCCCTCGAACAATTTATATTTATGCTGCCGATCATGATGGATCGGCAATACATCAATACCGGCCGTATGCCGAAAAACAAGTAATGGATTTTCTTGCTTATATGGGCAAGAAGATCGCGCCATACCAGTCCAATTCCCGAGTGCAGCGCGCGCTCATTCATCATGAAGTGAGGTTTATCTTTTGGATTATTTATGCCGGTATCAAAAATGAGAATAATCATAGCAGTAGAAAAGCCAAAGTACAGCGGATAAAACAGTTGGTTCATTCGCACCCGTATGCGGAAGCTCTGAAGCATTGCAAATTATCTTGGTTTTCCGGAGCCGATAGAGTCAAGATTACGCTTCTTCGGCTAAAAGCCTATGGGCTGTATTTACTGTTGTGACACAGCCCTCGAGGTCCGCAGTCAACTCGGGATTAAGCCACAAGACCAGGCCGTTGGAGCATCGTGGTCTTCAACGGCCTTTGGTTTACAAAATTAGCCAAGGACTTCCAAGCTCTTGCCGATGGCCTGCCTTGTATAGTATCCATCGCGCAGACGGACTCCGGTGGCTTGCGCGTTGTTCTGAAGGTCTGAATATTCGTCTGACGTCAGCGTATGGAACTTCTGAATGGCGTCTGCGATGGTTGGCACGGTGAAGCCAACATGGTGTTCTCGGACAAAGTCGGCTTCCGCTGCCTGGTCCCAGATGAATATGGGTTTGTTGGACGCCAAGTAGAGGGAAAGCTTGTGCGGATCGTTGTATTTCAGGTATTTTCCGTAGATACCAGAGCAGGTTTCCGTGCTGGCGCCGTCCCAGACCAATCCGAATTTTCCGATTAAGTGGGCGAGAAGCGCGTCAGGCGCATATTCGCCTCGATACCATTTGCGGGCAGGAGAGGATTGGACGAACTTGATGCCGTACAGGTTCAGGGGAGCATCGGGAATCTCCGCGGCTGTTTTGTAAACGTACTTGGCTTTGGACGGATCCAAAGTGCCGGCAATGTCGATGCCGCTTTCGGGTCGGTGGATAGCGGCTGGATCAGGAACGAGATAGTCGAAAATCTCCAAAGAAACAATAGGCTTGTCGTAACGCTGCTCCAGGTATGCTTTCATGCGTTCGTTATGTGCGATTAGCACATCAGCGAGCGCGAAATAATGTTTTTCGTAGTAATTGCTGCGTCCGCGGATGCTGTCGAGATCATGGATGAGCTCGATGATTTTGACTCCTTTGCGTTTTGCCAGTCGCAGCAATGGCAGAACTGGAATGGAGACGGGCAAATAAGTTCCAAGAGGGAACTGAAGAAGAAGAATGTCATCGCGGCGCAAGGAGTGCGCTATCCTGGCATAGTCATTGAAGACAGGAACGAAGGCGGAAAAACGGTTTTGTGGAAATTCCGATCGGACAACAAGCGGTTTCCATCCACTGGAGAGGGCAATCTGCGAAATATCGATTCTGGCTTTAGGGCCGGCGTTGTTCTCATGTTCCAGTGCATTTGTTTCGCAAATCACGTACTTCGTCACGGGCACCACAGTATTACGAAGATTGGATTTGCTGAGATAAGCATCTGGAAAAATGCAGGCAGCTGCCGGCTGTCAGTTCCTCCGAGTACATATTCGTACTATGTATTCTGAGGCTGCTGCAGCGCTGCTGAAATCCCAAGAACGAAACCGTCGGATCCAGGCCGATAAAGAGCGGGCAAGGGATGAAAAGCGGAGAACGGCACTGGAGTATATCAATGTTCTCATTGTGATTTTCAGCTCGTACAGCGTGTACTTCAGGATGTCGAACGCTGTCATCGTGGTTTTCGAAATCCTATTGCTGCTGTCGGCTCTTGCGTTGGTACGGTTCTCCGAGCGGCAGAAGATGCGGGAAAACTACATGAAAGCGATTGCCATCGCCGCGATCGGCGGTCTTTTCATTGCGCTGATCGACCTTTTCGCAGGCATACCGGATGGCGGGATGGTTTATATGGCGCAGAAGCTGTTCTATCTCTGCGCATTGGTCCCGATGTATACGTTCCTGTTCGCCTCCATGGGCGTTAGGCATTTCCGGAGGATCTACCTGTCCCGTTTGACTTTGGTCTTCGCGTTGATTTCCGCCATTGGGTTGGTGGTTTACGTCGTTGGAGTGCTGCTGCATGTGCCTCTTCCTAAGTTCTCCGTGCCTTTTATTTGGGGAGGGCGTCGTCAAGCGGAAGGTCTTCTGGGACTGGTCTTTGAAATTCAGCCAGGGGATCTGCTCGGTTTGCATACCTGGCGGTATCTTCTCTTCTTCGTGGAGGGGCCTGCCGCGAATCTGGCGTTTCTGACAGGGTTGATGATCGAACTCTTTCTCGTGCCTCAGACAAGGCCGTGGATTGTTGTGACTTTCGCATTAAGCGATTTCTGCACGGCGTCGACGACGGCATATATCTGTCTTCCGGCTGTATTGCTGATGTCGTTTTTCTATTCGAAACGGTTCGTGGATTTGAAGAACAGGTCGATGATGGCGGCGTTCCTGAAATGGCTTTTCATTGTGGGCATTGTTGTCGTCGCTCCTCTTTACGCCAGATACGAGCTGGTAACGAAATCCAATATTGGTTCCTTGAATGGCCATATGGAGGGCTTCACTGTCGGCATATCCGCTTTCCTCTCTTCGCCATTGGTGGGATCTGGCATTACCAGCTACGGCAATTCCACATCGATGTTCCAGCTGGCTCATGAGGGTGGTCTTTTGCTGCTGAGCTTGTATTGCTATCCGTTGCTGCGTTTCATTTGGCAGAGCATCGAGCTCAGGAATATGCGTTTCTTTGTGTTCATTACCATCGAATGCGTGCTTTTTGTGGTCGCTATTGTCGGGGACAACCCGTTGTTTGCCGTTGTTTTGGCCATGTCTTATGCCTTTACGGCAAAAGACTGGGGGAAAGCATTAATTGGCCGGCATGCGATTGATTGATTGCAAGAGTTACTGTCATGAAAAAGGAAGCATGAAATGGCGTCTATATCGGAATATATCGCTCGTTTTCTCCGGCATTCTCGAGATTTTTCTTTTCCCTATGCTTTCGCGGAGACCGAGTTCATGATCGGCAGAGAAATCTCAAAAAGAGCGGGGAAGCCGATGTCGAAGCGTTTCCTCGATAAGAAGAACGAATACCTTTTGCCTTGGGCGATGGATTTTTTCCGGCCCGAGATCCAGAAGTACCAGAGTCTCGGTTCGCTTCCGCCGGATGCTGGATATTCGCCGGAAACGGCTCCGATTTGGATTTTCTGGAAGCAGGGAATCAATTCAGCGCCTCAAGTAGTCCGGGAATTAGTCGCGAATACGAAAAGGCATGCTAATGGCCATCCGGTGATTCTTCTGGATTGGCATAACTATGCCGATTACTGCTCGATTCCTGAGGGCATTGTGCGTCGCGTGGAGGCGGGGAGTCTGCCGATTCAGCAATTCTCTGACATTCTTCGGACTCGATTGCTGACGGAGAATGGCGGCATGTGGGTCGATTCCACGATTCTTTTGACAAAGGCAATACCTGATTATGTTTTCGAGCGCCCGATTTTCAATGTCAAAGGGCTGAATAGCAATTTCCGGTACAGCAACGTCGTTGTGGATTCCACGTGCTATCAAAGTTATCTTCTCGCTGCGCATCCGCATTCCGCGACGTATTCATTCATCAATGACTGTTTGATGAAATACTGGGATACTTACGACACTCTCATCGAATACTTTTTGATGTTCTACATCGCGAAGCTGGCTCGGGATCTGGTTCCGGAAGCGGCCAAGGAATATGATGCGATTCCTGACAATAACTATGATTGCGAAATCCTTGGAGACTATCTGCTGGATGGGGAGCCATGCACGGATGACGCTGTATCGCATTTCTTTGCCAGTAACCAAACATGGGCTTACAAACTCAGCTGGAAGTCGCAGTATCCGCTTCGTACGTCTGATGGGGAACCGACGCTGGCAGCTGCACTCAAAAATGCGCTAGGGAATCGATAAGTGTGCCTGTGCGATGAGCAAGTCCGTTTTCGCTGCGGTTCGAAAAACTGTGCGCCGATGCCAGAAAAATCCCGCAAAGGCTTTTTTGACGGAGCTGTTCGCATGGATGCTGCGCGATGCCAATGGCTGTGGTCCGGCGTGCGTCGATTTGATGGTTGATTATCTCAGGAGCGGAACATTGGTGCTCTGCGGCGGAACATTGGTGCTCTGCGCACCTGAGAAGGGCGCTGACATCGATGTGCTGACGCAGGCGTCTGTTTCTGCGGTCGTCTTGATTTGCTGATTCGATGCGGTCATATCGGCTTCATCTGTGAACATAAAACGGACAGCTATCCCAGTTCGGAAGTACATGCGGCGCGTTCGCGAAGTGGAAGTGGATGAAGCATATTCGGTGTTGGTGACTCGGAGCACAATGGGGGGCAGAATCCGGATATAGAACTAGTACGGACGAGAATTTATCATTTCACGGAGTGGTTCTTGGAGAAACATCATAATAGTTCTCGCGGACTGGTTCTGCCGGAGCAGTCCGCGGAATATCCGCGGAGAATGGAACGGGAGCCGGAAATCAATGATGGTGCCGCCTTGACGGCCTCCAAAACGCCGAGTCGTTATCGCTGCTGTATTCCGGTATTTAGCGGGAATGCAGCAGCCGTGGATTGAGTGTGCGGGCTTGCGCGATTTCACGGTTCGACGGCGATGCCGCATTCCCGTAAGCTGTGCCGGGGCGTGTCGGAATCGACTTCTTCCAGAGGCGATGGTCCCGGCATTTTCGCAGAAGTTCTGGAAGATCGGCATGACACACATGCGTCTGAAGAACCCGGACGATGGGCTTGACATGGTCGTTCCGCTCGATATCGGTAAAGGTCTCAAAGAGATGTGTAGCGGGTTATCAGATCGTCGGAGCTGCACGCTGGAAGCCAGTTTGAAGGAGGACAGCGGTTCCTCCGACTTCATCGGATATAAAGATTTGACCAAATAAGCAGTGTCTTTGCATTCTTCGGCATCCGCTCCGCGATGCCATTGGCAGATGAGACGTATAGCGATCAATGCGATGCTGCGCGGAAAGCGATTCAAAAAGGAATCAATCTGCCAACACAGGCGAGCTCCAACAAAGACCGTCTCGAGCAGAGTAGCATCGCTCTAAAAGAACGAGCGCCGTGCAAGAAAAGCATCAGGGAGATTCCCGCTGTGAAACCTCCCCGAACAAGATAACGAGGGCCGAATGCCTTCAGCCTCGTTATAGGCCTTCGGCGTAGCCGAAAGGCTATGAGACAGATACGCGATTTGGCGGTCGTCTGTTTCATGGCCTTGCCGTATTTTGGTACGGACGCACATACGAGAAAAGGGAGAACCATGTCTGAAGCCGAAGCCGAACTGGCAAGCAAGCAGCCGAATGAAGCAGAGGAATCCGTGCAAGGCTGTGCCAACGAACGAAGCGGAGCTGACGGACGACGAGGAGCCGCAGATGACAGCAGAATCTGAATCGACTGAACCCGAATCGGTTGAGCCTGCTCTAGCCGATGGCGGACCGTCCGACCATGCCGCCGCCTTCGCCGACGTTCCGGACAACGCCGACGGTCCAAAGCCGGCTCCGCGAAACTATCGGCGCGCTTGGATCATGATGCTCATGGTGCTGGCCGTGTGCGTTGGCGCGGGCGTAGGACTGTGGAAGTTCGACCAGTGGCATGAGCACCGGTCGGCGCTCGCAGCGTGCCAGAGTTCGCAGAAGGCGTTGGAGTCGGCCAAAGCCACGTACGACCGGGAGTATGCCAAGGATATAGCGCTGGGCGCGTCGATCGTCAAGGAACATCCGCAGTACGCGGGCAAGCTTGCGGAGCTGAAGGCGGAAATCGCAGGGGAGACGGTGCAGCGGCCGCTGGCCTGCTCCGCGTCCATGTCGAACGACGAGCTGAGCGACGACACGCAGATGAACCAGCAGTCAGTCGATGCCTTCGTCTTAGCGGACAGTCTGCTGAAGGACGGCTATTCCTACGCGCAGAACGCCATCAGGACCGGTTCGATCGACAAGCAGCAGGCCAAGCAGATGCTCTCCAATGGCCTCGATCAGATGAACGCGGCGAAGTGAGCGGTTCGTTCGTAGGGTGCAACGAGCAAAACGACATTTCCGTTTGCGCTTTTCGATTCTTCGTGTATACTGGCCCTGTCGTTTTGAGATGAAGCGATGCGCGCCAGTAGCCCAACGGATTAGAGCATCTGACTACGGATCAGAAGGTTACAGGTTCGAATCCTGCCTGGCGCACCGGCAAAGGCCTTGCGACGAGAGCCGCAAGGCCTTTTGTTATGTCGATGATGACGCTGCTGGATGTGTGGCGCAGGCTGCGGGCGACGGCGATGCTCCGCCGGTCATGCCGGCAGCGAGTAATGCCATACTGCTGCTGTGTCATTGCAGTATGGCACTGGAATACAAAGAGTGCGCGGTCCCTGCAATCGGGAACCCGCGCACTCTCCGTCGCGCTGGCATTGGTTCGCTGTCCGCTGTCACTGCACGGCGGGCAACTCCTGGCCGTTGCATACAAAGACAGCGGCATGGTCTTTGCGTGCGAGGAAGCGGAGGATATAGCCGAGGCGTTCGACGGTTGAGCGGGCGATCGGCTGCGGCAAATCATCGAGGTCGAACCAGCCGGAGTCGGTGTTCTCGTGGTCGCCGGTGGTCGGGTTGCTGCGGCCGCCGTCGGCCAGGTGGCAGACGTAGATGGCGTTGAGATACTGGGCCCGGTCGCCGTTGCTGTATTGGAGCATGCGGTCGTCGGCTACGAGTGCGGCCAGGTAGTCCGGCACGCAGTCAACCTCCGTCTCCTCGCTTACTTCGCGCACGGCCGTGTCAGCGGGGTTCTCGCCCGGTTCCACGATGCCGCAGATGAGCGCCCATTCGTGGGTGTCGGCGCGGCGGGCGAGGAGGATCTTGCCGTCGTCGCGCTGCACGAACGCGGCCATTCCCGACAACCACAGAGGATCATGACCGATGTTCTCGCGCAAATCGAGGATGAATTGCGGTGTCGTCATGTCGTTCCTTTCCGATGGAGGTTGGGGTCAGAAGGAGGACTTGGTCGGGTGCGGGTAGTACTTGAGGAACTTACGCACCTGGCTCAGTTTTCCCGCGGTCAGATAGGCGCGACGCCTGAGCGAAGCGTCGCGCGGGTTGTCCAGCGGGTTGATGGCGCCCGTGCGGCACAGGCGCTTGACTTCGGCTTTCTCAGCCGGATCGGTCGTGTAACGCAGCAGCAGGCGCTCCGGGACGATGCTGTACAGACAGCGGGCTTCGGGCTGATGCCGGGCCATCGGCTGGTGTTCGACGAGGTCGGAGACGAGCATGCGCATCGGGTTGACGCCGGCGCCCACGCAGTAGAAACTGTTGCGACCGATGCGCGGGTTGACCTCGAAGAAGTAGAACCTGCCGTCGCGCGGATCCTGTTTGACGTCGAAGTTAGCGAAACCGCGGTAGCCGGTCTTCTCCAGGAACGCGGACGCCTGCGCGAACAGCTTCTTGTCGGGGGAGGTGACCATGGCGCATGGGTTGCCGAGAGTAGCGGGCTGGTGCTCCTCGAGCAGAACGTGCGCGTGGCAGAGCATGGTCGCGGCGCCGGTGGAGTCCACGTAAGCGGTGATGGAGTGCATGTACTCGTCGTCGCCCGGGATGAGCCTCTGCGCGGCGAACACGCCGCGGAAACCAGCCGTGCGCAGCATGCGCCACAGTTCGTTGAGTTTGGTCTGGTTCTGGATGTAGTAGACCTTCTTGCGGCCTGGGAAGACGAGCGTCTCATAGTCGGAGCTGGTCGCCGGCTTGGCGACGAGCGGGAAGCCGACTTCCGGCGGCACGGGTTCTGGCGTCCAGTCGGGTTCGTCAGCGCCGGAGAAGTCCTGATAGAGCGTGGACGGGGTGAGCATGCCGGGGACCGTGGCTGCGATGCGCGCGAATTCCTGCTTGTCGGACACGCGGTCGACGACGCGTTTGGGCGGGGCGGCCACGAGGTAATGCTTCTCCAACTCCTCGCGGTGATCGACCATCACCTGGATGCGCCAGTCGGTGTTGGCCACGAGCAGCAGCTGCGGCGCGCCCTGGGACTCCAGCTTTTCCGCCAGGCGGATCAGGCCGGCGACGAGCATGCCCGCGTCATCGGCCTGGGCCAGCGGCACGCGCGTGAGGATAGCCGAGTCGCGGATGGCCAGGGGGTCGTAGGACGTGACACACAAGGGTTTGACGCGATAAGCGTCGTTGAATTCGCGGGCGATCGCGTAAGCGCCGACGTCGCCGCCGAGGATGACTGGCAGGAATGCCATAGGGTTTCCTTTCGTGGGAGGGCGGCCGCCGGGCCGCGTTGGCCGGTCCGCCGACGGGCCTGTCAGCCGAGGACGAAACTGTCGGAGGAAGCGGTCTCCAGGTAGCCGATGGCCGAGCCGGATCCGGTCTCGTACCCGCTGTACTTCGTGCCGTTGACGGTGCTGGTTCCGGGTGCTGCCGACAACTGGCGACTGAAGGAAACCTTCTGATAAGGCGTGCCCGCGCTGGCCCGGCAGTCCGAATTGAGGACGCATGAATCGTTCGGCACGTTGCCGCCGATGGGCGCGCCCGTGTAGTCGAAGCTCAGCGTCTGCGTGGCCGCCGTTCCGCCGGAGGAGCTTTCCTGGCTCAGCGTGTACGGCACGGCCGCCGGAGCCTGGTAGGGCGTCTTCTGCAGCTGGGCGATGACCGCCTCGTCGTTGCTGATGACGAGGTTCGCGTTGTCGATCTCGTTGCCGCGGGCCACGTGGTTGCCGGCGGTGTCGGTGTTGCCCAGGGATTGGCGCGAGGCGGCGATGTCGCTTTTGGCCTGCTGCACGTCTATCTGGTAGAGCTGCACGTCGGCGGCGACGGCCTTCCGGAAGTGATCGTGATCGGCGGACCGCGCCTTGGCAATGATCTGCTGAGCGTCCAGACCCTTGAGATCGCCGTAGGTGAGGATGGCTGGGACCGTCGTGGAGCCGGATTGCTCGGCGCTGTCGGATTGCGGTTCGGCCGCATCCGCGGCCGAGGAACCCGCCGCAGCGGACGAGCTGGAGACGGACGCGGAATCGGCCTGCGCGGCCGTGTCGTAGCAGGTCACTTTGCCGTTTTGGAAGACGAGCACATCGTTGATGGCGACGTTCGGCCCGGGCGGGTAGTCGGAGGCGAACCAGATGATCTGCTGACCGCCGCCGAACGCCGAGCTGGCGCTCACCGTCCTGCTGCCGATGTTCCCACAGGCCGACAGGCTCAAGCACAAGCCGAGCGACAGGCTCCCCAGAAGCGTTTTCCTCATCGTGACGCGCATGCGTGCCCCTCGATTTTTGCTGCGTATTGGTATTGGTGTGCTGGATTGGTCGGGGAGCTGCCGCCGCGCGATCCGCGGGTCGTCTGGCGGCAGCTGGCGCCGCTCCGCCGCGCGCGGAGCGGCGCGGACCTTTGCGTGAGCAGCGTCAGCTTGCGAACGACCGGTCTTATCGCCGGTAGTGTCGTTAGCGGCGCTCGGCGGTCTTGCCGCGCTCTTCCTTCATCCAGGCCTCGACCTCGTCGATGGTGCTCGGGATGACGGACTTCGACAGCCATTCCGGACCGCGCTCGGTCATGAGCACGTCGTCCTCGATGCGGATGCCGATGCCACGGAACTCCTCCGGGATGAGCAGGTCGTTCTCGCGGAAGTACAGGCCCGGCTCGATGGTGAAGATCATGCCCGGGGTGAGTTTGGCACCCTGGTACTCCTCATAGCGGGCCTGCGCGCAGTCGTGCACGTCGAGGCCAAGGTGGTGGGCCACGCCGCACGCGTGCCAGCGGCGGTGCTGTTGGCCTTCGGGGCTGAGCGCCTCCTTGACCGGGACCTTCAGCACGCCCCACTCGTGAAGAGACTCCGCCAGTGAGCGCATGCAGGCGTGGTGGATGTCGGAGTAGGTGCGGCCTGGCTGCGCGGCTTCGAAGCCGGCCTGCTGGGCGTCGAACACGGCCTGGTAGAGCTTGCGCTGCACGGGGTTGAACGTGCCGGTCACCGGGAAGGTGCGGGTGATGTCGGCGGTATAGAGGCTCTGGGTCTCTACACCTGCGTCGATGAGGAGCATGTCCTGGCGGCGGACGGTGTGCGTGTTGCGCATCCAGTGCAGGGTCGGGCCATCGGGGCCGGAGGCGATGATGGTGCCGTAGCCGACATCGTTGCCTTCGATACGGGAGACAGCGTTGAATGCGCCCTCGAGCACGCGTTCGCCGCGCGGTTTGTCGACGGATTCGTCGAGGTGGCGCAGAATGTTGTCGAAGCCGTGGCGGGTGGCGAGGATGGCTTTGCGCATCTCGCCGATCTCGTAGTCGTCCTTGAGCATGCGGGCGACGGCAGCGGTCTCGTGGAAGTCGTTGTCGCCTTCGTCGTTGGCGGCCTTGTCGTCGAGGCCGGCAGCCTCGCGGATGCGGTCCACCTCAGCGGTGATGGCGGGGTCGGATTCCTTGATGACACGGAGCTTGACCTGGCTGTCGCCGGTGCCGACGTTATGCGAGAGGCACTCGTCGAGGCCGGAAATGTCGCGCGTCTCCAGGCCGGTCATGACGTGGAACTCGTCGAGGCCCGGACGAGCGCCGACCCAGTATTCGCCGTACGCGGAAGAGCGGTAGAAGTCGGTAGTGTCGTGGTTTGCGCGCGGGTGCAGGAAGAGGATCGGAGTGTGCGTGCCTTTGGCGGCTTCGTCGGCCGGGTCGTTCGGGTCGAGCACGAGCACGGCGCCCGCTTCGTAGTCTTCGCCCAGGCCGGTGTAATAGGCGAAGACGGTGTCAGGACGGAACGGATAGTCGTCGTCGTTGTTGCGGACCTTGGGACGGCCGGCGGGGATGACGAGCCTTTCGCCACGGTAGTGCCTGCCCAGCGCCTCGAGGCGCGCCGGAATCCACTTGCTGGACTCGTTGGGCGCGACGTCCGGGTTCTCAGGACCCCAGCCTTCGGTCATGAACCGGGCGAAGGACTCGGAATCCGGGCGCAGTGAACGGTTGTTCACGCGGCTGGAGATGTCGCTTTTCTTGAAATCTGCCTGACCGGCGGATGCGTTTGTCATATTGGCCTTCCTTTGAGACGAATCCGAACGGAATTCGCCGCTTGCCCTTATTCTAAAGACGAACGGAGACGATGGTTCCGGCGGCAATCGCGGCCGGAAAAAGAGCGAAAGGAGACAGGGATGGCGGAAACGACGGGCAGCGCGAGGGGCGGCGCCGGCCGGAACAGCGGCCAGACGGCCGCCGCCGCGCTGCGGAAGACGTACGAGGAAATCATGTCCCGCGCCCCGGAACACTCCCCGCAGCCGAGCCTGGAACGCATGGCCTACGTGCTGGACCTGCTGGGCCACCCCGAACAGTCCTTCAAAGTGGTGCAGGTGACAGGCACCAACGGCAAGGGCTCCACCTCGCGGCTGACCGAAGCGCTGATCCGCGCCTACGGGCTACGCGCCGGCCTGTACACCTCGCCGCACCTGGAGAAAGTCACCGAGCGCATCGCCATCGACGGGCAGGACATCTCCGACGAACGGTTTGTCGAGACGTACGACGAGGTCAAGGACTTCATCGCCCTCACCGATGAACACTCCCTGGCGAACGGCGGCGAACGCATGAGCTTCTTCGAAGTGCTCACCACCATGGCCATCTGGGCCTTCGCCGACGCGCCCATCGACGTCGCCGTCATGGAAGTAGGCATGGGCGGCCGCTGGGACGCCACCAACGTGCTCGACGCCGACGCGGCCATCATCGGGCCCGTCGACAAAGACCATATGCAGTGGCTGGGCGACACCGTCGAGAAGATCGCTGCGGAGAAAGCCGGAATCATCAAGCCCGGCTCCACCGTCATCGTCGGCCCGCAGAAAAAAAAGAGCGTCGAAGACATCATCGCCGATAAGGCGCACGGTACTAAGAGCACGGTCCTGCTGCGCGACGGCGAGGAGCTCAAAGTCGTCTCCCGCATGCCGGCCGTCGGCGGCCAGGTCGCCACGCTGCGCACGCCCAACGGCGAATACCAGGAAGTGCCTATCAAGATGTTCGGCGAGCATCAGGCCCACAACGCCCTGGCCGCGCTCGCCGCGTGCGAGACCGTGTTGCCGGTCAACGGCGCGCTTGACGGCGGCCTCGTGGCCGAAGCGTTCGGCGCTGTCCGGATCCCCGGCCGCATCGAGGTCATCCGCCATTCGCCGACCATCATCCTCGACGGGGCGCACAACCCGCACGCCGCGGAGCATCTCGTCGACGCCATCAACGAGAACTTTGCCTTCAAGGAGCTTGTCGGCGTGGTGTCCATGATGGCCGACAAGCAGGTCGAGACCGTGCTCGGCGACCTCGAGCCGCTGCTGAGCAAGATCGTCGTCACGCAGAACTCGCACACCAGCCGCGTCATGCCCGCCGAGGACCTGGCCAAGATCGCGCGCGACGTGTTCGGCGAGGACCGCGTCTACGTCGAGCCGCTGATGCCTAATGCCCTCCAGAAAGCCGTTGACCTCGTCGACGCAGGGGACGAAACGGGCCTGGGCTACGGTTACGGCGTGCTCGTCACCGGCAGCTTCGTCACCGTCGGCGACGCGCGCACGCTCCTCAAGCCGCGTCAGAACAGGGACCTGCTCAAACCCAAGGCCGAGCGCGCGCTGAGCGACGACGGCGAGGCGAACGCCGCCCATACGGAGTGGTGAGCCGTGGCGGGCAAGCCCCCGAATGCGGACGGACTGGGAGACGAGCCGTTTCAGAAGCTCTTCGAGTATTTCTTCAGACCGGCCTTCGCTAGCAGGAACGAACCGCACTTCTTCACCCAGTTCACCGGCTCCGGACTGACGACCGGCAGCTCCGCGCAGTGCCCCGGACCGGCGTAGCCGTTGGTGATCAGCCACACGTCCAACAGCATTTCGCTGACGCGCCCCGGATACCGCGCCTGGAACGCGTCGCTGTAGCTCTCCGGCGGGATCAGGGCCGTCAGCCCTTCCAGCACCGGAAACAGCCAGGAGCAATACTCGTCCAGGCGCTTACGGCTCATGACGAACATGTTGAACATATGGGCCGTCGTGCCTTTCATCACCGCGGCGAACGCGGGAAGGTACTCCGGGAAACCGCGCTGGAGCACGGTGTGCGCCGCCCGCAGCTGCTCGCCGGGGAAAGTGTGCGCGTAATGCGAGTAAATGGTCTCGATGTAATAGTCGCGCTTCTTTGGCAGCACGATGTCGTGATCCTCCAGCAGCGCGCCCAGCTCCTCGTGCCCCACGATGCGGCCGAACCGATCTTCCGCCCTATGCCGCCGCGCTGCGCCGCGGCTGCCAAAATGGCGGCGGTAGTGGACCAGGCCCACGAAGCGCGCGTCGGCGTTCTTCCACAGCCAGTACAGGCCCGTCAGCTCCGAGTATGAGTCGTTGAGGCGGGAGATGTTCTCGCCCGTGTCGTCCCCGGCGGCGTTATCGGCGACTACGACGCCCGGGTGCAGGGCCGCGCCGACATGGAGCGGCAGGTACATGGCGTCGTCCGGCATGCGGTAAGGCTTGTGGGCGGCTACGGCCACGCAGATTGGCGACGGCACGGCGCGCGTCTTCGTTTCCTCCATGTTTTCCGACGTGTTCCCTGGCATGGCGGCTTCCTCCTTCGGCGATGTCCCTAGCGCCGGCATTCGGACGCCGCACTCCAGCCTACCGCAAGCGATGCCGTCCGGGGACGGTCTGACGGGCGATGGCTTGTGATAGAAAAGTAAACGTTCACTGAGAGAGGATAGAGCAAGGGGCATAATGACCGTCAAAGACTTTTTCGCGGTCCTGCGCAAGCGTCTGGCGACATTCCTCGTCGCGTCCGCCGTCGTCTTCGTCGCCATCGCGGCGTACACGTTCGCCACGCCGAAGAAATACACCAGCCAGGCAGAACTGTTCGCCACGTATTCGGGCCAGAGCGCCGGCGTCCAGGACTCCACGGAAATGAGTTTCGGAGCGAGCTACCTGTCCACCGAGATCCGCACATACCCGGAACTGGCCAAGACCGAAGCCGTCCTGCAACCGGTCATCTCCGATCTGGGCCTCGACATGACGGTCAAACAGCTGGGCCAGATCGTCACCGTCACCAACCCGGCCAACACCTTCATGGTCGACATCTCCGTCAAGTCCCGCAGCGCCCAGGAGTCCGCCGACATCGCCAACGCAGTGGCGGCCAACCTGACGACGCTCATTTCCAGCTCGCTGCGTTCCGATGGCCAGGCCTCGCCGGTGCGCCTCTATGTGGTGCAGAAGGCAGCGCCGTCCACTGAGCCAAGCTCGCCGAACGTGCCGCTGTACCTCGTCGTCGCCCTTATCCTCGGTCTCGTCGTCGGCGTGTGCGCCGCGCTGCTCAAGGACGCGCTCAACACCAAGGCCGAAGGCGTCACCGACGTCAAGAACACCACCGGCCTGTCCTCCCTGGGCATGCTGCAGCGCTCCGACCTGCTGGCCCGCTCCACGCCGGCCGTCATCGCCCAGCCGTCGAGCCGCGAAGCCGAGCAGTGCCGTCGTATCCGCACCAATATCTCTTTCCTGACGCCAGCCCAGAAAGGCCAGGGCCACCTGCTGGTCTTCACGTCCACCGTGCCGTCCGAAGGCAAAACGACCGCCTGCATCAACGTCGCCGCCGCCATCGCGGAAGCCGGCAAAAGCGTGCTCGTCATCGACGCTGACCTGCGTCGCCCGTCCGTTGCCAAGAAGCTTGGCATCGAAGGCCACGTCGGCTTGTCCCATATCCTCTCCAACCAGGCGACCCCGACGGACGTCGTGCAGCCCTACTGGAAGAGCGCATTCCAGATCCTCCCGGCCGGCCGCCGCCCGGCCAACGCCGGCTTGCTCATCAACTCGCCGATCATGGAAGCGCTTGTCAAACGGGCGATCACGCAGTATGACTACGTCCTCATTGACACCGCGCCGCTGGCCGTCGCCAACGACGCCGTCGTCTTTGGCCGTATGGCCGACGGCGTCGTGATGACCGTGGGCAAGAAGATCGCCAACCGCCACGTCCTCAAGGACGATGTGCAGCAGTTCGTTGACGCGGATGTGCCGGTGCTCGGGTTCATCCTCAACTACGCCGACCCGGTCAAGATGCACAAGAACTATTACTACTACGGCGAGCAGGACGCCGACGAGCAGGGCCAGCAGCCGTCGGCTGCCGGCGCCGCGGCCCGCCCTGCCGAACGCGGCCGCCACTCCGCGCCGCAGGCGGAACGATGAGATTCGAATGGCCGTCGGCGGATGAAGCCGACGGTCGGAACCAGGGCGGCTGGAGCTTCGAGTTTCCCATCGCGTCCCGCGCGAAGGAGCCTGCGGAACCGGTAAAGCCGGACGAAGCTGCTGGACCGGAGGAGCTGGCGGAACCGGGCACGGTAGGAACAGATGCAGCGGGGGCGGATGCCGCCGCAGCGTCCGATGTCTTGTCGCCTGACGGCAGGGACGCGGCAAGCGTGCCGCTGCCTGGACGCCGCGACGCCGTCGACGGGCGATGGGCCGTGCCGGACGTCACGGTCGGCCATCCGCCGGTCTTCGGGGTCGGTGATCGAAGTGACGCGGTTTCCGTGGCTCCCCAGCAGAGCGACCATCAGGACCACGGCCGCCCGGATGCGCGACACCGTTTTTCGAGCCTGTTCCACCGCGGGCATTCCAATAGCGCCCGTTCCGACAATGCCTCCGACGTTGACGAAAGGAGCGTCTGATGGCGTCCAAATCTTTGCCCGCTACGATGGCTTCCTCTTCGTCCGCCGCGACGGCAGCCACATCGCCAGCCGCTGTGCCCGCCGGCCAGCAGGACGGCTATTTCGTCGGTGACTATCTGCCACGGCACACCGCTGGAGGAGAGGCTCCGCGCCGTCATTCGAACTCCGCGTCGGCCTCGGCCTGGCACGTGGGCTACGAGCTGTGGCTTGTCGTCACCGACATGCTTGTCATGGCCTGTTCATGCTTCCTGGCGTTCCTCTGCCTGCATCGGCTGCTGCTGATGATGGAATCGGCGCGTTCGAAGCTGCACCCCGGCCTGTTTACGATCATCATGTGTCTGTCCTGGGTCGTGTCCCTGGCGGCCTGCGGCGCGTACCGCCGCCATATCGAAGACAGCGGCTACCGGCTGTATGACCGTTTGCTGGAGGCCGTGTTCGCCGAGCTGTTTCTTGTCTGCGTCATCCTCTTCGCCTTCCGCATCAACGTGCCGCGCTGGACCTTCGTGGTGAGCCTGTGCTTCGCCACTTGTCTCGAAGCCGTTGACCGTTGGCTGTGGCGCCTGCTGCTCCGTCGTCGGTTCCGTTCTGGACGATGGGGGTACTCCGTCGCGGTGGTCGGCTCAGCCGAGGGCATCCGCTCCACGCTGCAGGAGCTGCGCCGCCTGCTGGTGCTGGGCTATCGGCCTGTGTCCGTCGTGCCGGTGTGCCAAACGCGTGCGGGTTCCAGCCGGGGCGCCGAGCAACCGAAGATCGTCTCAGCCAGCTGTGACAGCCTTCCGGACCAGCAGGCGAGCGGTCTGCCGATCCTGCGCTACGACTCCCGTCTGCCGCAGCTGCTGTGCGACCACGGCGTGCAGACCGTGCTCGTCGCGGACATGCTGGAGCGTGGTTCGCGCGAGGCGAACGCCTTCGCGCTGGGCGTCGAGGCGTTCGGCATGGAGTTCGACATGCGCGCCGGCGTGGGCGATCTCGGCAGCCGGGTGCTGCACGTTCGGAACGTGGAGACCGAGTTCCCGGTGCTGTCGGTGACGTCACGGCAGGGCATGATCTCGAGCGTCGTCAAACGCGTCGCCGACATCGTGTTCTCCGCTGCGGCGATCATCCTCACGCTGCCGGTGACCATTCCCACCGCTTTCGCCATCAAGGCGGAGGACGGCGGTCCGATTTTCTACAAGCAGGAGCGCATCGGCATCTACGGACGCAAGTTCGTCATCTACAAGTTCCGATCCATGGGCGTCGATGCCGACAAGCAGGACGCCGCGCTGGCGGAAAAGCTAGGCACCGAGCACGGCGTGCTCTTCAAACCGAAGGACGATCCGCGCGTGACGAAGATCGGCAAATTCATCCGCAAGTACTCCATCGATGAGATCCCGCAGTTCCTCAACGTGTTCCTGGGGACGATGAGCCTGGTCGGCCCGCGGCCGCAGCAGCAATACGAAGTGGACCAGTACACGAACGTGTACTCCACGCGCCTGCTGGTCAAACCGGGTCTGACGGGTCCGTGGCAGGTTTCCGGCCGATCCGACCTCAGCGCCGCGCAAGGCGAGCGTCTGGACGTCGACTACGTCGAGAACTGGTCGTTCATCACCGACGCCGCCATTGTGTTGAAGACCGTCGGAGTCGTGCTGAGGGGAGACGGCGCGTATTGAGCGCGGACACCGGCTTCCGTTTCCGGTTCTCCAAGACGGGAAGCAGGTTTTGAAAGGCATGGGGGAAGCGCGTTTCACGCGTGCTTCTTCCTATGCGGGTTTCCAGTGTTGCGCCCGGCGGCCGTCGTTCGGACCGCCATCCGATTGTCGGCGCGCGCCGGAACCCGGGCTTGCGCCCTTCAGTTCTGTGACGGCAGG
This sequence comes from Aeriscardovia sp., assembly GCA_017405305.1. GTDB lineage: Bacteria > Actinomycetota > Actinomycetes > Actinomycetales > Bifidobacteriaceae > RGIG7107. The sequence continues at coordinate 112,206 of JAFRAT010000009.1, read as the reverse complement.
GCGCAAGCCCGGGTGCTGTACGTGATACCGGAAACGCCGTCGGAGTTTGGCGTCTGGTCGAGCCGCAGCGCGGTCTTCGCCTGCGGCGAGGTGGTCACGTCGAAGCTATAGACGGTGGACTGGCCAGGAGCCGTCGTCGCCACGTCGGACCAAGCGATGCCGTTGTACTGGTACTGTGCCGGCGTCGAAGCATCGCCGGTGACGGACATATTGAAGATCTCGCCGCCTTTGGGCGCGTAGAAGACCATCCTGTCGACGGAGTCGCCCGGCGCCGCTTTGGCAAGACCCCAGCCTTGGCCGTCGATATAGGTGTTGAGGCCGGAGGCTTCCGCCGGCGTCAGGACGTTCTTCAGGGTGTAGGCCACATGGTAGGTCTGCGAGCCGTTCTGGTTGCAGGACGTGCGCGTCACGGTCGCCGAGCGATGGAGATACCAGCCCATCTTGGAGGCGAGCTGCTCGTTGTCGTAGGCGCCGACGGTCGGGTCGACAGCGTTGGACTGCGGAGCCTGGGTGAAGTCGTCCTCCGTCAGCAGCGTCTGGACGGATGGGTCGGAGGACGTGGCCTGGATGTCGCGGTCCTGGGCCAGGGCCGGCAGTGCCTCGGCGAATCTGAAGAGCTTGGAGACGTCCATGCCGGTGAAGAGGTTCTGGATGCTGTCGCGGGCCACTTCGATTTCCAACGCGTCCGTCAGCGTTTTGTTGGAGGAATCCTGGAGGTACACGGTGTTCTCGAGGTACTGGGCCGTGTTGCTGCCGCTGATGGTCTGCCCGTTGCTGAGGGTGAACGGGGAGCCGAGCTGGTTGACGGCCTGCAGGAAAGCCGGGGTGACGGTGATGACGCCGTCGACCTCGCACCGGTACGGGCTGCGCTGCCAGATCTCGGTGACGCCGGCAGCGGCCTGCGCGTAATCCGGGTCCATCATCTGGTCGCGGATGTCGAAATCTGGGTGGAGCGGTCCGGCGAACAGCGCTTTGGCGGCCGCGGTGTCGTTCGCGGAGCCGTAGGGGATGAGCGCGCTGTTGGGCACGAAACCGTCGATGGCGATGCGTCCGTCGGTGATGGTGATTTTGCCCACGTCGCCGATGAGGCCGGCGGAGGAGCGGGATTCCGCTGGGCTGGCCGAGACGAGCAGGTACGTCTTGGTGCCGTTCCGGCCCAGGAAGGCCGGCAGGATCTTCGTCATGTCGGCTACGCTCTGGCTCAGTTGGCTGATCCGGCTCAGTTCGGCGGCGCCCTTCGTGTAGGCGTCCTCGAGCTGCGGGATATTATTCAGGCCCTTCGACCTGAGAGCCTGGTAGGCGGCGTTGTCCTTCTGCACGGCGGCGTTCGCGGCGGCGATCTGCGGTTCGGCGGCGGTCAGCGGATGGAGGTTGATTGTCTCGGCGCCGCCGTTGAGGTTCGCGGCGGACAGGCGCGCCAGGCTCGTCGCCAGCTGCGGGACGGCTTGCGTGGAGAAGTCGTTGGCGATGCTCGTCATGGACTGCGCTGCGCTGACGCCTCCGCCGACGAATGGCAGGTGCGCCGCGATGTTCCACAGCGTGCCGTGGGCGATGGAATCGGCCTCCTGCGTCTGTTGCTGGACCTGCGGCAGCACCGACAGCAGCCCTTCGACGTCGGTGACGGACGCCGCGTCTTTGTATGGCTGGATCAGGCCAATGGCCTGCGACTCGTGCTCCTTGACCTCTTCGGCCTGCTTGGCCAGTTTGACGCCGGCAGCCGCGACAGCGAGCAGAACGACGATGGCAGCGATGACGCCCACCGTGATAGCAACGGGATGGCGTCGACGGGATGCACCATGACGGCTCATGATTGCCTTTCTCCACGGTTCCCGAATGCTTCCGGCGATCGGGCATCGCGAACGATGATGGAAACGAACAGGAACAGTCTATGACAGCCGTCAGCCCGCCGCTTGTTTTCTAAGCCGCCCGCGGTATAATAACGGACGTTGTTCTGATTCTTTCGGGCCGTAGCGCAGTTTGGTAGCGCGCCTGCTTTGGGAGCAGGATGTCGCAGGTTCAAATCCTGTCGGCCCGACCACAGCGAAGCCGTCCGTTGGAAGAACGGGCGGCTTCGCTGTTGATGGCGGGCGTGCCGCCGGATCACCGCTGTTGGCGCGCCGCCCTCTGGGCAGCAGCGTCGGCGGAGCTGAGGTCCTGGATGAGTTCCGTGTTGGTCCGGGAATTCGCGTCGAGCTGCTGGGTGGTCATGGAGGAGATGCACACCGTCGGTTTCTGTTTCTCTGTGGTGTTGCGGGCGCTGGCAATGGCCGTTTGCGCGGATTCCTCGGACTGCTGGCAGGAGAAGAACGCCGAATCGTGCGCCTGCTGCTGACCGTTCTCCCAGGCCCATACGCCGCCGCCAGCGCAGCACAGGACCGCCAGGCACACGGCGATGACGATGATCGTGCGGCGTTTGCGCGCCGAGGCGTCGTTCGGAGCGGGCATGGGCGGTCCTTTCTGGCGGGAACGGCCTCAGTCTAGTGGCCGATCATGGGCATTCTCTTCGAATAAGCTGGGTCCCCGCGGAGCAGGTGTTCCGCGGGGACCCAGCAGAATCGCAGCCCATGCCGGGCATCGGCCGGCGGGGTTCGGCGCCGGCTTGCGCTCCGGTTCGCTTCAGATCACTTGGAGAAGACGTTGCCGTAGGCGTCGCCGTCGGCGGCGATTTTCTCGGCCTTGCGGGCGATGGCGAGCTCCTCGTTGGTCGGCAGCACGCACACGGCGACGGAACTGTCCGGCGTGGAAATGACGCGCGGCTGCTTGCTGCGAGTATTGTTGATATCGTTGTCGATCTTGACGCCGAAGGGGGCGAGCTTCTCGCAGACCATGCTGCGCACGTCCTCGTCGTTCTCGCCGACGCCGGCCGTGAAAGTGATGGCGTCGAGGCCGCCGAGCTGGACCCAGTACGCGCCGACGTAGCTGACGATGCGGTGGACGTACATGTCGAGGGCGAGTTTGGCGTCGGGGTCGCCGGCGGCGATGAGTTCGTGGACTTTGCGCAGGTCGCCGTAGCCGGTCATGCCGGTCATGCCGGAGCGATGGTTGTACAGGTCGTCGAGTTCGTCGACGGTCATGTCGGTGTTGCGCAGCAGGTAGAACACGGACGCCGGGTCGATGTCTCCGGTGCGGCCGCCCATCATGAGGCCCTCGAGCGGAGTGAGGCCCATGGAGGTTTCGATCGGTTTGCCGGAAATCTGCGCGGAAGCGGATGCGCCGTTGCCGATGTGCAGCACGATCTGCTTGAATCCTTCAGCCGGCTTGCCGACGAGTTCCGGCACATGCTGGCCGACGTACTCGTGGCTGGTGCCGTGAGCGCCATAGCGCTGGATCCTGTACTTGCGGGCGATGTCTTTGTTGAGAGCATAGGTCTTGACGTCCTCCGGCAGCTGGAAGAAAAAGGAGGAGTCGAAGACCATGACCTGCGGGACGTTTGGCAGGAGGCCGCGCATGACCTCGACACCCACGGCCTCCGGGCCGTTGTGCAGCGGGGCGAGCGGGGCGAGGTCCCTGACCTGCTGGATGGTCTCGTCGGTGGCGAGCGCGGGCGTCGGGAACACGGAGCCGCCCTGGACGATGCGGTGCCCGACGGCGATGATGCCCGCTTCGGACAGCTTCGGGCCGAACTCGTCGAAGAAGCCGAGGACGCGCTTGAGGCCGGTGCGGTGGTCCGGAATCGGCTCGGTGAACTCATGCTTCTCGCCATTATGCTCGTGCTTGTAGTGGCCGTCGGTCGGCTCGCCGATGGCTTCGACGATGCCGGACGCGATCGCTTCGGACGAATCGAGGTCGACAAGCTGATACTTGATGGAACTGGAACCTGCGTTGATGACCAGAACCGTTTTCGCCATAAGGAACCCTCCTTTTCCATGTCGCTCTGCGATGAGACGTTGGTTCGCGGGGAACCCGCGTTTGCTCCACCCTACGCGGCGGAGGATACAAAAGCCCCGGTCGGCCTGCGCCGGCCCGCTTGGACGGCGCTCAGAGGGCGCCTTGGGCGGCGATGGCGGTCAAGGCGATGGTGTTGGCAATGTCGCGGACGGTCGAGCCGCGCGACAGGTCGTTCACCGGCCGGCGCAACCCCTGCAAGACCGGCCCGACGGCGGTAGCCCCACTGGTGCGCTCGACGGCCTTGTAAACGATATTGCCCGCGTCGAGGTCCGGGGCGATGAACACGTTGACATGCCCCGCATGCGGATTGCCCGGCGCCTTGAGCCTGCCGACGACAGGACTCCAAGCCGCGTCGAACTGGATAGGCCCGACGATCTTCAGCTCCGGATACTTCCGGCGCGTGATAGCGACGGCCTCGCGCACGAAATCGACGTCCGGGCCGGCTCCCGAGCCAAGCGTCGAATAGGAAAGGAAACCGACGACGGGATCGATGCCCAGAGCTGAAGCGGTCCGGGCCGTCTGCGCCGCGATGATCGCCAGCTGCTCGGCGGTCGGGTCAGGCAAGAGGGCCACATCCGCGTACACGTCTACATGGCGCTCCATGCACATGAACATAGCCCCGGACACGATGCCCTCGCCCGAACGGGTACGCACGATCTGCAGCGCAGGGCGCACAGTGTCCGCCGTTGAATGGACCGCCCCGGACACCATGCCGTCGGCCAAGCCCAGGCGCACGAGCATAGTCCCGTAGTACAACGGATCCTCCAGCAGTTTCCGGGCACCCGCCTCGTCCAGGCCTTTCGACGCGCGCAAAGAAACCAATTCGGGGACCATGCGCGCCAGCATCGCCGGGTCGTCCAGCGGCAGGACACGCGCCTGGGAAAGCGACGGCAGATCAGCGTCCTGCGCGTGGCGGCGGATACGCGCCTCGTCGCCCAGCAAAACAATGTCGGCCGCGCCATGGCCCAGCACATAGTCGGCCGCGGCCAGCACGCGTTCGGCATTGCCTTCCGGCAAGACGATCGTCTTCTTCTCGCGCCGGGCCGACTCCATCAGAGAATACTGGAAACTCGCCGGCGTGACAGGAGTATCGACCGGACGGGCCAGTGCCGCCAGCAACTGCCGCTCGTCGACGCCCCGGCGGAACGCCTCGACGCCGGATTCAATGGCCCGCTCCGACGAACCGCCGAAACCGGCCGGCGGTACGAACCAGATCGGCAGCGCGAAATCGATGAGCTCAATACGCGTCCCCTCCTGAACATCCGACACGCATGGGGACACGAACGCGCCGAGCACGGTCGACCCCGCCTCCGATACCGTGCGCTCGCAGGCTTTGACGGTTTCTGCGATGTCGTGTGCGCTGCGGCCACGTCCGTCGACGACAAGCAGTACTGGTGACTGCAGGTCGGCCGTCAGCAGCGCGTCGACGCGCAGAGCGCTGGGGTGCACGACCGGGGATTCGTCCGCGCCGAGGATGACGGCGTAGTCGGCGTTCTTCAGGCTGTCGGATTCGTAGAAAGCCGATACGATTTCGCGGCGGGAGAGGGAGTCGTCGAGATAGAAGCGGTTCGGGTCGAGGGCGCGGTGGCTCTTTCGGTCGAAGGTTGAGTCGTCGCCGGCTGTGCCGCTGATATCCGCGCAGGCGCGCAGCAGCAGATCCAAGGAGGAACGGCCGTTGGAGCCGGCGGGTGCCAGCGGCTGGAAGACGCCGACGCGCTTGCCGCGGCGGGCCAGAACGTCGACGAGGCCGACGGCAACCGTGTCCCGTCCATCGTTGCCCTGTGGGCTGTATAGGAAGACGCGGTCGCTGGCGAGTTCCGAATGCGCTTGCGGTTGTTTCATCATGGCACCATTGTCCCGCGCGCGGCGACGGCGTTTCAGCCTCGCCGGGCGTTATGCGCGCAAGTTTTGCAAAACTGTGGCGCGGGTTTCCCGGACGGCGGGGCCTCGCCGCTGACGTCGTCGACGATGAGGCCCCGCCGTCCGCGCCGACGGGTTTGCCGGTTAGCGGCCGTGGTCAGCGCAAGGTGCTTTCGGGCACCAGGACGCCGCTGTCCCACTTCCGGTCTTCGTTGTCGCCGGCGGTGTTGACAGCGGCACGGACGCGATGGTTCGGGTCGACGTCCGGCCACTCCCAATCCGTATAGTCCGGATGGTCGTAGCCTTTGTCGACAGCCCATTGGAAGGCTTTCCGGCGGAAGCGCTCGAGGCGGTCGATCTCATCGGCGTAGCGGTTGCGGTCGAGCAGACGCAGTGCCTCGGCGGTCAGCTCGTAGCGGTCCATGTCGTTGACGCGCACCATGTCATACGGGGTGGTAGTGGAACCCTCTTCCTCGTAGCCGTGGATGGTCCAGTTGTCGTGGCCTGGACGGTCCCAGATGAGGGAGCGGACCTCGCGCGGGTAGGAGTGGTAGGCGAAAAGAACCGGCTTGTCCTCGGTGAACAGCTTGGCGAATTCCTCGTCGGAGATGGCCTGGTCGTTCTCGCTGGCGTTCTGAATGCTCAGCAGGTCCATAACGTTGACGACCTTGAACGTGACACCCATCCGGTCAAGACGGTCGGCTGCCGCCATGATCTCCTGCGTCGGGATGTCGCCGGCGCAGCCCAGGACGATCTGGACATCGCCGTCGGGTTTCGCGTTGGACGCCCATCGCCATTCGGCGATGCCCGTCTTCAGTTCCTCGCGGGCTTCGTCGAGCGTCTGCCAAGTGGCCGCCGGCTGTTTCCCGGAAACGATGGCGTTGATCATGTTGGTGGAGGCGAGGCACTTCTCGGAGATGGCCAGCAGCTGGTTGGCGTCCGCTGCGAAGTAGATGCCGACTATGTGGTCGTTGTGGAAGTTCTTATTGAGAAGGATGTCGATGACGCCTGGATCTTGGTGGCTGAAGCCGTTGTGGTCCTGGCGCCAGACATGGGAGCTGATGAGCAGGTTCATCGAAGAGATCGGCTTACGCCACGGGATGTGGCGGACGGTGGCTTCGAGCCACTTCGCGTGCTGGTTGAGCATGGAGTCGATGACGTGGACGAAGGACTCGTAGGAGCTCCACATGCCGTGACGGCCGGTGAGCAGGTAGCCCTCGAGGAAGCCTTCCATCTGGTGTTCGGAGAGCTGTTCGGTGACCTGGCCGATGACGTCGAGGTGGGCGTCGGTCATCTTGGAGAGATAGCCGGCGTCCCACTGTTTGTCGGTGACGTCGTAGGCGGCGTCGAGGCGGTTGGAGGCGGTCTCGTCCGGCCCGAAGAGACGGAAGCTATCAGGATTGAGGCGGATGATGTCGCGCACATAGTCGCCGAGGCGGCGGGTGGCCTCGACCTGGCCCCAGCCGTGTCCCCATTTCTCGACCTCGGTGACGCGGTAATCGTCGAGCCTGGGCAGGACGAGCGGGGTGCGGACAAGGCCGCCGTTGGCGTTTGGGTTGGCGCCCAGGCGCAGCTCGCCGGTCGGCATGAAGTCGGTGACTTCGCGGCGGACGGCGCCCTTGTCGTCGAAGAGCTCCGACGGCTTGTAGGAGCTCATCCAGTCCTTGAGGATCTGGAAGTGCTCCTGGGTGTCGCGGGCGTTGGCCAGCGGGACTTGGTGGGAACGCCAGGAACCCTCGATCTTGTTGCCGTCGATGTACTTCGGGCAGGTCCAGCCCTTGGGTGTGCGGAAGATGATCATCGGGTAGGACGGGCGAGCCATGTCGTCTGTCTGAGCGGCGGCCTTGATGTCGCAGATCTCGTCGAAGACGGTTTCGAGCAGGTCGGCGAAGCGGCGGTGGATGGACATATGGTCTTCGTCGTCGAAGCCGGCGACGAACTCGTATGGGCGGTAGCCCATGCCGCGGAAGAAGTCGTGCAGCTCCTCGTCGGGGATGCGGGCGAGGATCGTCGGGTTGGCGATCTTGTAGCCGTTGAGGTGCAGGATTGGCAGGACGATGCCGTCGGTGCGCGGGTTCATAAGCTTGTCGGATTGCCAACTGGTGGCGAGTGGGCCGGTCTCGGCTTCGCCGTCGCCCACGACCGCGGCCACCAGCAAGCTCGGGTTGTTCATCGCCGCGCCGTAGGCGTGGGAGAGCGCGTAGCCGAGTTCGCCGCCCTCATGGATGGAGCCGGGGGTTTCCGGCGCGAAGTGGGATGGGACGCCGCCCGGGTAGGAGAACTGGCGGAAGAACTTCTGCAGGCCGGCCTCATCGTGGGTGATCTCCGGGTAGGTTTCGGTGTAGGTGCCGTCGAGGTAGGACTGGCTGGTGCCGGCGGGCCCGCCATGGCCCGGTCCCATGATGAAGACGGTGTTCTGCTGGTGGTCGGCGATGAGGCGGTTGATGTGTCCTAGAAGGAAGTTGAGGCCGAGCGTCGTGCCGATGTGGCCTACCAGGCGGTATTTGAGGTCGTCCCGGGTGAACGGGGTCCTCATCAGCGGGTTGCTGCGCAGGTAGACTTGGCCGACGGACATGTAGTTGGCGGCGCGCCAGTATTTGTCGACGCCTTCGAGCGATTTTTCAGAAACGGGACGGTCGAGCTTCTTCCACGGAGTTCCGATAACTGGGCTTGTCATGTGTTTTCCTGCGATTCCTGTTGGGTTCTTCAAAGGGCGAAACGACGTCATCGTCGCCGTGGTTCCGTCCCCGTCGGCTCCCAGTCTACGAAGCTGAATGGACGGTGGGGCGCATAGCGTGCAGCCGTTCGCGGCCAGGGCGTGCAGGAAGGTGAAACCTATATAGTTATTTATTTTAATTAAATGGTTGCCGTCATGTTGCGAAACGGCGGTGGAACAGATGCCGGCTCATCGCCGACTGCAGCGCTGATTGACGACCCACAGCGGTTCACGGACGGTCGTTGAAGCAGTCTCTGGGCAGGCGGAACGGAGCTGTCCATTAATGAGTCCGATGCACAAAAAGAAGCGCGAATAGAGCCTTGGCCAGACGGCGTCCACAACGGTTCCGGACACGCCGTCCGGCACGGCGTGTCGCGGCTGCTGTGGCCAGGATCGGACGCCGCTGGTCCGGATCCCGCCGCACCGGTTCCAGGCGGCGGGCAGACGCCGTTTCGACCGCTGCCTCGGCCTTTGGCGGATTTTGAACGCCCATGTGAACAGCTGCCGTATGCTGGTGCCGATCGCGGTTCCGAAGCGATTCCGAAACAGGGAGGTTCCTATGATTCTGCAAGAGACGAGGACTCTGTCCAACGGCGTGCGCATCCCGAAGCTGGGGTTCGGCACCTGGCTCATCGCTGACGCCGACGCGGCCGACATCGTGTACGAGGCCATCAAGGACGGCTACCGGCTTATCGATACCGCTGAGGCATACGGCAACGAGCGTGGCGTGGGCGAAGGCATCCGCCGGGCTATCGGCGAGGGGATCGTGACTCGCGAAGAGCTGTTCGTCACCACGAAGCTCGCTGCCGAAATCAAGGAATATGACGGTGCCGTCGCCGCCATCGATGAGTCCCTACGCAAGGCGGATATCGGCTACTTCGACCTCATGCTCATCCACTGCCCGCAGCCGTGGGCGCGCTACCGCGACGGCAGCGGCTACAAGTGCTTCGAGGGCAACCGCGAAGCCTGGAAGGCGTTGGAGGAGGCCTACCGCGCCGGATCGCTCAAGGCAATCGGCGTGGCGAATTTCGAGCGGGAAGACCTGGAAGACCTCTTCGAGCACGGTGAGATTAGGCCGATGGTCGACCAAGTGCTTTGTCACATCGGAAACACGCCGTTCGGGCTCATCGACTTTTGCCGAAGCAACGACGTGCTCGTCGAGGCGTACTCGCCGATTGCGCACGGCGCGATTCTGGGCAATGCCACTGTGGAGGCCATGTCCGACAAGTACGGCGTTTCCATGGCCCGCCTGTGTCTGCGCTACGACCTGCAGCTAGGCACTGTGCCGCTGCCGAAATCCGAGAACCCGGAGCATATCGCGTCCAACACCGAGGTCGACTTCGAGATCTCCGAGGAGGACATGGACACGCTCGAGGCTGTGTCCGGCATCGACTACGGCGAGTCCAGCAAGTTCCGCTGCTTCCGCGCCTGAGCGAGCGTATCCTCCTTGAACCTGCTGCGTCGGAGCTGGAAAGCCTGTTCCCGGCTGGTTCCGCCGTCCCAGGTGGAGACAGGCGCGTGCAGGCCAGAGGACACGGCGGCGTCCTTGCGCGGCGCGGCAGTGAACACCGGGCTGATCTGGTCGGCCTTGCCGCCGATGTCCGGCCGATGGATCTCCAGGTTCATGCAGCCGTGGTGCCGATGGATGGGTGAACCTCGGGCATGCGGGAGCCGATGATCTCCTTGCGGCCCTCGGTGGGGCCGCAAGGAGCGCTCCTCCACAGGGGGGGGGAGGCGTGGATCTGCATCTCGATCAAGGAAGGGGACGCGGCACCAAGCGGTGACGCCGACGACCTTCGGGTCGGCAGGCGCGTCGAGCGGGCTGCCTGGTGTTCTCAAAGGGTTTAATGGCTGGTTTGAGGACAATTTCGTCGGGACGCCCTCATCGACGACGAGTACCGCGTCTGCCGTTGTTGCCGCATCTACTTCTTCCCGCTTGTGGGGAATGCGGATCCGCTGACTTTCCGGTATCCGACGCGGCATGGGACGGCAGTGCCGTTGCTAGACGCCGCCAAGCGCAGGAGCCTCAGACGAAGCCCAGCCAGTCCCGCGCGGAATCGAGCACATACGTCGGTTTTGCCGGCCAGTCGGACCGGTCGCGTCGCTCGCCGTCCCATTCCATCAGCGCGGAGTCGACGCCGGCCGCCGCAGCGCACTGGATGTCGGTGGGCATGTCGCCGATGTAGACGCAGTCCCCGGCCGCCGCGCCTGTCTTCTCGAGGTAACGCAGCATCGGCTCAGCGTCCGGCTTGTGCTTTTCCGTGTCGTTGCTGAAGACGTCCGCGTCGAACAGGCCGTTGAGGCCGAAACTGTCGAACAGCTGGTGGAACTCCTCGCGCCGACGGGAGGAGATCATGCCCAGGGCCACGCCATCGCCGCGCAGCTTCTTCAGCGTCTCAGCGACGCCGGGGAAGAGGACGGCGTGGTGTGCGAAACGTTGGTATTGCTCCTGCCATTCAGCCCATAGCTCCGGAGAGGCCTGTATGCCGAAACGGGCGAAGGTGTCGAAGGTCGGGATGCCTACGTATGGCCTCATCTGCTCGGGCGTGCGGCGGATGCCGTGCTTCTCCAGAATCGCGGATTCGGCCTGCGCGATGGGCGCGTCGGTGTCGATGAGGGTGCCGTCCCAGTCGAAGACGAGATGGGAATAACGGGAATGATGGAAATTAGTCATGGTGCGCCCTACTATACCGGCAGCCCGTGAGGAACGGCGAGGCCTGGACATCACCTTCCGGCCCGCTTGTCGGCCTCGGTGCGGACAGTGGGGGCATGGCATACTTCTTTTTCGACATCGACGGAACGCTCATCCCCGGCACCGGCAATCACGAGGTCCCGGCTGACACGCGCCTCGCGCTGAAACAGCTGGAGGCGGAAGGAAACTTCCTGGCCATCGCCACCGGCCGCGAGCACTGCCTCGCTGTGCCCGAGATGGAGCAGCTCGGCTTCCGCAACATGGTGTCCGACGGCGGTTACGGCGTGACGGTCGATGGCGAGCTGCTGGGCATCGACCCGCTGGACGACACTCAGGCCTGTTTCGAGCTGGCCCGCGAATGCGACGCCCAGGGGATCCCGTGGGCCTATGACTCCGATGACATTCTTGAACGTCTCACCGCCTCGCAGCTGTTCCACGATCTCACGGACGCGCCGTTCCAGAGCAGCGTTGTCATCCCAGATCTGGACATCACCCGCGAGGATCACGTCAACCGCATGTTCGTCGCTATCGGCGAAGGGCGCGAGGAGGAGACGCTGCCCGCGCTGCGCAGCCTGCCTTGGATGCGCTACGGCGGAGCGAACTACATCTACATCGAGCCGATGGACAAGGCACGCGGCATCCGCCGGATCCTGGAGCATTTCGATGCCGAAGGCGAAGACGTGGTGGTGTTCGGCGATTCCCTCAACGACATGTCGATGTTCCTGCCGGAGTGGACGCGTGTTGCGATGGGCAACGCCTGCGAGGAGCTCAAGAGGAAGGCCAGCTTCGTGACCACGGCCGTGGACGACGACGGCATCGGCGTCGCCCTGCGGCACTATGGCTGGATCCAGTGAGACAGCCGGATCCAGCAGGGGTCCCGGCGGAGTCCGATGTCTGGCGCACGCAAAAACAGGCCTGTCCCGGCACGGCTGAAGCCATGCCGGAACAGGCCTTGGGAACGCCGGTCCCTGCCGTCAGAAAACGCGCAGCAGGATAACGAAGAGCAGGATGAACCCCGCGCACAGCACGGCATGAAACAGGCCCGCAGTTCCGGACAGCGACGCGTCCATGGCTTTCGACGGCTTCGTTTCCTTGAGCTGCAGCATGCCACGCGCGGCGAGCATGGCCAGCAGCCCTAGCAGACCGATGTTGTAGATCCAGAGGAACCAGCGGAACAGCGCACTCCCGGTGAAGTCGGAGATGTGCGCGAAGAGGGCGAGGATCAGGAACATGGCCATGCCCAGCGTGAAGGTGTGCACGTGCAGGTCGAGGAGATTCGTCGTCTTCGCCTTCCGGGCGTCGAATCCTTTGCGCCGCGTTGTTTCGCGGGCGATGACGCCCTCGACCATCCCCAGAATCATGTACCCGCAGGCGAATCCAAGGCATAGGCGCATCGTCTGGCTCCTTTCGCTGTTCGTCCCGTTTTTCGTTCGGCTTCCGCCGTGCTTTTCCGTCAGTGGCATCATAGCGCGCTCGCTGCGGAAGCTGGGCAGGTGTCCTGGCGTAGGAGCGGAGAGCGCGGCGGGGAGACCGTTCGGCGGCTTCGTCCTCCGTGCCCGGGAAACGCGAATAGGATAGGTGTGTTTCGTGGTTGTCGAGGGTGGAGGTGCGCGATGGCGCAAGCGAAGAAAAAGAAGAGGACGCCGGAGCAGGCGGCGCGGCGCAACGCGAAGCGGGCCCGCAGAAGGGCCGCCCGCGCGCAGGCCGCCAAGATGAGGATGGCCGACGACCGTCTGACACTGCCGATGTGGTCCTACGCCGCGCTGAACGCGCTGGCGTTCTTCCTCGTCTGGCTGATCGTCTTCTGGTTCCGCAGCGGCACGCAGCACGGCTTCGGCAAGCTGCTCCTGGCGCTGGTGGCGTTCTCCGCCGCCGAATGGGCCTACATGGCGTACGTGCTGCCGCGCATCGTGCGCAGCGTGATGTTCTACCCGGGCGAGGACCGCGAGGAGCACCGCAAGAGGACGTTGAAGGAGTTCTGGAGCAACGCCCTCGTCTTTGTCGCGTTCGCCCTGTGCATGGCGTTCATCGCCGACTTCGCCTGCCCCGAGCCGCTCGTCCCGTGGGCCGTCCTCATGCTCTACGGCATGGGCGGGGCGCTGTACGGCATCCTGTTCTGGTCCGTCAACGAGCTGGTGGCCATCAACCGCCACATCGTGACGCGTCAGGAGAAGAAGGCCGAAGAGCAGGAGTGACGCCGTCGGCGTGGATGCACGGACACGAACGTGCTCCGGAACCAGGTGGATTGGCCTGGTTCCGGAGCACGTTCCCCATTGTTTTGTCAGGAGCGTCGGCAGGACAGCGGCGTTAGGCTCCGACCTTTCCGGCGCTGGATCTCAGTTCTGCGGGGCGCGCACCACATTGGTCAGAGGCTCGCCGGCGAACCAGCGGCGCAGGTTCCCGCACACGAGCCTGGTCGTCGTCTCGGCGGCCGCGTCCAGGTGGAAGTCGCCGCGGATGTTGCCGGCGATGTGCGGCGTGATGACCGCCGTCGGCACGCTCCACAGACGGTTGTCGGCCGGCAGCGGTTCGACGTCGAACACATCAAGGCCGGTGCCCGCCAGATGGCCGCTTTCCAGCGCATCGGACAGGTCGTCGAGAACGACGGAGTTGCCGCGCCCGCCGTTAAGGAAGTAGGAGCCGGCCTTCATGGAGGCGAAGAAGCCGGCGTCGAACAGGCCGGTGGTCTCCGGCGAGTATGGCAGGAAGCTGGCGACTACGTCCGCGCTGCGGACGGCAGCGGCCAGGCTGTCCATCGTCAGGATCTCCTCGAAGCCGGCCGGCAGCGCGTCCGGCACGTGGCGGCGGAAGCCGACGCAGTGGGCGCCCATCGCCGTGCAGAGGCGGGCGAAATGCGTGCCGATGTCGCCGGCGCCGACGACAACGACCCGAGCGCCGTCCAGCGTGCGCACCGTGCCCTCGTCGTGCCAGATGTGCTTGCTCTGGTTGTCGCGGTAGATCTCCAGCTTCTTCATGAGGCTCAGCAGCACGGCGAACATGTGCTCCGAGACCTCCTGGCCGAAGGCGCCGTGCGCGTTGGTGACGATCGCGCCGGCCGGGATCACGCCCGGTTCGACGTACTTCTCGAAGCCGACGACCGTCAGTTGCAGCCACTTGAGGCCGGCGCACTGGTGCATGGCCTGCGGCGTGAAGAAGCCGATGGCGATGTCGGCCTGGCGCAGCAGGCCCATGTCCGGGTCCGTCTCGTTGGTTTGGCGGATAGCCGTGCCCTCGGGGCAGGCCTCCTCCATTTCCTCGATCTGGTCGGCCGACAGGGTATCTGTGGCGACGATGAGCGTGCTGTCCTGTGAACGAGATGCAGAAGTCATGAGATTCATCGTAGACAGCTTTGCTGCGGGGACGCTAGACGGGAGGGCCGGTCAACCGGCAGCGGAAGTTCCTCATCGTCTCCGCGCTGGCCGACCGGGTGCGCATCGGCGATTACGGCTACGAGCGGGTGACAGACGAGTTCTATGACGCGGTGGCGGGTTGCTGCGAAAGCCAGCACGGCTGGACGCCGGATCGCGACTGGCTGCTCTTCTGACAGGGCGTCGTTCCGACGATCGCGTCGATCGTGCGGTCCTTGAGCAACCCCAGCGACGGCGTGGCGATGATGACGCCCGTCTACAACGCCTTCTTCCGCGCCGCCGAGGACAACGGCCGGACAAGGCGTCATGCCATCGACTGGGAGAAACTGGAACGAGCGCTGTCGGGCCAGAGAACCTCTCTGATGATCCTGTGCAACTCGCGCAACCCGATTGGGCGAAACTGGAGCGCCGACGAGCTGACGCGGATCCTGCTCCTGGCGAACGAGCATCAAGCCGCGCGTGGTGGCGGACGAGATCCACGGGGACCTCACGCTGGCGCCGGGAGAGGACTACACGCCGGTCTTGTCGTTGCCCCGGTCGCTGACAGGCGGCGTCGTCATGCTAATGTCCCCGAGCAAGACTTTCAGCGAGCCAGGCATCCAAGCGGCCCTCGCCCTGGCCACCGGACCCCTTGATACGCCGCCTCGTTGGCAACGGGTTCTCCGCCACGCACATCGCGACCAGCCCGGCCTCGCGTCCGTCGCGGGAACCATCGCCAGCTACACGTAGGGAGCGCGGTGGCACCAGGGGATGAGGGGGAGTACACATGGGCGAACGTCAGGCCTGCTACTGTCGCCGGGCAGCTGGTACCGCGGCAACGGCGCCGATTTCCTGCGAATGGCCGTCGCCTGTCCGCGCGTCCAGCTTGACGACGCGCTGGAACGGCCTGAAGAAAGGAGTCGACGGTTTCCTCGGACAGTGACGGATCAGTCTCCGGCCCCGCCGGTTTCGTCGTTTCCGCTGTCGCCGGCCTCGTCCTCGTCGACGAGCCGGGTCTTCGGCATGTCGATCGGCAGACAGGAGACGAGCGCTTCCCAGTTGCCGCAGCGCACAGCATGGCGATTCCCTTCGGACAGGCCCGCGGCGTCCAACCTGGCCAACGCCAAGACGGCTTCATCGCAGTCAGGCCCATCGCTCTCATGAGCGACGCCATCTGCCGGCAGACCCGTGCCGAACAGCAGATGCGCGGCGCCGAACACGCCCGCGGCGCCCTCGATGGCACCGGCGTCCGCGCCGGCAGTGTCGAGGAATAGGCCGGCCGGCAGAGAATCGCCCAATGGTGCCAGCGCGGCGGCCGTAGCCGTCGGGCCGTCGGCGAGCGCGCCATGGACGATGAGCAGCAGTCGCGGGTGCCGTTGGAAGCAGCCGGAGGAGACGAGGCTTGCGAGCACTTTCGCAGCAGCGTTGCCGCCTTCGCCAGCGGCATCGCTGCTGGTGGCGTTCTTGCCGGCGAGAAGCCAGACGGGCCGCTGGACTTGCTCGGCGGCGGCGAAGAGAGGTTCGAACCGCTCGTCGCTGATCGGCGTCCCCTCGAAGACAGCCGGCAGTCCGACGCCGAGCAGCAAGTCGGACGCGGCGACATCGGCGCGCAGCACGTGGACCGCCTGTGCGATGTCCTTCAGTGGGGCGGCGGCGATAGCGCCTTGGAACATCTCCGGGTCGTCCGACACCATCCGCTTCAGCCCTGCGTTGGCGGCGGCGGCTTCGGCAACGGTCGGCGCGGCGGCCGCGCCGGGGCAGGCGATGATCTCCTGGGACATCGGCGGGTTGGCGACCAGGCGCAGATCCATGTCCGTCAGCAGCCTGTTGGCGGGGGCTTTCCATGCGGGATCGGACGCGCGCCGCGCGTCGCAGTATTCCCGTGGAAGCGCGAAGGCGCAGACGTCGACGGCAATATCGTTCTCGTTCGTCATGGTTGTTAGCATAACAAGGTCGATTCACGAGGAGGGCTCATGGAAACTCAGCAGGACGGTCTCATCGCGCGCAGCGCGCAGGATCTTCTCGACGGGCTCAACCCGCAGCAGGCGCAGGCCGTGCAGTACCGGGGTCCGGCCCTGCTCATCGCGGCGGGCGCGGGGTCGGGCAAGACCCGTGTGCTGACGCGCCGCATCGCCTGGATCCTCAGCCAATGGCACGCCTGGCCGGGCCAGATCCTCGCCATCACGTTCACGAACAAGGCGGCCGCCGAGATGCGCGAGCGCCTGGAGACCCTCATTGGTCCGGCTGCCCGCAGGATGTGGGTGTCCACCTTCCATTCAGCGTGCGTGCGCATCCTGCGCCGTTTCGGATCCGACGTAGGGCTGAGGTCCGGGTTCACCATCTACGATCAGCAGGATTCGGAGAAGCTTGTCAAACTCGTCGAGGCGAGCCTCAACATCGATCCCAAGAAATACGCGCCGCGGGCCATGCTCTCCGCCATCTCCTCGTGGAAAAACGGACTCAAAGGATGGAAACGCCAGCTGGCGGAGGCACAGTGCGATTACCAGCCAGGGCAACCCGGTCGGAGAGCAGCCGCCGACGGACCGGAGAAGCTGCAAGCCATGGTTTACGCGGAGTACGAGCACCGCCTGGCCGCCGCCAACGCCGTCGACTTCGACGATATCATCCTGCGGGCCGTCGAACTGCTGCGCATCAGCCCGAAGGCCGCCGAGCACTACCGACGCCAGTTCCGCTACATCCTCGTGGACGAATACCAAGACACCAATTACGCGCAGTACGCGCTCATCCGCGAGCTAGCCGGCTACGGCAACGCCTCGAACACGTCTGTGACGCCGACGGGTTCCGTCCGGAACACAGCCTTCGCGCCGTCCGCGCGGCGCGCGCCGCTGCCAGTCGCCCGCGCCGCCGAAACCCAGCCCCGCCAGCACGTCTGGATCACCGTCGTGGGCGACTCTGACCAGTCCATCTACGCTTTCCGGGGCGCCAACATCCGCAACATCCTCGACTTCGAGAAGGATTTCCCCGACGCCAAGACCATCCTGCTCGAGCAGAACTACCGCTCCACGCAGACCATCCTCGACGCCGCCAACGCCGTCATCGCCCTCAACCCCGACCGCAAACCCAAAAAACTCTGGACCGCGCTCGGCAAAGGCGACCGCATCGTCGGTTACGCCGCCGACAACGCGGCCGGCGAAGCGCAATACGTCGCCCGCACCATCAACAAGCTCCGCGCCTGCGGCACGCCGTACTCCGACATCGCCGTCATGTACCGGGCCAACGCCCAGTCACGACTGCTGGAAGAAGCCCTCGTCGCCGCGCGCATCCCCTACAAAATCGTCGGCGGCACACGCTTCTACGAACGCAAGGAAATCAAGGACGCCATCGCCTACCTCCATGTCATCGTCAACCCTGACGACGACGTGAGCCTGCAACGCATCCTCAACGTCCCCAAACGCGGCATCGGCAACAAAGCCCAACAGGCCGCCGCCGACTGGGCCCACGCCAACCGCGCTTCCTTCTGGCAAGCCCTGGAACACGTCGGCGAACTCGGCCTCGCCGCGCGCAGCGCCAAACAGATCTCCGCCTTCCGCGACCTCGTCCTCACGCTTCGCCGCACCAACAAACCCGGAACAGCCCCCTCCACCGTCATCCACCAGATGCTCGACGCCTCCGGACTGCTGGCCAGCATCGAAGGCTCCGCCGACCCCATCGACCAGACACGCCTCGAAAACCTCGCCCAACTCGAAACCATCGCCAAAGAATACGAGGACTCCGCCAAAACCGAAGGAGAAGAAGAACCCAACCTCTCTGGGTTCCTCGAAACCACAGCGCTCGCCGCCGACTCCGACCAGCTGCCCGACTCCGATTCAGGCCAGGTCACCCTCATGACTCTCCACACCGCCAAAGGCCTCGAATACCCCGTCGTCTTCCTCACCGGCATGGAGGAAAGCACCTTCCCGCACGCCCGCAGCCTCGACGACGCCAAAGAACTCCACGAAGAACGGCGCCTGGCCTACGTCGGCATCACCCGCGCCCGCCGCAAGCTCTACCTGACCCGCGCCGCCGAACGCTCACAATGGGGCCGCACGGAAGAACTACCGCCCAGCCAGTTCCTCACCGACATCCCCGACGAGCTCATCAACTGGGAACGCAAAGAAACCGGCATCGAAAAAATGCGTTCACAATGGCTGGACGACCCCAACAACGACCTCAATAACGATTCCAGCCGGTACAACATCCCGTCGCCCTACGGAACCCAGCCCTACGGCGGACATGGCTCGGGACACAGTTACGGCTCCCGCCGCGGCTCATCGCCATACGGATCCGGCGACAACCACGAATCACGTCGCTCCCCGTCCGGCTACGGACACGGAACCCGCCACGCCTCCAGCACCCATATCCGGCATCTCGCACCATCCGCAAGAGCATCGCATGCGCCATCCACCGCGAAGCCAACTCCAGCCAGCCCGAAGCTAACAGCCGCCGATCTCCACACCGGCGACAAAGTCACGCACGACTCCTACGGCCTGGGAACCGTCATCGCCATCGCCGACAAAGGCAAGAACAGCATCGCCACCGTCGACTTCGGCTCCGACGGCGTCAAACGCTTGCTACTACGTCTCGCCCCGATCGAAAAACTGTAAGCAGCCGGCCAGCTCCGCGCCAGCCTCCCGCCCCCGTCTGCCAAGAGGAGTAGCATCGGACCCGGCGCTCGCCGTTGTGGCTGGCGCCTATCTGGAGCCTTAGCCCGTCAATGGTCCGGCGGCCCGCTGTCCGCAGCGGCCCGTTGCGTCGTTTCGGCGCTTGTGCATTGGAGAGGCCCGGCTCAGTGGAGCAGCGTCCCATCGAGGAACGGTTCCGCCTTCGCTCAGATAACGACAGAGTAGAAAGAAAAAGATATGACCAACGTTCAGCGCGCGCGCCGCCAGGTCCGTCTGTCCCGCGCCCTCGGCATTGCTTTGACCCCCAAAGCTCAACGCCTCTTCGAGAAGCGTCCGTATGCTCCTGGCGAGCACGGTCGAAACCGTCGCCGCACCGAGTCCGATTACGCTGTCCGTCTGCGCGAGAAGCAGCGTCTTCGCGCGCAGTACGGCGTGTCTGAGAAACAGATGCGCGCCGTCTATGAGCGCGCGACCCGCGCCGCCGGCCAGACCGGCAACACGATGATCGTCGACCTCGAGACTCGTCTCGATGCTCTGGTCCTCCGCGCCGGCATCGCCCGCACCATCGCACAGGCCCGCCAGTTCGTTGTGCACCGCCATATCATGGTCGATGGCAATATCGTCGATCGCCCGAGCTTCAAGGTCAAGGTCGGCCAGACCATCCAGGTGAAGCCGAAGAGCCAAACCATGGTACCGTTCCAGATCGCCGCTGAAGGCACCCATCGCGATGTTCTCCCGGCCGTCCCGGGTTACCTCGACGTTGACCTTGCCCAGCTCAAGGCCACCTTGACCCGCAGGCCGGAGGCCACTGAAGTCCCGATCCAGATCAACATCCAGTACGTTGTCGAGTACTACGCTCGCTGACGCGCCGGATCGCGTCCGCGTCGGGAATCCCCGCCCGTCCTGGTGGATGGGCGGGGATTCCGCTTTCCCAGCCATTTTCCAAGTGCCGGAAAGGCGCCAGTGACATAATCGGAGGCATGATCCTCCATCTTTACATGGTCCGCCATGGCCAAACGTATCTCAACAAGTACCACCGCATGCAGGGGTGGTCGGACTCCCCGCTGACAGAATCCGGCGTCGCCGACGCCCGCGCGGCCGGGGAACGGCTCAAGGGTGTCCGGTTCTCTGCCGCGTATTGCTCCGACACCACGCGCGCCGAGCGGACGGCGCAGGCTATTCTCGACGCAAACGAGCGATCGGGATCCGTGAAGAGGCCTATGCGCAGTCTGTTCTTCCGCGAGCAGTTCTACGGATACTTCGAAGGTCAGGACATAGACGCAAGCTGGTATGCCGCCGGCGCCCCGCACGGCGCGAAGACCTACAACGACATCGTGGCGAAGTTTGGCGCGGCCGCCGCCAAAGATTTCCTCAAGCAGGCCGATCCATTCCATGATGCCGAGAGCGATGACGAGTACTGGGCGCGTGTAGCAGCCGGCTACGGCCTCATCGCCCGGCAGGCGCGCGAGGGCTGCGGCCAGTGGGGTCCGCTGCGCGACGGCGACAACATACTGCAAATCTCGCATGGCAACACCCTTCTGGGCTTGGCCGAACGCTTCGGCGGGCCGGAGTTAGACACTAGCGTGCGTCCGCGCAATGGTTCCCTCAGCATATTCGATTTCGACGTCGACGCCGATTTCGACCGCTGCCTGCGGGTCGTCTCCTACAACCGGTAAGACGGCGGCGGACGATGAGCGCGGCTCCGCCGCTCCGGGCCTGCGCGTCTGGGTTGTCAAGTAGCATGAACGACGGAGTTAGCCAAGGGCTTGGGTGGAGACAAGCTGGAAAGGAGCGCGCCCATGAGCATCGGCGCCATTGCTGGGCTGATAGCGGCCATCGTTTTCGCGATTCTCGCGGGTGTGATGATCTATCCGCTGATTCGTTTGGGTAAGCTTTTCGATACCATTGCCGACACCGTCAGAGACGCTGGCGGTCACGCTATCCCCGCCATCGACGGCGGAGTGACGACCGTCGAGCAGATTAACAGGACGCTGGCTGACGTCAATGACATCTCCCATTCCGTGCAGTACACCGCCAAGAACGCGAGCGCGCTGGGCGATCTGTATATGTCCGTGCTCGGCAAGCCGGTGATCAAAATCGCTTCCTCTGTGTGGGCGTTCCGCAAGACAGCCTCCTCTTTCCTGGGCCGCAACAAGGGAGAGTCACCGGTGGCGACGTCCAAGCATGCCAAGAACAGCTCGCGCGCCGCGGCGACGAAGGAGTGAGATGAAAAGAGTTTTCTGGATTGCCGTGGGTGCCGGCCTCGGCGTGCTCGCCGTCGCCAAAGCCAAAGCCTATGTCCAGGCGCACACGCCTGACGGGCCGCGCCAGTTCCTGCTGGGGCCGGACAACCAGGACGAGAACCTGACGGCGCGGACACTCAAGGCCTTGTACGACGATTTCCGTGACAACCAGCGGCAGCGCGAGGACGAGCTGGTGGAACGCTTCCGCGTCAAGCGCGCCGGCAGCCAGGCGGAGTGAGCCAAGAGGCCCGTGGCGTCGAACCGTCACGGGCCGTTGTTTTCCGGGCGATTTTCTCCCATGTGAAAGGACGGGTGCATGCGCACTGCTGAGATTGCAAAACGATTCCTAAGCTACTTCGAAGGCCGGGGACATCTGGTCGTGCCGTCGGCATCGCTGATTTCGCCAAACCCGACGACCCTGTTCACCATCGCGGGCATGGTTCCCTTCATCCCGTATCTGCTGGGCGAGCAGACCCCGCCGCGCGCCCGCATGGCGAGCCAGCAGAAGTGCGTGCGCACGCTCGACATCGACGAGGTGGGCAAGACCACCCGCCATGGCACCTTCTTCCAGATGATGGGCAACTTCTCCTTCGGCAACTACTTCAAGGAGGAGGCTATCCACTACGCCTGGCATCTGCTGACCACTCCGCAGGAACAGGGTGGCTACGGCTTCGACCAGGACGTCCTCTGGGTCACCGTCTTCGAGGACGACGACGAAGCGCGCGCGCTGTGGATCAATGAAGGCGTTGCCCCCGAGCACATCCAGAAGCTCGGCATGGAGGACAACTTCTGGACGACCGGCGGCCCCGGCCCCGGCGGTCCATGCTCCGAAATCTACGTCGATCGCGGGCCGACGTACGGCAGGGAAGGCGGCCCGGCGGTCGATGACAACCGCTACATCGAAATCTGGGACCTCGTCTTCGAGAACTACGAGGTCGACAACGTCAAGTCCAAGACCGACCTGCACATCGTCGGCGAACTCGAGCACAAGAACATCGACACCGGCATGGGGCTGGAGCGCGTGGCGTACCTGCTGCAAGGCAGGCAGAACATCTACGAAATCGACGAGATCTTCCCAGTCATCGCGGCCGCGGAGAAACTCTCAGGCCGCCGCTACGGGGACAACGAGGCCGACGACGTGCGCTTCCGCATCGTGGCCGACCACGTGCGCTCTGCGCTGATGATCATGAGCGACGGCGTGCGACCGTCCAACCTCGGACGCGGCTATGTGCTGCGCCGCCTGTTACGCCGCACCATCCGTTCCATGAAGATGCTCGGCGTCGATTCTGAGGTCCTGCCGTCCCTGCTGCCGGCTTCCGAGAACGTCATGAAAAGCAGCTACCCGGAGCTGGAAACCACGTTCGCCGATGTCCAGGAAGCTGCCTACGGCGAGGAAGGCGCATTCCGCCGTACTCTCGGCAAGGGCATCGAGATTCTCGACCTGGCCGTGGGCAAGGCGAAGGGCGCCGTCGCGGAGACCGGCGAGTCTACGCCGAAGGTCAGCGGCGCCGACGCATTCCAGCTGCACGATACCTACGGCTTCCCGATCGAGCTGACGCTCGAGATGGCGAACGAGCAAGGCGTGTCCGTCGACGAGGACGAATTCAAAAGGCTGATGGCCGAGCAAAAGAACCGCGCCCGCCAGGACGCGCTCAAAAAACGCCACAACGTCGACGTCTCCGTCTACGACGCCGCCAAGAAGAAGCTCGCCAAACCCCAGGAATTCCTCGGTTACACGGACTACACGGCCCGCGGCACTGTTTTGGGCATCCTCACGTCCGATGGTCCGGTCGACTCCGTCTCCGCGCCGACGAGCGTCGAACTGATTCTCGATAGAACCCCGTTTTATGCCGAAAAGGGCGGCCAGCAGGCTGACCACGGCGAGATCCTGTCCGACGATGGCGCGGTCCTCGAGGTCGACGACGTCCAGAACGCCATCAAGGGCCTGACCGTGCACCAGTGCCGCCTGACCGACGGCGTCCTGCGGGTGGGCGACCAAGTGACCTCCAGCATCGACGTCGAGCGCCGTCTGGCCCTGGGACGTTCCCACACCGCTACCCACATCCTGCACCAGACTCTGCGCGACGTACTCGGCCCGCAGGCCACGCAGCGCGGCTCCGTCGTAGCGCCGGACTTCCTGCACTTCGACTATCAGGCGTCCAAGGCTCCCAGCAAGGAGAACCTCGCCGAGATCGAGCGCCGTGTCAACGAGCGCATCCGCGAGGACCTGCCCGTGACGACGGAGGAGATGCCGCTGGACGACGCGCTGAAGCTAGGAGCCATGCACCTGTTTGGTGACAAGTACGGCGACATCGTCCGCGTCGTCACCATCGGCAAAGACGCGTGGAGCCGCGAGCTGTGCGGCGGCACACATCTGGACACCACCGGCAAAGTAGGTCAGTTCGTCATCACTGCGGAGATGTCTAACGGCTCCGGCGTGCGCCGTATCGACGCGTATTGCGGCAAGAAGGCGTACGAGTTCAACGCTGGCGAGCACTCGCTTGTCAGCGCGCTCTCCGTCCAAACGAACGCTCGCCCGGACGAGCTCCAGGAACGCATCGCGTCCCTGCTCGAGCAGCTCAAGGCCGACGAGCGCCGTTTGGCCGGCATCCAAGCGCAGCGGCTGCGCTCCCGCATCCCAGACATCGTCGAAGCCGCGCGCCAACGCATGGGCGATGCGGCGGTCGTCGTGGCGTCGGCGAACGTCGGTTCCTTCGGTGACGCCGACGCGGTCCGCTCCGTCGTCACCGATGTGCGCGCCCAGCTGGGCGAGGATAAACCAGTCGTCGTGGTCCTGGCGGGCATTGGCGGCTCCGGCCGTCCGCTGGTCTTCGTGGCCACGAACGAGGCGGCCCGCTCCGTCGGTATCAAAGCTGGCGACCTGGTCCGCATGGCGTCCAAGGTCCTCGGCGGCGGCGGCGGCGGCCGTCCGGACTTCGCCCAGGGCGGTGGTAAGGATCCGTCCAAGGTCGACGAAGCCTTGTCCGCCGTCGTGGCGGCGGCGGATGCGCGCGTCTGACATGCCTGTGTGGATGGGAATCGACCTCGGCAACGCGCGGGTCGGTGTGGCGTTGTCCGATCCGGAGCTGACGATGGCGTATCCGCTGGAGACCATTGAGGTCTGGAAGGACTATTTCGGCGCTCTCGACGATGTCGTTGACCTCGCCGTTGGACGTGGTGTGTCTCGTGCCGTGGTTGGTTATCCGCTCAACATGGACGGTAGTGAAGGCAAGTCCGCAAAGAAGGCGGCTCGGTGGGCCCGGCAGTTCCGTTCCCGATGCAAAGCGCGGCTCGGTTTTGCTGCGCCGGAAGTGTCGCTCCAAGACGAACGTCTGACCACTGTCAGCGCGCACCAGCAGCTGGAGTCTGCCGGGTATCGCGAGATTTGTCACCGGCCGATGATCGACCAGCAGTCGGCGGTGCTGATCCTGCAGGCGGCACTTGACGCGCGTAGAAAACGGTACGACCAAGCCTGTCCGGCATCGTCGGCGGGCGAGTAATAGGCGAGCAGCAACAGGCGTCAGGAGAGCGCGAAGTATCACGAAGGGGATGGTTTCCCGGGAATGCTGAAGTCACAGGACAACCGCGACGACCAGGATGGTCAGGACGATTCGGCCGGTCTGACCAACGACGGGTTCGATTACGTCAACGACCCGACCGTCAGCGATGACGAGGACGTGGTCGGGTTTTTCTCCGACGCTGAACGCCTGCAGCGCATGCGCCAGGACGAGGATGCCCGGTTTGACGAACGCAAGCGCCAGGAGCGTGCCCGCGCGGCGCGACTCTGCAAAAGCGATGGCCCCCGGGCTGCCGAACAGCAGCGCCGCCGTCTCCGGGAAGCGGTGGAGGCGTCTCGCCTGTCCGCGCAGCAAGCGATCGCGCCGCCGACGAACGGAACCGCAGCGGATGACAACGAGCCATCGACGGATGAGTTCCCGATGACGGCCGATAAGGATTCCGTCGTGGACTCCGAATCCCGCATG
Source organism: Aeriscardovia sp. (assembly GCA_017405305.1). Taxonomy (GTDB): domain Bacteria; phylum Actinomycetota; class Actinomycetes; order Actinomycetales; family Bifidobacteriaceae; genus RGIG7107. Next base: position 86,855 of record JAFRAT010000009.1, on the reverse strand, counting down.
TGGACCGGTTCGATGATCCAGGACGGGGCGTTCGATGGTCTGTCCGACAGCAGCGTCGACGAGAACCTCTCTGGCGCTGCCGCGGACGACGAGCTGGCCGATGGCTTCGACTTGCTGGAGCAGGGAGGTTTAGGAAAGGACGACCAGCATCTTTCCCGACGCGACACCCAGCGTCTGCGCCGACGCGAGCGTCACCGCCGAAGCGTGACAGTCGCGGTGGTGATCGCGCTATTGGCGGTGCTCTGTGGCGGCGGCGCCTGGGTCTTCTCCGAGATGAACGAGAACGGCAGTTTCGCTTGGATACAGGACGAGTTCGCTCGCGACTATCCGGGTCCGGGGTACGGCTCCGTCCAGTTCACCGTATACGCCAATGACACCGCCACGGAGATCGGCGAGCGTCTGGCAGCCCAGCACGTCGTGGCGTCGAAGCGCGTGTTCGTCAACGCAGTCGAGGCCGATAACGACCAGTCCAATCTGCAGCCCGGCACTTTCGATTTGAAGTACCATATGAGCGCGCAGGAAGCCATCGCAATCCTCGTCAATCCCGACAAGGCCAAGGACCTCATCCAGATCCGGTCCGACACCCGCGCCATCGACATCGTCTCGCAGACCGTGGCCGACAATCCGGCCTGGACGGCGGCGGAGGTGACAGCGGCCCTCAATAACAAGGGCGTCGGCGTTCTGCCGACGTGCGCCAACGGCAGCTACGAAGGCTGGCTGCAACCGGGCACCTATGATCCCAAAAGCTACAAGACGCCGGCCGACATGCTGGCGGCCATGGTCAAGGCCCGCATCGCCGCGTTGGACGCGCTGAAGGTGCCGACCGGCCCGGAGCGCGAGAAGATTCTGACGATCGCGTCCATCATCGGCGGCGAAGTCAACCAGAGCCAGTATTACGGTAAGGTGTCCCGCGTCATCGCCAACCGTCTTGCGCAGAACATGCCGTTGGGCATGGACAGCGTCATCGCCTACGGCAACAACACGCAGGACAGCGAGTTGACGGAGACCATGCTCACCGATGCGTCCAACCCGTACAACGACCGCATCCATGCCGGTCTGCCGCCGACTCCAATCAACCAGCCCAACAGCGAGATGATCGAGGCCGCCATGAACCCGACGCCGGGGGACTGGCTGTACTTCGTGACCGTCAACCTGGACACCGGCGAAACGGAGTTCACCGACAACAACGCCCAGTTTCAGCAGTACAAGTCGCAGTACAAGGCTTGGCAGAAGGACCATCCGAACGTCTGACCGGTTTGTCCGGCCGTCGCGGCGACTGCGAGGGTCATTGGAGAACAGGAATAGCGCGAAAGACAACGGCGTCCGACAAGGACGCGCATCTTCCCTCGTCCCGCGCGGGCTGCGCCGTCCCGGCCTCCCTGTTCGTATCCCGGCGTTCGCGCCTCGGCTGCTTCCAGGCTATCTCTCCGCAGACCAGCGGCTCCGGGTTCGCGTCCGCCAGGCGACGGGCTTCTGCCCACACCGTTCCGACCAGGGACAGCCATGGCGAACTGCTCATAACAGCAGGCACAGGGAGAAGACCCCGACAGTCCAGGCGCCGCCCGGACACGCGGCGGCGGGGAAGAGCAGCCCGTCGCCGACAAGGAACGACGGCAGTACAGGAAAAGCATATAGCTCCGGGCCACCGTACCGGTCGCTGCGCTGGCGCCGGAGGAACAAACCGGTGGGCAGGCGGAAACCCGGAGAGGCTACGGACGCCGGCGTGTTTTCCCCTCGCGAAGTCAAGGCTTGCGGATAGGATGAAATCCCATGGTTGCACATCATGGAAGTACGGAAAAGCACATCACCAAACAGATTTTCGTTATCGGCGGCGTCGTTTCCTCGCTCGGTAAAGGCATCACTTCTTCTTCCCTCGGTCGCCTCCTTCGGAGCCGCGGCATCCGCGTTCTTCAGCAGAAACTGGATCCGTACATCAACGTCGATCCAGGCACCATGAACCCGTTCCAGCACGGCGAAGTCTTCGTGACCGACGACGGCGCGGAGACCGATCTTGACCTCGGCCACTACGAGCGCTTCCTCGGCGTCCCGCTGTCCCAGCGCGCGTCCGTCAGCTCCGGCCAGATCTACCAGCACGTGCTGCGCCGGGAGCGCGCTGGCGAGTACCTGGGTCAATGCGTCCAGGTCATCCCGCATGTCACCAACGAGATCAAGGAGCGTATGCGCTCCCAGGCCGCCGACGACGTCGACGTCATCATTACTGAGATTGGCGGCACCGTCGGCGACATCGAGTCACAGGCCTTCATGGAAGCCGCGCGCCAGGTGCGCCGCGAGCTGGGGGCGGAGAACTGCATGTTCGTCCTGGTCTCCCTGGTTCCGTACCTCAGCGCCCCCCACGAGCTGAAGACGAAGCCTACTCAGCAGGCCGTCATCCAGCTGCGCCAGATGGGCATCACCCCGGACTCCATCGTCTTGCGCTGCGAGCGCCCGATTCCGCAGGCTCTCAAGGACAAGATTGCCCTTATGTGCGACGTTGATGTCGACGGCATCATCAGCTGCCCGGACGCGTCCAGCATCTACGAGGTTCCGCGCGTCGTTTACAATGAGGGCCTCGATTCCTACGTCATCAAGCGCCTTGGACTGCCGTATAAGGATATCGAGTGGGGCGAGTGGGGCGACCTGTTGGAACGCCTCAACAACCTCAACAAGGAAGTACGCATCGCCATCGTCGGCAAGTACATCGACCTGCCGGACGCCTATCTATCCGTCGTCGAAGCGCTCAAGGCCGGCGGTTTTGCGCACTGGGCCAAGGTCGACATCAAGTGGGTCGATGCCGACACCTGCAAGACGGATGCCGACATCAAGAACCAGCTGGAAGGCTGCGACGGCCTCGTGGTCCCGGGCGGCTTCGGTTCCCGTGGCATCGAGGGCATGGTTAACACTCTGCGCTGGGCCCGCGAGCGCCGCTTCCCGGTCCTGGGCATCTGTCTGGGCCTGCAGTGCGTCGTCATCGAGTACGCTCGCAACGTGCTGGGCCTGTCCGATGCCAACTCCACCGAGTTCGACCCGGCTACCAAGAACCCGGTTGTGGCCACTATGGAGGAGCAGAAGAACATCGTCAACGGCGAGGGCGACATGGGGCATACCATGCGTTTGGGTTCTTACCAGGCGGTCCTTAAGAAGGGCACGTTGGCGGAGAAACTCTATGGCACGGCGAACGTCACCGAGCGTCACCGCCACCGTTACGAGGTGAACATCGGCTACAAGGACCGTCTGGAGGACAAGGGGCTTGTCATCTCCGGCACCAGCCCGGACGGCGAGCTGACCGAGTTCGTCGAGCTGCCGCAGGACGTGCACCCGTACTACATCGCGACGCAGGGCCACCCGGAGTTCAAATCCCGTCCGTACGCCGCGCGCCCGCTGTTCGACGGCCTCGTCGCTGCGGCGTTGGATCACGAGGAGAGCCGCGCCAACGTCTGAGAGGCCGCTTAGCCCCGCCGTTCCGCCGTGCGCTGAACGCTGGAACGCCGGACGGCGCTTAGTGATAATAAAGCTAGCTTCCGCAGGCAGCCCGTGGTTCTCCGCAGAGCTGCGGGCGGCCTTTGCGCATCAGCGCCATTGACGATGGAAGGAGGTTCCCTGACAGTGACGGGCGTAAACACTGCGAATCCGGCGCGCGCAACAGGCGAGACCGACGCTGAGATGGACCAGTACGTGTTCGACCGGACCCGCGTCAACGAGAAGAAGATCGAGCAGGACGACGAGATCCTGTCGCAGTTCGGCGAATACAGTTACGGATGGCACGATTCCGACGCGGCCGGCCAGGCGGCGAAGAAAGGCATCAGCGAGGACGTCGTCCGCGCGATCTCCGCCGACAAGAACGAGCCGGCATGGATGCTCGACTACCGTCTCCAGGGCTACCGAGCGTTCGTCGGCAAGCCGATGCCGAAGTGGGGCGTCGACCTCTCCGGTTTCGACGCGCAGGATTTCAAGTACTACGTCAAGCCGGTCGACAAGGAAGCCGTCTCCTGGGACGAGCTGCCGACGGACATCAGGAACACTTACGACCGCCTGGGAATCCCTGAGGCGGAGAAGAAGCGGCTCATTGCCGGCGTGGCCGCGCAGTACGAGTCCGAAGTCATCTACAACTCCATCCGCGAGGAGTTGTCGGACCAGGGCGTTATCTTCTGCGGCACCGACGAAGCCGTGCAGAAGCACCCGGAGCTTGTGCGCAAATATTTCGCCAAGATCATCCGCCCCGACGACAACAAGTTCGCTGCGCTGAACACGGCCGCGTGGTCCGGCGGGTCCTTCGTGTATGTGCCGAAGGGCGTGCACGTCACTATCCCGTTGCAAGCGTACTTCCGCATCAACACGCCAAACATGGGCCAGTTCGAGCGCACGCTCATCATCGCCGACGAAGGTTCCTATGTCCATTACGTCGAAGGCTGCACGGCCCCGCTGTACTCCACCGACTCACTGCACGCTGCTGTTGTCGAGATTGTCGTCGAGCGGGACGCGCGCGTGCGATACACGACGGTGCAGAACTGGTCGAACAACGTCTACAACCTGGTGACGCAGCGGGCTTACGTGCGCGAGAACGGCACTATGGAGTGGGTCGACGGCAATATCGGCTCCAAGGCAACGATGAAGTACCCGGCCTGCATCCTCGCCGAGCCGTACGCCAAGGGCATGACCATGTCGCTGACTTTCGCCGGCAAGGGGCAGTACCAGGACACAGGCGCCAAGATGATCCACTTGGCCCCACACACCAGTTCGACGATTGTCGCGAAGTCCATTTCGCGCGCCGGCGGGCGTTCGGCGTACCGCGGCCTCGTCAGGATTCCGAAAGGAGCGGAGGGCGCGCAGTCGTCGGTGATGTGCGACGCGCTGCTCGTCGATGACTACTCGCGTTCGGACACGTATCCGCATGTGGACGTGCGCGAGGACGACGTCACCATGTCGCACGAGGCCACCGTTTCCAAGGTGTCGCAAGACCAGCTTTTCTACCTGATGAGCCGTGGTATCGAAGAGAAGGAAGCGATGGGTATGATCGTGCGTGGCTTTGTCGAGCCGATTTCCAAGCTGCTGCCGATGGAGTACGCGCTGGAGCTGAACCGGCTGGTCGCACTGCAAATGGAAGGATCCGTGGGCTGATGGGAGTTTCCAATTCCATGGCGGCGGGGCAGCGGGTCCTGCCGCGCTACGATTCGAAGGATCAGTACCGCTATCCGGCGTTCATGCCGTCCAGCGCAGACCGGACCGTCAAATCGTTCGACCCAGCGGAGTTCGTTATCCCGACGGCCAAGCAGGAGGACTGGCGGTACGCCCCGCTAGAGCGGATCGGCGAATTCTTCGAACCATTCCGGCCATCCGGCGAAACGCAAGTGCGCCTGTCCTTCCTGGACGGTTCCGGCGCCGTTTCCGCAGGATCGGACGCATCTGTGTCGTTCGAGCGGGCATCGAGATCCGACCCGCTGCCCGGTTCCGTGGGCAAACCAGCCGATCGCGCCGCCGCCCTGGAGTGGGACTGCGTCCAGCAGATCTACGCTCTGGACGTGCATCGCGACTTGGACCAGCCGCTGCTGCTGAATGTCCGCGGAACGGGCGAGGACCTAGACGCGCTCCACGTCGCCGTACGGTTCGATCCGGGCGTCCACGCGACGCTCGTCATCGACCACCGGGGGCTGGCGCGCTTGTCCGAAGGCTTCGAGATTAGCGTGGGCGAGAACGCCGTGGCCAACGTCATCTCCATCCAGGAGTGGGACGCCGGTGCCAAGCACCTGGGTTCGCAGCGCATTCGCGTGGACAGGAGCGGGCGGCTGAACCACTCCGTGGTGACGCTGTCTGGCGGCGTCGTCCGTCTGCGCATGGATCCTGATTTCGGCGGCCCCGACGGGTACCTCAATATGCTCGGCGTGTACTTCGTCGATCCGGGCGAATACGTCGAGCATCGAACGATGGTCGTGCACAACCATCCTTCCTGCACGTCCCGCGTCGTCTACAAAGGCGCGCTCAACGGGAAGGACGCGCGCTCCGCTTGGGTGGGCAACGCGCTGATTCTGCCGCAGGCGTCGCAGACCGATTCGTACGAGCTGAACCGTAACCTGGTCCTGATGCCGGGTGCCGTTGCCGAGTCGGAACCGCAGCTGGAGATCGAGAACGGCAACATCGTCGGCGCCGGCCACGCCAGCTCCGTGGGCCGATTCGACGACGGCCAGCTGTTCTACATGCGTTCGCGCGGCATCCCCGAATCCGCTGCGCGCAAGCTCGTCGTCCACGGGTTCTTCAGCGAGCTGGTCGAGGAAATCGGCATCCCGGCCGTCAGCGAGCATCTGATGGCGACGATCGACAGACGTTTAGCAATGGAGGAAGACTGATGTCTGTTCTGGAAATCACGGATCTGCGCGCCGGCGTCGAAACGAACGACGGACGCAAGGAAATCCTCAAGGGCGCGAGCCTGACGATCAAGTCCGGGGAGATCCATGCCATCATGGGTCCGAACGGCTCCGGAAAATCGACTCTGGCCTACACGCTGGCAGGCCATCCGAAGTACGAGGTCGACGGCGGCCGCGCGTTGCTCGACGGCCAGGATCTGCTAGCGATGACACCTGACGAGCGCGCCCGCGCAGGCTTGTTCCTCGCCATGCAGTACCCAGTCGAGATCCCAGGCGTGTCGATGACGAACTTCCTGCGCACCGCGGTGACCCAAGTCAGCGGCCAGACGCCCAAACTGCGCGATTGGACAAAGGAGCTCAACATAGCAATGAAGCGCCTGCGCATGGACCCGAAGTTTGCCCGGCGATCCACCAACGAGGGCTTCTCCGGCGGCGAGAAGAAGCGCGCCGAGGTCCTGCAGCTCGAACTACTCAAGCCGAAGTTCGCCATCCTCGACGAAACAGACTCCGGCCTGGACGTCGACGCCCTGCGCATCGTGTCGGAAGGCGTCAACCGCGCCCATAAGAACACCGGCTGCGGCATCCTGCTCATCACGCACTACACGCGCATCCTCAAGTACATCAAACCGGACTTCGTCCATGTGTTTGCCGGCGGCCACTTCGTCAAGACCGGCGGGCCGGAGCTGGCCGACGAACTGGAGGAGACAGGCTACGACCGATATCTGCCGGAAGGCTCAACCGAATCGGCTCTGGCATGACGGCGCCGCAGAACACCGCCGGCGCGTTCGCCAATATCCGCCGCCAGTTCCCGATCCTGGACAGGGCGGTGCACGGCAAGCCGCTGACGTACTTCGACTCGGCGGCTACCGCGCAGAAGCCGCGCACGGTCATCGATGCTGAGTCGCGGTATTACGAGACCATTAACGCCGGCGTGCACCGCGGCGCCCATGAGCTGGCCGCGCAGGCCACGCTCGCCTTCGAGGAAGCGCGACGCCGCGCCGCCCGTCTGGTTGGCGCCGAGGGTCGCGAAGGATGCGAGGAAATCGTTGTCACGGCCGGTGCCACGGCGGGCTTCAACCTGCTGGCGACAGCCATCGGCAACGCGTCAGCAGGCGCCGGCCGCCCGGAATCGAAGCGCTTCGCCCTCAGGCCAGGCGACAGGATCGTCGTATCCCAGGCGGAGCACCACTCCGTGCTCCTGCCGTTCCAGGAGCTGTGCGCCCGGACCGGCGCGGAGCTGTCTTGGCTGGGGACGGACGCCGACGGCTCGATTCGCTCGCAGGATGCTGACGCCATCATCACACCAAGGACGAAGATTGTCGCCGTCACTCTGGTGAGCAACGTCACGGGCGCCGTCACTGATCTCGCGCCGATCGTCGAGCGGGCGCACGCCGTTGGCGCGCTCGTCGTGCTTGACCTGTGCCAGGCAACGCCGCATCTGCCCGTCGACGTGCACGCCCTGGACGTTGACTTCGCCTGCTGGAGCGCGCATAAGATGTACGGTCCCACGGGCGTGGGCTTCCTTTACGGCCGGCGCGAGCTGCTAGAGGCGTTGCCGCCGGCAAACTTCGGCGGCTCGATGGTGGAGCTCGCCTGGCTTGACAGGCCTGCACGGTACATGGATCCGCCAGAACGGTTCGAAGCAGGGACGCAGCCGTTGGCGCAGGTCGTCGCGGCTGGCGTCGCGTCGGAATGGCTGCGGAACATCAGTCTGGACGCAGTGGCGGAGCATGAGCGTGCTGTCACGCAGGAGCTGCTGCGCGTGGGTGACGTGCCTGGCGTGCGTATCCTAGGTAAGTCCGGTCTCGACGGACGCATCGGCACAGTGTCGTTCGACGTGGAAGGCGTCCATCCGCACGACGTGGGCCAGTTCCTCGACGCGCAGGGCATCGCCATCCGTACTGGGCACCACTGCGCGCAGCCGATCCACCGGCGGTTCGGTCTCTTCGCATCGAACCGGGCGTCGGTCGGCGTGTACAACACCGTGGAGGAGGCGCGTCGTCTGATCGACGCCGTGGCGCAAGTGCGCCCGTACTTTCTGGGGGTGAAGGCATGAGCGACGGGTTCGCTTTCGACGGAGGTTTCGGCATCGGCGACGAGGACGACGAGCCAATCGACGCGTCGATACAGCAGATGTACCAGGAGATGATCCTCGACGCATCCCGCCAGGCGCACGGCCAGCGCGCAGACCTGGCGAAAGACGCGTCCGAGGAGGACGGCAGCCAAGCGGCCCTCGTCGCCCGTTCCCAAGCGCATCTGGACTGTCTCGTCGGCCAGTCGCACCAGTTCAACCCCACGTGCGGCGACGAAGTGCTGCTGCGTGTCGAGGCGAAGGATGGCGTCATCGAATCCGTCGGGTGGAACGGCCACGGCTGCGCCATCTCCACGGCGAGCCTATCGATCATGTGCGACCTGGCCGAAGGCAGGACTATCGACGAGTTCACACGACTGTACCAGGCGTTCCGCGAGCTGATGGACTCCCGCGGTCGCGGCGTCGACGAACCAACAGAAGACCTGCTGGGGGACGCTGTCGCGTTCCAGGGCGTGTCCCGGTTCCCGATGCGCATCAAATGCGCGCTACTGGGATGGGAAGCCGCCAAGGCTTCGCTGGCGGAGGTCCTGCTGCAGAGCGACAAAACCAGCGCCGCCGAAACCAACACGGTCGCGAAGGACGGCGGGTCCATGATGAAGGACGCAGCGAGGACATCCGAAAGGAAGCGTGCATGACAGCTGACGATTCCTCGGACGGTTCCGCCGCACTGGGCGGTGTGGCTCCGCGCACTTCCTACTTCCAGCCGATGGCTGTTGACCCCGAGCATATCGGCGACCAGCCAACGGTCACCGTGCTCGAAGGTGCCGACGACGCGGACCGTGAGACCGCTGCAGCCGTCAAGGAAGCAATGCACGACGTCATCGACCCGGAACTCGGCGTCGACGTCGTCGACCTGGGCCTGCTGTACGGCGTGCGCATCGACGAGCTAGGGCGCGCCATCCTGACGATGACACTGACGACGCCGGCTTGTCCGCTGACCGACCTGCTGGAGGACGAGACCGCGACGGTTCTCGCCGGCATCGTCGACCAGTTCCGCATCGACTGGGTCTGGAAGCCGTTGTGGACGCTGAGCAACATCACGCCCGACGGACTGGACCAGCTGCGGGCCCTGGGATTCCCGTTCTGACGGCCGCCGTTTCATCGACCTTGGCGCAACCATTCGCCGTCCTTGATCAGCTGTTCGCATCCTGTTTCGGCGACACGCCCGTTCCTATGGGAAGCTTAATTGTTTTTCGTATTCCCGGAAGGGCGCGGAGCGCAGAACCCCGAGGAGAACTACAAGGGCTTTGGTTGCATGACATCCGGTAGGTTCCCCCAAGAGGAGAGCCAATGGTAGGCAACAGGGCATCGGCATTCATCCGAAGATGCACGGCAATGGCAGGAAGCTGTGTCACAGCGAGGCTGCGACGCCCAGACGAGCGGCCGCTTGTGGCATGCCGTCGGCATTGGAGACCAGCACGTGACCGCGGTATCCGTGACGACGCCCCCAATCCTCACGCATTTTCGATTCGACAGCCGTCTTGTTCTTCATGGCGCTGTTTCCGTCAATCAACAAAACAGCAGAACAGCTATCTGAAAAGCCTGTTCAGCTTGCCGTGCCGATCCTGGACATGATCTCGGCAGGCAGGAGAGAATCACAGGCTAGCTTCGGAGTCCTCTGCGCTGGCACGCCGCCGGCGATCATCGGATTGCTTGTCCACGCCGACGGAGCCAAGTGAATTCGGAATCGTCGCTATCATCGGCCTGAACTGGTGCCGATGTGTGTGGAGGGCGTTTCCGCAGGGTTCTCGACGCCGCGGTAGTGGCACTGACGGCGCGCTGTTCTCCGGCGTCCTCTTAAAAGCCTGACCGGGCGGCTTGGCAGCATCATCAGCGTGGCGATCAGCTACGAGTACGTCTGCTGCCGCGGCCAGATCGACTTCGGTCCGGTGGCGAAAGCTGCCTTGGGTATTTCATCTGCCGTAGTCCGATTGGATGTCTTGCGGATGTCCCAATCGACCGTCCTCGTCTCCCGGTACTGAAAAACGCTGTCGATGGCATCTTCTTCAACGGCCTCTGCCCGGATCCCGTTGGCTCGTTCTACCATGAACTGCTCTGGCTCCGAGGATGGCACGGCGCGGCTTGAGCACGACCGGCTGGAGCGTGCACTCGACAGGTGATTTTCAGGAGAACCACGGGCGCAGACAGCATCGCTGCCGACGGGGCCTGGGGATTCCCGCGGGGACGCTCGTCGTCCAATCGTAGGTCTTCCCGAAAGGAAGCGCGTGGGCGCTGTCCAAAATCGGACAGCGCCCACGCGCTTCCGTCCTTTTGCTTTTTCTGTTTGTTTTCCGCTCTGCTCGTCCGCTCCTGGTTTCGATCCGTTAGCTACGCACGCGCGTCGCCCAGAACGCCACAGCGGACGCGGCGGCGACATTGAGGCTGTCGACGCCGTGGCCCATCGGGATCCTGACGGTGACGTCGGCTCTGGCGATGGTGCGGCAGGCCAGCCCGTCGCCCTCGGTGCCTAAGATCATGGCCAGCTTATCGATGTGCACCGCATCGGATGTGTCGGACGCACAGCGGTCCGCTAGCTCGTCTAGTCCGATGGAATCGTCAGTGAGAGCCAGCGCAGCTGTAGTGAAGCCAAGAGAGCGCAAGCGTGCCAAGCCTTCGTCCGGCCAGGTCGACGCGTCGTTACCAATGCGGGTCCACGGCACCTGGAACACGGTCCCCATCGACACCCTGACCGACCGGCGGTACAGAGGATCAGCGCAGGAAGGAGTGACAAGCACAGCGTCGACATTCAGCGCGGCGGCCGACCGGATGATAGCGCCTACATTGGTGTGATCGACGATGTTCTCAAGGACCGCGACGCGGCGGGTTCCGGCGCATACCGATTCGACGCTCGGCAGAGCGGGCCGCCTCATGGCGCACAGCGCGCCGCGGTGGAGGCGGTAGCCGGTCAGCTGTCTGAGTGCATTTTCCTCGGCGACGAAAACAGGGACGTTTGGACCCCACCGGGCATCGATCTGAGCGAATTCGGCCGCCATGCCATCAAGCCACTTGCGTTCGACGAGCAGGGAGAGGGGCTCGATTCCAGCGTCCAGCGCGCGGTCGATGACCTTCGGCTGCTCGGCGATAAAGACGCCGAGGCTCGGTTCCAGCCGGTTGCGTAGCTGCAGTTCGTTGAGACGGGTGTAGGCTTCAAGGCGCGGATCGCTCAGGTCGGTGACGGTGACGATGTTCATGCCTGGTGCGGCACTTCTTTCATCCAACGAGTGTGGTAGCTCGCCATGAGGCCACGGATATCGGAGGCAATCATCGAGTACGCCTCGTCCGGCAGGTTCGCTTCGGAGACACGCAAGATACCCGGCTTCGAGCCGAAACCCACGCCGTTCATGAGAACGGTGCCGTAGCGCTTGGAGAGCTTGTACAGGAAATCCAGCTGGGTGAAGTTATCGCGCAGCCAGTTGGCGAACTCCGTGCCGTAGTATTGTCTGGCAAGCTCGTAGATGTCGATGAGCGAGTAGTACTCCGTGTTGTGCGGGCTGTTGAAGCCGTTGATGCCCAAGCCCTTATTGAGCAGCTGGTAGCGGGTGTCGACGATGGACTTCGCCTCGGCGATGTAGTGATCCTGGTCAGCGCCGTCGACGCTTTCGTTGAGCAGATGAGCCAGGGAGAAGAGAACTTCCATGATCTGCTGCGGGGTGGAGAGGCCGGCCGTGTGGTAGAGGCCGATGGAACGGGAGTCGGCGACCATTCGGTCGATGAACTTCATGTTCTCCGGGTGCAGCGCGATGTGGCCATAGCGCTTGTTCAATTCCGCCTTCTGGTTGTCCGGCAGCTTGGCGATGAGCTTGTCGAAGACGTTGTCCTCGTGAGCGGCGATGACGCCGATGCGCCAGCCAGTCGCGCCGAAGAGCTTGGAGTAGGAATACACCAGCAGCGTGTTGTTCGGGACGACCGCGTAGACGCTCTCGAACTGCTCGGCGAAGGTGCCGTACACATCGTCGGTGATGATCATGAGGTCCGGGTTCTTGGTCACGGCAGCCTTGATGGCGTCGAGGCTCTGGGAACTTAGCGCCATGGCTCCCGGGTTGGACGGGTTGACGAGCATGAGGACCTTGACGCTCGAGTCGTTGAGCTTGCCGATGGCCTCCGGTGCCAGCTGCCAGTGGTCCTCTTCGCGGGAATTGAGGTTAATCCTTTGCAGCTCGTAGTCATTGAGCTGAGGGATGCTCAAGTACGGGGTGAAGATCGGGGTGTTGATGATGACGCGGTCGCCCCTGTGGATGAGCTTGTTCTCCTTGAGGGAGTTGAAGATGTAGGCGATGGCCGCGGTGCCGCCTTCGGTCGGGAAGACTTGCGTCTTGAGGGCGAGCTTGGTGCCGTCGACGTGGTGGTAGAGCGTGGACGCCAGGTAGGCGTTGAGAATGGTTTCGGTGTGCGCCAGAACCCTGCTCGGCACCGGGTAGTCGTTGCCGATGGCGCCGTCGACGAGTTCCTTGACAAAGGAATCCGAGTTGAAGCCGAAGCGTTCCTCGCAGTAGTTGAGAGCGTCGAGGAGGAACTGGTCGACCTCGTTCTCCTCAGGGGAGAGGAAATGATGGAACCGGACGCTGATTCCCATGAGCTGGGTGTAGCCGGCGAGATCCCTCTGGTGCATGGTCTGCTCGGACTCATGCACGCCGAACTCCACGATGCGGGCGAAAGCCAGGCGGGAGATCGTCTGGATCCAGTTCGGATTCCCGCGCCCGGCGTCGAGGAAGATGTTCTGTTTCTCGTTGTTCTTGGCGAGCTTGAGCATTTGGAAAGCGATTTCGAAAGCGCCGAGCTTCTCAAGGCTCTTTTCGTGTTTGACGATCTCGCGGCGCTCGGCGATCACTTCAGCGGGAACTTGCACGGAAGACTTCTGCGTTTCTTTCACATCATCTGCCATGGTAAGACCTTTCTTGGAGCTATCAGAACAAAAAAGCCCCCATGTCACCATGAGGGCTGAGGTCGTGTCCGGAGCGGGAGTTGAACCCGCACGGTCGTTTAATAATAACCACTAGCACCTCAAGCTAGCGCGTCTACCATTCCGCCACCCGGACATCGTCGTGAAGACCGAGGTCAACTATAGCACGAGTTTCAAATTCCGCCAGCCGATGGCACAATGAAGGGTGAGAACCGCGTAAAATCGCGCGTGTTGAGCTTATCGAAGCCCTTGAGAAGGAGAGAATCATAATGGATGCGACCACGAAGACCACGAACGAGCAAAGCGATGGCTACCGGGACGACTGCGTCTTCTGCAAAATTGTCGCCGGCCGGATCGCCAGCACGGAGGTATACGAGGACGACCGCGTCTACGCTTTCAAGGACATCAACCCGAAAACGGCCGTCCATGTCCTTATCGTTCCCAAGAAGCACGCGGACAACGTCGCCGAGCTGGCCGCCCGCGACCCTGAGACGCTGGCCGATATCGTCGCCGTTGCCCAGAAGATCGCCGACGACTCTTTCCACGGCGCCTACCGCCTGGTGTTCAACACCGGCAAGGACGCCGGCCAGTCCGTGTTCCACGCGCACGCGCACGTCCTGACGGGCGAGGTCCTTCCGGAGTGAGGGACGCCGCCGGTACTGGCGCTGCTGTCAAGGTCCCGACAGATAATGAAACTGGTTTTCCGTCGGTCGGAGGAAGGTGTTTTGTGGGCACGGCGACTCGTAACGTTGTTCTTCCGTCCGGTGTTTCCCCGGTCGCCGTCCTTGGTCCAGGCGACAGCGTGCTGCGCGCCATCGAGAAACGGTACCCGAACCTGACGTTCATCGCGCGCGGCGACCAGGTGCGCATTATGTCGGGCAGCGCCCGCGACGAGGCTGACGCACGGCGGGCACAGGATGTCTTGGAACGGCTCGTCGCGGCGGCGACGGCCGAGCAGGCTTTGGCCCAGCGGCCCGTGCGGATGCGCAGGCCGTTCGACGTCGCGTCCCGGAGGGGAAAGAACGAGGCCGGCGCGGGATATCCCCGTCCGCGGACGGCGGGGCAGGCTGCGTACGTCGACGCCATCGCGCACAACACCATCACCTTCGGTATCGGGCCGGCGGGAACCGGCAAAACGTATCTGGCCGTCGCGCAGGCCGTGGCGGCGTTGGAGGAAGGCCGTGCCCGACGCATCGTCCTGACGCGGCCCGTCGTGGAGGCGGGCGAGAGCCTCGGGTTCCTCCCGGGCACAGTGACCGAAAAAATCGACCCGTATTTGCGGCCGTTGTACGACGCCTTGTCGACGATGCTGGGGTCCCAGCGCCTGCGCAAGGACCTGGACGACCGCGTCATCGAGGTCGCGCCGCTGGCGTACATGCGCGGGCGGACGTTGGATGGAAGCTTCGTCATCCTGGACGAGGCGCAGAACACCACGGTCCAGCAGATGAAGATGTTCCTGACCAGGCTGGGGACCGGCACGACCATGGTCGTCACCGGGGACGCGACCCAGATCGACCTGGGACCCCGTCGCTCTGGCCTGACGTCGATAGAGGGGATATTGCAGGGGATTCCGGACATCTCCTTCGTGCACCTGGGCGCCAAGGACGTCGTGCGCAACGAACTGGTCGGCCAAATCGTAGAGGCTTACGCACGGCACGACGCGGCACAGTCGGTGCCCGGCCGCGCCGAGGGAAAAAGGACGGCGGGCCGGAACGGGACTGCGGGGCGCGCCCGCGAAACGAGGAGCGAAGCATGAGCGTTGAAGTCAGCAACGAAACGAACTGGGAGCTGGATCCGAAGCTGTTCTCCGACCTAGGAATCTGGACCATGCGCCAACTGAAGGTCAGCACGGATTCCGATTTGACGGTCACCTTCGTCGATCCGGACCCCATCGCGACGCTGCACGAGAAGTGGATGGACCTGGTCGGCCCGACGGACGTGATGAGCTTCCCGATGGACGAGCTGCGCCCGGGGACGGATACCGATGAGGAGCAGGAAGGTATCCTTGGCGACATCGTCATTTGCCCCGACGTCGCGGCGCGCCAAGCCATGGCTGCCGGCCATTCCGCCGTCGAGGAGATGATGCTTTTAGAGACGCACGGGATGCTGCATCTGCTGGGGTTCGACCATATGAGCCAGGAAGAGGAGCGCCGCATGTTCGCCCTCCAGCGCCAGCTGCTGCTGACCTTCCTGGCCCAACGCGACGGCGCTTTGGAAGAGGTCGTCCTCGCTCCCGGCTCGCCAGATATGCTGGCCCGGTACTATCGGGAGCACCGTCAGACGGGTGCCACGAGGCTCGTCACCCGCCGCGTGTCCGGCACCGCCGGTCAACGGCCCGATGACGGAGGCGTGTCCGGTTCCGCTCCGCGGGAAACGGGCGGCCGCTGAGCATGGACGCCCAACAAGCCCTTCTCGTCGTCGTTTTTGCTGTCCTCACCCTGGTATTCGTGTGGCTGTCGCTGATTTTCGCTGGACAGGAGGCCGCCGTCACGCGCGTGACGCGGACCTCGCTCAACAACCAGTCGCTGGAGACTCAGACGGACGAAGGCCTCACCCGTTTCGAGCAGGCCAAACGACTACGCAAGATCGCCGCGGTGCAGACCCTGGTTGCCGATCGCAACGCCGCGGCTTCGTCGGCCTCCTTCTTCCGCATCGGCACGAACGTCCTCAGCGGCGTCTCCCTGGTGATGATCGTCGCGCAGTTCTCTGCGCAATGGTGGCTCGATGGCCTCGTCGGACTCGTCGGCGCCATCGTCATCGGCGTGTTCTCGGTGCTGCTGCGCCCGCGGATGACCGGCACTGGCAAGCCGCTCGACCTCATGGTCCGGCACGTCCGACTCATGCGCCTAGCTGTTGCGCTCACGCCTTTCGCCCGCGTGTCCGGCCTGGGCCGCGCCTTCCGCGAAGACGGCGACGGCAACCTGTCGGACGACGAGGAGATCGAGAAGATACGGACAGAGCAAGGCAAGGCCATGGTCGATCGCATCGTCGAGGCGACGGACCTTGACCCCGACGTCGCGGAGATGCTCCACAACGTCGTGGGCCTGTCTGATACCTTGACCCGTGAGATCATGGTTCCGCGTACCGACATGGTCTGCGTCAGCAAGAACGAGACGCTCGGAGCGGCCATCAGAATGTTCTCCCGCTCGGGCTTCAGTCGCATCCCCGTCACTGGCGAAGACGTCGACGACCTGATCGGCATGGCCTACCTCAAGGACGCGGTGCAGGCGACGGCGTTCAATCCGCAAGCGAAAAGCCGGAGGGTGCAGACCATCGCCCGTGATCCGCTACTGGTGCCCGAATCGAAACCGGTGGACGATTTGTTCCATCAGATGCAGCGCGAGCGCCAGCACATCGCTATGGTAGTGGACGAGTACGGCGGCATCGCCGGACTGGTCACCATTGAGGACGCCATCGAGCAGATCGTGGGTGAGCTGGCGGATGAGCACGACAAGACGCAGCACCGCGATCCGGAGAAGATCAGCGGCGATGCCTGGAAGATGCCGGCCCGCACGCCGATTTCCGATCTGGAAGACATTTTCGAAATCGACATCGACGAGGACGACGTCGACACGGTCTATGGCCTGTTGACGAAGCTGCTGGGCCGTGTGCCTGTCGTCGGACAGTCAGCCGTCACCCATGGGCTGCGGTTAACGGCGGTCGATTCCGCCGGACGGCGTAAGAAAGTCTCGATGATCGTCGTCGAGCCGGCGTCGTCGCCGCTGGCGGCCGGCAGAGGCAAGGAAGACTTGAAACGCAGAGAATAAGAGACGCAATGGACGCAGAGGAAACAACGAACGAGGAAAAAACGGCCGTGGCGGAAACGGAAGCCGTAGGACAGGAGGCCGCGCGGCCGGCCCAGGAGAACATCGTCTCCGGCTCTCCGATGCCGCGCACAACCGCTCCGGATGGCACGCCATACCGTTCCGGCTTCGTGGGCGTCGTCGGACGGCCGAACGTCGGAAAGTCCACGCTGACGAACGCCCTGGTCGGCCAGCAGGTCGCCATCACGTCGTCCCGTCCGGAAACAACGCGCAAGGCCATCCGCGCCATCGTGACACTGCCGCAGGCGCAGATCGTCCTGGTAGATACCCCAGGCATCCACCGTCCACGCACGCTGCTGGGCAAGCACCTGGACCAGGTGGCCGACGATTCGCTATCGGAATGCGACGCCGTTCTCTTCCTGCTGCCGGCGAACGAGGATATCGGGCCAGGCGACCGGCGTATCCTCACCCAGCTGCGCTCGCAGTTCTCCCACCGCATCCTGCTGGAGGAAGCGCGGAAGAGAGGCATCGATGCGCCGGAGAACCCCGTCAAGCCGGGGGAGCCGCGGACCGTATCCGTGTGGCGTAAGCCGGTGATCGCCATCGTCACGAAGATCGACACGGTCAAGCGCGACCGTCTGGCGGCCAAGCTACTGGAAATCGAGCGGTTCGGCCGCTTCACCCAGATTGTGCCGGTGTCGGCGAAGAAGAGTGACAATATCGCTGAACTGGAGGACGTGCTGGTCACCGTGCTGCCGCAAGGTCCGCAGATGTATCCGGACGGCATGGTCAGCGAGGAGACGCCGAAGCAGCGCATCGCCGAGCTGATCCGCGGCGCATTCCTGGAGAACCTGCGCAACGAGCTGCCGCACTCGCTGGCTGTCGTCGTCGATTCGCTGGAATACCCCGAGGAAGGGAGCCGCTCTACCCACGCGCACGCGTACGTGTCGCTGTACGTGGAGCGCGACTCGCAGAAGCCGATCGTCATTGGCCGTGAGGCCTGCCACTTGGTCGCGGTCAAGAGGAAGATCCGCAGGGCCGTCAACGTCGCCGTCGGCTGTCCCACCGACTTGGAGCTCCATGTGGCCGTTGCCAAGAACTGGCAGTCTGACCCCAAGAAGCTGCGGCGACTGGGCTTCTGACAGGAGTCCTTTCTTTATGCGTACGGAGGGTTGCCCTCCGGCCAGGGTTCTTCACGTCGGCCGTAACGTCGAGGATTGGCTGGATGGGCGTGTCGTCTATGGTCTGGAGTCGCCTGCAGACGGTTATCCTGGACAAAGACGGATTTCCTTCTCCGGCTTCCCGCGTCCTGCCGGCAGCGCCCATGGGCCGTCGAGGTAGCTGTCCTTAAAGAAACGCCGTTCCGCCGGAAACAGACCCGCACATGAAAATGTTGATGCCGACCATGCGCAGGCGGTCTTCGCCCCACTGCTTCAACAGCCCCGACGGCTCGTCGAAGATGTAGCAGACGAGGCTTTGGCGCGGAAACCGCAGGCTTCAGGCGCGGCTTCGTCCCCATCCCCTCACCCTGGCGATGGCCACGATGCCGTTAGCCAGATAGCGGTCCGAGGAACAGACCATGCTGCCACGTCGGCGGAAGTAGGACGGTTCCAATTCCGCGCGCGGAAGAGCAGCCATCCCGTCGCAATTTTGCCCAGGAAACCCACCGGACGTCCGTCGGAGAAGCGTTCGGCGGCATGCCTCTGGCCGCGGAATCGGGCGTATCCGGTCGGAGCGCCAGCTTCAGGATCTTGGCGCTGGCGGGCGGCGAACGGCACTCGAAGCGGTGGACGGAAACCAGTCGCGCCGTCGATATGCGACGAGGTCGTCAACAATCGGGGATCGGTTTTCGGCAAAAAGGAGGACGAATGCCCGCAGACGCTCGTCCTCCCTCCGGATAGCCATGCCGACGACTGCTGATACGGCCGGAAGTCGATTCCCGGCCGTCACTTCTTTCGCGGGACGTACATCTGCGTGTCCAGCAGGTGCTGGTAGTGACGCATGACGTGCGGGCGGATGACCTTCATCGACACGGTCATCATGCCATTCTCCTGGGTGAAATCGTCGGGAACGACGATGAACTTGCGGACAGATTCCGCGCGGGACTCCGTGGCGTTGGCCTGGTTGACGAAACGCTGGATCTCCGCGCGCACGGCGGCGTTGGAGCAGGCCTCCGGCAGACTCATGTTCTCATCCAGTTTCTCCGCGGTCAGCCAGTCGCGCAAGGCCGGCTCGTCGAGGGTCACCAAGGCCGAGACGAACGGGCGCTGGTCGCCCAGCACCACGGCGTGGGAGACGATCGGGCAGCGCTCAATGACCTCCTCCATCGGTCGCGGTGAGACGTTCTTGCCGCCGGCGGTGATGATGAGGTCTTTCTTTCGACCGGTCACGTAGGTGAAGCCTTCGTCGTCGATACGACCCATGTCGCCAGTGACGCACCAGCCGTCGTCGGTGAAGGCTTCCGCTGTCGCCACGGGGTTCTTGTGGTACTTTTTGAAGACGGCCGTTCCTTTGACCTGGATTTCGCCGTCCTTGGCGATGCGGACCGCGAAACCCGGGAAGGCGATGCCCACGGAACCCGGATGGTACGGGGCGCCCAGCGGGGTGAAAGTGCAGGGGGCCGTTGTTTCCGTCATGCCGTAGCCCTCGTACAGGGGGATGCCGGCTCCGCGGAAGAACGACAGTAACTGCGGATCCAGCGGCGCGCCGCCGCAGACAAGCCATTTGGCGCGTCCACCCAAAACGTCGCGTAGCTGGGAGTAGACGGCTGCGTCGTACGCCGCGTGCATGACGGCTGTGTGGAAGCTCGGATGACCATTCTTGCCGATCTCGTTCATGTACGCGCAGGCGTTCTTGACGGAATGCGCGAACACGTGGCCCTTCCAGCCGTGGCCTGCTTTCTGCGACGCGGCGTTGTACACCTTCTCGTATACGCGGGGAACGGCGATCATGGTCGTCGGGCGAGCGTATTGCAAATCGCTTAGAAGCGTCTTGAAGCTGCCGGAGATGTAGGAGCGGATTTGGCTGGCCACGACGATGTAGTTGATGGCCCGCGCGAAGGAATGCGCCAGCGGCAGGAACATGAGGACCGCACCCTTAGGATCAGCCAGGACGGACGGCAGATAGGCGTTGAGGTTCACAGCGGTGGTGCAGTAGCTCTCGTGCGTCATCTCGACGCCCTTGGGGGTTCCCGTGGAACCAGACGTGTAAACGATGGAGCATAGGTCGGTTTTGCGCACGTCGTCGATGCGGCGGTCGAGTTCAGCGTTGTCGACATTTTCGCCGTAGGCGCGGATTTGGGCGAGCGCGCCGTCCTCCAGGCAGAGGATACCGCGGAACCCGTCTTTGCCGTGCACGGCGTCCTCGCCCTTGCGCTTCATGTCGAGCGTCTCGACGACGAGCCAGCGC
Organism: Aeriscardovia sp.; assembly: GCA_017405305.1. Taxonomy (GTDB): domain Bacteria; phylum Actinomycetota; class Actinomycetes; order Actinomycetales; family Bifidobacteriaceae; genus RGIG7107. The sequence continues at coordinate 66,335 of JAFRAT010000009.1, read as the reverse complement.
GCGTCGGAGTTGGCGACGATGTGACGGATTTGCTCGGTCGAATCGGTGTCGTAGATGGTCGCCAGCACGCCGCCGATCGAAACGACGGCCGCGTCCAGGACGATCCACTCGTAGGACGTGTGGCACATGAGGGCCACGGTGTCGCCCTTGCGCACGCCCAGGCGGATGAAGCCCTTGGCTGTGGCGCGGATGTCCTTGAGGGTGTCGCGACCGGTTTTGGAGACCCACTCGCCGTTTTCCTTGAAAGAATACAGAGGGGCGTTCGGTACGCGCTCCGCGCGGCCGCGGTACAGGGAATAGATGGTCATTGCATCCGGGATGTCGCCAACGCCCTGCGTCTCCGTCGTGATCAGATGCGTGTCTGGATCCGTCGCCGTAGTGGTAGCGTAGCCGGGACACCATTCCCGGGTGAACGGAGCTATCGGCTCGGAGGATGGGCCTTCCGGCGAGAGCGGCTGCGTGATGTTAGGCAGTGGCCTCGCGGTGAAATTGTTAGCGTCTGACACGTACTCTCCTTCTGTTGCCCTGACCAGTCTACCTGTCTATCCTTTCCTTCTCTACCTTTTCTTCGTCTCCGCCCTCGTTCCGGGTCCGCGCGCAAGCGTCGCCGGGGATGGGTGACTTCCGCCTGCGGACGTCCCCGGAGACGAAAACAGCCGCGCTTTGCGAAGCGACGGCGAGCGCCGGTAGGTCCCGAAACGTCCACCGACCGCCGAGGGTCCAGGATCCGCTGCGGGGGCGTTACGGCGGCTCGGGGAGGGCAGATGGCGGGCGAAATGCAGCAATGACGAGAGGTTCCGTCCCTGTCAGGTGGCCTCGGGTGCAACGAGGTTGACTGTAGGCGCCGTCCGGATCGGCATCGGATAAACCGGCGTTGGGCAGCGCGAGTCCCGCGCCTCGCTGCCATGCCCGCCTTCCTTGCCGGATAGATCGCGGTAACACAGGCCGATCTCGTTGCCGTGGCGCAGGAGCGGGATACTGGGCATAGCGAAGGCGAGGGCGATTCCCCGGTCCGTCAGGCGCGGCGTCAGGCAAGCCGTATCGCGGTTGCCGGCGACGAAGCAGAAACGCGCCTCGCTCCGCGTTTTCCCGGTACGGGGGTTCTCGTGGAAAGGCGCCGCCGCAGGCGACGAACTCCGGCATTGGAGGGAAACCGTTTCGATGGGCCGCGTCCCGGCTCCGTACCGTCTGCTGCTGGCCTTGTGAAACGGGGCGGTGTTGGGAAGAGGCCGGACCATTCTCGTCTTCGGGCTGGGTCGCCCGGCCCGACGGTAGCGGGCTAAAGGAATCGTGCTCCTGCCGGAAAGGGCAGTTTCGTCTGGTTCATGGCTGAGGTGAGCAACCTGTTTCTGGCCGGCACGCTGGGAACGCAGCGGCAGGCGTGCGCAGGCCTATAGACGGGTTTCACGTGCGCATGCAGTGCAGGATTCCCGTCATCCTGATTACGCCATCGGCCCGCTCCGCGTCTGCGCCGCGTGCCTGTGGCGGTGGTTCAAGATAACGAGCGGCTACAAGGCGCGGAGCTTCTCAAGCCGCGCCTGCCGACCGGCTCGTCGTATGTTTTCCTTCGGCACGCAGACGCCGCCAGCGGCTGTGCCGGAGGTCCTGCACGGCGTCGTCACTTGCAGGCGATCCGGACCCTGGATTCCCTGCCAGCTCGAGCCGTTGGCCGTGTCCCCGTTCACGCTGATGCTGCCATGGTTGGTGACGTCGCGGCAGCGGGGCGTCGGCCCCGGGACTGGTGCTGCCCGTTTCACGAACCGGGAGACCAAGGCGCGACCCGATCCGCCGCTGGACGCGCCGTGCCGGCTGGCGCTTTCGTTCCGCGTGCCTTGGCCTGAGGTGATGCTATAAAAGAGGGGATGCTTTGGCGAGGGGACTCGATCCCGTTATCGACTCGGCAGCGTTTCCGGTGTCCTGCGATGCCGTCTTTCGCGCGATCCTCGCAATGAAGCAACGATCGAATGGAGGATTCATGGCAGAACATATTGAACTCGCAGGCGACGTCCGTACCGAGTTTGGCAAGGGCGCGGCCCGTCAGCTCCGTCGAGAACACAAAATCCCGGCGTCCGTGTACGCGCACGGCAAGCAGCCGCTGTTCCTCGAGCTTCCGATGCGCGAGACCAGCAACGCCTTGCGCCATACCAACGCCATTTTCGAGCTAGCCTTCGGCGGCGAAAAGCACCTGGCCGTCGTCAAGGACGTTCAGAAGAACCCGGTCAAGCGCATCATCGAGCACATCGACTTCTACGAGGTTAAGGCCGGCGACAAGATCGAGGTCGAAGTCCCGGTCTTCATCGAAGGCGAAACCAAGGGCAACGGCGTCGCCTTCATCATTGTGCAGACCCTGCGCGTCCTGGGCGACGTCAGCGAACTGCCGGAGGAGTTCACCCTCTCCGTCGAAGGCAAGCAGGCCGGCGACGAGATCCTGGCTAAGGACATCGAACTGCCAAAGGGCGCCAAGCTCGTCGACATCGACGAGGACACGGCCGTTGTCAGCGTCCAGATCCCTGAGGGCGAAGAGGAACCGGCCGCAGCCGCGGCCGCTTCCGACGACGCCGCTTCCGACGACAAGACCGACGCCGCCAAGTGAGTTCCGAGCAGCGCCCCAAGTCAGGCGCCGGAACCACATCGGCATCCGCAGCAGTAGATTCATCGACAAAATTGGAGCATTGATATGGCAAACATCAAGCAGCAGAAGAAGCGCGTCATCACGAACGAGAAGGCACATCGCCGCAACGTCGCCGTCAAGAGCATGCTGAAGACCGAGATCCGCAAAACCCGCCGTGCCATCGAGACTGGTGACAAAGCCGCCGCACAGCAGGCCTTCGCCGTCGCTTCCCGCGAGCTCGACAAGGCCGCCGGCAAGGGCATCATCCACAAGAACCAGGCCGCGAACCGCAAGTCCGGCCTCGCTCTCGCCATCAACAAGATGGCCTGAGGAGCGGTTCGGCGAAATCCGTCCCCGCGAAAGCCTCCCGCCATGGCGGGAGGCTTTTTGTTTCACGCGTGCCGATACACTGAAAACAGACGAAAACCGACAACTGGGGAAGATGGTGGTCTTTTTGGAGCAGAAGAATGTTCCCGGTTCCACTCCGCAATCGCTGATCCGCAATTTCTGCATCATCGCGCACATCGACCACGGCAAGTCCACGGTGGCCGACCGTATCCTGCAGCTATCCGGCGTGGTGTCAGCCCACGATATGCGCAGCCAGTACCTCGACCGGATGGACATCGAGCGCGAACGTGGCATCACGATCAAATCGCAAGCGGTGCGCGTGCCCTGGACAGTCGACGGCCAGGAGTACACGCTCGGCATGATCGACACCCCGGGGCACGTCGATTTCACGTACGAGGTCTCGCGCTCATTGGCCGCGTGCGAAGGCGCCGTCCTGCTTGTCGACGCGACGCAGGGAATCGAAGCACAGACACTCAGCAACCTGTACATGGCCATCGACGACGACCTGACAATCATCCCGGTCCTCAACAAGATCGATCTGCCCAGCGCCATGCCAGACAAATGCGCGGACGAGATCGCCAACCTGCTGGGCTGCGATTCCTCTGAGGTCCTGCGCGTGTCCGGCAAGACCGGCGATGGCGTCGCCGGCCTGCTCGACGCCATCGTCCGCCGGGTGCCGGCCCCCGCCGGCGATCCGGACGCGCCCGCCCGCGCGCTCGTTTTCGACTCCGAGTATGACCCGTACCGCGGCATTGTGACCTATATCCGCATGGTCGACGGCGAAATCCGCTCGCGCGAAAAGGTCCTGCAGATGGGCCTGGGCTCCTCGCACGACCCCATCGAACTTGGCGTCATCAGCCCGGCCATGAAACCGACGACGTCGCTGGGCGCGGGGGAGGTCGGCTACATCATCACCGGCGTCAAGGAAGTCAGCCAGTCCAAAGTCGGCGACACCATCACGACGCAGAAGAATCCCGCCACGCAGGCACTGCCCGGCTACCGCGAGCCGCAGCCCATGGTCTACGCCGGCCTCTTCCCGATGGACACCACCGAGTTTCCAGCGCTGCGCGAGGCCCTCGATAAGCTCAAGCTCAACGACGCGTCCCTGGTCTACACGCCGGAGACGTCCGTGGCGCTGGGCTTCGGCTTCCGCTGCGGCTTCCTCGGATTGCTCCATATGCAGATCACCCTCGAGCGCCTGCAGCGTGAGTTCGGCTTCGACCTCATCTCCACGGCCCCGAATGTGCACTACCGCGTCGTATGCGAGGACGGCTCCGAAAAGACCGTGACCAACCCGAGCGAATACCCCGACGGCAAGATCCGCGCGGTGTACGAGCCGATGGCCGACGTTGACATCGTCACGCCGAAGGACTACATCGGCGATGTCATGACCCTATGCCAGGAACATCGCGGCGAGATGAAGAACATGGAGTACATCAGCGCCGAACGCGTGGACCTGCACTACCGCATCCCGGTAGGCGAAATCGTCTTTGACTTCTTCGACCAGCTCAAATCCCACACCAAAGGGTACGCGACGCTTGACTACCACGAGGACGGCGAGCAGCCTGCCGACCTCGTCAAAGTCGACATCCTCATCCACGGCGAACGCATCGACGCCTTCAGCGCCGTCGTCCACCGCGACAAGTCCTACGCGTACGGCGTCATGATGACGAAGAAACTGCAGAAACTCATCCCGCGCCAGCAGTTCGAAATCCCGATCCAAGCGGCCATCGGCACCCGCATCATCGCGCGCGAGACCATCTCCGCGCTGCGCAAGGATGTGCTCGCCAAATGCTACGGCGGCGACATCACTCGCAAGAGGAAACTGCTGGAGAAACAGAAGGCCGGCAAGAAACGCATGAAGCTGCTCGGCAACGTCCAGGTCCCGCAGGAAGCGTTCATCGCGGCGCTCTCAACGGCAGACACCATCGACAAAGACACACGCGACAAGATCCGCGCGGCCGCCCGCAAGGCCGCGGCATGACCTGCACGCCCAAACGCGGCGCCAGGAAGGACAGCGACGGGTTCCGCAGCACCGGCGCCGACACGGCAGCCGCTTCGGTCTCCAGCGCGGGCACACGGTGGGAGACGCGCCGCCGGCAGGATGAGCGCGGCTGGTCCGCCGCTCGGCATGGCCAGCGCCGCACGCCGACGCCGTTCGAGGTGTACGTTCACGTCCCGTTCTGCCTGAGACGCTGCGGTTACTGCGATTTCAACACGTACACCGCCGTCGACATGGGTTCGGGTGCCAGCCGCGGCAACTACGCGAACCTCGCGGTGCGGGAGATGGAGCTGCTGCGCCGCTGGCAGGACCGCAACGGCATCGAGGCAAGGCCGGCTTCCACCGTGTTTTTCGGCGGCGGCACGCCAACAATCCTGCCCTCGCACGACCTCGTCCGCATCGTCGCCGCCATCGATGCGTTGTGGGGGATCGTCCCCGGCGCGGAAATCACGACCGAGGCGAACCCGGACACGGTGACGGACGATTCGATAGCCGAGCTGGCCGCCGGCGGTTTCACGCGCGTCTCTTTCGGCATGCAGTCGGCCGTGCCGCGCGTGCTGCGCGTTCTCGACCGCACGCACGAGCAAGCCAACGTCGCCGCCGGCGTCGAGGCCGCTCGCCGCTATGGGCTGCGCTCCAGCGTCGACCTCATCTACGGCGCGCCAGGAGAGACGAAGGAGGAATGGACGCGCTCTGTGCGCGCCGCGCTGGACCTTGGTGTGGGCCACGTTTCCTGCTACGCGCTGACCGTTGCGCCGGCGACGAAGATGGGCCGGCGCATCCGGGCCGGCATCCTGTCGGCGCCCGACGACGACGACGAGGCCGACAAGTACGAGATCGCTAACGCGCTGCTGGGAGAGGCCGGGCTGCAGTGGTACGAGATCTCCAACTGGGCCCGCCCTGGCCAGGAGTCGCAGCACAACCTGGGCTATTGGCGCAATGTCGACTGGGCCGGCGTCGGTCCGGGCGCGCATTCGCACTACGCCCGCCTGCGCGCCTGGGACATCGCGCATCCGAGGGAATGGGCGCAAGCTTTGGAGGCCGGCGTCCTGCCGTGGGCGGGCGACGAACTCGTCGACGACGCTGAGAATGCGGAAGAAACCGTCCTGCTCGGCCTGCGCGTGCGCGAGGGCCTGTCCCGCGAGCGCCTGGAGGCGGCGATCGGACGTCCGCTGCCGCCGGCCGCGCTGCGAGAAGCGGAGCGCCTGGAAGCCGAGGGGCTGGTGGAACGGTTCCGCGGCCCGGAAGGCGAGGCGTGCGTCCGGCCGACGCTGCGGGGGCGCCTGCTCAACGACATCGTTGTGGAGCGCCTGGTGGGCAGCTTGGCGATACAGGGGTGAACGTAGAATGTCCGCGGGTACGAACGGCGCAGGCCGGTGTGGGAGGAAAAGCATGACGAACAGGGATCAGCGCAGGACGAACGGGCGCGCGCAGCGCAAGAGCGCGAAGAACGAGCGGCCGGAGGCCAGTCGCAGCGCGACGACGCAGGCCAGCTTCGACCAGCGCGCCCGGACCGTCGAGAACGGCGCGTTGGAGTGGCGTCCGGGCCGCGTCGCCGCTGTCGTCGAGGCCGACGTCGCGGCGTCGTCCCCGGACCCGATGAGTTCGCGCCGGCACACCGGCTGGGGCAAGGCCAAGATCGTCAGCTGGACCGTCATGGTGCTGGCGGCCGTCGCTTTCATCATTGTCATGTGGATTCCGAACCTGCCGATGTGGGGCATTGTCACGGTCAGCGCCGTTTTCCTGGCAGGCGTCCTCAGTCTTTTCGTCGTGCAGAGCCCGCGCGACGTCAATCCGTACCTGGACGAGAACGGCACGGCCGTGTGACGCGGCGGACGATAGCGGTGTTCCGCCGCTATGCTCACGGAGTACCGCGGAGTGGTTCGATTGCCCAAAGGAGTAGGCTGTTCGATGGGTTCTCGACAATGAGGTACGGCGAATGACAAAACTACTCCTGCGGTATTTGCGCCCCTATAAGGGGCAAGTGGCTCTGTTGGTGTTCTTCCAGGTGATTCAGGCGTTCCTGAACCTGTATCTGCCGAACCTGCAGGCGGAAGTGATCGACCAAGGCGTCGCCGTCGGCGATGCCCGCAAAATCTACCATATCGGTTTCGTCATGATCGTCATCGCCGTCGTCCAGGGCCTGGCGAACATCGCCGCGGTGGTGGTCTGCTCGCGCATCTCGACGCGGCTGGCGTACGAGGTGCGCCGCGATTTCTTCTCCGCGTCGGAGAACCTGTGCCAGGCCGAGGTCGACCGGTACTCGACGGGTTCGCTCATCACCCGTTCCACGAATGACATCTACCAGGTGCAGAACGCCACGTTCCAGGCGTTCCTGTTCGTGCTGCAGGCGCCGATCATGTTCGTCGGCGGCCTGGTCATGGCCATCCAGCAAAACGGCGAGTTGACTTGGTCCATCGCGGTCATCCTGCCGATCGTGTTGCTCGTCGCTGGCATCATCTTCTCCAAGATCGGCCCGCTGTTCAAACGGTTGCAGGCCAAGCTCGACGCCATCAACCTCGTGATCCGCGAGCAGGTGACGGGCGTGCGCGTCGTGCGCGCCTTCGTCCGCGAAAGCACGGAGTCGCAGCGCTTCGAGAAAGCGAACACGGAGACGAGCGGCGTCCTGCTGCCGGTTGGTTTCCTCATGGGCGCCCTCGGACCGATCATGTGGTTCATCACCAGCATCTTCAACATCGCCATCATGTGGTTCGGCGGGCACCTCATCGAGTCCGGCAACATGAAGATCGGCGCGCTGCAGGCGTTTATCCAGTACCTCATGATCATCATCATGGGCTTCATGATGGCCGCCATGATGTCGGTCATGCTGCCGCGAGCGTCGGTGGCCAGCAAGCGCCTGCTGGAGGTCATCGACCAGAAACCGAGCGTGGCGGCGCCAGCCCAACCGTACTTCCCGCAGCGGTGCGAAGGACGCCTGGAGTTCCAGGACGTCAGCTTCACATACCCTGGGGCGTCGGCCCCCGTGCTGGAGCATGTTTCCTTCGTGGCCGAACCGGGCCAGACGACGGCTTTCATCGGCGCGACCGGGGCCGGCAAGACGACGGTGCTGGACCTGGCCCAGCGCATCTACGACGCCACGGACGGCCGGATCCTGCTCGACGGCCACGACCTGCGCGAGTTCGACCCGCGTCGGTTGGCCACCCTGTTCGGACCGGTCCCGCAGACGGCCCGCCTGTTCACCGGCACGGTCCGTTCGAACATGCGCTTCGGCAAGACGGACGCCACCGACGAGGAGATCTGGCAGGCCCTGGAAATCGCGCAGGCGGAGGACTTCGTCCGCGAAATGCCCGACGGCCTCGATACGCGCGTTTCCGAAGGCGGCACAAACTTCTCTGGTGGCCAGAAGCAGCGACTGTGCATCGCCCGCGCACTGCTGCGCGACCCCGCGCTCTACGCGATGGACGACTCCTTCTCCGCCCTGGACATGACGACCGACAGGAAGCTGCGCCTGGCGCTGCGGCCGGTGGTCTCCCGCTCGACGTTCCTGCTGGTCGCGCAGCGCGCCGCCTCGATCCGCGACGCCGAGAAGATCATCGTGCTGGACAAGGGCCGGATCGTCGGCGAAGGCGACCACGAGTCGCTCATGAAGGACTGCGACGTCTACCGGCAGATCGTCGACTCGCAGGGCGGCGACGGCGGCGGCGCCGTGGAATCCGGCGCGGATGCCGACCAGGAAGGGGAGAAGTGACATGGCGCGCGTGAAAGCAGCACCCACGCTGAGCAAAGCCGACCGCGACTCGGTCCTCAAACGCCTGGCGTCCTATCTGTTCGAGCACAAAACATGGATGGCGCTGGCCATTCTCAGCGGCGCGGCCGGAGTGGCTCTCACCGTCCTCAGCCCGAAAGTCCTGGGCAAAGGGACGAACATCCTCTTCTCGGGTCTCATGTCCGAGGAACTCGTCAAAGCCGGGTTCCGCCCGGGCACGCCCAAGCCGCTCATCATCAAGCTGATGGACGCCCACGGCATGGGCAAGATCGCCGGCATGGTCAACTCCATGAACATCAACCTCAAACAGGGAATGGACTGGACGGCCTTCGCCCACGTCCTGGTCTGGGTGACCGTCATCTACCTCGCCGCGTCCCTGCTGCGCCTATGGGAGAACTATCTGCTGTCCAAAATCGTGACGGAGGCCGTATACCGTATGCGCCAGGAGATCGAGCACAAGATCAACCACCTGCCGCTGGCCTACTTCGACCGCGTGCCGCGCGGCCAGATCATGTCGACCACGGTCAACGACGTCGACAACATCACCTCGTCGCTGCAGCAGGTTCTCGGCCAGATGCTCTTCTCGGTCTTCATGCTCGTCGGCGTCATCGTCATGATGCTGACCATCTCCGGCGGCCTGACGCTGCTGAGCCTCGTGTCCATTCCGCTGATCCTCGTCGCCACGCGCGTCATCGTCAAAAAGTCCCAGCCGAGCTTCGCCGCCCAATGGGACGCCACCGGCGTCATGGACTCCGACGTGGAGGAGACCTTCTCCGGCGTCGGAGTCGTGCGCGCCTACGGCCAGCAGGAGAACTGCGCGCGGCGCTTCGCCGGCGAGAACGACCGTTTCTACCAGGCCAGCTTCCGCGCGCAGGCGCTGTCCGGCTCGATCAACCCGGTCGGCAGTTTCCTGGGCAACCTCGTCTTCGTCGCCGTCGTCATCGTCGGCGGCCTGCAAGTCATGCACGGCACCCTGAGCCTGGGCAACTTCCAGGCCTTCGCCCAGTACACCCGCCAGGCGCAGCGCCCGGTCAGCCAGCTGGCATCCATGTCCACCAACCTCCAGTCGGCGCTCGCGTCCGCCAAGCGCGTTTTCGACTTCCTCGACGCCCAGGAAGAGGACCCCGATCCATCCGAGCCGTTGGTCATCCCGGCGCGCGCAGACGGCCATATCGACGGCCATGTCCGCTTCGACAGCGTCCGCTTCTCCTACGATCCGAAGGAACCGCTCATCGAGGACCTGTCCATCGAGGCCAATCCGGGCCAGATGATCGCCATCGTCGGGCCGACCGGCGCCGGCAAAACGACCATCATCAACCTGCTCATGCGCTTCTACGAGATCCAAGGCGGAAGCATCAGCGTGGACGGCGTGGACACCGCCGCCGTGACCCGCCACGAGCTGCGCTCGCACTTCGGCATGGTCCTGCAGGACACCTGGCTGTTCAACGGCACCGTCCGCGAGAACCTGCTCTACGGCCTCAAACCAGGCCAGGAGATCACGGAAGAACGGTTCCTCGAAGGCGCGAAGGCCACGCATGTGGACGACTTCGTCAGCCACTTGCCGCAGGGCTACGACACGCCCATCGACACCGACAGCAGCTCGCTGTCCCAGGGCGAGCGACAGCTGCTGACCATCTGCCGCGCGTTCCTGTCCGACCCGGACATCCTCATCCTCGACGAGGCGACCAGCTCCGTCGACACGCGCACGGAGATGCTGGTGCAGCAGGCGATGAACACGCTGCGCGAGGGGCGGACCAGCTTCGTCATCGCACACCGTCTGTCGACCATACGCGACGCGGACTGCATCCTTGTGGTCAACCACGGCTCGATCGTCGAACAAGGAACGCATGACGAGCTGCTCGCCCGCGGCGGTGCCTACGCGAATCTGTACGACTCGCAGTTCGAAAACGGGGCGGAAGCGGACTGAACCGGAATCATCCTCCCCTCGGCGGCCCCGCGCTTGATACGATGGCGCCGTTAGCGACGATCCCGGAAAGGAAGAGGATGACGGCGCAAGCACAGGATCGCATCGGGCAGGCGGAACCCCGGAAGACGCCGGGGGCGGAGTCGGGGAGGCCGTTCCGCGCGGGAGAGAAAGCGCAGTTGACAGACCGTAAGGGCAGGAAGGTCACGATCCAGCTGCGGACCGGCGAGACGACCCAGACGGACCATGGCCTCGTCAGGCATGACGACGTCATCGGCTCCGCTCCCGGAGGGATCGTGACGACCGTCAGCGCGTTGCGCCGCTCCTCGGGTTCGACGCCGGCTGCCAGCCGCCGCGCCGGCGGCTGGCAGTACGTCGCGTTGCGCCCGCGGCTGATGGACTACCAGCTGTCCATGCCGCGCGGCGCGCAGATCATGTACCCCAAAGACATCGCGCAGGCACTGGCGTACGGCGACGTGCGCCGCGGCATGCGCGTGCTGGAGTCCGGCGGCGGCTCGGGCGCGATGTCCCTGGCGCTCGTCGACGCCGTCGGGCCGGAGGGGTCCGTGACGACCATCGAGAAGCGCGCCGATTTCGCGGATATCTGCCGCGGCAACGTCGAGATGTACTACGGCTTTCTGCCGCGGTGGTGGGAGTGCGTCGCCGATGACTTCGACCACGCCGCCTCGCTGATGTCGGCCTACAGCGTCGACCGCGTCCTGTTCGATCTGCTGGACCCCTGGAACCGCCTCGACTCCGCCTGGCGCGTGCTGGCGCCAGGCGGAGTCATGGTCTCCTATGTCACGACGGCCACGCAGATGAGCAAGCTGTGCGAGACGCTGCGCTGTTCGCGGCGGTGGACCGCGCCCGAGATCGTCGAGGACCTCGAGCGGTCCTGGAAGGCGGAAGGCTTGTCCGTGCGGCCGAACCACCAGATGATCGGACACACCGGTTTCCTCGTCGCTTCGCGGACGATGGCCGAAGGCTTCCCGGCTTTGACGTCGCGCAGCCACGGCTCCAAGGACGCGCACGCCAGCATCGACCGCGCCGGTGAATTGGAGAACCTGGAGCTGCGCGGGGACCTCTCCGACCGGAAGGTCCGCAAGACGCTGCGGGAGCTGGGCGACGGCCTCGCCGTCCTGCGGCGGGAGAACGAGGGGAGGCGGGGGCGGAGCGCTGTCCCGTCAGCGGCGCCCGACGGCAGCGTCCTCCTGCCCGGCCCGGGCTGCGCGACGGCCGGGCAGGAGGACACGCCCTATCCAGAAAGCCAGGAGTGCCTCGACGGTCATCAGCCCGACGGACAGCGAGGACCACAGCTTTCGCGCCAGCGCGCCGGCGACGGCCGTGGCGATCAGAAGAGCGAGAAAGACGACCGAATATAGGATCCACCGGCGTTTTCGCTCCATAGCCATCGCCATAGCCGTTTATCCTGGGGGCCGTGAAGGCGGCCATCCAGCAGCGGCTCCGGTTCGATCCGCAGGCTATCGTCGGACAGCGCGGGATCGTCCTCGCCATGATCCACGAGCCGACTGGCAGACCGGCCGCCGTCCGGCCCGGCCGTTCCACGGAGAAGCCCGACGGCCCCGGGCGCGCGCCCGGGGCCGTCGGAGGACGAAGGCACCGCTCTCGATGAGGATTCCCTCATGCGGGCGCGCTCAATCGGCGTCCGCGCCGTCCGGCTCGTGCGAACCGGACAGGTCGGCGATGTCGTCGGCCGTCATCTTGTCCATGAGGAAACGGGAGATGACGCCGTAGCCTTCGTAGCTGGGGTGGAAGCAGTCGGAACACCAGAACCATTTCGTGTCTCCGAAGGGGATGCCGTGCGTCCACTCCAGGTACGTGACGTCTTCCATCGGCTCGCACATCTTTTTGACGGCCTTCGCCTGGGCGAAGACCTTCCGCTTCAGATCGTCGGCGAGCGCCGCCCCCAGAGCGGGGATGGAGTAGAGCTGCCCGGCGGGGAAGATGACGACGCGGTGGGCGTGCCGGCGGGCCATGTCCAGCGATTCGCGCAGCTCCCGGAGCCATTGCCCGTCCGGGGCGCGATTAGCCATGATGTCGTTCGAGCCGGCGCAGATGACGAGGCAGTCCCATCGGCCGTCGACGGCTGGCAGCTGGCGGTAGCGCACGCGGCGCAACGTGGCGCCGAGACGTCCGACCGTCCGCCAGGCGATGGACCGGCCCGTGGCATCGGCGAGCAGGGAGCAGAACTGGGGGATGAGGCCGTGCTGCTGGCTGCTGGTCCCGCAGGCGGCGGCCATGGAATCGCCCACGGCCAGGAGCCGCAGGGCCGGCGCGCCGGCGGCGTTCGCGGCAGCGGCGGAGCCTTGGGACGGTTCGATGGTTCCGAAGCGTTCGCCGTCCGGTTCCTTCGCCAGGACGATGGTGCGTTTGGCCTTCCAGGCCTCGACGAGGACGCGTGCCTGACGCGCCAGATTCAATGACATTCTCTTTCCCTCCTTGTTCTTTGCGCTGACGGACTATGCCGTGTTTTCCCGTTCATTCCTCCGTGACGAGGTCGAGGTAGGCGTCGTCCCAGAGGTCCTCGTCTCCGTCGGGCAGCAGCAGCACCCGCTCGGGGCGCAGCGCCTCGACGGCCCCCTGGTCGTGGGTGACCAGGACGATGGCGCCCTCGTACTGGGAGATCGCGGACAGGATCTGGTCGCGGTTCTCGGGGTCGAGGTTGTTGGTCGGCTCGTCGAGCAGCAGGACGTTGGCTCGGCTGGTGACGAGCGTGGCGAGCGCCAGGCGGGTCTTTTCGCCGCCGGAGAGCACGCGCGCGGGCTTGCGCGCGTCGTCGCCGGAGAAGAGAAAACCGCCCAGGATGGTGCGCGCCTGGGTGTCGTCCAGGCCGGGGGCGGCGCGCTGGAGGTTCTCCAGTACCGTCGCGTCGTTGTCCAGGGTGTCGTGCTCCTGGGCGAAGTAGCCGATTTTGCAGCCATGGCCGTAGACGACCTCGCCGGTGTCCGGCTTGTCCTCGCCGGCGAGGATGCGCAGCATGGTGGTTTTGCCGGCGCCGTTGACTCCTAGGATGACGACGCGTGAACCCTTGTCGACGGCGAGGTTGACGCCGGTGAAGATCTCGTCGGAGCCGTACCAGCGGGAGACGCTTTTGGCCATGATCGGCGCCCTGCCGCAGGGCGCCGGGTCCGGGAAGCGCAGGTCGGCGGCTTTCTCCTTCTTCGCCTCGGGGGCCATGCCTTCCATGAGCTTCTCCGCACGGCGGATCATGTTCCGCGCGGCGACGGCCTTGCGGGCCTTGGCGTGCAGGCGGATGCCCTCCTTCATGAGACGGTCGGCCTTCTTCCGGGCGACCTCGCGCTCGCGTTTGCGGCGCTCCTCGTCCAGGACGCGCTGCTTGAGGTAGGCGCTCCAGCCGAGGTTGTACATGTCGATGGTGCCCGTGGCCGCATCGAGGTGCCAGACGCGGTTGACGGTCTCGTCCAGCAGCTCCGCGGCGTGGGAGACGACGAGGAAACCGCCCTTGAAGTCCTGCAAGTACTTCTTCAGCCATTTGACGGAACCGGCGTCCAGATGGTTGGTCGGCTCGTCGAGCACGAGCGTGTCCGCGTCGGAGAAGAGGATGCGCGCCAGCTCGACGCGCCTCCTCTGGCCGCCCGAGAGCGTGCCCAGCGGGCGTTTGAGGGTCTCCTGGCCGAGGCCCAGGCTTTCGCCCATCCGGATAGCCTCCGACTGGGCGGCGTACCCGCCGGCGTTCTCGAACTCGCCTTGCGCCCGGTCGAAGCGCTTCATGGCCTTCCCCATGACCTTGGGGTCCGGGTCCGTCATCTCCTTCTCGGCCTTGCGCAGGCGAGCGACGATGGCGGCGATGTCGCGGGCGGACATGATGCGGTCGAGAGCGATCTGCTCCTGATCGGCGGCGTGGGTCGACTGCGGCAAATAGCCGAGCTTGCCGGTGGCCGTGATCGTCCCCCCGGCGGGAAGCATGCCGCCGGTGATGACGCGGGTGAGCGTGGTTTTGCCGGCGCCGTTCCGTCCGACAAGGCCGATGCGGTCGCCCGCGTCGACGGCGAAGCTGGTCGGCGACAGCAGCTGGCGTGCTCCGATGCGGATCTCGAGGTTGGTGGCGGTGATGCCCATGCTGATGCTGACTTCCTTACGAGGGCGTTGTCCGTGTCGGACCCCGCGGCGCGAATCCCGCGCGGGCGCGAAAAGGGGAATACGGCGTCCATCATAAGTGGCTCGCCGGACGCGCGCCAGCGCGATTTCCGACGGCGTTACGCCCTCATCGGACAAATGTTCGCCACCGGCCGCCGGACGCGTATCCTGGAGGAAACCCGATCCACTGGATGCCCGCGCGGGCGGAAGAAGGCTCGACATGGCCAACGCACCGGTCACCGTTCCATTCCCGACGGTCCCTTCGCCCGAAGGAACCGTCATCGCCGACTTGAGCGACATGCCGCGCGACCGCAAGATCATCCTCCAGGGCGCTCGCGAGCACAACCTCAAGAACGTCGGCCTGGAGTTTCCGCGCGACGAGATGGTCGTGTTCACCGGCCTGTCCGGCTCGGGAAAGTCATCTGTCGCCTTCGACACGCTGTTCGCCGAAGGCCAACGCCGCTACGTGCAGTCTCTGAGCGCCTATGCGCGCCAGTTCCTCGGCCAGATGGACAAGCCGGACGTCGACTTCATCGAGGGCCTCAGCCCGGCTGTGTCTATCGACCAGAAAACGACGAACCGCAACCCGCGCTCGACCGTTGGCACCATCACGGAGATCTACGACTACCTGCGCCTGCTGTTCGCCCGCGTCGGCGAACCCCACTGCCCGGTGTGCGGCGAGCCGGTCGGCAGCCAGACGCCACAGCAGATGGTCGACGCGCTCCTGAAGTACCCGCAGGGCACGCGCTTCCAGGTGCTGGCGCCCGTCGTCGACGGCAAGAAAGGCGAGTTCAAGGAGCTGCTGGCCTCGCTGGCGGCCGATGGCTACGCTCGCGCACTCGTCGACGGCGAAACCGTGCGTCTGCCGGGCGACGTCCACCTCAAGAAGCAGAACAAGCACTCGATCGCCGTGGTTGTCGACCGGCTCGTCGTCAAACCGCAAGCGCGACAGCGTCTGACGGACTCGGTGGAGACGGCTCTTCGCCTGTCGGGCGGGCGGATGATCGCCGACTTCATCGACCTCGACGCCGACGATCCGCGCCGCCGCCAGCCGTTCTCCGAGAACCGCGCCTGCCCCAACGGCCACCCGTACGGCGCCGGCGAAATCGAGCCGCGCACCTTCTCGTTCAACGCTCCGTACGGCGCCTGCCCGGCCTGCTCCGGCATCGGCTACAAACTGGAAATCGACCCCGAGCTCGTCGTGCCCGACCCGGACAGGACGCTGCGCGAAGGCGCCATCGAGCCTTGGGCGCAGAACAAGACCGCCGCGGAATACTACGGGCACTTGCTCGAAGGCCTGGCCGGCGAACTCGGCTTCTCCCTGGACATCCCATGGAAAGACCTGCCCAAGAAAGCGCGCGACGCCATTCTCTACGGCCACGACTTCAGGGTCGATGTGTCCTACCGCAACCGGTGGGGACGCCTGCGCGAATACAGCACCGGCTTCGAAGGCGTCGTCAGGACGCTCCAACGCCGTCGCAAGGAAACCGAATCCGACTCGATGCGCGAATACTACGAGTCCTACATGCGCCAGGTGCCCTGCGAAGCGTGCCACGGCAAAAGGCTCAAGCCGGAAGTGCTCGCCGTGACCGTCAAGGGCAAATCCATCGCCGACGTGTGCGACATGCCCGTCTCGAAAGAGCTGGAATGGGCGTCCGGCTTGCGGCTGGCAGGCTCCGCCCGCCAGATCGCCGGCGAAGTCCTCAAGGAGATCGTCGCGCGCCTGCGGTTCCTGCACGACGTCGGCCTCGACTACCTGACCCTATCGCGCTCGGCCGCGACGCTCTCCGGCGGGGAAGCACAGCGTATCCGCCTGGCCACGCAGATCGGCTCCGGCCTCGTCGGCGTCATGTACGTCCTCGACGAACCCTCCATCGGCCTGCACCAGCGCGACAACGACCGCATGATCGCCACCCTCCAGCGCCTGCGCGACCTGGGCAACACCCTCATCGTCGTCGAGCACGACCAGGAGACCATCGAAAAGGCCGACTGGCTCGTCGACGTGGGACCCGGCGCCGGAGAAAACGGCGGACGCATCGTCTACTCCGGGCCGGCGAAAGGAATCACCGCCGCGTCCGCGTCCATCACCGGCGACTACCTCGTCGGACGGCGCCGCATCGACGTGCCGAAGAAACGGCGGCACGCCGACCAGTCCCGCATGCTGCGCGTTGTCGGCGCCCGCGAGAACAACCTGCGCGGAATCGACGTCGGCATCCCGCTGGGAACCCTGACGCTGATCACCGGTGTCTCCGGCTCTGGCAAATCCACGCTCGTCGACGACATCCTGTACCCGGCGCTCGCCGATCGGCTCAACGGCGCGCGCATCGTGCCCGGCAAGCACACGCGCGTCGAGGGCATCGAGAACGTCGACAAAGTCGTCCACGTCGACCAGAACCCCATCGGCCGCACGCCGCGTTCCAACCCGGCCACGTACACCGGCGTCTGGGACAAGATCCGTCAGCTGTTCGCCAAGACCCCCGAGGCGCAGGTACGCGGATACGGGCCGGGACGGTTCTCTTTCAACGTCAAAGGCGGCCGGTGCGAGGCATGCCACGGCGACGGAACGATCAAGATCGAGATGAACTTCCTGCCGGACGTGTACGTCCGGTGCGAGGCATGCCACGGCAAACGCTATAACCGCGAAACGCTGGAGGTGCTGTACGACGGCAAGAGCGTCTCCGACGTGCTCGACATGCCCATCGCCGAAGCGGCCCGTTTCTTCAAGGCGCACCCGTCGATCTCCCGGTACCTGGACACGCTCGTCGACGTCGGCCTAGGCTACATCCGCCTGGGCCAGCCCGCCCCGACGCTCTCCGGCGGCGAGTCGCAGCGCGTCAAGCTCGCCACCGAGCTGCAGCGCCGGTCCACCGGCAGAACGGTATACATCCTCGACGAGCCCACGACGGGCTTGCACTTCGAAGACGTCAGCAAGCTGCTGAAGGTCCTCCAGGGTTTGGTCGACAAGGGTAACACGGTCATCGTCATCGAGCACAACCTCGACGTCGTCAAATGCGCCGACTGGATCATCGACCTCGGTCCGGAAGGCGGCGACGGGGGCGGCACCATCGTCGCGCAGGGGACGCCGGAGCAGATCGCCGCCACGCCCGGCAGCTGGACCGGCAAGTACCTCAAGCCCCTGCTGGAGCAGAGGAAACGATGAACACAACGATGCCAGGCGGCTCGCCGGCCTCCTTGTTCTCGGCGAAGCCAGTTTCCGCGACGGAGCCGTCAGGCGTGGGAGCAGCGGCCAGGCCAGAGCGCGGAACGAGCAAGCGGGGCGCCAACGCGAACGGGGCGCCGCTGCTGGGCGACTCGCGCGACCTGTTCCGCCCCAAGACCTCCGACATCCCCACCGAACCCGGCGTCTATAAATGGCGCGACGCAGACGGTCGCGTCATCTACGTGGGCAAAGCCAAGAACCTCCGCAACCGGCTGACCTTCTACTTCCAGCCGCTGAGCATGCTCCACCCGCGCACGCAAGCGATGGTCCTGGCCGCCCGCGGCCTCGAATGGACCGTCGTAGGCACCGAGCTGGAAGCGCTGACACTTGAATACACCTGGATCAAGGAGTTCGACCCGCGCTTCAACGTCGTCTTCAAGGACGACAAGACCTACCCGTTCCTCGCCGTTTCCTTCGGCGAGGAGATACCCCGGACCTGGATCACGCGCTCGCGCAAAACCAGGAAAACCCGGTACTTCGGCCCCTACGCCAAGGTCGCCGCCCTGAAGCAATCCCTCGACGGACTGCTGCCGCTGCTGCCGGTGCGCACCTGCGCTCCCGGCGTCTTCCACCGCGCCCAACGGCTAGGACGGCCCTGCCTGCTGGCCTCCATCGGCCGCTGCTCCGCGCCCTGCATCGGAGCCATCTCGCCAGCAGAACACCGGAACATGGTATCGGAACTAGCCGGAATCCTCACCGGCAGGCTCGGCACCCGCTACATCCACGCGCTCACCGAACAGATGAAACAGGCGAGCGCCGACCTCGACTTCGAAAAAGCCGCCGTCCTGCGCGACAAAATCACCGCGATGCGCAACGTCGTCGAAGAAAACGCCGTCGTATTCGCCGACGACGTCGACGCGGACATCTTCGGCTACGCCGGCGACAGCCTGGAAGCAGCTATCCACGCCTTCTTCGTCCGCTCAGGCACCATCCGCGGCGAACGCAACTGGAGCCTCGAAAAAGTGGAAGACGTCTCCGACCAACAGCTCATGGCCGACATGATCGTCCAAATCTACTCCCAGCTCCTCGACACGACAGACCAGAACGGGTTCCACGCCACCAGCCCCGCCGGACCATCATCCACTCGCATCGCCTTGACCACGCAGCGCGACGCTATCGCCGCCTCACAATCGCCCACCGCGACGACCGCCGCCACCCGCGCCAAAGCCACGCGCGACCACCGCAACCGCGAACAGCAAACCGGCCGCGTCGACCTCTTCTCCGAAACCGCGCCCATCCCGCCGGAAATCCTCGTGCCCGTCGAACCCGAGAACAAACGGCAGCTCGAAGAGTGGCTCACAAACATCCGCGGCTCCGCCGTCACCATCCGCGCCGCCCGGCGAGGCGACAAGAAACAGCTCCTCGACCGCGCCACCCAAAACGCCCAACTCGCCCTCGACCACGCCAAAAAACAACGCACCTCCAGCCTCGAAGCCCGCACCCGCGCCCTCAACGGACTCGCCGACCAGCTCGGCCTAGACAAACCACCCCTGCGCATCGAAAGCTACGACATCTCCAACGCCTCCGGAGGAGGCTACCAAACCGCTTCCATGATCGTCTTCGAAGACGGCGCCATGCGAAAAGACGAATACCGACACTTCTCCATCGCCACCAACACACAACCTCACTCCCACAACAAAATCGACCAACAAACAGACTCAGACGACGAACGCAACACATCCCTCGACGACCTGTCGGCCCTCTACCAGACACTCGTGCGACGCTTCACACACCACGACGAAAACGCCGACGCATTCGCTGCCAGCGGGCGCTCGCGGAAGTTCGCCTACAAACCGGACCTCGTCGTCGTCGACGGCGGTCAGGCACAGGCGAACGTCGCAGCGAAGGCGCTGCGCGACTGCGGCGTCGATGGAGTCGGCGTGTGCGGCTTGGCGAAAAGGTTGGAGGAAGTATGGCTTCCTGGCGAGAACTACCCGCTGATCCTCAAACGGCAGTCCGATGCCATGTACCTGCTGCAGCGGGTCCGCGACGAATCGCACCGCTTCGCCATCAGCTATCACCGGTCCAGGCGGGCGAGGGGAACGGTCAGATCGATCGTCGAGTCCATTCC
Source organism: Aeriscardovia sp. (assembly GCA_017405305.1). GTDB lineage: Bacteria > Actinomycetota > Actinomycetes > Actinomycetales > Bifidobacteriaceae > RGIG7107. Next base: position 46,313 of record JAFRAT010000009.1, on the reverse strand, counting down.
AGGGATCGGCCCGGCGTACGCCAAACGGCTGCGGGACACGTTCGGCTCATACCGGAATCTGCGGAACGCCGCAATCGAGGACATCGCCGCCGTTGACGGCATCGGGCGGAAGCGCGCGGCAGCCGTCTACGCCGCCCTGCACCAGAACAAAACGGGACGGAATGACGGACCGAGGCGAAGCGGCGGAGAACAAGACCAGGCTGTTCCGTCCGCATAGCGGTGTCCGGGCCGGCACTGCTCCATAATGAGGGAAGAAACGTTGACAAGCAGCGGAGCCGTCCTCCAAGGCGGCGGGAAGGAACGGACGTGGCCAGAACCGATTTCCAGATGGTCCTCATCACCGGCATGTCCGGAGCGGGACGGACCCGGGCGGCGGACGCTCTGGAGGACATGGGCTGGTACGTCATCGACAATCTGCCGCCCAAGATGCTCATCCCGCTGACGGACATGATGACCAGCTCCGGCTCGAGTATCCACAAGCTGTGCGCCGTCGTCGACGTGCGCGCCTACGGCTCGTTCCAGAAATCCTTCCAGGAGCTAGTCGAGGTCCTGAACCACTGCGACGACCTCGGCGTGTCCCATCGCATGATCTTCCTCGACGCCTCCGACCCCGTACTGGTCCAGCGCTACGAATCCGTCCGTCGTCCGCATCCGCTGCAACGCGGAGGCACGCGCCTCATCGACGGCATCCGCCAGGAGCGTGCTCTGCTCAAACCGCTCAGGCGCCACGCAGACCTCGTCATCGACACCTCGAACCTCAATGTCCACCAGCTGTCGACCAGGCTCTACGAGACGCTCCTGGGCACCGGCGCGCGCACTGTCGCCGTCCACATCTTCAGCTTCGGCTTCAAATACGGTATGCCTCAGGACGCCGACTTCGTGGCGGACGTGCGTTTCCTGCCCAACCCCTTCTGGGTCCCCAAACTACGGCACCTGACCGGCCTCGACGCCCCCGTGCGCGACTACGTGCTTAACAGCGTCGGCGCGCAGGAATTCCTCGACGCCTACACGAAAGCGATCCTCGTCGCCATCAATGGATACGCCAAGGAAGACAAGCACTTCGTCGCCATCGCCATCGGCTGCACCGGCGGGCAGCACCGGTCAGTGGCCGTCAGCCACGAACTGGCGGACCGTCTGCGCCAACACGGCCTCGACGTCACCGTCGCCGAACGGGAACTCGGCAAGAACCGGGCCGGGGAAAGGAGCACGCGATGACGATGCGACGCAACCCCCTGAAAGCCGTCTGCCTCGGAGGAGGGCACGGGCTGCACGCCACCCTGGAGGCCATGCGCCTCATCACGACCGACGTGACGGCCATTGTCTGCGTCGGCGACGACGGTGGCTCCTCCGGCCGTCTGCGCGAGGAATTCCCCGGTCTACTGCCGCCCGGCGACATCCGCAAGGCCCTGTGCGCACTGGCCTCCGAAAACGCGCGGAAGAAAGGCATCCCGGAACTGCTGGGACACCGGTTCGTTTCCGGTGGTCCGCTGAACGGGCACTCGCTGGGCAACCTCATCCTCACGGCGCAGTGGCAGGACTCCGGCGACGTGTTACGGGGAATCCGCGATGTGCAGAACATGTTCGGCGTAGACGGGACTGTCCTGCCAGGCGCTGCCGTGCCATTGGACCTGCTCGCCGACGTGGATGACGCACGGACGGGCGAAACGTTGGTCGTCCGCAGCCAGCGGCGCATCGCGAAAGCCACTGGCTGCATCCGCCGCCTGCGCGTCATCCCCGAAGACCCGCCGGCGTTCCCAGAAGTAGTCGAGGCCATCAAGTCAGCCGATGTCGTGACGCTGGGGCCGGGCTCCTGGTACACCTCGCTCCTGGTCCACCTGCTAGTGCCGGGCATCCGCCAGGCGTTGAAAGAAACGGATGCGAAAACGGTCTTGATCATGAACCTGGTTCCGGACGGGGAGACGACCGGCTTAGACGAGCGTGGCCAGATCGAGTCCTTCTGCAAGTACGCCGACGGACTCGTCCCCAGCGCGATTCTCGCTGATTCGCGCCTCGAAGTCCCGGATTCGGCCGTGCCGAGCGGCTCCGTCCTGGTGCACGAGCGTCTGGCGTCACGCGATCAGCAGGGGATACATGACGTCATCCGCCTGTCGGCGGGGCTGGAGAACGCCATTGACGCGGTGTCCTGACAGTTCCCGCAGCCCTTTTTCGCACGCCAGGAATGTCGGCTCGCGCCATTAGTCTATGAGTGCTTGAAGGAGCGTCGGCCGCGGTGCGAAACGGGAGGGAACGCCGCGGCATTCATATCGTTTCTGGCGCGTTAGGGAGGGCATGGAAGTGACGCTGTTGGATGATGTCAAAGATGAGCTCGCTGCGATCGGCAACGAACCAGCTGCCGTCAAGAAGGCGCAGGCGGCAACCATGATCCGCTTCGGTGGCGGCCTTCATTTGATCCGGAAACACATTGTTATCGAGGCACAGTTCGATAACCGTCATGCCGCGCAGTGGCTGAAGGACGCGATCGAAACCGTGTACGGCGACGACGCCGATCTGCTGGAGGTCCGCCGCCAGCCAATAGGCGCGGGCATGGGCGTCACGCGCTATTCCGTCCGCGTGCTGCGCCAAGGCGGCGCTCTGGCTCTACAGACGGGTCTGCTCAACCGCCAGAAGCGACCGGTTAGGGGCCTGCCTGTGGATATAGTCGACGGCGATCTGGCACAGGCGAAGGCAGCTTGGCGCGGCGCTTTCCTGGCCCACGGCACACTGTCCGACCCAGGTGCGTCCAGCCTGCTGGAAATCGTGTGCCCTGGCTACGACGCCGCCTCCGACCTCGCCCGCGCCGCTAAACGCCTGAAGATCACTGCGAACATCCGCCAGGCGAAGAACACGCAACGGATTGTCCTGCGCGACCCGGACCTGGTCGAGAAAATGCTGCTGCTTCTAGGCGCAGAGCGGACCAGCCGCGAATGGAGCGGCAAACGCATGAATGGCGAAGCCCGCGGCAAGGTCAACCGACTCGTCAACTTCGACGACGCCAATATGCGTCGCAGCGCCAAGGCAGCCGTGGAAGCGATCGCGAAGGTCAAGCACGCGTTCGAGGTTCTCGGCGACGGCATACCGGAAAACCTGCGTGCCGCCGGCCAGCTGCGCCTGGACTACCCGGATGCTAGCCTGGAAGAACTGGGAAAGCTGGCGGATCCGCCTATCACCAAGGACGCCATCGCAGGTCGCATCCGGCGCCTGTTCCAGTTGTCGGAACGCGCCGAGGTGGAGCAACAGCAAAATAACGGAGGCACACGCGACAAGTAATGCCATTCCTACGCGTGGGCAAACGTGAAAGGGGTTCGCGATGCGAACGATGGAAAACCTGGATGATGTGCGCGGCAAGCGCGTTCTGGTGCGGTGCGATTTCAACGTCCCACTGAAGGACGGCGCCATCATCGACGACGGCCGAATCCGCGCGGCGTTGCCGACCTTGGAGGAGCTGCGCCGGCGCGGCGCGAAAGTCGTTATCCTGGCCCATCTTGGCCGTCCGAAGGGCACCGTCGTCCCAGAGCTGAGCCTGGCGCCGGTGGCCCGCCGCCTGAGCGAGCTGATGGGCTGTCCGGTCACGCTGGCGAAGGACACCTATGGCTCCGACGCACGACGCCTGGTGTCAGACATGCAGGACGGCGACGTCATCGTACTGGAGAACGTCCGTTTCAACCCGGAGGAGACCAGCAAAGACGAGACTGTGAGGTCGGCCTACGCAGCGAAGATCGCCCGCCTGGGCGACATCTTCGTCTCCGACGGCTTCGGCGTCGTCCATCGCGCGCAGGGATCCGACTACGATATCGCCAAGCTTCTACCCAACGCCGCTGGCCTGCTCATCCAGAAAGAAGTGGCAAATCTGAGCCGTGCCACGGACAACCCGGACAGGCCGTTCACCGTCGTTCTGGGCGGCGCCAAGGTCTCCGACAAACTGGGCGTCATCCGCAACCTGCTAGGCAAAGCGGACCGTCTGCTTATCGGCGGCGGCATGAGTTACACCTTCCTCAAGGCGAAGGGCTACGAGGTCGGTACCTCCTTGCTGGAACCGGACATGGTCGGCGTCGCCGCCGGTTACATGCGGACAGCGCAGGAACGGGGAGTGGAGCTCCTACTGCCGGTCGACGTCATCGTCGCTGACCGTTTCGCAGCCGACGCCGACGCGCTGGCCGTTCCAGTTGGCGCTATGCCGGCTAACAGGATGGGTATGGACATCGGCCCGCGTACTCGCGAGCTGTTCGCCGACAGCATCCGCGGCTCGAAGACCGTCTTCTGGAACGGGCCGACCGGCGTGTTCGAGTTCCCGCGTTTCTCCCAGGGTACAAAGGCCGTCGCCGATGCCGTGGCGCAGGCGACGAAGGACGGCGCATTCACCATCATCGGCGGTGGAGATTCGGCATCGGCCGTACGCAGTCTTGGCTTCGCCGACACCGAGTTCTCCCATATTTCCACGGGCGGCGGCGCGTCCCTCGAATTCCTGGAAGACAAGCCGCTGCCGGGCCTGTCTGTCCTGGAATGACCGCGTCGAGGGGGTGCGTATGAGCCGAAGGACTCCGCTGGTCGCCGGAAACTGGAAGATGAACCTCGACCACGTTGAAGCGGCCGGTTTCGTACAGAGGCTGTCCTGGCTGCTGCATGACGCCCGGTATGACTACGATTCCAGCGCCGAGATAGCCATCATGCCTCCCTACACCAGCATCCGCAGCGTGCAGGTTCTGCTGCAGGCAGAGCGGATGCGGGTTAAGGTCGGCGCGCAGAACGTTTCGGCCATTTCCGGTGGCGCGTTCACCGGGGACATCTCCGCGCGCATGCTGCAGCGCCTGGGATGCTCCTACGTCATCGTCGGGCATTCCGAGCGCCGCAAGTACCATCCCGAGGACGACGTAGACCTTGTCGACAAGGTTCGCGCCGTCCTGGCGGCGGGAATGCAGCCGATCCTCTGCGTCGGCGAGTCCCTGTCAGAACGGTCCCAGGGCATCGAGCTGGAGTACGCCGTGGGACAGGTGAGCGACGTGACACGCGACTTGTCGGATGCGGAGGCGTCCCGTTTGCTCATCGCATATGAGCCGGTGTGGGCCATCGGCGGCGGCATGAGCGCGACGCCGAAGACCGCGCAGAACGCCGCAGCCGCCATCCGCCAGCATTTCCGCGATCGTTACGGCGAAGCTGTAGCCGGCGTCGTCAGGATTCTGTATGGCGGGTCCGTCAACTCCAACAACGCGGAGAGCCTGATGCAGGGGGCCGACGTCGATGGTTTCCTTATCGGCGGAGCCGCCCTCAAGCCGGATGAGTTCGCCAAGATCGCCGGAATCGTCACGCTCGCGGCGGTCGCACGAGATGGACGCTGAAATCATGGCGGCATGCGCCTCGTGCGACCGCCGTAATTGACGTCCGCCTGTCCTTTTGCGCGGTCCAGAGTCAGACGTCGCAGCCGACGGCGGTATACTGGAGCGGGAAGAGAGTCGTCGAAACTAATGGAGGTCGAGTTGAAGGCGCTCGTTATTGTGCTGGATGTCATCGTCGTGATAGCGAGCATTCTGCTCACATTGCTTATCCTAATGCACAAAGGCAAGGGCGGCGGCATTTCCGACATGTTCGGCGGCGGCATCGGCGGCAACGCCGGCACGTCCGGAGTCGCGGAGAAGAACTTGAACCGTCTGACCGTTATCGTCGCCCTCGTGTGGGTCGCCGTTATCATCGCTTTGGGTCTGCTGGCCCGGTTCGGCTTCGCTGCCTGAAACGGAGAAACGGTCTTGGGCGATCCTGATAGGCGGCAAAGCGTGTTGTCGTGAAGCGAATAAAGGCTTTGCGCGTAGGATCGTCAGCATATCGACGGGTATAACACGCAAGGGGAGGGGACGGTCCATTGCGATCGCCTCCTCCCCTTCGTCGGTGCGGCTGCTGGGCCGGGTCTTACTGTTTATCAGGCGTTCACGCGGTCGATGCCAGCCTGGACATCGGCGAGCACGCTGTCCCAAGACGTGATGAACTTGGCGACGCCGTCTGCTTCGAGCTGGTCGGTCACGTCGGTCATCCTGATACCGAGGCCAGCGAGTCTGTCGATGATCTCCTGACTTTCCTCAAAAGCACCCTTGATGGTTGGTTTTCCGTCGCCGTGCGCCGCGACGGCCATGAGGGTCTTCTCCGGCATGGTGTTGACGACGTTCTCGGCGACGAGCGCGTCGACGTAAAGACAATCGGAGTAGTTCGGGTTCTTCGTGCTGGTGGAAGCCCACAGCGGTCGCTGGACGTGCGCGCCGTGCTCCTCTAGTTCTACCCAGCGCGGATCGCTGCCGAACTTGTCGAGGAAGAGCTTGTAAGCCAGGCAGGCGTTGGCCACGGCTGCCTTTCCTTCCAGAGCCTTGGCTTCGGCGGAGCCGTTCTTTTCAAGGAGTTTGTCAACGGCGGTGTCGACGCGGGACACGAAGAAAGAAGCGACGGATGCCATCTTGCTCATATCATGGCCATTGCTCATAGCCTGGGTCATACCGTCGAGGTAGGCGTCAATGACCTGCGAGTAGCGCTCGATGGAGAAGATAAGCGTCACGTTGACGGAGATGCCCTTGGCTAGTGTCGCGGTGATGGCCGGCAGGCCTTCGAGGGTTGCCGGGATCTTGATCATGGCGTTCGGGCGGTTGACGGTTTTCCACAGCAGCTCGGCCTGCTCCTTGGTCTTCTCTGTGTCGTGGGCGAGGCGCGGGTCGACCTCGATGGAGACGCGGCCGTTGACCCAGTCGGACTTCTCGGCAACATTGTGGAAGATATCGGCGGCGTCGCGCACGTCGGTAGTGGTCAGCTCCCGCACAGCGGTGTCGACGGTCACGCGGCCGAGCTGCTTGAGTTGCTTGTCGTAAGGGCCAATTTGGTGGAGGGCCTTCTGGAAGATGGACGGGTTGGTGGTGACGCCGACGACGTTATAGCCGTCGATGAGCTCCTTGAGGTTGCCGGACGTGATGCGGGTACGACTCAGGTCATCGAGCCAGATGGACACGCCGTTATCGCTCACGCGTTGGGTGTTGGCGTTCTCAGCCATTGTTTTCTCCTTTAATAGCAGGGGTGTTAGCGAATGCGTTTTTCGTTGGACAGGCGGCATCCAGGCTGGTCAGTCCTCGCCGTAGACATCGGCGACGTCGGAGAGGGAAGCCAGGGCGGCATCGACGACGTGCTGCGTGGTCATGCCCAACTTGCGCATGTTCTCGCAGCCGGAACCTTGCAGACCGAAGCGTTCAATGGACACCGGACGACCAAACTCGCCGAGGTACTTGTACCAGGGCATCGCCAAGCCAGCTTCGACGGAAACACGGGCCTTCACGGACTTCGGCAGAATCGTCTCGCGGTACTCTTTGTCCTGTTCCTCGAACCATTCCAGGCACGGCACGGAGACGACGCGGACACCAATGTTCATTCCCGCCAGCTCGTCGGCAGCGGCGAGCGCCAGCTGGACCTCGGATCCGCTTGCCATGAGGATGACGTCGAGGGAATCTTCCGGTTCGAGGAGCACGTAGGCGCCGCGGCGCACGCCTTTGCGGGCCAGCTGAGCTGTCTCCACCAGGGCCGGGACGTTTTGGCGGGTGAGGATCATCGCCGTCGGATGCGTGTTCTCCTTTTCGAAGAACCAGCGGTAGGCTTCGGCGGTCTCGTATTCGTCTGCCGGGCGGACGACCTCGAGGTTCGGGATAGCGCGCATGGCCGCCAGGTGCTCGATGGGCTGGTGCGTTGGGCCGTCCTCGCCTAGGGCGACGGAGTCGTGCGTCCAGATGAAGAGGTTCGGGATGTCCATCAGCGCGGCGAGGCGGACGGCCGGGCGTTCGTAGTCGGAGAACTGGAAGAAAGTGCCGCCGAACGGACGAGTGTCGGAACCCAGGAGGATGCCGTTGGTCAAGCAGCCCATAGCGAACTCGCGGACGCCAAAGTGAATGACACGGCCGTGGGTGCTGGCGTTCGGCCAGGTGCGCGTCTCGTCGCCGGCAGGCAGGAACGACGCGGCGCCCTCGATCGTTGTTTTGTTGGAGCCGGCGAGGTCGGCGGAGCCGCCCCACAATTCCGGCAGGACGGCGGCAATGGCGTTGAGCGTTTCGCCGGAGGAATTGCGGGTGGCGACCTTGTCACTGGGCTTGAAACTGGCTTCCAGGGCGTCAATGGCGTCGTCGAAGCCATCTGGCAGGCGGTGCGCTTTCAGGCGGTCGTGCAGAGCGAGTTTGTCCGGGTGGGCTGTTGCCCAGGCTTCGTAGGCCTCTTCCCACTCCTGGTGAGCGGCGAGGCCGCGGGTAGCGACCTCGCGGGCGTGGGCGAGAGCGGCACCGTCGATCTGGAAGCTTTTGTCCGGATCGAATCCCAGCGCCTTCTTCAGGCCGGCGACCGCTTCGGCGCCTAGCGCGGAGCCGTGGGCGGACTCGTTGTTGGTCTTTCCCGGCGTCGGCCAGGCCATCAGGGTGTCGACCTTGATGAAGTGCGGCTTGTCGGTGACAGCCTCGGCCTTCTCCAGGGCGGCGGCAAGTCCCTCAGCGTCCTCCTTGTAGGATCCGTCCGGCTGGACAAAGCTGACTTCGTCTGTGTACCAGCCGTAGGACTCGTAGCGCTGGAGGATGTCCTCGCTCAGGGCAATCCGGGTGTCGCCTTCGATTTGGATGTGATTGGCGTCGAAGATGACGAAGAGGTTGCCAAGCTTCTGGATGCCCGCGAGCGCGCTGGCTTCGGAACTAACGCCTTCCTCCATGTCCCCCTCGCCGCAGATAGTCCAGACGCGGTGGTCGAACGGGGAGGTCCCGGCAGGGGCGTCCGGGTCGAGCAGACCACGCTGGTATCGCTGACCGCAAGCGAAACCGACGGCCGTGGCGACGCCCTGGCCCAGGGGACCCGTGGTCATCTCGACGCCTGGCGTCAGGCCGTACTCCGGGTGGCCCGGGGTGCGGGTATTGAAGGTGCGGAAGTTCTTGAGGTCGTCTAGAGTCAAGCCGTATCCGGAGAAATACAGCTGCACATACTGCGTCAGGGACGCGTGGCCACCGGAGAGGATGAAACGGTCGCGGCCTTCCCAGTTCGGATCGTTGGGATCGTGCCTGAGGAAGTGCTGGTACAGGATATAGGCGATAGGGGCGAGGGAAATCGGCGAACCCGGGTGCCCGTGGCCGGCGTGCTCGACTGCGTCCGCGGACAGCGCCTTCGCCATGCCGACGGCGCGCTTGTCCAGATCGGACCAAGTGAAATCGCTCATGATCGTTCCTTCCGTTGTGTAGAAAGCGTGCCGGGCGGCTCCCGCGGCACATCGTTGCGTCAATCGCTCCGGCACCTGCAACAGCGGTTCCATCGTAGGCCTTCGTCCTGACGCCCAGAATCGTCTTCCAAGAGTAGAATCCGGGCGTTTTCGGGGAAATTGCTGCGCCTACGGCGACGCTCTCTCCCTAGACCAGTCCGGAGGGAAGGCCAGCATTCCCGCCTGCTCGGCGGAACCGGCGCGCAGAAGCCCGGGAACTACCTCGGTTGTGCTGTATGCGGAACAAAGCCCACCGCGGTAGCACTCGCGGTTCCGGAGTGCTAAAAAGGAGCAGAACGGAAAGGGCGGTGGACATGCAGCAGGAACGACGCACAATGGTTCTCCGGTCTGTTGTGGAGAAATACATCGAAACCCATGAGCCGGTCGGTTCCGCGGCGGTCGCCAAGGACTTCCCGATCCGCGTCAGCTCGGCCACCATCCGCAACGACATGGCGGCACTGGAGGGAGAAGGGTACCTGGAAGAACCGCATACGTCCGCCGGGCGGGTGCCCACGGAAAAAGGATACCGGTACTTCGTCGACCGTCTCATGACGGTCGCGCCGCTGTCGCCCGCACAAGCGCGTGGAATCGTGTCGTTTCTCAACCAGTCTGTTAGCCTGGAAGAAACGTTGCGCCGCGCTGCGCGGCTCTTGGCCCAGATCACCGGGCAGGTGGCCGTCGTTGCGTCGCCCGCCCTCGGGCAGTCGCGTCTCCTGCGCTTTGAGATGGTGTCGATGGGCAACGGAATGTTCCTGGTTATCCTCGTTACCGACGGCGGTCGTGTCGAACAGCGCACCTTCCTGGCGCAGGCAGCACCCTGCGACGAGGAGTGTTCCCTCTTCATCAACGCGGTGAACCAGGCCTGCCTCCATGCGCCTATATCGTTGCTCGGGAAAAACATCGAACAAATGGCAGCGGATGAAACGTTCTCCTCCTGCCGCGGATTCGTGCTGCAGGTCTCGCGCGTCATGTCGCGAATGAGCGACGAAACGCTCGGCGACGGCATGTACTTCGCCGGATCTTCGCAGCTGACCGCCGGCACGGGCGTCAGCAATCTGGGTCCGCTGCTAGACGCGCTGGAGGAGCAGGTCGTCGTCATGCGCTTGATGACGGCCGTGTCCCGTTCGTCCGCCGCGGACGGCGTCGGCGTTGCGATCGGCTCGGAGACGCATTCCGAAGAGCTGGCCAACGCGTCGGTGGTGTCGAGCGCGTACGGGGTGGGCACCACCGACGATTCCGCCGGTGACGAGCGGCTGCTCGCGTTTGTCGGCTCCATCGGACCGACCCATATGAACTATTCAGCGACTATGGCCGCGGTGAAGGCCGTGGCGGAGTATCTGTCGTCCTTTGTTACCCGCCAGGGGTTCTGACGGCTCCGGCGGTGCCCTTTTAACGCAGGTTCCCTATCATGGAGGGTTTGTGAGTACCGATTATTACGAGGTGTTGGGCGTTGACCAGACGGCGACGCAGGACGAGATCAGGAAGGCGTACCGCCGGATGTCGCGCAAGTACCATCCAGACATCGCTGGCCCTGAGTTCGAGGACAAGTTCAAGGACGTCAACAACGCCTACGCCGTGCTGTCGGACCCGGAGAAGCGCCGGATGTACGACCAGGGCGTCGACCCCAACGACCCCAACGCCGCGGCCGGATTCGGCACGGCGCGGGGCTTTGGCGATTTTGGGGACATCTTCAGCCAGTTCTTCACCGGCGGCTTCTCGCAAGGGAGATCAGCGTCGCCCGTTCCGCGTCAGCAGAAAGGCCGCGATTCTCTCACGAAGATGACGATTTCCCTTAAAGACGCCGTCTTCGGATGCCAGCGGAACATCCAGATCCAGACATACGGCCTGTGCCAGGCCTGCAAGGGTAGCGGTTCCGCCGATGGTTCTGCTCCCGTTTTGTGCCCGATCTGCCACGGAGCCGGATACCGCCAGGAAGTGCAGCGCACCTTGCTTGGCCAGATGATGACAACCGTTCCCTGCGAGCGCTGCGAGGGCTACGGCACCATCATTGAAAAGCCCTGTCAGCAGTGCCAGGGACACGGCCGTGTCCGCACACAGCGCACCGTTAGCATTTCCGTGCCCGCCGGCGTGTCTGACGGGATGCGTGTGCGCCTGGCTTCGCAGGGCGAAGTAGGCGAGGGCGGAGGTCCAGCCGGCGACCTGTACGTCGACATAGCCGTCAAGCCCGACAAGGATTTCAGCCGTCAAGGCGACGATCTCCACTGTTGGATCCGCATTCCCATGACGTGGGCCGCGCTAGGTCATCAGCTGCCGCTGCAGACATTCGACGGCGAGCGCCAGCTGGACATCCCGCAGGGGTCCCAGCCGGACGACGTCCTGACTATGAAGGGTCTGGGTGCCACCAGGATCAATTCGAAGGACCGCGGTGACCTGCTGGTCCATCTGCAAGTCGAAATCCCGCGCAACCTCACCCAACAGCAACGCGATGCCCTGGAATCCTTTGCACAGAGCCACGACGCAGCGGCGGAAGCCGTCAACCAGCAGTCGCAACCCATCAAGGCGAAGAGGAGCTTCTTCGACCGTATCAAGGAAGCTCTCAACTGAGCGGGCGCCAACGCGAGGATCACCCGCCAATATCGCCGGCATCCGGTCCGTCCGATGCGGTTCCCTTGTCTGGCAGCTTTTCGGAGAAGCGGTGTTTTTTCTCGAACAGCCGCAGGTACTTCTCCGTTTCCTCGACCAGTCGTTTCGCCTGCCTCGGATCGATGTGCGGACAGTCCTCGCTATCGTACCGGTGTTCCAGTTTCCTGACGTAGTCGGCGAGGGATTCGTTGCTCCGCAGCAGCGTCTGCGCGTCGGACTGCCAGCGTGCTGCCCGGGCTTCCAGCTGGTTGAGGTCGAAAGAGAAGCCGAAATCCTCGGCGACCCGCTGCAGCAGGTCGCAGCTAGCACGCGGACATTCGCTGTCACCTAGATATGTGGGGACGGAAATCCAGAAAGCGGAAGAGTCAATGCCGGCCTGTTGCGCCGCCAGCGTCAGGATCGTTGCCATGCCGACCGGACCGGCGTGACTGGAATCGTCGGCCTCGGGCCTCCCGCTCTCCACCGCCAGTGGCAGGTTCCTCGTATGCGGACAATGGGAGAAGAGCGACGCCAGGCAGACGAGGGAGCCGACGTGCCAGTCGCCGGCCATGCGCAGGAACGTGCCGCAGTAGGCCCGCCAGCGTCTGTCAGGCTCCGGACCCAGGGCCACGATGACGGCGCCGCCATTCCCGGAGAGCCGGTGGTCTAGGGAACATCGCGGTCGCATCGCCGCGGGTTCGCCGTCGCCGGTGTTTCGGGGCGAAGAGAAATCGACGCTGTAGAAGGCGGTTTCCGGCCAGAAGATTCGTTTGCGGCCACCAGCGGTGCACAGCAGCGGACGGGACGCCTGGAAGTCGAAGAACTCATCGGAGTCTATCCTGCCGATGATGCAGGAGTCGTACCTGTCCAGAAGGTATTTGGCCGCGTCGCTGGCAGCGCAAGCCGCGTCGCTCCATCCTTCGAAAGCGGCGAGGAGGAGTGGCCGGCGAACGGTGTTGCTGGTCGTCATAGTTTCCAGCGTATCAAGGCGACGGCTTACTCTGGCGGATATTGCCGATGGCGTATGAAACCGTTGCAATCAGACGCAACACGCCGATGGATGCGCACAGTACTTGCATGTTGGAAAAAACGGTGTATAGTGGTCTCCCGTGCTCCGGTGAGCGCCTGGGCATATGCGGACATAGCTTAGTTGGTAAAGCGCGACCTTGCCAAGGTCGAGAGCGCGGGTCCGAGTCCCGTTGTCCGCTCGGGGGTCTGAGATCAGACCTAATGCGGTGGGTTAGCCAAGCGGTAAGGCAGCGGCCTGCAAAGCCGTATAGATGGGTTCGACTCTCATACCCACCTCGAGTTTGGTCGGAGGACCGGATTCATAGCAGAAGATTCGGGCGGTTGGCGCAGAGGGAGCGCGCTTCCCTGACACGGAAGAGGTCACAAGTTCGATCCTTGTATCGCCCACTGAAATCCAGAGGTTCTAGTGCTCTGGATTTTTTGTCGCCGGGTGATTGGCGCAGCGGCTAGCGCACTTCCTTCACACGGAAGGGGTCGTAGGTTCGATTCCTACATCACCCACGTTAAGACGGATTGATTTTTCCTTTCGGTTTTCTCCTCGTTTCCCACCGCATGTCGGCAAGTCCGTCTAGGTTCGATGATCGCAACATAAAGTCCAGGCCTGCACCTTGTAAAGCGGACCCAACAGTAAGGACATCACACCTATGGCTGAAGAAGCTCAGAAAATCACCGTCAACGTCAACGGCGTGCCGCGACAGATCGCGTCGACAATGACCGGCCAGGATCTTTTCGCCGATCGGAACGACATCGTTGCCGTGTTCATCAACGGCGTGCCGCGGGACGTCTACACGCCGCTGCACGACGGGGACGCCGTCCTGCCAATCGCTGCTGACAGCGACGAAGGACTGGCCATCATGCGTCACTCCACGACCCACGTCATGGCTCAGGCCGTCCAAGACCTGTATCCAGGCGTGAAGCTCGGCATCGGTCCAGTCATCGACAACGGCTTCTATTACGATTTCGATGTCGACAAGCCGTTTACGCCGGACGATCTCAAGGAGATCGAGAAACGCATGCAGCAGATCATCAAGGAGGATCAGCGCTTCGTCCGCCGCGCCGTCACCGAGGAGGAAGGCCGCGCCGAGGAGACTGACCAGCCATACAAACTCGAGCTCATCGGCCTTAAGGAAGACGATATTAACGACGCCGAGAAGACCGAGGTCGACCGCAACCACGGCGAACTGACCTTCTACGACAACGTGCGCAAGGACGGCACCACGGCTTGGAAAGACCTGTGCCGCGGGCCACATCTGCCAAGCACCAAATACATCGGCGCGTTCAAACTTCAGCGCACCGCCGCCGCCTACTGGCGCGGTGACGAAAACAACCCGACCATGCAGCGCATCTACGGAACGGCGTGGAACACCAAGGCAGATCTGAAGAAGTACCTGATACTCCAAGAGGAGGCCGCGAAACGCGACCACCGCAAAATCGGTGCCGACATGGACCTCTTCAGCTTCCCGGAGGAGCTGGGTCCGGGTTTGGCTGTCTTCCATCCGAAAGGCGCGACGATCATTAACGCCATGGAGGACTACTCCCGCAAAATGCACCGCCGCAACGGCTACTCCTTCGTGCAGACCCCGCATCTGACCAAGCAGGATCTATACGTCACGTCCGGGCACCTGAACTGGTACCACGACGACATGTTCCCGCCGATGCACCTAGACGAAGTCAAGGGTGCCGACGGCACCGTCAAGCGCCAGGGGCAGGACTACTACATGAAGCCGATGAACTGCCCGATGCACAACCTCATCTTCAAGTCCCGCCAGCGCTCCTACCGCGAGCTGCCGCTGCGCCTCTTCGAGTTCGGCACCGTATACCGCTACGAGAAGTCCGGCGAGGTTCACGGTCTGACCCGCATGCGCGGTTTCACCCAAGACGACAGCCACATCTACTGCACGCGCGAGCAAATGAAGGATGAGCTGACCTCAGTCCTCAACTTCGTGCTGCAGGTACTCCGCGACTTCGGTCTCACTGATTTCTACCTCGAGTTCTCCACGAAAGATCCAGACAAGTATGTCGGCTCCGACGAGGTTTGGGAGGAAGCCGAGCGTGCGCTGCGCGAGGTCGGCAAGGCCTCCGGCTTGGAGTTCCGCGAGGATCCGGGCGGAGCCGCGTTCTACGGTCCGAAGATTTCCGTCGAAGCTCGCGACGCCATCGGCCGCAACTGGCAAATCTCCACGATCCAGCTCGACTTCAACGAGCCGCACCGTTTCGGCCTGCAGTACGTCGACAAAGACGGCCAACGCAAAGAGCCGGTGATGATTCACCGCGCCCTGTTTGGCTCCGTCGAGCGCTTCCTCGCCATCCTCATCGAGAACTACGCGGGTGCATTCCCGGCATGGCTCGCTCCGGTTCAGGTTGAGGGCGTCAGCGTCACCGACGAGTCCTTCGACTATATCTCCGACGTGTGCAAGGAGCTGGTCCAGCGTGATGTCCGCGCCGAGGTCGACAACTCCGACGACCGCTTCGGCAAGAAAATCCGCAACGCGGCTAAGCAAAAAGTTCCGCTCACGCTCATTGCCGGCGACACCGACCGTGCCAACGGCTGCGTCAGCTTCCGCTTCCGCGACGGTTCCCAGCTCAACGGCGTCAAGAAGGAATATGCGGAGGACCTGATCGAGAAAGTCTGCGGCGCGCACGAGCAGTGCAGCACGCTGGACGATTTCGTTCGCATTTCCGGATACAGAGCCTGAGGCGCGCAGACAGGGTTCCAACGGAGGAGGCGTTCGCCGCGGCCGTGGGCTGGGCGCGTTTCCTCCGTTGTCTCCGTCTGAACGCTCTTATACAATGAACAAAGTTCTATTACATCTTTGCGAGGAGCGCCATGTCAGGACATTCCAAGTGGGCCACCACCAAGAACAAGAAAGCAGCAATCGACGCGAAGCGCGGCAAACTTTTCGCCAAGCTGATCAAGGATATCGAAGTCGCGGCGAAACAGGGCGGGCCTGACCCGGCCGGCAACGCGGCGCTGTACGAAGCCGTCTACAAGGCCAAGAAGAGTTCCATGCCGGCCGACAACATCAGACGCGCCATCAAGCGCGGTTCTGGTGCCGAAGGCGAAGGCGTCAACTACGAGAACATCACATACGAAGGCTACGCGCCAGGCGGCGTCGGCCTCATCATCGAATGCCTGACCGACAACCACAACCGCGCGGCGGCCGACGTTCGCTCTACTCTGGGCAAGGGCGGCGGCTCCTTGGCTGCGTCAGGCTCTGTCGCATTCAATTTCGAGCGCAAAGGCCAGATCACCGTCGCCGCCGAAGGCGTCAACTACGACAGGCTGTTCGAAGCAGCCGCCGAAGCCGGCGCTGAGGACGTCGTCAACGACGGCAGCGTGTATACAGTCGTCACCGGCCCATCCGACATGATTACCGTGCGCAAGGCTCTCCAGGACGCCGGTTTCGACTACGAGTCCGCCGAGACAGCCATGATTCCGAACACCACCGTGTCCCTGGACCTCGAGGGCGCACGCAAAGTCGCCAAACTCATTGACAACCTGGACGACCTGGACGATGTGCAGAACATCTACTCCAACTGGACTGCTCCGGATGATGTGATGGAGCAGCTTGACGCCGAGGAGTGAAAACCGGAAGGCATGATCATACTTGGTGTCGACCCTGGGCTAACACGTTGCGGGGTCGGTGTGATAGAAGCCGGCGGCGGACGCCGGCTTTCTTTTGTCCACGTCGACGTCGTCCGCTCGGACCCGTCGCAGTCGCAGGATCTGCGGCTTCTGAAAATTTGGCGAGGCCTCAGTGAGAAGATCGACCGCTTCGCGCCAGACGTCGTGTCCATCGAACAGGTCTTCGCCCAGCACAACGTCGACACAGTGCTGGGAACCGCCCAGGTGGCAGGTCTTGCCATGGTGGCGGCAGCTGAACGCTCCATCCCGGTGGCGGTCCACACCCCGTCGGAAGTAAAACTGGCGGTCACGGGTAACGGGGCGGCCCAGAAAATCCAAGTCGAGCGGATGGTGGCCCGCATCCTGCATCTGAACAAACTGCCACAGCCGCCAGACGCGGCCGATGCGCTAGCACAGGCAATCTGCCACGCCCTGCATCCTTCCGGCGAGCTGCAAGGAGGAGAACGCGACCAGCATCTGACAGCCGCACAGCGCCAATGGGCGGTAGCGGTCCAGAAGTCCAGGAACGCCAGCAGCAAGATGCGAGGACGCGGCATGTGAGACAGGCGGCGAAGGGTATAATCGAACGCATGTTCCACTTCGAAAAGGAGTTCCGATGATCGCTCAGCTGCGCGGAACCGTCGAAGCCGTCGATCGAGAGGGGATCGTCCTCGATGTGAACGGCGTCGGTTTCGCCGTCAGGATGCCGACCAGCGACAGCGAGCTGCTGCGTGCTGGAATGGCCACGCTCGTGTACACGCATCTGTCCGTGGCGCAGGACGCCTTCATCTTGTATGGCTTTTCCACGCAGTCCGCCCGATCGCTGTTCCTGCAGCTGCAGAAGGCGTCGGGAGTTGGTCCGAAAGCGGCGTTGTCATTGCTCTCGACGTTGGGAAGCACGCATCTGCTGTCGGCCATCGACGACGGCAACGTCATGGCATTGACCAAGGCTCCGGGAATTGGAAGGCGCAGCGCCCAGAAAATCATTCTGGAGCTGTCTGGCACGTTGTCGGCCGCCGCGGGCGAGGAGAAGGAATCCCCGGATTTCACGCAGACGAGCCCGCGGGCCGCTGCCATAGCCAGCGGGCTTCAGAACTTTGGCTGGTCCTCCAATGAATCCGAAAGGGCCGTCGCCGAGGTGATGAAACGCCAGGGCTATGCACCGGATGTTCCGGAGGATAAGGTTCCGGACGTGCTGCGCGAGGCGCTCTCGTCTTTTGATCGTCCGGAGAAAGCGTAATGGCAGAACAGAACACCGGCGTGCGTGAAAGGTCGCTGCGCATGGTCTCAGCGGAACCGTTGGACGAGGAGCCGGTCAGTGACGAGGAGCTGCGTCCAGCTGCCTTGGATTCCTTCATCGGCCAACCGCTGCTGAAAAAACAGCTGCAGCTTTTCCTGGACGCCGCCCGCAAGCGTCAGGTTCCGCCCGACCACATCCTGCTGGCCGGCCCTCCGGGGTTGGGCAAGACAACGCTGGCGATGATTGTGTCCAATGAGCTGGACGTCCCGATCCGCGTGACGTCCGGTCCGGCGATTCAGCATGCCGGCGATCTGGCTAGCATCCTGTCATCGTTGGAAGAGGAGGAAGTTCTGTTCATCGACGAGATACACCGATTGCCGCGCGCAGCCGAGGAGCTGCTGTACATCGCGATGGAGGATTTCCGCGTAGACGTCGTTGTCGGGAAAGGCCCTGGCGCGTCGTCGATTCCATTGACTTTGCCGCGCTTCACGGCGATTGGCGCGACAACCAGGGAAGGCATGCTGCCGTCACCGTTGCGGGCTCGATTCGGCTTCACCGCGCATCTGGACTTCTATCCGGTCGAGGAACTGGAAAAGTTGATCGAGCGGTCAGCATCCGTTCTCGGCATTGCCATCGCTCCAGAAGCGGCCATGGAACTGGCGCGCCGCTCCCGCGGCACTCCGCGCATCGCCAACCGCTTGCTGCGGAGGGTCCGCGATTGGGCGACTGTCAAGAACCTGGACGGCATCGACTCGGCGGCTGCCAAGTCTGCGCTAGAGCTGTACCAAATCGACAGCGACGGGCTGGACCGACTCGATTTGTCCGTTCTACATGCCGTTGTCGAGAATTTCCACGGCGGACCGGTCGGTGTTAAGAACCTCGCGGCGATGGTCGGCGAGGAGACGGAAACCGTGGAAACTGTGTGCGAGCCGTATCTAGTCCGCGAAGGTTTCCTAGTCCGGACGCCCCGGGGAAGAATGGCGACGGAAAAGGCTTGGCAGCACTTGGGCAAGCATGTTCCCGACGATGTCATTTCGCCGGTCTAAACTGGGCATGTTTTTCTTCGGTCGAAGCCGTTGATTCTGAAGGGATAAATTATGGGTAACAGCCTCGTGATGGTGATTCTGATTATCGCCATGGTCGTTTTCATGTGGTGGTCGATGCGCAAGCAGAAAAAGCAGCAGCAGGTCCAGCAGGATTGGCGTCACGCTTTAAAGCCAGGCGATCCGGTGGCTACGGTGTCTGGCTTGCTGGGAACCGTCAAGGAGATCGACATCCCGCGTGACCAGATCGTCATCGACTCCGAGGGATCCCTGTCGCGCTGGCGCATCCAGGCTATTGTCAAGGCGCCGGTTGTCCCCGCTTACATCAGTGACGACGACGTCGATGAAAAGGGCAACCCGCTGCCGGAGAAAGGCAACTCTGTCCAGGCCAAGACAGCTGAGGCCACCGAGGCAGAGACCAATGTCACTTCCGTCGCCGCGCAGCCCGTCACACCGTCTGAATCGATCGCGACCGATGCTTTGTCCACAGAACTGCGTCAGACGGAACCGTCCGCCGGGACAATCGACGCTGCAGACTCCGCGCAGAACTGACGGTATCGCGTGACAACAGCGTCGTGAAAGGAGAATTGCATATGGCGGCACAGGACACGGGTGATACGCCGGGATTGGAATTCGACGGACTGAAGCTCATCGGCGAAGAGAACGCCCGATACTTAGTTTCCAAGATCCGAACCATTCCCGATTTCCCAGGCAAGGGCGTGATGTTCCGCGACGTGATGCCCATTCTGACGGACGCCAAGGCCTTCGGTCTGCTTATCAACGCCATGGTCGAAGCGCTGCCGATCCCAGCATCAGAGTTCGACTACATCGGTGGCCTGGAAGCCCGCGGTTTCCTGGTTGGAGTTCCGTTAGCGTGCAAGCTGAAGAAAGGTTTTCTTCCCATTCGTAAACTCGGCAAACTGCCGCCGCCAACGTTGAAGCAGAGCTACGAGCTGGAGTACGGCGCCGCAACCATCGAGATCGAGGACAAGCTGCTGCCACAGGGTTCCCATGTTCTCATCGTCGACGATTTGATGGCCACTGGCGGCACTGCGACCGCTGCGAAGAAGCTGGTCGAACGCACGGGTTCGACAGTCGTCGGCTTCTCGTTCGCGGTGGAGCTGGAAGGCCAGGGCGGCAGGGAACGCTTGGGTGACGACCCCATCAGCGTCTTGATGCGGATGTCATGATTTCCTGAAAAGAGCAAAGCGGCGGTCGGAAGGCTGCCGCTTTGTCATACCCGGTATTGTCACAAGTAGTTCGATCAGCGAAGAGGAACGGCCAGATGAAACGTAGACAGCAGACGTCATCAGCGTCCGAAGCCAGTGAAGGCAGGCCCTGGTTCGAGTGGATCATCGCCGGTCTCGTTGCCATCGCTGCGGTCATCGCCTGCTGCGGCGGAATCCTAGCGGCGACCATCATCCTGGCCATCTCCGCCGTTGGCTCGGCCACGGTACGGTTGGTCCTACGGGAACGAAGTCCTTGGAAAGCACGCAGCGTGCTTTTCGATTGCGTGACGGGGTATGTCCTGGGCTTTGGCATTATCCTGACGTATCTCGCTGTTCTGTATCTGGCGTGATTCCGCAACTGATAGGCCGAAGGCATGTCTATAGTCGGGTTTGGCCGTCGCGGCTCATGCAAGGAGGTCGGAATCCCTTTGGATTCCGATGTTTTCTTGTGTCCTCTTGGGGAAGGAACAGGCCTGGGGCTTGGCGCCGAACGTTCCGGAGTCCGGCCCGTACGATGAGATCGAATCGGAGGAGCGCGGCGTGTGCGGACGGTGGCAGACCCGCGCGGTACAGGTCTGCCACGTGAAGCCGCCGGAGCCAGACTTGGAGTCGCGCGGAAATCAGGAACTCCAAACGATTTTGGCCCATAGAGAGCTTGTCTAAGGCATGAAAAAAAGCCGCTTTCAGCGGCTTTTTTTCATGCCTTAGACAAGACGCGTTAGTCGAGCAGATCCTTCTCAGCCGCATTCTTCTTGGAGGAGCTGCGGACATTGTCCCTGACGGCCTCCTCGAAGTCCTTGGCCTTTTCATCTTCGATCTCTTCGATCTCCTCGGCGATGTTCGTAGACTTCTTGTTGGCGCGAACGGCAGAAACAATCACCATGATCAGGCCAACGATGGCACCAGCCAGCAGCGGCACGATCCAGAAGACCCACAAGTCGGCACCGACGCCCTCGACACCCTCAATGCTGGCAACAATAGCAGAACCAGTCGCACGGGCGGGGTTCACGCCACCGCCGGTGAAGAAGACAGTAACCAGCATGGCGGCAGCGTAACCCAGAGCGGTGGTCCAGGCATAGCGGCGGGACGCTCGGCCATCCTCGTGCAGGGCGCTCATCGCTGCTGCAACAACGATCAGCGTGCCGATGAGGACGACAATGACGGCGAACATGAGGCCGACCTGCAGGCGATCAGAGACGTCGGGGGCGTTGAAGCCGTTGGACAGGACTTCCCACCACTGCGCTGGCTTGATGCTCAATGTGGCCGGAAGATTGCGAATCAGACCCATCATAACCGCGGAGGCCGCGAAGCCGCCGAGGACCTGCGCGATGGCGTAGAGCAAGGCATCCAGCCAATTCAGGCGTCCGGTTAGCGCGGCAGCCAGGGAGATGGCCGGATTGAAGTGCGCTCCAGAGATTCCCTGGAAGATAAGGGCTGCCACGGCATAGGAGACGAACGCGATGAAAGCGACGTACACCGGAGACAGGCCAGTCAGAAGCGTCCAAGCGGAGCCGCCGAGAACGAGGAAGACAACGAGGAATGTACCAATAAACTCAGTCAGCATACGCAGCCAGCGGTTGGCAGCCAGACCGGAACCGGAATCGGCGGCATACTTTTCCGCCTCTTCGGAAATCAGCTCCTCTTCCTCCGAATCGGCGGCGTCTTCCAAGGAGGACACCTTCTTTGCTGAAGACGTGTCAATTGTCATATACTTACCTTTGCTATGTAATATAGGGCTTGTCGCCCATGCCTACAGGATCAAGTCTAGCAACCGGTGTGTCACCTGATTTTGCTTCACAGCCGATTTTCAGACATGTTGCTGTGGTTTTTTGAAAAAACATAGCAGCCAGTATGGGAAAGCAAAGAGAAGGTCACGTTGGGAGAACGATGCCTCATCCGTATTCACACGCTTCGACAGCGCAAGAGCAGAACAACACGCCGGCAGGTGTCCGCCTTCAGAAGGTGCTCGCTGCCGCTGGCTACGGGTCTCGGCGTAAATGCGAGATCCTCATATCCCAAGGCCGCGTCGAGATCGACGGCGAAATCGTGACGGAGCTGGGTACCCGCGTTATCCCACGGGAACAGGAGATTCGCGTCGACGGTGCCCGAATTCACCTGGACGACTGCCATGTGACGCTGGCGCTGAACAAACCGCGCAAGGTGCTGTCGGCGATGGATGACAAGAAGGGCCGTTGGACGCTGCGGGACATCATCGGCGACAAGTACGAACGCATCTTCCACATGGGCCGGCTGGACTACGATTCCGAAGGCCTCATCCTCATGACCAACGATGGGGAGCTCGCGGAGCACGTCATGCATCCCCGCTACGAGATTCAGAAGACCTACGTGGCAACGATCAAGGGAGCTATCACACAGGCGACGCTGCACCGCATGGTGACGCGCGGCGTTTGCTTGGAGGACGGGTGGCAGAAGTTCGACAAGGCCGTCCTGCTGAGCGGTAACCGCGAGCACGCCGTCGTAAAGGTGCAGTTGCATTCGGGGAAGAACCGCGTTGTACGACGGATGTTCGCCGCTCTGGGATGCCGGGTGACGCGCCTGGTGCGCACCAGCATTGGGCCAGTTTCCCTAGGGGATATGCGCCCGGGCAGCTACCGCGTACTGACGGTTGAGGAAGTCAGGAAACTCGAGAAGGAAGTCGGACTGTGATTGTTGTTGCCATTGACGGTCCTGCCGGCGTCGGCAAGTCCAGTATTTCGAAAGCGGTGGCGAAGAAGTACGGTTTCGCCTATCTCGACACCGGTGCCATGTACCGGGCAGTGGCCTGGTGGTGCCTGAAGAACGGTGTCAACCTGTCCGACACGGACGCTGTGTCCCAGGCCGCCCTGGACTTCTGTGAAAGCCATCTGAGGATGGCGGTCAACCCGCGCAAGCCGCAGGTTTTCTGCGATAAAGAAGACATCACGTCGGCCATCCGCGAGGCGGACGTGTCCTCGAACGTGTCGGCCGTATCCTCGTTCTCGTCGGTCCGCTCCATCCTCATCAACGCGCAAAAGCAGATTATCTCCGACCAGAAGTCGGACGACTCCTATTCCAACGGCCGGGGCATCGTCGTCGAAGGCCGCGACATCACCACGGTCGTCGCTCCGAAGGCGCAGGTCCGCGTTCTACTGACAGCGCGCGAGGAAGTGCGGAAGAAAAGGCGCGAAAAACAAGCCCAGCACTTGCGCACCGGGGCCGACGACATTGCGGCCAGGGACCATGCTGATTCCAAAGTGACGCAGTTTCTCACGCCCGCCAAAGGCGTCACCACTGTCGACAATTCTGATATGAGCTTCGCGCAGACGCTCGCCGCCTTCGAGCGCATTGTCGACGTCGCCATCCAGCGCCAGCGGGAAGCCGAGGAACAGCAGGGGCATACGCCTTTGTCGCTGTCGATCCCCGCCGCCGTGGGCGCTGACGGCGTCGACGACCCCCTGGGAACGGTAGATGATTTCAAGGGAGACTACCGCTTGACCGACGAGGATCGCAAACTGCTGGATAGCGATCTGCTGGACGGGTCCGACGCGCCGAAGCCGGTCGGTGTGCTGGCGGTCGTCGGCCGTCCGAATGTCGGCAAGTCCACGCTGGTCAACCGCATCCTTGGCCGTAAGGCCGCCGTCGTGGAGAACAGACCTGGGGTGACCCGCGACCGCGTGAGCTATGAGGCCGAATGGTGCGGCAACGACTTCCTTCTTGTCGACACCGGCGGCTGGGAAGCTGATACCAAGGGCATCGATTCCGCCGTCGCCGAACAGGTGCAGGTGGCAATCCAGCTGTCGGATGCAATCCTGTTCGTCGTCGATGTCCACACCGGTATGACAAGCACGGACGAACGCCTCGTTCGTGTGCTGCGCAAGTCCGGCAAACCGGTTGTCGTCGCCGTCAACAAAGTCGACACTCAGCGCGAAGAGGCGGAAGCCGCCGAGTTCTGGCGCCTGGGACTGGGCGAGCCGCAGATGATCTCGGCCATGCACGGGCGCGGCGTCGGCGACCTGTTGGACGCCTGTGTTGCCATGCTGAAGAAGTCCAACAAGACCTCCGGACTGATGCGCTCGTCCAAGCTGCGTAAGGTGGCATTGATCGGACGCCCGAACGTTGGCAAATCGTCTCTGTTGAACCAGCTGGCACACGCCGATCGCAGCATCGTCAACGACGTTGCCGGCACCACCCGTGACCCCGTCGACGAAGTCATCAACCTGGGCGGCAAAAAGCTGCTCCTTATCGATACAGCCGGCATTAGGAAGAAGCTGCAGAGGGTATCCGGCGCCGATTACTATTCGACGCTGCGGTCGCAGGCCGCCATCGAACGCTCAGAGCTATGCCTCGTCTTGTTCGACGTGTCCCAACCCATTGCTGAACAGGATTTGCGCGTCATGACGCAGGCGGTAAATGCCGGCAAGGCCATCGTCCTTGTCTTCAACAAGTGGGACCTGCTGGATGAGTACAGCCGTGCGCGGCTTGAGCGGATCTACCAATCGGAGTTCAGCCAGGTTACATGGGCAGAGCGCGTGAACCTGTCTGCGAAGACGGGCTGGCACACAAACCGTCTTCCGCACGCGATAGAGACAGCCCTGGAGTCCTGGGACCAGCGCATTTCAACTAGTAAACTCAACACGTTCTTCGGCAAGATCCAGGCCGCACACCCACACCCGCTGCGCGGTGGCAAACAGCCCCGCATCCTGTTCGCGACGCAGGCATCGACCCGTCCGCCACGTTTCGTGGTCTTCACGACCGGTTTCTTCGACCACAGCTACACCCGTTACATCGAACACCGGCTACGCGAAGAGTTCGGTTTCACTGGCACGCCAATTCAGTTGTCGCTGCGCGTCCGCGAGAAGAGAAGGAAAAACCAGTGAACAAAATCAGTAAGTGAGTTAACAATGTGATGAGTCCGGTCTTTCCCGACAAGTAACTTTGACGCGTGCTGTATACTCCCCGTGTTGCGTCATGGAACTCGTAAGCCGAGAGAGAGGAAAACCCCCGTGAGCGTCGAAGGCCTGAATCAAGCAGTTGAGAAAATGCGCGCGCATGGCATGAACGAAGTGTCTATCGCCTCGTTCTCGCGTTTATACCATTCGTGGGAAAGCGATGCTTCTGGTTGGATTAAGGAGTCCGACGTTGCGCCACTGACAGATATCCAAAACATCCAGGGCGTGATGGGTGCGATCGACCGTTGCCAAGCAACGGACGCGCTGGCGCACACGGCTTTCCTGAAGCTGAATGGCGGACTTGGTACGTCGATGGGTCTGAGCCAGGCGAAGTCGCTGCTGCCAGTCCGCGTGCACAAAGGCCGGAAGCTGCGCTTCCTTGACATTATCCTGGGCCAGGTGATGTCTGCGCGCAAGCGTCTGGGCATCCGCTTGCCGATCGTGTTCATGGACTCCTACCGTACGTCCAAGGACACGATGGACATCATCAAGACTACTAAGGGCTTTGAGCAGAAGGACATTCCAGTCGAGATCCTGCAGAACCGTGAGCCGAAGATCCTTCCGGACGGAGCCCCAGCCTCTTGGGACGCCAACCCCGATTTGGAATGGTGCCCGCCGGGACACGGGGACCTTTTCCCAGCGCTGGCAGCGTCCCGCTTGTTGGACAAGCTCCAGGAGAACGGTGTCAAGTACTTGTTTATCTCCAACTCGGATAACCTTGGCGCGCGCCCGTCAACCACTGTCGCCGGCTACTTTGCCCAGAGCGGCGCTCCGTTCATGATGGAGGTCGCCCGCCGCACCCCGTCCGATGTCAAGGGAGGCCAGATTGTGCGCGACCGCGCCACCGGCCGTCTCATGCTGCGCGAAATGTCGCAAGTTCAGCCGGAAGACATGAAATCAGCCATGAATATCGAGCGTCATGCATACTTCAACACCAATAACCTCTGGGCGCGTGTCGATGCGCTGAAAGAGAAGCTGAACAGCAACGAGGGCATCCTTCCGCTTCCGGTCATTACGAACCACAAGACCGTCGATCCGACGGATCCAGCGTCGGACGCCGTCATCCAACTGGAGACCGCCATGGGCGCTGCCATCGGCCAGTTCGACGGTTCCATCTGTCTGGAGGTTGGCCGTCCACGCTTCCTGCCGGTCAAAACCACGAACGACCTCTTCATCATGCGCTCGGACAGGTTCCACATGACTGATTCGTTCGAGATGGAGGACAGCAATTACGTCTTCCCGGTGATTAACCTCGACAAGCGCTACTACAAGAACATCGCTGACTTCGACGCCCGGTTCCCGTACGGGATCCCATCCATCGCGGCTGCCAACTCCGTCAGCGTCACCGGCGATTGGACGTTCGGCAAGAATATCACATTCTTCGGCGACGCCGCGCTGTCTGACGGGGGCAAGGCTGCGTACGTCCCGCAGGGACAGTTCGTCGGCCCGAACGGAATTGAGGACGACGATTGGGAATGATTCCGAAAGGAATCGGTCCCGTTCCCTGGTAATAAAAGTTTGCGGAATTTAGGCGGGATCTGCTCACCTTTGTTAGAATGAGGTGTATGTGCTTGTGAAAGTGCAGCGGGCGAAGTTCTATCGAGACTTGGGGACAGATGGCAGAGATTTCATCCAATGGAAGGCGTCGATTCTCCGATAAGTGGGGGAAGCACGAGCTCGATGTGCTGGCTGTGCTTTCCTCCGCTTTTCCACAGTGGCTCACGTCGAGGCAGATAGCCCAGCGCGTGAAGGCCTACGCCGATTCCTACGGTGAGCTCGCTGATCAGGCCGCCAAGGCTGCTTTTGCCAAGCAGTTCCAGCGGGACCGTGCGAAGCTGGCGGCCATGGGAATTGCCATCGAGTCGCGCCAGCCGGAATACTCCTCCAAGTCTGACGGTCAGGATTTCGCGTCGTACCGTCTTCAGCTGGGCGACGAGCCTCGCAAACGTCTTCATTTTGAATTGGAGGATCTGCCGGTCCTTGCTGCTGCAAACTATCTGGCGCAGTCGCTTGCCATCTCGACGGCTGAACAGAACAACGCAGAGATGCCGGCAAAAGAAGCGTCGCGATCGACACCACGTGTCCAGAAAATGCCGGCTCCAGGCCTGGGCTTGGATTCCATCGCTCCGGGCCTGGGCACGCAGGTTATCCCTAAGCATTTCATCGAAGCCGTTGATTCCCGGCGGTACACGGCCACCGTCGAAACGGACGGCGAACCTATCAATGTGGCGTACAGCGATTCCGATGATTTGGCCATGTTTGTGCTTGAACATCCCGGTTCCAGAATTGTGCGCCCACAGGAGGCCGCCGATGCCTACCGGCGTCGTCTTGTGTCCGCGGCGAGGGTTGGGAACGCCGATTTGAGCAGCAAGTCCGAGCCGGTTCCCGTCCAGGACTATTACTGCTCTAATTTGTCCGACGGATCCCAGGCTGGGACCAAATCGAAGAGTCGGAGAACTCTAAGCGGCTCGAATCAAACCGGTTCTGAAGTGGACCGCCGTCTGCGACTCTTGCTGTTTCTCTCCGCACATCTGGGGTGCGAATACACGTTGGAGGAGTTGGCTGAGCGGTTTGTCGGCGGCGTTACGTCGGAGGAGAAGCGCAAGGCCGTGGCCACTATCCGCAAGGACATCGGTACGCTGACGACGGTGTCCGACGACGGCGAGATTGCCGGATCGCAGTTCTTTGACATCGATTGGACGCTGCTAGAGGATGAAGGCCGTGTCTGTGCGACCAATTCTTTGGGATTGGACCGCCTCGCCGGCATTTCCCCGCAGTATCTGAGCTTGCTGGCCGCCGCCGTGCACTATCTATCGAAATCTCCGCTGTTGCCGGCAGAAGAGCGAACCGTAGCGCATGATTTGAGCGCGCGGCTCAAGAAGGAGACGGCCGCCGGGTCGATTCCGTGGCTGAGCCTGACCGGCTACGAGGTCGAACCGTCGACGGTCCCGATGATTCGCGAGGCTATCAAGACAGGCAGCCAGATGGATGTCGAATACACGGACGACGTGGGCCGGACACGCCGGAAGCGGATCATCCCCGCGAAGATTTTTGTGGAGGAAGGCTTGTATTACGTCGCTATCTGGGACGGCACGGCAGGGGATTCGCCCCGCGACTGGTCAACATTGCGCATTGCGCGCATCAGTAAAGCGACGGTGGTGCGGTCCAACGAGAGGCTAGACATTCCGGACGTCCCCATCGACCGCCTGCGCCAGTGGGGTTTCGAAAACGGAGCGGAAGCGGCTTTTATCACTGACAAACCGGGTTTCCCATACATCGAGAAGCTGCCAGGAGCGACAGTGGAACCATGGGGAGATGGCGAGAAGGTGCATCTGCGCGTCACGTCCGACTCCTGGTTTACCATTTTCTGCGTCGCACATGCGCGTCATATCGTCTCCGTCGCTCCAGCGACGATGAGGTCGATGGTCGTTGCCCGCGCTCAGCATGAGTTAAGCATCATTGAGCAGGGGGAGTGACGAAATGCCGGGATGGGTGTGGGTTGTTCTCGCCTGCTTCTTCGTGGCAATGCTGGCCTTTGGCGCGCTGTTCGCGTTCCGTCATGCCAAAAGCGCTGTCAGAACCATCAAGCCGATGATAGGGCGCGCGCAAGAGAAGCTGGCGCGAGCGAAGGAACAAGAGCCTGAGGAAGTCGATTCCCTGGATCCGATTTTCGTCCGTCCGCTGGATGCGGCAATCGACGAGTACGCGGCGGCGCACGCTGATATCCTTGCCCGCAAGGATGAACGACGTCAGCGGCATGCGGATGCCTGGGCGCGGTGGTTCCGTTTCAACGAAGAGTGATAATCAGGAAAGGCTCGCTTCATGGCGAATCGCCATCATCGTCAGACGTCTGAAGGCAATGGTGCGAAGAACAGTAGTTTCTTCCGACAAGAAGAGATGCCCCCGGCGGAGAAGTACCGTCGTTTCCGGCTTCGGCAGAAGCAGCGGCGGAGCGCCGCACACCAATTCGCCCGAGGGTTGTCCTTCGATTTAGATAATTTCCAGGAACAGGCGCTGGAATCGCTGGAATCCGGTAGAAATGTCCTGGTTGCCGCGCCGACGGGTGCCGGCAAAACGGTCGTCGCCGATTTCGCCATGTACCTGGCTTGGCAGCAGAACGTCAAGGCGTTCTACACGACGCCCATTAAAGCGCTGAGCAACCAGAAATACCATGACCTTGTGCACCGGTACGGCGCGGAGAATGTGGGCTTGCTGACCGGCGACCTATCGATTAATTCCGAAGCGTCCATCATTGTGATGACGACCGAGGTCCTGCGGAACATGATTTACGAACGCTCGACGACGTTGGAGGCTTTGCGCTACGTCGTGTTGGACGAGATCCATTACTTGGGCGACAAGTTTCGCGGACAGGTCTGGGAAGAAGTCATCATCCACCTGCCGAAGACCATTAAGATCGTCGGCCTGTCAGCGACGGTTTCGAACGTCGAGGATTTCGCCGACTGGATTGGCTCTGTCCGTGGTGCTACCGATCTAGTGGTGTCGGAGCACCGTCCTGTTCCGCTGGAACAAAGCGTAATTCTCCAAAAGTCGCCTCGTCATGAACCCAAGGTCTTCGACCTGTACGCGAAGGATAGTTCCACGGGGCGTCCGTGTGTTAACCGCCAGCTGGTGCAGCAGATCGACGAGCTGGAGCGCGCTGCTCAAAAGCGGCGGACAGCGCGCAGTGGACGTCTGAGGAACAGGCAGGAGGTCCAGCGGTATACGCCGTCCCGGTGG
Organism: Aeriscardovia sp.; assembly: GCA_017405305.1. GTDB lineage: Bacteria > Actinomycetota > Actinomycetes > Actinomycetales > Bifidobacteriaceae > RGIG7107. The sequence goes on along the minus strand of JAFRAT010000009.1, from coordinate 16,661 downwards.
GCGGTGGTCGACGAACTGGACTACATTGGCTTGCTGCCGGGCATTTATTTCATCTTCTCCCGAACCGGTTGCGAGGAGGCTGTCGAGCAGTGTCTACAAAGCGGGCTGTGTCTGACCACTGACAAGGAAGCCCGCGAGATCCGTGCGATTGCTGACTCTATGGTCTACGGGACGGTCGGCCGGGCTGACTTGAAAGCTCTCGGCTACTCGTCTTTCCGTGCGGCTTTGGAAAACGGTTTCGCGGCACATCATGCCGGTATGGTTGCCGTGCTGCGGGAAATCGTCGAGAAGGTCTTCGAGAAAGGCTTGCTGAAAGTCGTGTTCGCCACAGAGACGCTGGCCTTGGGAATCAATATGCCGGCGCGGTCGGTCGTTATCGAGAAACTGGAAAAGTTTAACGGCGTGGATCATGTCCGGCTCACGCCAGGGGAGTACACGCAGCTGACGGGCCGCGCCGGGCGGCGCGGCATCGACACCGTCGGTCATGCAGTGGTCGTGGACAGCCGCCAGTTCGATCCGCTGGCTTTGATGGCATTGTCGTCGCGCCGTGTGTATCCGTTGCATTCCCAGTTCGCCCCGACATTCAACATGGCGGTGAATCTGCTGCATCTGCATGACTACCAGACTGCCCGCGAAACGCTGAACCGGTCCTTCGCTCAGTGGGAGGTAAGCCGTTCCTCTGAGGACCTGGAAGGCCAAATCGCATCGATGATGACGGCACTGCGTGGCTACGAAGACGCTTTCCGGTGTCAACTCGGCGATTTCAAAGAGTTCTTGCTGCTGCGGGAACGTCTGACAAACCTAGAGCGCGGCGAACGCAACCGTGTCAAGCACCGCTGGTACAAGACACCGGAAGCCCGGACCGCCGCGCTGAAGCAAGTGGACCGCCTCATCGAGAAGACGCGGAAACGCGAGCGCGCTCATGCATGCCGGCAGTGCCCAGAGCTGCAGAAGCATCTGAAATGGGGACAGCGGTGGCTGCGTCTGCGCAAACGGCTGCAGCATGCGCAGGACCAGTATGCGTCGCGCACAGAATCAGTGGCACGTCGTTTCGACCTCATTTGCGATGTCCTGTTGGAGCTGGGCTACATCGAAGATTCTTCGACGACAGGGAAGAAAGACTATCGTTTGACCGATAAGGGCGAGCTGCTGCGCAACCTGTTCACGGAGAAGGACATCCTGCTGGCGGAATGCTTGGACGGTAAGGTATTTGACGGTTTGACACCGCAGGAACTGGCGTCCGTAGTATCGGCGATCGTCTACGAGCCGCGGCATCGCGATTCCGACCGGGCTTCGCATTTCCCGGGAGGGTGTCACGGTCGGATTGCGCGTTGCGCCGCCGATATGACGGGTGTGTGGGAAGATTTGGATTATATGCTCCAGCAAGTCGGACTCGACGCTGTTCCGGATATCGATTTTGGCGCCGCAGAAGCGGTGTTCGAATGGTCTGCCGACCGGTCGTTGGAACAGGTGCTCCGCGAGCGTGACTGGTCAGCTGGTGATTTCGTGCGCACTTGCAAGCGTCTGTGTGACGTCCTGGGGCAAATCGCCCAAGCAGCCCGCGCTGATGAGGATCTGGCTGTCTGCGCCGAACAAGCGCGGAAACTGGTTAACAAGGGTGTCGTAGCGTATTCCGGCATCGATGAGTCCGGTGCTGAGAACTTCTGGGATTGATGCCCAGAACTGACGCATGCTGTCAAGGAAAGGAGGAAACGGACGACTTGGAATAAAACGGCTTGTTTTTTGTTGACGAGGGAGGACTCGTACTACGTAAAAGGGGTTGATTCATGGCAGAACGTAGTCTGCGCGGCATGAGCATCGGCGCAAAGTCGCTGGAATCCGACGAAAACGTCGATTTTGCGGCCCGTAAGGAGGTAACTTACATATGCTCGGACGGACACCGAACCATCGTTCCGTTCTCCGAGGATGCTGAAGTTCCGAAGGGCTGGCAATGCCGCTGCGGAAAATTGGCCAGCCTAGAGGAAAGCAACGATGAAGTTGCTGACGTACTGGAACCAGGCAAACCGCAGCGCACACATTGGGATATGCTCACGGAGCGCCGTACAGAGAAAGAGCTGGAGGAACTGCTAGCGAAGCGTTTGAAGATGCACGCCGAGGGCTGGTTCCCGGACTACGAGTAATTTACCGATAATGCACGTTATGTCAGAAAAGTGCATTATCTTTCAAGCCGCCCTTCCCTATAACTGGTTATCTGGCGCATGGGCACGCTCCACCATCCTGATCTCGAGTTCTTTTTGCAGACGACGGACGGTAAACTCGTCGATAACGCGTTCGTTCGTAGCGGCAGGCACCGGCTGTTCTCGCGCTGTCGCGCTGTCTCCCTGCGCGAGCTTTTCCTGGCACCGCCGATACAAGTCATCCAAGGAAATCCTATGTACGACGACGTTTTTCAGAACGCTCAGCGGATAAGCGTTCATGGCGCTGACGATGACTGCGACGTCCTGCCAGCTGGATCCTTTGTCGAGCAGTTTCTGGACAGTCGCGACCAGCAGCGCGTCTTTCATCGAATACAGTCGACGCGTCGACTGCGGCAAACGCAAGGACGGCACGACGATGCGTTGTCTGTCCCATTTCTCTAGTTGATGGAGCGGAACGCCCAGGGCGTTGGAAATCGTTATGGCTCGGTATGCGCGGATTCCGTTGGAATCGGCGACGGCGTTCCCGGAATCGGAGAACAGCTCTCCTTGCAGGGCCTGTCTGTTCATTATTTTCGACGTCATCGCCATGCGTCCTGTTTAGCGCGCGAAATACAGCATGCGGAACTTGCCGATAATAATGGAATCGCCGTTGTGCAGTTCGGCAGAATCGACTCGTTCCATGTTCACGTAGGTGCCGTTGAGCGATCCGACGTCTTCCACTGTGTACCGGCCATCGTGGCGTCTGAAGATGGCGTGACGGCGGGACACGGTCGTGTTATCGAGCAGGATGTCGGACTCCGGATCGCGGCCGACGGTGACAACGTCTTCGTCTAGCAGATACCGTGCACCGGCGGACGAACCGCGGGTGGTGACAAGTAAAGCGGAACCCGGTTCCAGTTTTTCGATGGTCAGGAGGTCCTGTTGACTCAAAGGCCTATCCATGCTGCTGGTTGTCACGGGGACTTGAATAGCTGGGATGCCGATGCTTGTCGTCTCGCCTGCTGTCTGCTCTGAATCTGTCATGCTTTCATTCTACAAGCGAGGAGTGAGAAACCTGGATTGGAAAACCATGGCTTTTGGCTGGTGGTCATGGTCTTTTTTTCAATAGCAGATGGCCTTGCGCCAAGTAGATGATTCCTGCCAGCCAGTACAGTCCCACTCCCCACCAGCAGCAGGCCAGTCCAAAGGAATGGACAAGGAAATCGACGCGGATTGTGTGCGTGTAGCACCCGGCGACATGGGACGCGATTAGCGTGGGAATGGCCAGCATCAGCATGAAAGTCCCTACTTTGCCGACGAAATGCACCGGTAACGGACCATAATCATGCTGGGCGAGTACTAGGATCTCGATGCCCATGACGAGGTCACGGCAGCAGATGATGATCATCAGCCACCAGGGTACGATGCGTGCTATGGCCAACGCCAACGCGGAGCAGATGATGAGTAGACGGTCCGCGATGGGGTCGAGAATCTGCCCCAGGACGGAAACTTGATCGAATCGGCGGGCGATGTAGCCGTCTAGCCCGTCGGATGCGCCGGATACCGCGAGTACGATAAGCGCGGCGACAGGCCGACGTGTGGCGATCAGCCAGGTGATGAACGGAATCGAGACGATCCGCAGGAAACTGATGACGTTGGGTACAGTCCAGATGATACGTCGTGCAGGAGGTCCGAAATGAACACTATCGCGCGCACCGGTCGACACTGCCGCACCTATCCTTCCTGAAAGCTCCCCCTTTAGCTTAGCCTATTCACCTGAATTCAGGAATACGCTATTGCTGGTAGGCTCTTTCAGCGGCGGCGCGAATGTCATCGATGGCGGCGTTGCGGTCGGCAGCGTCGAAAACAGCGGACCCTGCGACCAAGACGTCGGCGCCCGCCGCGGCGGCGTCAGCGGCTGTCGTAGGGTTGACGCCGCCGTCGACCTCGATGCGCGTCGGCAGGTCGCGGCGCGTGATCTCATCGCGGAGTCTGCGGATTTTCCCGACCTGGTTTGACAGGAACTTTTGCCCGCCGAAACCGGGTTCGACAGTCATCACCAGAATCATGTCGAATTCGTCGAGGATGTCGAAAATAGGTTCGACCGGCTCTGCTGGGCGGACGGCGAAGCAAGCTTTCGTTCCCAGGGAACGAAGCTTCCTGGCCAAGCGCACGGGGGCTGCTGTCGCGCCCAGGTGAAACGTGACGGACGTCGCGCCCAGGTCAGCGTAATGCGGTGCCCACCGGTCGGGATCCTCAATCATCAGATGGACATCGGTTGGTTTCGTGGCGATTTCGCAGATTCGTTTCACTACCGGCTCGCCGATGGTGAGGTTCGGCACGAAGTGGTAGTCCATGACATCAATGTGCACGGCATCGGCGTGCGCGATTTCCGATAGTTCCTGTTCGAGATTGCAAAAATCAGCAGACAGAATACTCGGCGCTATCTTGATGTTCATGCGCCCAGTTTAAGGAACCTGCTCGACGAGAACCAGACAGTCGTTCGTGATGGACTGCAGGTGTGGGCAGGATCCACGTCCGCGAAGAAAGTCGCCGACAACATCACCATGACTCATTGGAAAATCCTCCGCTGCGGAGTCCTTCTCTCTCTCCTAGCTCGATGGCGTTCCGCGGCTCCTGCATATACCTATACCGCGGTACCGGAAGGGCTTTCACGATCGTGCCAGGAGAGCGACACGGGAGAACTTGGCATAGCTAGCCAGAACAAAGATGCTAAGAAACGCAAAAACAGACCTGTCCGCAAAGGTGGTGCGGATAAGGGATAATTAAAACTATTATCTGAAACGTCTTCAAGCGGGTAAACCAGAAAGACCGCATCTAAGGAGATTACTCCCGAGGTGTGGTCTTTTCGAGTATTGGGGCGAATGATTGATACAAAGTGCGTTTTCGCATAGTTGAGTACTATATTTTGATCATGATAGGATATCAAGCAACTTACCAACTGTACCAAACTTTTTCACGTACTCTTTTCCCTCGGTATCTGCCGCATACACAAAGAGCTTTATATTGCGGTTCTCACGAGAAAAATACTCTATTAGTTCATCGGTATGAACGTGAGAGCGACTGTTCTTTTGTTGCAAATACGGACATTTCCAGTATGGATGGTTTGACACCGACACCCGGCACTATGATGGCACCAGATTGTAGGAAATAGCCCAGTATAATTCGCTTTTTGTATGGCAATCTTGCCGTGCGAATAGACACCACTATAGCAGCAGCACTGAAGATCAGGCCAATGAGAGACAAAATAGCAGTTAAAAATCCATTGTCATCATTACACCATTGAACAAAATTCATGCTATACCCCTTACTTGAATCTGACAATCGTGCGGATTCTGCGAATAAGGCCACCTTCACAGATTACGCCATAGCCGTCAGGTACAGGGCCGGATATGACGGCATCGGCATCGGCATCGGCATCTTTGGGGACATCTACGCCATCGATATCGACAGCTGTGTCGAGAACGGCGTGCTGTCGGATATGGCCGAGGACATCATCGCCCGAATGGATACCTCTACCGAATACAGCCTGTCCGGGGCCGGTGGTCCGGATTCTGTTCAAAGCCTCGCTCCCGGCATACGACAAGGATCGCTATTACATCAATAACCGCCGGATCAATGGGATGCGCGCTGTTGTCCGCGACCCATGTGACGTTTCCGTCGGTCGCTGCCGCCTGGCGGATGTCTTTGGCGGCGACGTATGCCGATACTAAAGCCGATGTCGACGCTGGTCTTTGACACACAAGTCAACCCGTAGGTGTCGCATCATCTCGCGAAAGGAATCCGGCCTCGTGGGTACAGACCAAAACGCATAAATCACTGGCGGGCTTCGAAGAAGACCGCCAGTGCAGTTTTCGATTCGGAAGCACCTGCGGATGGACCGGGAACGCACTCTGCAAGGATATTGGCGCACGGGAGGCAGGAGCGGACATTCCTGCTGCCGAATTTGGGAATGGCTTGGGACGCATCACTGTCCCGCTCTCCCCTGTTTCTTCTCTTGTTTTTTCACCTGCCGCCGGACACGGCGCTCCTCGTCGTTCTTTTTCTCTTTCAGGCACTGTTGCCGGTCACGTTGGGTGACCAGCGCCAGCTTCCGCTGCAACGACGCCCGTGACAGCCCCGAGCGCTGCAGCACTGCATATAGAACAATGCCGACGAGTACTGTTACGCCGGCGATCCAAGTGTTGATGCGCACGCCGAGGAAATAGGCCGACGAGTTGATGCGAATCTGCTCGATGGCCGCCCGTCCGACGCCGTACCAGATGAGATAGGCGGCGAAGATCTGCCCGCCTTTGAGCCTGTTGGCGTATTTGTTACCGAAATGGACGATGAGCGCCGCTCCGAGCAGGCACCAGATGATGGAATACAGGAACGTCGGTTGGAACAGGGTCGTCTGCGGGTCAGGGCACGGACTGTTCTCGTAACAGGTTTCGTACTTGCCGATGGCGTTCGCCGAATTGAGCTTCAAACCCCAGGGCCAGGTGGTCGGCAACCCGTACAGTTCCTGGTTGATCCAGTTGCCCAGCCTGCCGAAGGATTGCGCGATTAGCAGGCCGGGGGCGGCGGCGTCGCCCAGTAGCAGGACGGGGATCTTCCGGTGGTGGCACATGATGGCGGCACCGAGGAAACCGCCGAGAAGAGCGCCGAAAATCGCCATACCGCCACGCCAAATCTTCAATATGTTGATGAGGCTCCCTGTCGGCCCGAAGTAGTCGAAAGGAACCGTCAGGCAGTTGTAGATGCGCGCGCCGATAAGACCAAGGGGCACTGCGGCCACGGCGATATCGGTGACTTGCTCGAAGGTGCCGCCGAGTTTGCGCCATCGGTGCGTCAGAATCCAAACAGCGAACCAGATGGAGCACATCATGGTCAGCGCGTAGAAACGGATGGTGAACGGGCCGATCTTGAAATAGGACACCGTCGGCGACGGGATGTATGCCAGAGTTGTCAGTGCCGCTGATGGGGTGAAAGGCATGCTCTTCCTTGCTTCAACAGGTTTCCGGTGCCTTCTTTATAGAGTCAAAGGCACCGAACTGCGCCTCGTCCTCAGGGTGTTCGGCGAAGTACCGAGCCGCCAGCTGGCCGCAGGCACCGTCGATGTCGTTGCCACGCGTGTCCCTCAGCGTAGCCGTCACGCCGGCGGAGCGCAGGATACGGATGAACTGCGCCTCGTCCTCAGGTTTGGACGCGGTCCACTTCGACCCCTCCACTGGGTTCAGCGGGATGGGGTTGACGTGCGCCCAGTCGTCGCCGTAGCCGTTGATACGCCTGGCTAGTTGCCGCGCATGGACGGCTTGGTCGTTGATGCCGCGCATCAGAGCATACTCGATGCTCACCCGCCGCTTGGATGCCAGGAAGTAGTCGTGGGCCGCGTCCATGACGGTTTCCAGGTCGAAGCGTTTGTTCATCGGGACGAGCTCGTCGCGCAGCGTGTCGTTCGGCGCGTGCAGCGACACGGCCAGACGGACAGGGATGTTTTCCTTTGCTAGTTTTTTAATGCCGGTGACGACGCCGACCGTGGACACGGTGATGTTCCGGGCGGAGATGCCGAAGCCCAGCGGCGGCAAAGCGCTGATTTCGCGAATCGCCGAGACAACGGAACGGTAGTTCGCCATCGGCTCCCCCATGCCCATGAAGACAATGTTGCTCAAGCGCGCCGGACCGCCGGCGATGCCGCCGTCGCGCACCAGTTTCGCCGCTTCCCTGACTTGCTCGACGATTTCAGCGGCGGAGAGATTGCGTGTCAGGCCCAGCATGCCGGTCGCGCAGAACGGGCATCCCATACCGCAGCCGACCTGGCTGGAAATGCACAACGTCGTTCTCATCGGATAGCGCATCAGCACGCTTTCGATGCGTGCGCCATCGAACAGCTTCCATAGCGTCTTAATGGTCATTCCGTTGTCGGCGGTCCGTGTCAGCAGCGGCGTGATGAGCTTGGGGAAGAAACGGTTGGCCAGGCTCTGGCGTTGGACGGCCGGAATGTCTGTCAGATCCTTTGGGTCGACGGAAAAATGCGCGAAGTAATGGTTTTCTAGCTGATGCGCGCGGAACTTAGGAAGGCCAAGATCTACCACCGTCTGCTCGCGCTCCTCGCGCGTCATATCGGCCAAGTGACGCGGCGGCTTCTGGCGGGACTTGTGACGAATTGACAAGTGATCGTGGAACTTCGAGGCATCGCCGCCTTCGGTCAACCCGGACTCTGTTTCCGGTTCTTCCGCTGGTGCCGCCTTCAACGCTGCCCTCGCCATGCTCGCTCCGATTCCTCCGTTTTTGTTATCGACTGTTCCGATTGTACAGATTCGCGTCGATGAGGCACCGCTTTCCCTCAGGCGATGAAAATGGACAGCAGCAGAAACGTGAACGGAGCTGAGATCAGGATGCTGTCGACACGATCCAGCACGCCGCCATGGCCTTTGAGCAGATGCCCCAGGTCCTTAATGCCCAAATCTCTCTTGAGCATGGACGCGCAAAGATCGCCGAAAGTACCGGCGAAAGCGACGACGAACCCCAACACCGCCGGCTTCCACCAGCCGCCGGAGCAGAAATCGCTGGGGAAGGCAAAGCAGTAGAAAGCCATCGCCCCGATGACGGCGAACACAACGCTGCCGAACAGCCCTTCGTAGGATTTTTTCGGGGAGATGCGCGGCGATAGCTTATGCTTGCCGAAAGCCGCGCCGAAAACTAGCCCGCCGATGTCACTGAGCGACGGCACGAACAGGGCCATCGCTTCCAGGATGCGATACTGCGGACGGACCAGCAGCAGTACGAGGAACGACGCCAGGAGCACGATATACAGCGTCACGAAAACACTCGACGAGACGTCGCGCGCCCGTCCCGAAAACGTCACTTCCCGCATGGCCGGCGGATGGGCACCGCGGACGCCGAGCTTCTTGGCTTCCAACGCCTTGCCGCCAAACCGGTCAGCATAGGGGTCAGCGGCTGCGGCGGCGGACGACGCCAGCAGGCAGAAGACCAGACTGGCCCCCGCCGCAGCAACGTGATCATGAGCGTAGTATGTGGCCAACAGGACGCAGATGACGCCGCAGTCTAGGACAACGGCGGGCAGATGAATAGCGACAAGGGAGAACGACACCTGCAGCTCTCTGATGGCCAACAACATGAAAAGAAGAATCAGCGCGACGAAGCAGATCCGCGGCAGGAAGAGCAGGAACATGAGGATGAGAACGACCAGTCCAGTGCCGGTTGCAATGGCCTGCGGCATGTCGCGGCCGGTACGTTCATTGATAATCTCCCGCGTTCCCGCCGCGTTTTTCGGATGGCGTTTTTCCATAGCGTGCGCTTCTCCGTTTCTCCGTTTTCCGTCTCGCCGGCATACCACCGGGAACAGCAGGGCGAAACAGAAGGCCGCCTGCCGTTTTTTGGAACGGCGAGCAGCCTCCTCTTCCTGCTCAGATGGAAAGGATTTCCTTTTCCTTGGAAGCAAGCAGGGAATCGATGGCGTCGGAAGACTTCTTGGTTATCGCATCCAGTTCTTTGTACAGGCGGTCGCGGTCGTCCTCGGACATGTCACCGTCCTTCTGAGCCTTCTCGATAGCCTCGCGCGTTTTGCGGCGGATGTTACGCACGGAGATCTTGCCCTCCTCAGCTTTTTCCTTGGCAATCTTGACGTAGTCCCTGCGGCGTTCCTCAGTCAACTCCGGAAGCGTGATGCGGATGACGTTGCCGTCGCGGTTCGGATTCACACCCAGGTCGGAATCGCGGATGGCCTTCTCGATCGCCGCCGCCTGCGACTGGTCGAACGGCGACACCGACAGGGTGCGCGACTCCGGGACGCCGATGGTCGCCAGCTGCTTGAGCGGGGTCGGCGCTCCATAGTAATTAACAACGATGCCGTTCAGCAGCGCCGGGTTGGCGCGGCCGGTGCGAATACCGATAAAATTGTTCTCCGTGGCTTCGATAGCCTTGTCCATCGCGGTTTTGGCTTGATCTACTTCGGTTGCCATGATTCTCCTTGCTCAGTGATACTGGTTCCTCCGAGGATAGGCCGTCAAGCTTGACGGGTCACTAAAGTCCCCAATTCCTCTCCGAGAAGCACGCGCGCCACGTTTCCCGGAGCCAGTCCAAAAACGCGGACCGGCAGGTCGTTGTCACGCGCCATACTCAGCGCCGACGCGTCCATGACGGCGAGGTTATCGACTAACGCCGTCTGGTAGGACACGACGTCAAACCTACGCGCGCTTTTGTTTTTGCGCGGATCAGAGTCATAGACGCCATCGACGCCATTCTTTCCCATCAGAACCTGGTCACAATGGATTTCCAGCGCTCGCTGCATGGCCACGGTGTCCGTGGAAAAATACGGCATGCCTGCGCCGGCACCGAAGATGACGACGCGCCCCTTCTCCAGATGACGGATGGCCTTCAGCGGGATGTATGGTTCCGCCACCTGCGTCATGGTAATGGCCGTCTGCACACGCGTGACCTGGTTCTCCTGCTCCAGGAAGTCTGCTAGGGCCAGACAGTTCATCACTGTGCCCAGCATGCCCATATAATCGCCGCGGCGGCGGTCGAGACCGGCCTTAGACAGCTCCGCCCCGCGGAAAAAGTTCCCGCCGCCGGTAACGACGGCTACTTGGACGCCCTGGTTGACGGCTGTTTTGATTTCCTGCGCAATGCGACGCACAATCGTTGTGTCTATGCCGACGGCACCGCCGCCAAACGCTTCGCCGGACAGTTTCAGAAGAACTCGCCGCTGTTTGCCATCATGTGAGTCTGGCATAGGAATCCTTTCGTCGGCAGACCTGCCATCTCTTCGCTGCTATCGTCTTCATGCTACTCATGAAAGAAGACTGCGGAGGCTCGGCACCGAAAAACGGTGCCGAGCCTCCGCAGTCAATCATTTCGCCGCGGCAGAAGCTGGTGATTCGTCACTCTCTGGATTCGTCGTCCTTACCGACCTCGACGCGCGCGAACGCCTCGGCCTTGCCATCGACGCTCTTGAGAAGATCGGCGATGCTCCGCTGTGGGTCCTTGACGTATTTCTGGTTCAGAAGGACTTCATCCTCAAAGAAGGCGTTCAAGCGGCCCTTGACAATCATTGGGATGATCTTGTCGGGTTTGCCCTCGGACTGGCATTTCTCGGTGGCGACGCGGGTCTCGCGGTCGAGGATCTCCTGCGGGACGTCGTCACTGGTCAACCACTGCGGCGTCATCGCGGAAATCTGCAGGGCGATGTCGTGCGCGACTTTCGCGCCATTCTCGTCCGTCGCGACCATGGCGACTGTGGACGGCGGGAATTCGGCGGACTTCTTGTGAGCGTACATGTCGATGAAGTCGCCGGAGATGCGGACGACCTGGCCGAGTTTCACATGTTCCTTGAAAAGCGCGCCGGCGGACGTGATGGTATCCTGGACGGTACCCTCGGGGGTTGGTGCCGCGAGGACTTCCTCGCGGGTGCCTGCCTTGGCCTTGATGGCGGCATTCAGGATTTCGTCGCCGTAATTAACGAACTGCGGTGTCTCCGCGACGAAATCGGTTTCGGAGTTCAGCTCGACGATGTAGCCAGTCTTTTTGCCGTCCTCGTCGACGATCTTCGCTGCGACGAGTCCTTCCTGGGCCTTACGGCCTTCGCGTTTGCCCGCAACCTGGACGCCGTTCGCGCGGATGATTTCCTTTGCGCGTTCCGGATCGCCTTCGGCCTCGTCGAGGGCTTTCTTGACGTCCATCATGCCAGCACCGGTGTCGTTGCGCACCTTCTTGATGAGATCAAGCGTAACTTTCTGCGCCATAATCACTCCTCGAATAGATCTCGAATAGATGATTGCGATGGTTCACTTGGATTCGGCGTCGACTTTGTCGTCGACTTTTAGCAGGTTGGTTTCCCACTCAGCCAACGGCTGGTCAGCCTTCTTGCCGTCCCCAGTCTTCGCGGCGGATTCGCCGCGCGCCAGGAGACCGTCGGCGACGGCGTCGGCCATCAGGGTGGTCAGCAGGGTGATGCTGCGGATGGAGTCGTCGTTCGCTGGAATCGGATAAGCGACCTTGTCCGGATCGGTGTTGGTGTCAGTCAGGGCAACGACTGGGATGTGGAGCTTGGTGGCCTCGTCGACAGCAAGGGCGTTCTTGTTGATATCGACGACGAACAGCGCGGACGGGGTGCGGTTCATGTTGCGGATGCCGCCCAGCTGCTTGACGAGCTTGTCCTTCTCGCGGCGAAGCAGGAGGAGCTCCTTCTTGGTGAGGCCGGAACCGTGGACGTCATCAAAGTCCATGTCCTCGAGTTCCTTCATGCGGGCAACGCGCTTGGAAACGGTCTGGAAGTTGGTTAGCATACCGCCGAGCCAACGCTCGGACACATACGGCATGCCAACGCGGGTGGCCTGCTCGGCAATGGCTTCCTGAGCCTGCTTCTTCGTGCCGACGAAGAGAACGGTGCCGTTGTGGGCGACGGTCTGCTTGATGAAGTCATACGCGGCGTCGATGCAGTCAAGGGTCTTGAAGAGATCGATGATGTGGATGCCGTTGCGCTCCATCAGGATGTACTGTTTCATCTTCGGGTTCCAACGACGGGTCTGGTGACCGAAATGAACACCAGCTTCGAGCAGCTGGCTCATCTTAACTTCTGCCATGGTTCTGCCATGCCTTTCTGTCGGTTCTTGCCTGGCCACGAGCATCTGGGCGCAACTCCCTGAAGGGAGCCGACCGACGCAGACCACCACCGCCGTGACGCGTAATCGTGTGTTCTCTTGGCTTTGCTACACAGACGACGGTCTTGCTGCCGGCGTCCGGCCCTCCTTCGGCGATGTGGTTCCGGCGAAGGAGGAAATCACACGGTTTCCACTATACTCAGGAGGAACGACGCATCTGGCGCATTGCTTCGCGCCGTTGCTCTTTTTCCAGGCGGTCGAGATAGATGTGGCCGTCGAGGTGGTCGCACTCGTGCTGGATCATGCGGCCTTTCAGACCGTGGCCTTCCAGGATGATCCGGTTGCCGTCGAGGTTGATGCCCTCGGCCTTGGCGTAATCGGCGCGGCGTGTCTTGTACCACAGGTCCGGGACGGAGAGGCAGCCCTCTTCCCCGTACTGCTCGCCGCAGAGCTCAAGGATATGCGGGTTGATGATGTAGCCCAGCTTGTGGTCGATGTTATAGGAGAAGATCCGCAGGTTCACGCCGATTTGGTTGGCGGACAGGCCGGCTCTGCCGGGATCATCGACTGTGTCGAGCAGATCCTGGACAAGCTGGCGGATTGCAGGGGTGATTTTCGTCACGGGATCGCAGGGAGTGCGTAGGACCGGATCGGGCACAACGCGGATTTCGCGAATGGTCATGAAACCTCCAATGCTTATGGAACAGACGTCTTTCAGCATATTCCGCTTGGAAAACAACGGGAATCCTCCCATAGTGAATGGCTACTGCAGGCTTTCCTCGACAGGTGCGACACGCCGTAATTTGCGAAAGTGCAAAAGCGAGTTATGCTTTTCTTCGTTGTTCAGAAACCTTCCCGCGTAGCTCAGTTGGCAGAGCGTTCGACTGTTAATCGAAAAGTCGCCGGTTCAAGTCCAGCCGCGGGAGCCATGAGGGCCTCGCCGAGCGAGGCCTTTTTTGTTGGTCATTCTTTGTTCCGAGGAGTCGTCCTTTCCGGCTTTCGCTTCGCTGGCTTTGCCAGATCCGTAACGTTATGACGACGTTCTTTTTCTCCTGTTTTCAGTTCTTTTGAGTCCCCGTTTTTCTACAACGGCTGTCGAAACTGTCAGAACCGCCATTGCGTTCGCATTTTTTCCTGTCTCGGGTGATTGCGGAAATGGAAGACGGCCATATGGACGCGGAGAAGAAAGACATGATGGCATGAGACAGCGCTGAAATTCTCGCAGACCTCCGCCCGGTGCGCGATGACTCGGGCCACAGCAGTGGTGATGGCATGGTGCATGTTGCCGGTTGTGTCGTCAGGGTTCGTTGCGCTGATTTTGAATTGGTGAGCATCCTCCGGCGGACTAACGGTCGTAACCACTCTCCTGCGCCAGGCACCCGCTGCTGTCCCGGCAAGTAAGGTATCCTTCGCTGCGATAAGCGACAAAGGGATGTCGGTCATTTCGACCGCCGCAACGGCCGTTGCATCATGCTAAACGTGTGCGTCAGTGACCGGTACGTCGATTCGGAATCGTTCTTCGCCAGGCGATCTGTCACGTTGAAGCCGGCGGGATAAGCGTGGCCGGTGCCGTCGACAAACAGTTTGCGTCCCCTTGCGGAAGCTCAGAGACCGACTTCCGCTGGCGCGACGTATCCGGGGTCGATGAGAGCGGATTTAAGATTGCTTTCATCGATGGGTTCGATGGCTGGCCCTGCTGTGGTCGTAGTTGTCGGTTGTTGGCCAGATGCTATCGAATGGCAGGCGTTGGCGATGTCCATGACCAGAGTTCTGCGCGAGACAATGCCGGTCATCCACTGTTTGCCGTCAAGGATGTCCGGCAACGACGCCATCGCGGCGCCGAAACCGGTGATGACCGGCCACTGCGACTGTCCACGGGCGGCCAGAAGGGTTTCCAGAATTCCTTTCTGCCGCTGGATCAGCGCCACCTGCTGCCCGGTGCCATCCTGCAAGGGAGTCGGGACCGCTGCTTTCTGCAGTGACGCGTCGCCGATGATGGTACTCACGAGGCTGTCCAGGGTGATTTCGGGATTGACGCTCGAAGCTGAGCCAGAATACCCGGCTCTCCCCAAGACGGCGACTATTTTCTGAGCGATGCCATCGGTGGCAGCAATGATGCCATCGATTGTCGCCGGCGCTGTCAGCGACGATGCTGCCAGCTGTTTCGAGCCAGTTGCTTTCTGCAAAGAGGACAGTTCGGCATTCTCGTTCCGTTTCGCGGTATCGAGAACGGCCGTGACGCTGTTTGACAGGGATTGGCTGGAGGAGACGTCGAGGGTCGTTCCCGACCACAGCATTTCCTCGGAAGGCGTTTGTCCCGTTTGCGCGTCGACGGCAAGATCAGGGTCGGCGGGGTCTTCCGCCGACCCTGTCTTGAAGTACGGCTTCAAAACGGACCAAACGCCGTCAAAGAACTGCTGCGACGATTCGTCCAGCGCTGATGCCGCGGCTCTTGATTCCGAAACTGCTCCTGTATTCGCAGCGGCCGCAACCGTTTCCGACGTGCGCGGCGTCAGAACCAGAATTTGTTTCGGGCGGGTGAAGGACGTTGCGGACAGCTTGAGTTTCCCGACGAGGTTGGTTGATTCGATGATACCGATTTCCTTTGGCGTCGGCATGGAAATTGTCGCAGTGGCCCCGATTCCCGTGTCACCGATGGAAACGACAGAAATCCTCTCTTTTCTCAGCGTCGCTACCGCCGCTGTCAGAGCGTTGTGCTCCGCCGGTGTCATGGCGTTCGTGCAGCCCGCCGTCAGGATTCCTCCGAAGAAAGCTCCGCCCGTGGACGCTGCACAGACGCCGGGCGTCCCGACAGGTGCGACAACAGCGATATGCGGCGTGAGGACGCTTCCGTTCCGCCCCTTGGGCACGGAGTCGGACCAGGAGCGGATGGCGACCGTTTCCTGCGCGACGTCCGCGCTGCTTTCGACGGAGACGGTTGTAAACCCCGTTTTCTTCAGAGTGTTTTCCGCCATCTGGGCTACGGCGGACCAGGAATTGACGGGCTTGAAATCGGCAGGGAACGTCTGCTGTGGCACGAAAAGGCGGACGGTCGCTGTCTCCGCGGTCGAAGACGGCCTCGCTGCCGGGGCGCTTGTTTCCTGGCCGCAGGCGGATGCCATCGCCACCGTCAGGACGGTGACGATGGTGATCCGAAGGGCGCGTCGGACTGTGCGCCGCAGAGAGTTGTCGTTATGCATTCTCTCCATTTTATCGGCGCTCTGGTCTGTTGCTGCCTTTCGCTGTCGGTACACTGGAAAACATTGCAAGATAGCGGTTTTTGGCTTGCCAGAAAGCTATTTTCATAGATTTATTCAGATTATATGTAGGATACTTTTATATATTATGCTGTATCCGAAATCGAACGCTGTATACAAAACCGAACACAGGGCATCAGACTTGACAAAGACCGTCTCTTCTTCGCTTCGTTTCTTCTGAAAGACGAGTGTCGGCGTCCCGCCTGTCCGCATAGTCGTTTTGGACCGCGGCGTCTCCGATCTCCCGTTCTGGCCGCTAAGAAGAGCTGCGTTGCCGCGTGCACATCTTTGGAGCCGCCGCGAGGGCGCATCGGCTTCTAAGCGACACACAAGAATGAATCCGGACGATTTTCACCGTTGTCTCTGACCTCCGGTGGATTCTCGCCCAGGAAGGCACCGTCTGCGGCAAGCAGGAGAAGTACGCGACAATCCTCTCCGTCCGTGTGCGGACGTGCGCCGCTGCCCGCTGCTCAGGCTTGCCAAGTTCATAACCTTCGCTCGAGTCCATGGGACGGATCTCCATATGGCCCACCACGGGAGCACTACGGAAGCTAACGTCTGCTCGGACATCGAGCTGGGATGACTTATGGATGTCTCCTGGAGGGACGTGGTACGCTACTATGGTATGCTTACGTAACCGT